>NZ_PXWG01000058.1 GCF_003011965.1 Streptosporangium nondiastaticum
GCTCCCGGCTGCGGTCGCGGCCGGGGTCGCGGTCGCGGCGGTACGGCTCAGGCATGAGCGGCCCTCCTCCCCCGGCCGGGGCGCAGCGCGCGCCCGGCCAGGACGACGGCCGCCGTCGCCTCGGCCGCCAGCATGGCGGGGAACGTGTCGAGGGCCCAGTGGACGACGGCCATCACGAGGCTGCCGCCGCTCCTGCCGGCGCCCGCGGCGAGCTGGGCGCCGACGGCCACGACGGCGATGACCAGGGGCGGGGCGGCGAGCACCCACCACGTACGGCCGCGGGGGCAGAGTGCCGCGGCGAGGGCGGCGGCGGCCGCGGCGGTGAGCACGAAGATCAGGCCGAGGCCGGCTCCGGCCGCCTCGTCCGCGCCGGCGCCCGCCACGAGCAGCGCCACCGGGGCGGACACCGCCGCTCCGGCGCGCCGCGCCCGTTGCTGCGCCTTCCCCGGTGTCCCGGTCCGCCTACGGCCCATACGTGCTCCCCATCGGATCCGGCCGCCGCACGTGCCGCGGCAGCCTGGCAACTTTCACAGTTGCGCAATATAGCAAGTGTTATTTCCGGACTGCCGCACAGCCCCCTCGGCTCCCGGCCTCCGGAGGGCGGCGGGTCCACGGCGGGCGCCCCCGGAGGCGTATCGTCTCATTCGCCTGGACCGTACCAATAACAGTGGTTCAAAGGGGAGTTGGCGCGGAAAATATGAATTCCCCGGAAAAATTCCATGTGCACGACGGAATCAGCGGCACGACCGGAACCGCAGCCCGGAACCGCAGAAGGGTGGGCCATGACACTCGACCCCCAGCGCCTCCTCCCCCGCGCCGCCGCGACGGCGCTCCTCGCCACCGCGACCGTGTCCCTCCTCGCCGTCCCCGCGGCCGCCGAAGGAGCGATGGAGATCACCGCTCCCGGGCATCCCGTCCGCACCGGGCAGGCCCTGCGCATCAGCGGGGACGGCGACGACGACACCGCGCGGTACCTGCGCGCGTGCGTCCAGGAACGCACCCTCGGAGCCAGCGCCTGGCGCACGGTGAACTGCGGCCGGACCGTGCCCTCGGGCGACGGCGCGACTGTCGAGGCGCTGATCCGGGCCCGGCGCCGCGGCGCGCTGCAGCTCCGGGGCGTCCTCTACGGCCTCGACGCGCCGGGGGACCCGCACCCGGAGGTGGTGCGCAGCTCCGCCGTGCGCATGGTCCGCATCCATTAGCCCCCCGGCCCCTCCCGAGCTGCCCCCGAGAGCCCCACGGAACGATCCCCGCCGGAAGCCTTGACACAACTCTGGTCCAGACCAACGATGTTCAGCGCGCAACCGGTCCCCCACCCCTCGCGCGCGTCCGGCCCCGCCCGGACCATCGGGAGCTTCCGTGAGACGACACCCAGTCCGCCGCACCCACCGCATACGCCGTGCCCTGCTCTCCGCCCTCGCCGCCGCGGCCACGGCCGCCGGGCTCGTCCTGGGCGGAGGCGGCGGCGCCCGCGCCGCCGCGGCGCCCCTGCCGCCGCACGTCTTCGCGCCCTACTTCGAGACCTACAGCCCCGAGAGCCCGGCGGACCTCGCCGCGCGCTCCGGGGCGAAGCACCTCACCATGGCGTTCCTGCAGACCGAGGCCCCGGGCTCCTGCACGCCCTACTGGAACGGCGACACCGGCAAGCCCGTCTCCGCGTCCGTCTTCGGCGGCGACATCACCGCCATCCGCGCCCGCGGCGGCGACGTCATCCCCTCCTTCGGCGGATACGCCGCCGACAACGGCGGGACGGAACTGGCGGACAGCTGCCCGGACCCCGCCCGGACGGCCGCCGCCTTCGAGAACGTCGTCACCACGTACGGCGTCACCCGCATTGACCTCGACATCGAAGACAACTCCCTGACGAACACCGCCGGGATCGACCGCCGCAACAAGGCCGTCCGGCAGGTGCAGGACTGGGCGGCGCGCACCGGCCGCACCGTGCGGTTCTCCTACACCCTGCCCACGACGACGCACGGCCTGGCCGACAGCGGGCTGGCCGTGCTGCGCAACGCCGTCGCGAACGGCGCGCGCATCGACGTCGTCAACATCATGACGTTCGACTACTACGACGGTGCCGCGCACGACATGGCCGCGGACACGGTCAGCGCCGCGAACGGGCTCCACGCGCAGCTCGCACGGCTCTACCCGGCGAAGTCGCGGGCGGAGCTGTGGGCGATGACCGGCGTCACCGAGATGCCGGGCATCGACGACTACGGCCCGGCCGAGACGTTCACCGTGCAGGACGCGGTCCGCGTCCGCGACTGGGCGGTCTCCCAGGGCATCAGCACCCTCTCGTTCTGGGCGCTGCAGCGCGACAACGGCGGCTGTCCGGGCACGAAGGGGTCCGACTCCTGCTCGGGCATCGAACAGGACACGTGGTACTTCAGCCGGACGTTCGCACCGTTCACGAGCGGAGGCTGACGGCCCGTCCGGCCGCACCGGGGGCGCGCGGCCCGCGCCGCGCGCCCTCCGCGCATCCCTGTCCCCCTCTCCGCACGACATTCGGACGATCGGCCTGCACGCCAGGGGCTCCGTTTCGCTTGGCTGATGGGTGAGGGCTCTGTGGCCCTCGGGTGCCGAGGGGACGGCACCGTCCATCGGCGAGAGGACGTGCAGGTGCAGGTACAGGCATGCGATTGCCGGCCACCCGGGCCCGGGGAGGGAGCCGCATGACCGGCATGACCGGGCGGCGGACCGGGCCCCGGCCCTGGCCGGCGCTGCGGGAGGACCTGTCGGAGGGCCTGCCGGCCGACTTCGTCGACTTCTTCTCGCTCCACCACCGGCCCTACCTCCGCTACGCCCATCTCCAGCTGGACAGCGAGCCGGACGCCGAGTGGGTCGTGGAGGAGGTCTTCTGCCAGCTGGCGCTGGCCTGGGGCGAGGTGCGGCGGCAGCCGAACCCCGCCGCGTACGCACTGGCCGCCCTCAAGGAGAAGATCACCAAGCTGCTGGCGGCCAGGCGGCGCGGCGCCACGGCCCTCGTCGAGACGGCGGCGTTCGCGGCGGTCCGGGAGGCGAGCCGCGCGCGCATGGAGGTGCTGGAGTCGCGGCTCGGCCTGTACGCGGCCATCACCCGGCTCCCCGACCGCCAGTTCGACGTGGTCGTGCTGCGCTACGTGCTCGGCTATCCCGTGCACCGCGTCGCCGGGATCATGGGCATCTCGCCCGCCACGGTGCGCTCGCACGTCCGGGGGGCGAGACGGCGCCTGGCCCGCGATCTGGAGATCGCATGGACTCCGGAAGCCCCTGACGCTCCGGAAGCCCGGGAAGGAGAAGAGGAGGCGTGAACCACATGCGCCAGGAACAGGGAAGCGACCGGCCGGCCGGCATCGACCGGGTGCTCGCGGAGGCCGCCGTGCCGACGGGCACGTTCGACGGCTACAACGAGCGGGCCGCCCTCGCGCGGATCGCCGGCCGCGTCGTGTGGAACCGGGCGGACGCCATGGACCGCCGCGCCCAGAGCATCCGCCACGACCACGACCGCGCCGGCCGCGCGGTCCCCGCCGCCCCGCCCCTGGGCACGGCCAGGCGCACCGCCCTGCACGAGCGGGCGGCCACGGAGCTGAGCTCGCTCTCCGCCCGCGTCGTCCACGACCGCTCCGCGGTCGCCGCGATGGCCCGGCTGGTCGACGACCCGGCGATCGAGCCGCGCGGCGCGCTGGCCTTCGCCTGCCTGCTGCACCTCGCCGGACGCCACGAAGGCGCCGCGTTCTGGTGGCGGTTCGCCGCCGGCGCCGGCTCCGCGACGGCGGCCCGCTGCCTGTACCTGCACCACCTGCAGCACAGCGAGCGGCAGGCCGCGCAGTGGTGGCTCCAGCAGGCCGCCGGGCTGTACGCGCAGGACGGCGACCGGATCCTCGGCACGCCGCCCACCCCCATCCGCGGCGACCGGCGGCCGAGCCGCTACGGCGTGGTCGAGTCCTCGGCGCGCTTCTTCTGGGAGGAGGGCGAGGAGGGCCCGGACCGGCCCGCCTGCCCGGGCGCCCCCGCCGCGCCCTCGCCCGACGAGCGCTGGTGGCGGGCGGTGACCACCCATCTCACCGCCGCCGTACGGAACCTGGAGGCGCACAGCGACGCCGACTACGGCACGGTCCCGCAGCCCGCGCCATACCTCGCCGCGGAGCTGGAGGACTGCGCGGGGACCCGGTCCTGAGCCCCGCCGCCCGCGGCGTACGGCCGGCTCCGCGCCACCGGGCCGCGCCTAGCATGGAGACATGAGCGCACGTGTGATCGAGTTCCCCGAGCAGGGCATCCCCGGCACCCTCGTCCGCTACACGGAGGGCGGCGGCGAGCCCGTGGAGCTGGACGCGTGCGGTCCGGTGGCGCTGTCGTCCGGCTCCCGGCTCGTCTACGTGCTGGACGCGACCGGCGCCGAGGGCGATGAAGGCGACGGTGAGGCCTTCGACACGGACGCCCTCGCCGCCGCCCTCGCGCGGTTGCCGTCCGACGCGTTCGTCGTCGCCGACCTGGCCGGGACGACGGACGCCATGGTCCGGGCGATCGCGGGGCAGCGGGCGCTGAGGACGCTCGTGCTGGCCGGCGACTTCACCGACGAGGGAGTCGCCGCGCTGGGCGGCATGCCCGGACTGACCGATCTCGTCCTGGAGTCCCCGCGGTTCACCGGCGCCGGGCTGGCCGCGCTCACGGGCTCGGAGACGGCCGCGTCCCTCGACTCCCTCGTCCTCAGCGAGGCGACGGCCTTCCGGCCGGAGCACCTCCGCGCCCTCACGGAGGCGCCGCACCTCGCGTCCCTCACCTTCGACGGCATGCCCGCCGGCCACGATCTGGCCGGCGCCGTGCTCGCCCACCTCCCGCAGCTCGCCGAGGTGTCGGTGGCCGAGCGCCCCGGGCACGCGCTCGACCCGGCCGTGCTGGAGCGGCTGCTGGCCGCCGGGCTCTGCGTCAACGGAATCTCCGCTCCGCCCGAGAACGCGGCCCTGTTCGCCGGTGCGGCCGCCGAGGCCGCAATGCCGTCCGCCGCCGGGCAGGACGATGAGGACGAAGACGGCGAGGACGACGAAGAGGCTCCGGAGGAGCGCGGTGTCCTGCGCGAGCTCGTGACGGAGGACGAGCTGGAGCGGCTGCTGGCCGGGCCCGTGCCCGTCCTCGTGGGCCTGACCGCTCCGTGGTGCGGCCCCTGCGCCTTCCTCATGCCCGTCCTGGAGGACGCCGTCGAGGCCCGCGGAGCCGCCCTGACCGGTGTGAAGGCCGACGTCGACCGGGCCGCGTGGGCGCAGGAGCGCTTCGGCGTCCTGGGCGTCCCCACCGTGCTGCTGCTGCGCGAGGGCCGCGAGGTCTTCCGCTTCAGCGGCGCCGCCACGCGCCGGCAGGTCGAGGGGTGGCTGACCACGGCGGGGTTGCCGGCGGGCACCGGCCGCTAGCCCGCGGGTTGCGCACCGTCAGCTCGGGGGGTGCGCGCGGTCTGTCCGGAAGCCGCCGGGCGCTGTAGCGTCCGGGCATGCCTGCCCGATCCGGTGTCGTCGCACCGCCGGGGTGGAGCCGCTGGCTGGTCCCGCCGGCCGCGCTCTCCATCCACCTGGCCATCGGCCAGGCCTACGCCTGGAGCGTGTTCAAACCGCCGCTGGAGTCCTCGCTGGGCCTGTCCGGCACGGCGTCGGCGCTGCCGTTCCAGGTGGCGATCGTGATGCTCGGCCTGTCGGCGGCGTTCGGCGGCACGTTCGTGGAGCGCCGCGGCCCGCGCTGGGCGATGGCCGTGTCGGCCGCGTGCTTCTCGTCCGGTTTCCTGGTGGCCGCGCTGGGGGCGGCCACGCGCGAGTACTGGCTCGTGGTGGCGGGCTACGGCCTCATCGGCGGGACGGGGCTGGGCATCGGCTACATCTCGCCGGTGTCCACGCTCATCAAGTGGTTCCCCGATCGTCCGGGCATGGCCACGGGCATCGCCATCATGGGCTTCGGCGGTGGCGCCCTCATCGCCTCGCCGTGGTCGGCGGAGCTGCTGTCGGCCTTCGGCACGGACGCGCCGGGGATCGCCCGGACGTTCCTGGTGATGGGTGGCGCGTACGCCGTCTTCATGACGCTCGGCGTGCTGCTGGTCCGGGTGCCGCCGGATGCCCCGGAGGCGGCGGCCGGGCGCGCGGTAGGAGCGAAGTCCCGCGGGTTCGCGACGACGGGGCAGGTGTCGGCGCGCAACGCCCTGCGCACGCCGCAGTTCTGGTGTCTGTGGGTCGTCCTCTGCACGAACGTCACCGCGGGCATCGGCATTCTGGAAAAGGCCGCCCCGATGATCACGGACTTCTTCGCGGACTCCTCCTCCCCCGTCGGTCCGGCCGCGGCCGCGGGTTTCGTCGGCCTGCTCTCGCTCGCCAATATGCTCGGCCGGATCGTGTGGTCCTCCGTCTCCGACTCCGTGGGGCGGAAGAACATCTATCGCCTGTATCTCGGGGCGGGCGCGCTGATGTATCTCCTGCTCGCGCTCGCGGGCGATTCCGCGAAGCCGCTGTTCATCGCGTGCGCAGCCGTGGTGCTGTCGTTCTACGGCGGCGGTTTCGCGACCGTGCCCGCCTATCTGAAGGACCTGTTCGGGACCCATCAGGTCGGTGCGATCCACGGCAGGCTGCTGACGGCCTGGTCCACGGCCGGGGTGCTCGGGCCGCTCATCGTCAACGCGGTCGCCGATGCCGGGAAGTCTGCGGGCCGGACGGGGCCCGGCCTGTACACCACGTCGTTCCTCGTCATGATCGGGCTGCTGGCCGTGGGCTTCGCCGCCAACGAGCTCGTGCGGCCGGTGCACCCGCGCCACCACGAGCCGGCCGGCGGCGGGGACGGGCTGCCGGCGGCCGCCGTACCGGAGAAGGGAGCGGGCGCGTGACCGGAGTCCGCAAGGCGGTGCTCGTGGTGAGCTGGCTGTGGGTGGGAGCGCCTTTCGCCTACGGCGTGTACGAACTCACCCTACGGCTTCGGCAATTGTTCACCGGGTGAGCGGGCCGGGAATTTAAGCAGCACCGCACCGGCGCACGAGAAATCCCCCGGACGTATTGACGGCCGGGGGATTCCTCTGCGTATATTGGGGGTTTCCCTGCCTTGCCCAAAACAGGGCAGGGGGAAGCTTTATGAGGCCATCATATCCCGGCGGGAGCTGAATTGTCAATCGCGGACATGCGCAACGAGCAAGAATTCATCGATCTGCTCCACGAGCGGCTCGCCGAACTGCGCGCCGGAGCCGAGCGGGCGGTGGCGCAGGCCCTGGCCCAGGGCGGCAGCACCTTCCAGGCGCGGCTGGAACGCGATGTCATGGTGGCCGAGCAGTCCGGGCTGCTCTCGGCGTTCAACGCCGGCGAGCGCGGCCTGTGCTTCGGCCGGCTCGCCTTCCGCGACGGCCGCGACCACCACATCGGCCGCATCGGCATCCGAAGCGACGACGAGGAGCGCACCCCACTGGTCATCGACTGGCGGGCCGAGGTCGCGCGCCCGTTCTACCTCGCCACCGGGCACACCCCCATGGGGCTGCGGCGCAGGCGCCACATCACCACCGAGGGCCGCCGGGTCACCGCGCTGCACGACGAGATCCTCGACCTCACCGACTCCGAGCGCACCGGGCACGAGGGCTCCGACGCGGACGCCGTCCTGCTCGCCGCGCTCGACGCGGCCCGCACCGGCCGGATGCACGACATCGTGCAGACCATCCAGGCCGAACAGGACCGCATCATCCGCGCCCCGCAGCGCGGCGTCCTCGTCGTCGAGGGCGGTCCGGGCACCGGGAAGACCGTCGTCGCCCTGCACCGCGCCGCCTACCTGCTGTACGCCCACCGCGAGCAGCTGTCCCGGCGCGCCGTGCTCATCGTGGGCCCCAACCCCGCGTTCCTGGGCTACATCGGCGAGGTGCTGCCCTCGCTCGGCGAGACGGGCGTGCTGCTCGCCACGCCCGGCGAGCTCTTCCCCGGCGTGACGGCGACCGGGACCGACACGCCGCGGGCCGCCGAGGTCAAGGGCGCCACCGCGATGGCGGACGCCCTGGCCGCGTACGTCCGCGACCGGCAGACCCTCCCCGATCCCGCCATCGTCATCGACCACGAGGACGGCGAGCTGCTGCTGGACGCCGACATCGCCTCCGACGCGCGCCACCACGCCCGCGCGGCGAAGCTGCCGCACAACCTCGCCCGCCCGTACTTCGCCTTCCACGTCATCGACGCGCTCACCCGGCAGCTCGCCGACCGCATAGGCGCGGACCCCTACGGCGGGCCGAACTTCCTCGGCCCGGACGACATCGCCCAGCTCGGCAAGGCCGTCGCGGCCAGCCGCGAGGTGCACGCGGCGATCGACGAGCTGTGGCCGCCGCTCACGCCCCGTCAGCTGGTCGCGGAGTTCCTCGCCGGCCCCTCCCACCTGCCCGCCGCGGACGCCGCGGCGATCCGGCGCACCGGCGGCCCGTGGACGCCGGCGGACGTCCCGCTCCTCGACGAGGCCGCCGAACTGCTCGGCGAGGACGACTCGGCCGCCCGCGCCGCTGCCGAGGCCGAGCGGCAGCGGCGGATCGCGTACGCCCAGGGCGTGCTCGACCTGTCGTACGGCTCGCGCACCCAGGAGTTCGAGGACCGTGCGGACGACGACTCGGAGGTGCTGGCCGCGCACGACCTCGTCGACGCCGAGCGGCTCGCGGAGCGGCACGAGGAGGAGGACCACCGCAGTGCCGCCGAGCGCGCCGCCGCGGACCGCACCTGGGCGTTCGGCCACGTCATCGTGGACGAGGCGCAGGAGCTGTCCCCGATGGCGTGGCGGCTGCTCATGCGGCGGTGCCCGACCCGCTCCATGACGCTGGTCGGCGACCCGGCCCAGACGTCCGAGCCGGGCGGCTGCGGCGCGTGGGCCCCGATCCTGGAGCCGTACGTCGGGGACCGCTGGGAGCACGTGCGGCTCGGCGTCAACTACCGCACGCCGGCCGAGATCATGGAGGTCGCGGCGGGCGTGCTGCGCTCCGCGGACCCGTCGTTCGAGCCGCCGCGCTCGATCCGCTCCACGGACGTGCGCCCCTGGGCGCACCGCGCCGGGGACCTGGCGGGCGCGGTGGCCGAGGCCGTGGCCCGGGAGCTGCCGCGGGACGGCCGCCTGGCCGTGATCGCCCCGAGGGCGCACCACGCGGCCCTGTCCGCCGCGCTCCCCGGCGCGTCGCACGGGCCGGCGCCGGACCTGACGCGGCCGGTGGTCCTGCTGGACCCCCGGCAGGCCAAGGGCCTGGAGTTCGACGCGGTGGTCGTGGCGGAACCGGCGGAGTTCGGCGTGAGCGACCTGTATGTGGCCCTGACCCGCGCGACGCAGTCGCTGGGAATCGTCCACACGGGCTCGCTCCCGGCGGGGCTGGAGGCCGCACTGTCCGCCCGCTGACGCGCGGGGGGCGCGGACGCCTCGGCGACGCACCCGGGCGCCGCGCATCCGCCCCCGCCGCGACGGTGAGCAACCCCCACGCGGCAGACCGGCGGTGCCGGACCGCCACCGGCCCCGGCCGGCCCGGCACCGCCGGACACCGCCACGGGGGTTGCTCACCGCGGCGGCGGAAAGATGGTGCCCGCCGTCAGGCGCCCTCGGCAGGAGCCTCGTTCCACGCCCCCGTGACCGCCGCGACGACCACCGAGCCGATGACGATCAGCCGGTGGGTCAGGGCGTCGAGCTGCTGGCGCTGGGCGGGCGGGAGGTGCCACTCCTCCCACCACGTGACCTGCTCCTGGGTGCGCGGCGTGGGCGACTCGGCGGCCCACGCGTCGCGCAGGTGGGCGGCGAGCGGGGTCACGGCGCGGGCGTGCTCCGCATAGGCCGAGATCAGAGCCGTCATGTGACTGGCCGGCAGGTGGCTGTACCACTGGTTGCGGAGGTTCTCGGCGAGGGCCGCCACGTCCTCCAGCCACAGCACGTGCTGGGTGAGCCAGCCCTGGGGGTCGGTGCTGCGCGGCATGTCCGGCAGCAGGCGCGGCTCCAGCGCGTCGCGGTGGGAGAGGAACGAGCGGCCGAGGGCCAGCTCGTCGTCATGGGGGATCCAGACGCGCTCGCCCAGGGCGACCGCGGCGGCATCGACAGCATCAACAGGATGGGTCATTTGATCACTTTACGGGTCTGAACGGAGCGCTCCGCACGCCCCTGCCCGGGCGTGCGCGGCCGTTGGGTGGACGGGGCGGCTGGTGGGCGACGGGCGCAAGCGAGTGTATGCGCCGGGCGCGCGCCCGCCTTACGGGGCATCATGGCCGCATGACGAGCCTCGGCCTTCCCGAGTCCATCCGCGCATGTCTGTTCGATCTCGACGGGGTGCTGACCCGGACGGCGACCGTGCACGCGGCCGCCTGGAAGGAGATGTTCGACGCCTTCCTGAAGGCGCGGGACGGCGAGGGCTTCCGTCCCTTCGACGCGGTCGACGACTACGACCAGTACGTGGACGGCATGCCCCGGGCCGACGGCGTGCGTTCCTTCCTCGCCTCACGGGGCATCCGTCTGCCCGAGGGGGCCCCGGACGACCCGCCCGAGCGGGACACCGTCCAGGGCCTCGGCACACGGAAGAACGCGATCGTCCTGGAGAAGATCAGAGAGATGGGTGTCGAGCCGTACGAGGGCTCCGTGCGCTACGTGCACGCGGCCCGCGCCGCCGGGCTGCGCCGGGCCGTCGTCTCCTCCAGCGCCAACTGCCACGACGTCCTCGTCGCCGCGGGCATCGCCGACCTGTTCGAGGTGCGGATCGACGGCGTGGTCGCCGCAGAGCGCAAGCTGCCCGGCAAGCCGCACCCGGACACCTTCCTGGAGGCGGCCCGCGAGCTGGGCGTCGAGCCGGGGCGGGCCGCGGTCTACGAGGACGCGCTGGCGGGCATGGAGGCGGGCCGGGCGGGGGCCTTCGGCTACGTCGTCGGCGTCGACCGCGTCGGCCAGGCCGAGGCCCTGCGCAGCCACGGCGCGGACGTGGTGGTCCAGGACCTGGAGCAACTGCTGGGAGAGGCGGGCGAGCACACGTGATCACCCATCCGGCCTATGCCGTCGAGCCCTGGTGCCTGCGCGAGACCGAGCTCAATCTGGAGGTGCTGCCGCAGAGCGAGTCCGTCTTCGCCCTCGCCAACGGCCACATCGGCTGGCGCGGCAATCTGGACGAGGGCGAGCCGCACGGCCTGCCGGGCTCGTACCTGAACGGGGTGTACGAGCTGCGGCCGCTGCCGTACGCCGAGGCCGGCTACGGCTATCCGGAGTCCGGGCAGACCGTCATCGACGTCACCAACGGCAAGGTGATCCGGCTGCTCGTCGACGACGAGCCCTTCGACCTGCGCTACGGCCGGCTCCTCCACCACGAGCGGGTGCTGGACTTCCGCACCGGCCTGCTGGACCGCACCGTCGAGTGGACCTCGCCCTCCGGCCGCACGGTGCGGGTCCGCTCCACCCGGCTCGTGTCCTTCACCCAGCGCGCGGTCGCCGCCATCGCCTACGAGGTCGAGCCGCTCGACGGCGACGCGCGCATCGTCCTGCAGTCGGAGCTGGTGGCCAACGAGCAGCTGCCCAGGGCCGCCGGAGATCCCCGGGTGGCGGCCGTGCTGGAGTCCCCGCTGGTGGCCGAGGAGCACTCCGCCGACGGGGACGTGCTGCGGCTGGTGCACCGGACCCAGCGCAGCGGGCTGCGCATCGCGACCGCCGCCGTCCACTCCGTCGACGGCCCGGAGGACACGCGCACGTACGCGACGAGCACCGACGACCTCAGCCGGTACACGGTCACGACGGTGCTGCGCCGCGGGCAGAAGCTGCGGCTGGAGAAGACCGTCGCCTACGGCTGGTCGGGCACCCGCTCCCTGCCGGCGATGCACGACCAGGTGGACGCGGCGCTGGCGGGCGCGACCAGCACCGGCTGGCAGGGGCTGTGCGGCGAGCAGGAGCAGTTCCTGCGGGAGTTCTGGGAGCGCGCGGACGTGGAGGTCGACGGCGACGCCGAGATCCAGCAGGCCGTGCGGTTCGCGCTGTTCCACGTGCTGCAGGCGGGGGCGCGCGCGGAGTGCCGGGCCATCGCGGCCAAGGGGCTGACCGGCCCCGGCTACGACGGGCACAGCTTCTGGGACACCGAGACGTTCGTCCTGCCGGTGCTCACGTGCACCGCCCCGGTGGCGGCCGCGCAGCCGCTGCGCTGGCGCCACGCCACGCTGCCGGCCGCGCTCAACCGCGCCCAGCAGCTGGGTCTCAAGGGCGCGGCGTTCCCCTGGCGGACCCTCAACGGCGACGAGTGCTCGGCGTACTGGCCGGCCGGCACGGCGGCGTTCCACGTCAACGCGGACATCGCGGACGCCGTGGTGCGCTACATGCACGCCACGGGCGACACGACCTTCGAGCGGGAGGTCGGCCTGGAACTGCTGGTCCACACGGCACGGCTGTGGCGCTCCCTGGGCCACCACGACCACCAGGGGCGGTTCCACATCGACGGGGTGACGGGCCCGGACGAGTACAGCGCCATCGCCGACGACAACGTCTACACGAACCTGATGGCCCAGCAGAACCTGCGGGCCGCGGCGGACGCGGCCGAGCGCCACCCGGACCTGGCGCTGGACTTCGGCGTGGACGACGAGGAGACCGCCGAGTGGCGGGACGCGGCGGAGCGGATGAACCTGCCGTACAACGAGGTGCTCGGCGTCCACGAGCAGTCCAACGGCTTCACGGGCCACCAGCTGTGGGACTTCGCGGGGACCCGCCCCGACCAGTACCCGCTGATGCTGCACTTCCCCTACTTCGACATCTACCGCAAGCAGGTGATCAAGCAGGCGGACCTGGTCATGGCCATGTACCTGCGCGGAGACGCCTTCACCGCCGAGGAGAAGGCCCGCAACTTCGCCTACTACGAGCCGCTGACGGTGCGCGACTCCTCCCTGTCGGCGTGCGTCCAGGCCGTCATGGCCGCCGAGGTGGGCCAGCTGCGGCTGGCGTACGACTACCTCGGCGAGGCCGCGATGATGGACCTGTCCGACCTGGAGAGCAACACGCGCGACGGCCTGCACATCGCCTCGCTCGCGGGTGCGTGGATCGCGCTGGTGGCGGGCTTCGGCGGGCTGCGCCACTGCGACGGCTCGGTCGGCTTCGCGCCGAAGCTCCCGGAGCAGCTGGGCCGGCTGGCGTTCACGGTGCAGGTGCTGGAGCGCCGGCTGCGGGTCGAGATCACCGGACGGGAGGCCACGTACGAGCTGGTGGACGGCGACACGCTGGACATCGAGCACTACGGCGAGCCGGTGACGCTGAAGCAGGGCGCGGTGGCGACCCGGCAGGTGCCGCAGATCCCCGAACCCCCGCCGGTGGGGCAGCCGGCGGGCCGGCACCCCGCGCACCGGGGCTGGGCGCCCGGACGCCACGAGAGCGGGGCGGCCGAGGCATGAGCACGCGGCGCGGCGCCGCCCCCCTACCGGTCCCGCACCCGCGTTCGCACAATGATCCCCATGTCATACGATTCATACGACGAAATGCCCGGTGACGAGGCGAACCCCCTGCGCGGGCTCTCCCTTGACGAGCTGCGGCGCCGTACGAGCGCGAAGTGGCGCGCCTACCCGCCGGACGTCCTGCCGCTGTGGGTGGCCGAGATGGACGTGATGCCCGCCGCGCCCGTGGCGCGGGCACTCACCGAGGCGGTCGCCCTGGGCGACACGGGCTACGCCACCGGAACGGCCTACGCGGAGGCGCTGGACGCGTTCGCCAGGAAGCGCTGGGGCTGGGACGGCGTGGCGGTCGAGCGCACGGCGACCGTCGCGGACGTGATGCGCGGCTCGGTCGAGATGCTGAAGCTGGTGACCGGCCCGGGTGACGCGGTCGTCGTCAACCCGCCCGTGTACCCGGCGTTCTTCGGCTTCCTGGAGCACGAGGACCGGCGCGTCGTCGAGGCCCCGCTGGGCCCGGACGGGCGGCTCGGCGCGGCGGCCCTGGAGGCGGCGTTCCAGCAGGCCACGGCGGGCGGGCGGCGGGCCGCGTACCTGCTGTGCAACCCGCACAACCCGACCGGCACGGTGCACACGCGGGCGGAGCTGGCGGCGGTGGCGGAGCTGGCCGGCGCGTACGGCGTACGGGTCGTGGCCGACGAGATCCACGCCCCGCTGGTGCTGCCGGGCGCGGAGTACGTGCCGTACCTGTCGGTGCCCGGTGCGGAGGACGCCTTCGCCCTGCTCTCCGCGTCGAAGGCCTGGAACCTGGCCGGGCTGAAGGCGGCCGTGGCCGTCGCCGGCCCGGCCGCCGCGGACGACCTGGCGCGGCTTCCCGGGATCGCCGGTCACGGCCCCAGCCACCTCGGGGTCATCGCGCACACGGCGGCGCTGCGGGACGGCGCCGAGTGGCTCGACGCCGTCCTGGCGGGGCTGGACGAGAACCGGCGGCTGCTGGGCGAGCTGCTGGAGCGTCACCTGCCCGGCGTCCGCTACCTGCGGCCGGAGGGCACCTACCTGGCGTGGCTGGACTGCCGGGCGCTCGGGCTGGGGGACGATCCGGCCGCCGTGTTCCTGGAGCGCGGCCGGGTCGCGCTGAGCGGCGGGCTGCCGTTCCGCACGGGCGGGGCGGGGCACGTGCGGCTGAACTTCGCGACCTCGCCGGAGCTGCTCACCGAAGGGGTGCGCAGGATGGCGGCGGCCCTGCCCTAGGGCGGCCGGGGGCGCACGGGGTCACTGTTTGACGACGTTCTCCGCCTGGGGCCCCTTGGGCCCCTGCGTGACGTCGTAGGTGACCTGGTCCCCCTCGTACAGCTCCTTGTACCCCGTCGTCTGGATGGCGGAGAAGTGGACGAACACGTCCGGGCCGCCGTCGTCCTGCGTGATGAAGCCGAAGCCCTTGTCCGCGTTGAACCACTTCACCGTGCCTGTTGCCATGTGCTTCCAGTCCTTCGTCCTTCTCGCGCGGCGCGACGGGCTCGACGCGCCGGCCGTGGCCGGTGACGGCCGGCCCGGTCCCTCACCTTTCCCCGCCGTGCGGGCGGAGATGCCCTCCGTCCTCCTCTCTTCACCCCTTCGGAGGGAAAGCCGCCGCTTCCCGGCCCCCGTCCTCGTTTGCCCCCATTTGGCGGCGCGCCGCCGCTATATTCGACGGTGTCCGTGACCGCGGAGCGGCGGAAAGGACCAAGTGATCGGCTCGTACGCGTACGCATCACTGCCGGAAGCGACCGCGCGCCATCCCCTGGCCCCGGCGCGCGGCCTGTACAGCAGCGACTCCTGGCTGGAGCTGCTGCGGGAGCACGGACACCGGTACCGCTGGCTGCTGATGTGCGCGCGGGAGCGCGCGGCCGCCCTCGCCCCGGTCACCGACGGGCCGGCCGTGCAGGCCGGGCGCTACCGCCCGGGATTCCTCCTCGACGAGCGCCTTCCGGCCGAGCGCTGCGTCGTCGCCGGGCCACGCACCGGCTATCTCAACGAACTCCGCTACGGGCCGGAGCGGCTGCCGGCCGCCGAGGTCGCCGAGGGCCTGCTCGCCGGTGAGCAGCGGGAGCGCCCGCCCGACGTCGCCCTCCTGCCCTATCTGCCGAGCGGGCCCGCGGCCGCCTTCGAGACCGCGGGCCACCCGGCGGGCCTGATCGCGTGGGACGCCTGGCTCGACGTGCCCGGCACCGGCTTCGACGGCTACCTCGCCGGCCTGGAGAAGACCCACCGCAACCAGGTCAAGGACGACCTGCGGCGCTACACCATGGCGGGCGTCGCCTTCTCCACCCGCCCGCTGACCGGCCCCGACGACGAGATCGGCGACCTGCTGGTGCTGCACGAGCGCATGTACGGCACGGTCTACGACCGGCCCGGCGGGCGCTTCTCCCGCTACCTGGCCCGCTGCGCCGAGCTGCCCGGCGCGTACGTCGTGCGGGCGCGGCTCGCCGGCCGCACGGTCGGCTGCCACCTGGTCTTCCACTACCGCGACGTGCTGTGGGTGCGGCTGATCGGCGTGGACGAGAGCCGGCCCGGCACGCGCGGCTGCTACTTCGGCCTGATGTTCTACGAGCCGCTGCGGCTGGCCCACGAGCTGGGGGCCCGCGCGGTGCACCTCGGCATCGGCACGTCGCGGGCCAAGGCGCGGCGCGGCGCGCGGCTGGAGCCGCTGTGGACGGTGGCCGTCACCCCGGGGGGCCGGGTGCGCGACCTGGCGCGCGAGGGTCTCGCGGGCCGCGCCCTGAACCTGCCGGACCCGGCGCCCGAGGCGGACGGGCCGGTGCCGGAGTCTCCGTCGGCGTGGGAGAGGCCGTCATGGACCGCCTGAGATAAAATTCCTGTATGCCAGTTTTCGGGAGCCTGAAACGGGCGCCCGCAGCCCCCATGGGCTCGGTGGAGCAGGTCGAGCCGTGCCACTGCGTGTGCGCCTTGGCGCACCACGGCACGATGCACATCTGCTCCGAGGAGGCCTATCCGGACCTCGCCCTGACCCTCCGGGTTCCCGCCCTGGGCAGCATGTCGTTCCCCGTCTGTGAGGCCTGCTACGACGCGGCGTCACCGCGCTGGCACCACCGGTCCTGAACCGCCCTCGCTCCGGCGGCTGTTGACATACGGTTCAGGAATGACCGAACAAGTCGATCTGTCGGAGTTCAGCACCCGGTACGGCGGTCTCCCCGGTCTCCGGGGCTTTCTCGCGCGGCCTCCGGGGGACGGGCCGCGGCCGGGCGTGGTCGTCCTCTTCGAGGCGTCGGGCGCGGACGCGGTCAACAAGCGGCTCAACGAGCGGATGGCCGAGGCGGGGTACCTGGCCCTGATGCCCGACCTCTACCACGGCCGCTCCCCGTACCGCTGCCTGGTGCCGACCATGCGGTCGGCCTTCTCCGGCCGCGGCCGCGTGTACGGCGACATCGAGGCGGCACGGCAGTGGCTGCTGGCCGACCCCGGCTGTACGGGCAAGGTCGGGGTCATCGGCTTCTGCATGGGCGGCGGCTTCGCGCTCGTGCTGGCGGGTCAGGGGCGGTTCGACGCGGCTTCGGCCAACTACGGCCGGGCGCCCTCGGACACGGACGCGGCGATGAAGGGCGCGTGCCCGGTGGTCGCCAGCTACGGGGCCAGGGACCGGGCCTTCCGGGGCTACGCGGCCACGGTCAGGACGGCGCTGGAGCGCGCCGGCGTCGAGCACGACGTCAAGCTCTACCCGGATGCCGGGCACTCGTTCCTCAACGAGGCCGACAACGTGCCGCCGGTGCTGCGGCCGGTCATGCGCGCCGTCATGGGCATCGGGCCCGAGCCGGCCTCCGCCGCGGACGCCTGGCAGCGGATCGAGGCGTTCTTCGGCAGGCACCTGACCGCGGACTGAGGCACTGCCCGGTCAACACCCGGTCGCGGACCGGGCGGACCGGGCCCGGCCAGGGCGCGCTCCTGGCCGGGCCGGACCTACGGCGTGGCGCTGCGGTGGTCCAGCGTGGTTCAGTGCCCGGCGGTGGCCGCCTTCGCGGAGGCCGCCGGCGTCTTGCAGGCGATGTCGGTGCCGATGGAGTTGACGCCGTCCTTCTTGGCCTGGCCGCCCTGGTACTCGTAGTACAGATAGGTGTAGAACTCGATGCGCCGGCTCGGGCCGCACGCGGAGTCCGCGGCGATGTTGTACTTCAGGGTCACGGTGCGGCTGGCGCCGGGGAGCACCGGCACGTTGTAGTTCATCGAGCCGCTCTGCTTGCCCGTGACGTCGCAGCGGGTCACGTCACCCGTACAGGAAGCGAACGCGTACTTGAGCGCGGGGTCCTGCGACGTGTTCCACGTCGGCTGGATGGACTGGTACACGAACTGGGTGTTCGTGGTCTGGTCGTTGGTGAACTTCAGGGTGATGGTGACCGTGTCGCCCGGCGAGGCGGACGCCTTGTCGGCGGTGACCGTCATCGGCGGCGTGTCCGCGGCGGAGGCCGACGGGGCCATGCCCATGAGGGCGACGACAGAGGCGAGAGTGGCGGACAGCCCGAGGCGTCCGAACGTGTGTCTGCGCATGGCGAGGGACATTAGACAGGCGCCCGCGTCCTGACTGCACCACAGGTAGAGGATTGGCCACCGCCGGAACGCCCTCCGCGCCCTCCTGACCAGGTGCGGGCCGGGAGGCTGTGGTTCCGCCAGTGACGTAGTTGTCCTGGAAGTGCCCTCGGGGCGGGTGTGACAGGGGTCGTGAATGGCCGACTCGTGGTGCCGGAGGACCCCGTATCGGCCAGGGAAGCGGACCGCCCGGAGAAAGGGACGCGGCGGCGGCGCCGGACGGTTCCCGGCGGGCGGGAGGGAATTCCCATCCAGCACCTACGATGCTGAATCATGGAACTCCGACACCTTGAGCACTTCGTGGCGGTCGCCGAGGAGCAGCACTTCACTCACGCGGCCGAGCGGCTGCGCGTGGCCCAGTCCGGGGTGTCGGCCTCGGTGCGGGCGCTGGAACGGGAGCTGGGGGCCGAGCTGTTCCTGCGCACGACGCGGCGGGTGGGACTCACGGACGCGGGGCGGGCGCTGCTGGTGGAGGCGCGGCGGACGCTGGCGTGCGCCGCGGCCGCCCGGGAGGCCGTCGCCGCGGTGCAGGGCCTGATGGGCGGCACGCTGTCGGTGGGCACCGAGCAGTGCATGGGCACGGTCGACGCCGCCGCGCTGCTGGCCTCCTTCCACGCGCGCCACCCTCAGGTGGAGGTGCACATGGAGCAGGCGGGGTCGGGCCGGCTGCTGGAGCAGGTGCGGCGCGGCGAGCTCGACGTGGCGTTCGTCGTCCACGACGGGCTGCACGAGGGGGTGCGGCTGCGGCGGGTCGCGGAGGAGCCGCTGATGCTGCTCTGCCGGGCCGATCACCCGCTGGCCGGGACCGGCGGGCCGGTGCCGGCGGCGCGGCTGGCCGGCGAGGTGTTCGTGGACCTCCACCCGGACTGGGGCGCGCGCCGGGCCGCGGACCTCGCGTTCGCCGACGCGGGCGTGGCGCGGAAGGTCGCCCTGCAGGTCAACGACGTCTACACGCTGCTCGACCTGGTCTCGCGCGGCCTGGGCGCGGCGGTCGTGCCCCGGCCGGTGACGCTCAAGGAGCAGGCGCGCGGGCTCAGTGCCGTACCGCTGGCGGAGCCCACGCGGTGGAAGGTGGCCGTGGCCGTGCCGGCGGCGGGTCAGCCGACGGCCGCCGCCCGGGCGTTGCTCGCCATGATCGACCATCAGGATTGACCATCAAGGTCGGCCATCAAGGTTGACCGGCAGAGGGCCGCCCCGGATTGACCGGCAGGATTGATCAGCAGAGCTGCTGAATGTGATCGGGAAGGGATGTTGGACACCGCACGGATTCCCGCGCAGAGTGGAGGACGGTCCGACGCAGAGATCCGACCACCGAGAAAGGCAGCACCCCCATGGCGCAAGAAGTACGCGGTGTCATCGCCCGAGGCAAGGGCGATCCGGTACGGGTCGAAACGATCCTCGTCCCGGATCCCGGCCCGGGCGAGGCCGTCGTGAAGATCCAGGCGTGCGGGGTGTGCCACACCGATCTGCACTACCGGGAAGGCGGAATCAACGACGAGTTCCCCTTCCTCCTCGGCCACGAAGCCGCTGGTGTGGTCGAGTCGGTCGGTGACGGAGTGACCGAAGTGGCTCCGGGCGACTTCGTCATCCTCAACTGGCGCGCCGTGTGCGGGCAGTGCCGCGCGTGTCTGCGCGGCCGCCCCTGGTACTGCTTCAACACGCACAACGCCAAGCAGAAGATGACGCTGGCCGACGGCACGGAGCTCTCTCCCGCGCTGGGCATCGGGGCCTTCGCCGAGAAGACGCTGGTGGCCGCCGGGCAGTGCACCAAGGTCGACCCGGCCGCGTCGCCGGCCGCCGCCGGGCTGCTGGGCTGCGGCGTGATGGCCGGCCTGGGCGCCGCGATCAACACCGGCGCCGTGGGCCGGGGCGACTCCGTCGCGGTCATCGGCTGCGGCGGCGTCGGCAACGCGGCCGTCGCCGGAGCCCGGCTGGCCGGCGCCGCGAAGATCATCGCGGTGGACCTCTCCGACGCCAAGCTGGAGCAGGCCAAGGGCCTGGGCGCCACCCACACCGTCAACTCGTCCTCGGTCGACGCCGTCGAGGCGATCCGCTCGCTGACCGGCGGCTTCGGCGCCGACGTCGTCATCGACGCGGTCGGCCGCCCGGAGACGTACCGCCAGGCGTTCTACGCGCGCGACCTGGCCGGGACCGTCGTTCTGGTGGGCGTGCCCACGCCGGAGATGAAGCTGGAGCTGCCGCTGCTGGACGTCTTCGGGCGCGGCGGCGCGCTGAAGTCGTCGTGGTACGGCGACTGCCTGCCGTCCCGGGACTTCCCCCTGCTGATCGACCTCTACCTGCAGGGCCGCCTCGACCTCGACGCGTTCGTCAGCGAGACGATCGCGCTGGACGAGGTCGAGGAGGCCTTCCACCGCATGGAGAAGGGCGAGGTGCTGCGCTCGGTCGTGCTGATGCCGGGCGCGGAGAACTCGTCCCCCGCGACGCCGACGACCGCGCCGGGGACCGTGTGATGGCGCGCATCGAACACCTCGTCACGTCGGGCCTGTTCGCGCTCGACGGCGGCGTCTGGGACGTCGAGAACAACGTGTGGCTCGTGGGCGACGACGAGGAGGTCCTCGTCATCGACGCCGCGCACGACGCGGCCGCGATCGAGAAGGCGGTGGGCGGCCGCCGGCTCACCGCGATCGTCTGCACCCACGCGCACAACGACCACATCGACGCGGCACCGGAGCTCGCGGCCCGTACGGGCGCGCCCGTGCTCCTCCACCCGGCCGACCGGGAGCTGTGGGAGCAGACCCACCCGGGCGCCTCCCCCGACGGGGAACTGACGGACGGCCAGGTGCTGACCGTCGCGGGCACCGCGCTGACGGTGCTGCACACGCCCGGCCACTCCCCCGGCGGCGTCTGCCTGTACGCGCCGGAGCTCGGCACGGTGTTCACCGGCGACACGCTCTTCCACGGCGGACCCGGCGCGACCGGCCGGTCCTTCTCCGACTTCCCGACCATCGTGGACTCGATCCGGGAGCGGCTGCTGTCGCTGCCGCCGGAGACCGTGGTGCGCACGGGACACGGGGAGAACACGACGGTCGGCGGCGAGGCACCCGCGCTGCCGGAGTGGATCGCGCGCGGGCACTGAGGGGGCCGCGGAGGGCTGGTCCTGGCCCCGCGGAGGGCTGGTCCTGGTCCCATTGAGGGCCTGCTGACCGGTCCTCACGAAGTAGGTCCGAAGCCCCATGACATCTCATGGACGGCCGTTTAGGGTCGTTGACGGACATCGGCCGCTTCCACCATCCGGGTGGGAGAGGGGCCGGTGTCCGGGAGATGCCTGTGGAGGCATTGCATCGTGTCAGTCGAGCTGAATCACACCATCGTTCATTCCCGGGACAAGCAGGAGTCCGCCGAGTTCCTGGCGCACATCCTGGGGCTGGAAGTCGCTCCGGAGATGGGGCCGTTCGTCCCCGTCGTCACCGGCAACGGCGTCGCGCTGGACTTCGCCACCAGCGACCAGCCCGAGAACATCGTCCCGCAGCACTACGCGTTCCTGGTGCCGGAGGAGTCCTTCGACGCGATCTTCGCGCGGATCGAGGAAGCCGGTCTGCCCTACTGGGCCGATCCGTACCGCACCCGCCCGGGCGAGATCAACCACAACGACGGCGGCCGGGGCGTCTACTTCCCCGATCCTTCCGGCCACTACCTCGAGGTGCTCACCCGCCCGTACGGCAGCGGTTCCTAGGAATCCTCGTCATCTCACTGCGCCCCGCCGGGCCTCGCCCGGCGGGGCGCCGCCATGTGCGTGGCCCGCACCACAGGGAAAAATTACCCTCGTAGCCCTGTCCCTCACCGTCGCCGACGTGGACGCCTCCCGCGAACGCGGCCCTGCCGGCGCGGTCAGCGCAGGGCGTAGCCGCCGTCCGGGTAGAGCGTCGAGCCGGTCATGAAGGTGTTCGTGAACAGGAAGAGCACCGCCTCGGCGACCTCGCTCTCGGTGCCGGGCCGGCGCAGCAGGGCGTCCCGGCCGTACTGCGCGAAGCTCGCCTCGCGCACCTCGGCGGGGCGCTGCGCCCACAGGTTGCCGTCAACGGTGCCGGGCGAGACGACGTTGACGCGGACGGGCGCGAGCTCGACGGCGAGCCCGCGCCCGAGCCCCTCGATCGCCGCGTTGCAGGCCACGTAGGCGGGCGCGGCGGCCGGGGGACGGACGCTCGCCGCGCCGGACATGAGCACGACGGAGGCGTCCGCGGTGAGCTTCGGGGCCGCGTGCCTGACCGCGTGGTACTGCCCCCAGAACTTCGATACGAAGGGGCTCTCGGCCTCGCTGTCGGTCAGCTCTCGCATGGGGCCGACCTGGTAGGAGGCGGCCGGGGTGAAGAGGTGGTCGATCCGGTCGATGCCGTCGAAGAACGCGGCCAGCGACGCCTTGTCGGTGGTGTCGACCGCTCCCCAGCCCGCCCGTTCCCCGAGCGAGTCCGCGGCCGCCGCCAGCTTCTCCTCGCTCCGCCCGCCGATCACGACGCGCGCGCCGGCGGCGACGGCACGGCGCGCGACCTCCAGGCCGATGCCGGAGCCTCCACCGATGATGACGACGTCGCGGTCGGCGAGCGGGGTGTCGGAGGCGGGAGCGGGAGCGGGAGTGGCGGCGGGGGATGCGGGGGCAGTCATGCGGTTCGCCTTTCGGTGGGACGCGGACTCTGCCCGTCCGAACCCCACCGGTGATCATTTCATTCCGGTCATTCCGGTTCCCGCGGCGCTTCCTGTGTCAGTGCCCCCAGGATGTGGTCGGCGAGGCGGGGCAGCCACTCGGGCCGGGCGTTGCCGAGGAGGTGGTCACCGTGGGGGACGGACAGGTAAGTGCCGTACGGTGCCTGACGCGCCAGCGGCTCGCCGTTCGTCACGCCGGGAATGACGTCTTCGCCACCGTCCACGACCAGCAGCGGGGCCGTGATGCGGGGTGCCAGTGCGGTGAGGTCCACATGCCCGGCGAACGCACGGGCGGCGTCGGTGCCTCCGGTGCGTCGGGCCATGATGTCCCGTACGGGCGGGGGAAGTTCCTCCCAGTCGAGGCGGGAGGGACCGCTGACGGTCGCGACCGCCGCCACGCGGGGCTCCAGCGCCGCGGTCCGGGCCGCGAACCAGCCGCCCAGACTGAGGCCGACGAGCCCGATGCGTGCGACGCCGAGGGCGTCGGCGACCCGGCCCACGACCTGCTCGTAGTCCGGCCTCATGGTCGTCGTGGCCGCGAGCGCGCCCTGCCCGGGGCCGTCCATCGCGAACACCGCCAGCCCTCTGGCCAGCAGTGCCGACACCAGATCGAGGAACTCCTCCTTGGCCGAGTCCAGTCCGGGGACGACGACCACGGTGCCGGGCGCGTCGGAGGGGCCGCGCAGCCAGCCGGTGAAGCCCTCGCCGCTCACCCGCCGCGCACCGGGCTCCAGCACGGCGAGCGCGCCGCCCAGGGCGCGGTCCGCTGCGGCGGCCGCCCGGCCCGCCTCCGCGTACGGCGCGAGCGTGGCGAGGTGGAACCACCGGGCCGCCATCAGCAGGTGCTCACCCGCCGAGACGGCCGATCCCGCGTCCTCCGCGCGCCGGAGATGGGCCTGTCCCGTACGCACGAAGGACGGTCCCCAGTCGGCGACGGATGCGAGACCGCCGGTGACACGGCGGTACTCGTGGGGGTCGACGCCCGCACCGGTGGCGCGTGTCCACTGGGCGGCGGCGAACTCGGCGGCGCTCATCGTCCTTCTCCCGTCAGCAGTACGGCCTTGCCGCGTATCCGGCGCTCCCTCAGGTCGACCAGCGTGCCGGCGGTCTCCGCCCAGCCGGTGACCCGGCCGATCTCCGGGTGCAGCCGCCCCTGTGCCACGAGGCGCACCAGTGCCGCGAGATCGGATCCGTACGGGGCGCCCGCGTAGTGGAAGTGCTGGATCGTGACGCGCTCGGGCCCTTGGAGGAGCTCGAAGAAGTCGAGGGTGGCCGGGGTGCGGCTCGCCTGGCCGAACCACACGAGCGTGCCGCCCGGGCGTGCTTTGCGGAGGGCGGCCGGCAGGCCGGGCCCGCCCGTGGACTCCAGCACGACGTCGAACGGTCCGCGGGCCGCGGCGATGTCGTGCACGACCTCCGCGCCCAGCTCCGCGAGCCGCTCGCCGCGCGCCGGTGTGGCCGTCACCGCGGTCAGTTCGGCTCCGGCCGCGACGGCCAGCTCGGTGACGTAGTGGCCGACGCCGCCCGAGGCGCCGGTCAGCAGTACCCGCCGGCCGGTCAGGGAACCGGCCGTGCGCAGCAGCCGCAGGGCGGTGATCCCCGCCAGGGGCAGGGCCGCCGCCCGTACGCTGTCGACGCTGTCCGGGAGCGCGGCGAGGGAGTGCGTGGGCACGGCGGCGTACTCGGCCCAGCCGGCGTGCGCCGGATGCCCGACCACGCGGGTGCCGATGCCGGGGCCCGAGCCGTCGGCCGCGGCCTGTACGACGAGCCCCGCGACGTCCTTGCCGGGCAGCAGGCCCGGCCGCGGGTGTTCGAGGAGGAACGTCTCGCCCCGGTTCGGCGCGAACGCCTCGACCTTGATCAACGCCTCACCGGGCTCCGGGACGGGCTGGGGGGCTTCGGCGAAGGCGACCGGACGCGCCGGGTCCCCCGTGGGAATCAGTCTCTGCATGCCGGGCATGCAACCCCGGCCGCCGCCCCGCGATCCAACAACCCACCGGCCCGGCTGACAACCCTTGGTTGTCACCTATGGTGGGAGCCATGGATCTCGACGTGGCGCAGGTACGTGCCTTCGTCCGCGTAGCCGAGGAACTGCACTTCGGGCGGGCGGCCGGCACGCTGGCCATCTCCCAGCAGGCGCTGTCCAAGCGGATCGCGCGGCTGGAGAACCTGCTCGGCACCGCCCTGTTCGAGCGCGGCGGCAACGGGGTGCGCCTCACCGACGCCGGACACCGCTTCCTCCAGCCGGCCCGGCACACCGTGGCCGCCGCCGACGCCGCGGTCGCGGCGGTGGCCGGAGAGAACCGCCCGCTGCGCGTGGACGTCTGGGGACACCTCTACGCACCGATGCGCACCCTGGCCCAGGTCGCCGGACGGGCCGGCGAGCTGGTGCCGGGCCACGGGCGCGACCTGCCGTCGGTGACGGCCGCACTGATGCGGGGCGACATCGACGCGGCCTTCGGCAGGGTCCACCCCCCGCTGCACGCCGGGCTCACCCACCGCCTCGTCCGCCTCGAACCGGTCGACGTCGTCCTGAGCACGACCCACCCGCTCGCCGCCGAGCCCGCACTGCGGCCGGACCAGCTGCGCGGCAGCGTCCTGTGGTCCCCCGGGGCGCTGGACCGGCTCGACTTCCTCCACCAGTTCGCCGACCGCTTCGGCATCCGCGACAGGACCGCGAGCCTCAACCTTGGCCTCACCCACTTCCTCACCGAGGTGGCGGCATCCGCGGCCCGCTTCTCCCTCCTGCCCGCCGACGTACCCCTGCCGGAAGTCCCCGGTCTGCGCACCGTCCCCCTGGTCGACCCCACGCCCCTGTACGCCTGGTCACTCGTATGGCGCACCGGAAACGACCACCCCGGCCTGAACACCCTCACCGCCGCCTGCGCCACAGCGGCAGCCCGAAGCCGCTGGCTGGAATACAGCCCGGCCCACGACTGGCTCCCGGAACCACCGGCGCCCCATCCTCAGGACCGGAGCCAAGAGATCCCACAGAGCTAAGGAGTTCCGCCGCCCTTCCACGGCTGCCGGGCGTCGCCGCTATGGCAAGTGGTCACCAGTACCTGGTCGGCGCCGCTGACCAGTTGGGGAGCGATCGCCGGGCAGTGGCCGGTCTCGGCGTTCTGCAGAGTCCGGCCCGCGCCCACCGTCCGCCGGGCGGAGACTGCGGGATCCGGGCCGGCGGTGGCGACATCGCTGCCACGACGGTCTTCAAGACCGTTGTGGATTGCGTAGTTGACAGGCATCTGACCTGCCCAAACGCCCTTCCGCTCCGCCCTCCGCAACGTGGGCCGGGCCAGAAACGGGCCACAGATTCCCGAAAGGCTCATGTGGTGGCCCCGGGCCCGGCCGACGGCGCAGCTTCAGGAGCGCCGCGCCCGTACGGCATCGGTGTAGAGCTCCGTGGTCAGGTCGCCGTCTTCGACTCCCAGCTCGCCCAGAACCGACCGGATGTCATCAAGGGCGCCACGAAGGTCGCTCTCCTCCACCTGCGTCTCCAGCTCGATGAAGGAACCGTCGATCTCGGGCACCGTGACGACCGTCGCCAGCATCGGCCGGCCGTGGGCTTGAAACTCGTAGTTGCGGCACTGCTTCTCGAAAGCGATCACGGGCTCGTACCCGAGGCCGCGCAGCATGGCGTGCACCGCTTCGGGATCCTCGACGCGGGTCTCGTGCTCCGGCTTCGAACCGGATGCCGCGTCGACCCGGGCCCCCTTGTAGGTCAAGATCGTCTTGATGGCCTGCGCACCGCGGACGGTACGTACCCTCAGCTCCCGGTCTTCCTTCTCCAGGGTGCCGGCCGGTTCGTCGTAGTAGGTGTCCTGGTACACCTCGGCCCGCCCGGCGGCGCGGACGTCCAGACGTCGCGTGACCTCGGCCACGTCGTGCACTCGCGCCTTCAGTTCAGCCTCGATCATCGGCCATGTCCCCTCTGGTCAGACGATACGTTCCCCGTCCTCGATGAGCGCCTCGAACATGCGTCGGCACCCTCCGTACAAGGGCCCGTGCGGTGTCTCCACCACCTTGTACACCGCCGGCTCATGGCCTTCTCACCCCGCGTGGAAGGCGGAGACGAACATGGTGGCGTCGAGTCGGATGACGCGCCAGGTCGGGAGCATCCGGTAGCTGGCAGCCTCCTTGACGCGCGCAACGACGATACCGACGGTCGGCAGAGCACCCGCCATACGAAAGGAGGCGAGGCCGGGGCCCTGGGGCGGTGGGGGCGCCGCCCCAAAGACCTGGCCTCGCCCGCAGTTCAGAGACTGCTAAGAGTCGTGGTGAATGAACTCCACGATCACCACCCAAAGCGCCTTCACGCTCAGGGCGCCGGCGAATCGTGAACTGAGCTCGCGCCACCACTTCTCTCGTGTGGTCGACTCACGCTTGTCGGCCATTAGTCCACCTCCGTGAGCGCGCCCCGCCGCCTTATGCGGCCGGGCCCCCATGAACCCCCGGACTGTCGTCCGAAGGCCACTCACGAAGCGCGGCAGTACGACGGTATGCCCAAGGGCTGAGTTAAGTAAGTGCTTTCCCCGAACGGGAACCGCTGCGGCTGGTGCGGCCCAGGTGAAAGAAGCGGCTGCAGTACTCTGCCCGCGTGGACGGTACGGATGAGGTGAGGGGGCTTCCCGACTGGCGGGTGCTCGTCGTCGGGGGCGCGTCGGGGATGGGGAAGACCGGTGTCGGGCGGGCATTGGCACGACGGTATGGCGTCCCCGTCGTGGAGGTCGACGACCTCGTGGAGGCCCTTCTTGCGGTGACACTGCCCGAGCACCTGCCGGAGGTCCACTTCTGGCGCACTCACCCGGAGGCCGCCCTCCAGGCGCCCGAGTCGGTGGTCGAGCGGCAGATCGCGATCGCCGAGGCGCTGGCGCCGGCGATCGAGGCGGTAGTGGCCAACCATGTGGGCACCGACACCCCGGTGATCCTGGAAGGCGACTACATCCTGCCCGGACCGGCGGCGCCCGAAGGTCCCGTCCGTGCCGTCTTCCTCCACGAGGACGACGAGGGGCAGGTGACGGCCAACTATCTGCGCCGGGAGCCGGAGGCCGGACCACAGCGCCATCGCGCACGCGTCAGCGTGCTGTACGGCCGGTGGCTCGCCGCACAGGCGCGGGCGGCCGACGTGCCGGTCGTCGCTCCACGTCCGTGGGAGGACCTGGCCGGCCGTGTCGCCGAGACGGTGGAGGATGCCTCCTCCGCGACCACATCGAAGAATTCGGCGTTGCCCAAGACGGCCGGGTCTTCCGCGCCTTCCGCGGCGGACACCTGCTCTCCAAGGAGTACAGCGAGACCTGGCAGGCCGCCCGCGCTCAAACGAACAGATCGAGCGCGCTGATGGACGAGGACGAGGACGAGGGCCGGCCGAACCGAACCCAGCGCGTCTCATGAGTGAGGGCCTCACCAAAACCATGGTGGGGCCCTCACTCATGGGACGACATCCACGGTCACTCGAGAGTGATCTCGTCGTATGCGATCGTCACGCGCTCAATCGCTGCTTCGGTGCTTGTCGCCGACAGTTCGGGCCCATTCCACTGCGACGCCCAGGCGTTCGTCAGATTGATCCGCCGGAGCACGTTCTTGTGTGGGTCCATGACCGCGATCGTGATGTTCTGACGGCACTGTCGAGGTCGCCCTTCGCCGACGTCGTCTTCACCCAGTCGACGAACTTCGTGTCCTGGTCCATCGCCCGGGACAGCGCGATCTCACCAACCGCCGCAGGGCCCGGCTGCTTGCGCACAATCAGGTGCGGGCATCCTCATGGCTGCCCGGCCCGGCCCAGCGGGCCTGGGCAGGGGACGGTCGGCCCCGGAAACCTGGTCTTGGTCCTGGTGGTGTTGCTGCTCGAACCTTCACGACAGCTCGTCGTGGAGTCCTGCCGGCCGTCGGGGCTGAGCATCTGAGATCCATGTGGCGGAGCCCCCTGAAGCGAATGGGTGCACTGGGGAGCAGGTGCGTTTGCGGGTGGGGGGAGGGGGGACCTCGTGACGGTGTCGGCGGGAGACAGAAGGCGAGGCGCCGTGGAGCCACAGACCAGCTCCGCCGTGACCCTGAGCGTCAACGGCGTCCGGCATCGTCTTCGTGATCTCGACCACCGCACGACCGTGCTCGACGCGCTGCGCGAGCACCTGGGACTGACCGGGGCCAAGAAGGGGTGCGATCACGCGCAGTGCGGGGCGTGCACGGTGCTGGTGGACGGGCGGCGGGCGAACAGTTGTCTGTTGCTGGCCGTCGCGTACGACGGGGCGGAGGTCACCACCGTGGAGGGGCTGGCCGATGGAGATGCGTTGCATCCGCTTCAGGAGGCGTTCCTCGTGCGCGACGGGTTCCAGTGCGGCTACTGCACGCCGGGGCAGCTGTGTTCCGCGGTGGGGATGATCGCCGAGGCGGGCGAGGGCGCGCCGTCCGTGGTGACGCCCGTCGCGGGGGCGGCGTCCCCCGGTGCGCCCGTCCCGCTGTCTCCCGACGAGATCCGTGAGCGGATGAGCGGAAACCTGTGCCGGTGCGGCGCGTACGGGAACATCGTCGCCGCGATCGAGGACGTGACGCGGTGAGGGCGTTCGCGTACACGCGCGCCGGCGACGTGGACGAGGCGATCGCGGCCCTCGCGGCCTCGCCCGGCGGGATGTTCCTCGGCGGCGGTACGAACCTGGTGGACCTGATGAAGCTGGGGGTCGCCTCCCCCGGTCTGCTGGTGGACATCGGCCGGCTGCCGCTGACGGAGGTGCGGGAGACGCCCGACGGCGGCCTGCGCATCGGTGCGAACGTCCGCAACAGCGACCTCGCCGCCCACCCCGCCGTGCGGGCCCGCTACCCCGCGCTGTCCCAGGCGGTGCTGGCGGGCGCGTCCGGGCAGATCCGCAACACGGCCACCACGGGCGGGAACCTCCTGCAGCGCACTCGCTGCCTGTACTTCCAGGACGTGGCCAAGCCGTGCAACAAGCGGGAGCCGGGCAGCGGCTGCCCCGCCCGCGAGGGCGTCCACCGCGACCTCGCCGTGCTCGGCCACTCGGCGGCGTGCGTCGCCACGCACCCCTCCGACATGGCCGTGGCCCTCGCCGCGCTCGACGCGGTCGTGCACCTGCGCGGCCCCGGCGGCGAACGCACCGTTCCGCTCTGCGGCTTCCACCGGCTGCCGGGCGACGAGCCGCACCGCGACACGGTCATCGAGCGCGCCGAGCTCGTCGTGGCCGTCGGGCTGCCGGCTCCACCCGCGGGGCGCTCGGCGTACCGGAAGGCGCGCGACCGCGCCTCGTACGCCTTCGCGCTCGCCTCCGTCGCCGCGGCGCTCGACGTCCGGGAGGGAGCCGTTACGGACGTCCGGCTGGCCTTCGGGGGGCTGGCCCACAAGCCGTGGCGGGCGCGGGTCGCCGAGGAGGCGCTGCGCGGCGCCCCGGCCACCGAGGAGTCGTTCGTGCGGGCCGCGGAGGCCGAGCTGGCGGCGGCCGAGCCGCTGCGCGACAACGCCTTCAAGGTGTCGCTGGCCCGCAATCTGGCGGTACGGGTGCTCCGTGACCTCGCCGCACCGGACGGCGGGGAGGCGAGCGCGCCGTGAGCACCCCCGGTCCCGTACGCCTCGAAGGCCGCGAGAAGGTCACCGGCACGGCCCGTTACGCCGCCGAGCACACCCCGCCCGGCACGGCGTACGCGTGGCCCGTCCCCGCCGCCGTCCCCCGTGGCCGGGTCGTGGCGATCGACACCGGCGCGGCGCTGGCCGAGCCCGGTGCCGTGGCCGTCCTGACGCACGAGAACGCGCCGCGGCTGAAGGACACGGACGACGCCACCCTGCTGGTGCTGCAGAACGACCGGGTGCCGCACCGCGGCTGGTACGTGGCGCTGGCGGTCGCCGACACGCCGGAGGCCGCCCGCGCCATGGCGGCCGCGGTCCGGGTCTCGTACGCGCCCGAGGAGCACGACGTCGTGCTCGCGCCCGGCCACCCGCGCCTCTACGTCCCCGAGACGGCCAACGCCGGCGTCCCCGGCAGCCGGGAGCGGGGCGACTTCGACGGTGCGTACGCGAGCGCGCCCGTACGCGTCGACGCCACGTACACGACGCGCGCCCTGCACAACCACCCCATGGAGCCGCACGCCACGACGGCCCGCTGGGAGGACGGCCGGCTCGTCGCGTACGACTCCTGCCAGGGCGCGAACGCCGTGCAGGAGACGCTGGCCGGGCTGTTCGGCATGGACAAGGAGCGGATCACGGTCGTCGCCGAGCACGTGGGCGGCGGCTTCGGCTGCAAGGGCACGCCCCGCCCCCAGGTCGTCCTGGCCGCGATGGCCGCCCGGCACACCGGCCGCCCCGTCCGGCTCGTGCTGCCGCGGGCCCAGCTCGCGGCGGTCGTCGGGCACCGGGCGCCGCTCGTCCAGCGGCTGCGGCTCGGGGCGGGCGAGGACGGTGTGATCAGCGCGCTCGCGCACGAGGTCACCACGCACACCTCCACCGTGCGCGAGTTCGTGGAACAGGCGGCGGTCCCCTCGCGCGCCATGTACGTTTCGCCGAACAGCCGCACCACGCACCGGGTCGTCGCGCTCGACGTCCCGAGCCCGTCGTGGATGCGGGCGCCCGGCGAGGCCCCCGGGATGTACGCGCTGGAGTGCGCGATGGACGAGCTCGCCTGCGCCTCCGGGGTGGACCCGGTCGAGCTGAGGGTGCGCAACGACACCGCGGCCGAACCGGACAGCGGGAAGCCGTACAGCAGCCGGCACCTGGTCGAGTGCCTGCGCGAGGGGGCGCGCCGCTTCGGCTGGGACGCGCGCGACCCCCGCCCGCGCTCGCGCGCCGAGGGCCCGCTGCTCGTCGGCACCGGCGTGGCCTCCTCCTACTACCCCGTCTACCTCATGCCGTCCTCCGCGGAGGCGCACGTCACCGAGACCGGCCGCTACCGCGTCCGGATCAACGCCACCGACATCGGTACAGGCGCCCGCACCGTCCTCGCGCAGGTCGCGGCCGACGCGCTCGGCGTGGCCCTCGACCGGATCGCCGTCGAGATCGGCAGCACCGCCCTGCCCGCGGCGCCGCTCGCCGGCGGCTCCGCGGGCACCGGCTCGTGGGGGTGGGCCGTGCACAAGGCCTGCCGCGCGCTGAACGGGATGGTCGACGCGCGCGGCGGGACGGTGCCGCCCGGCGGCCTGACCGCCGGCGCCGACACCGCGGGCGACGTCCCGTCCGACCCGCCGGACGCGAAGGCGGCCTTCGGCGCGCAGTTCGCGGAGGTGACGGTCGACCGCGACACGGGAGAGGTACGGGTCCGCCGGCTCCTGGGCGTCTTCGCCGCAGGCCGGATCCTCAGCGCCCGCACGGCGCGCAGCCAGCTCATCGGGGGCATGACGATGGGGGTGGGCATGGCGCTCCTGGAAGGCAGCACCATGGATCCCCGGTTCGGCGACTTCGCGGAACGGGACCTCGCCTCGTACCACGTGCCGACGCACGCGGACGTCCGCGGCGTCGAGGCGCACTGGATCGACGAGACCGATCTCCTCCTCAACCCGATGGGCAGCAAGGGCATCGGCGAGATCGGCATCGTCGGCACGGCCGCGGCGGTCGCCAATGCGGTCCACCACGCGACGGGGGTACGGGTACGGGACCTGCCGATCCTGCCGGAGAAGGTGCTGGGCTGAGCGAGCGGGGGGGTGGGGCGGCCGAGCGAGCTGATCATCGCCGTCGACCCGGCCGACGCGCGTACGCGGGTGACCGGGCGGGCGGTCCCGATCAGCGAGTGAGCGGACGGCGGCCCGCGGGGCGCGCGCGCTCACTTGTCGGCGTGCCCGCCGAGGTAGAACAGCAGCCAGATGAAGCCGGCGAAGAGGTGCGTGATGAACACGTAGACCAGCACCCGGAAGGCGATCTGGCGCTCCGCCCGCTTCTCGCCGTTCATGACGGGTCTCCTCCTGACCGGTGCGGTCTTCGCTCGCCGCTTCGGGTACGCGATTCTACCGTTCGGGCACGGCCAGGGGTTGACGCAGGGCGACCGCGGGGGGGGATCGCGGGGATCGCGGGGCGGGTCTGCTCGGCACCGCCGAGTGCCGCCGTCATGGCTGATCACCGCGGCGGCGGAAGAAAAGTCGAGGGTCCGCGGCCCGGGAACCCCCGCCGCGGCAGGGGCAGGACCGCGGCCCCGCCGCCCGGGAAACGCCGCCGCGGCGGACGTGGCACAAGCCCCCTCAGCTCGCCGGCCCCCTGCACGCTTTCAGGATCAGGTTCGCGACCGTCTCCGGTTCCCGCAGGGTCGGCAAGTGGTCGCTTTCGGGCAGTCTCACCAGGTGGCAGCCGGGGATGCGGGCCGCCATCGCCTCGTTGCAGCGGATCACCTCGGGCTGGTCCTTCTCGCCCAGGGCCAGCACGCACGGCATGCCCAGTTCGCCCAGCCGGTCGAAGGCGGGTGCGTCGGGCACCTGATGGGGATGGTTGGTGAACCACGCCGGGATCGCCGACCGCACGTGGGCCGCGGCCTCCGCGTCGCCGTCCGTGCCGGCGGCGCCGAACGTCCGCAGGGTGAGGGCGACCAGGCCGTCCATGTCGCCCGCCCCGGCCAGCCTCTCGACCTCGGCCATGAAGCCGGGCGCGGCGAGCCCCTCGTAGCCCGTCACGCCCGGGACCAGCAGCGCGAGCGCCGCGACCCGCGCGGGGTCGTCGAGGGCGAGGTTGACGGCGGCGGCACCGCCCATGCTGGAGCCGACCAGGGCGACCCGGTTCAGGCCGAAGTGGTCGAGGACCGCCACCAGGTCTTCCACCAGCGAGAACTTCGTCGTGGGCGCCGGGGAGTGCCCGTACCCGCGCACGTCGAAGCGGATGACCCGGTGCCGCTCCACGAGGCGCGGGAGGACCGGGTCCCAGATCCTCGAGTCCGCGATGCCGGGGTGCAGCAGCACCAGCGGCAGGCCGCCGCTCTCCCCGCGCTCCCCCGCCCCCGTCCGTTCTCCTTGCGAGTCATCCGCCCAGACCTCACCGTCTCCGACCGGCACCATCTGCTCCATGCGTGAAGTCTGGGGGCTGGACGGCCCGTTCCGCCAGGAGCGCGTCACGGGGCGAGGTCGCGGCGGGCGAGAAGGCGGAAGGCCAGGGCAATGCCCGCGGCGCCGGTGCCGGCGAGGACCGCGAGCTGTCCCCAGGGGACGGCGCCGTGGGCCAGCGCGTCACCGGGCGTGTAGTAGTGGAAGGGGCTGACGAAGCGCAGGGGCGCGGCCTTCGACCAGGCCAGGGCGACGAAGTTGACCGCGAAGCCGACGGCGCCGAAGGCGATGGTGGCGCCCACGACGTGCGCCCGGCTGCGGCCGGCGGCGGAGACGGCCAGCGCGGGCCCGGTCAGGCACAGCGAGAAGCCGAAGCCCAGCAGGCCGGCCGCGAACACGCCGCCGAGCGGCACGGCGTCGTGCAGGTCCGGCGACAGCGCCACGCCGGCGGCCACGGCGAGCGTCGCGGCCGCGTTGAGCAGCAGGGAGACCAGGAGGAGCGCGCCGGTCCGCTCGGCCAGCAGCCGGGCCCGGGAGACCGGCCGGACCATGAGCAGCTCCACGGTGCCCGCCTCGACGTCGGCGGCGACCGCGGCGGCGGCGAGCGAGCCGATGGCGGTCAGTTGCAGGGCGATCCAGAACGGGTGGGTGAGCCCGGCGCCCAGCAGGCCCGGGTAGCTGGCGATCGACACGTCGCCGTTCGAGCCGCTGAACGCCTTGAACGCGCCCGGCGGGTTGCGCCCGCCCGCGCCGAAGATCTGTTCCGCCGACACGGTGGTCGTGATCACGACGATGAGGGCCTCGAAGACGGCCATCCCGGCGGTCAGGGCGGCGATCATCCTGCGGCGGCGGTGCAGCGCCAGCCGCAGGAGGGGGAAGCGGGAGGACGGACGGCGGGTCATGGGGCCGGCTCCCCCGGATTCTCCGGCTCCCCGGGATTCTCCAGCCCCCGCCACTCCCCCCGCGCCCCCTGTTCCGCCTGCTCTTCCCCCGCCCCCGTGCCGCGGTAGAGGTCGAGGAACGCCTCGTCCAGGCCTGCCTCCTCGACCGTGACGTCCCGCACCGGCAGCGCCAGCAGCTCGCGCAGCGCGGCGACCGTGCGGTCCGGCGGGATCATGAGCACGGCCTGGTCGCCGTGCCAGTCGGGCGACCAGTGGTCGGCGGCGCCGAGGGGCCGCCGGCCGAGGCCGTCGGCGAAGGTCAGCCGCACCTTGCGGGCCCGGGCCTCGCGCAGGGCGGCGACGGTCGCGGTGGTGACCAGGCGGCCGGCCCGTACGATCGCGACCCGCCGGCACGTCCGCTGCACCTCGGGCAGGACGTGGCTGGAGAGGAGGACGGTGCGGCCGGAGCGGCCGAGCTCCGTCAGGAGGGTGTAGAAGGTCTCCTGGACGAGGGGGTCGAGGCCTTCGGTGGGCTCGTCGAGGACGACGAGTTCCGGTTCGTGCTGCAGGGCCTGGACGAGCCCGAGCTTCTGCTTCATGCCGCGCGAGTACTCGCGCACGGTGCGGTCGAGGTCCGCTCCGGTGAGGTTCAGGCGAGCGCACAGCTCTTCCTGGCGGGGCGCTGCGGCGCCCTGCAGCGTCGCGAGCAGCCGCAGGGTCTCGCGGCCGGTCAGCTCGGGGTAGAGCCGCAGTTCCCCGGGGAGGTAGCCGAGGTACGGGGCGAGGCTCAGGTGCTCGGCGACCGGGTCGCGGCCTAGGACGCGGACGCTGCCGTCCGTGGGCCGCAGCAGCCCGACGATGCAGCGCATGGTGGTGGTCTTGCCCGCGCCGTTGGGCCCCAGGAAGCCGAAGACCTCGCCCTCGGCGACGCTGATGTCGAGGTCCTGGACGCCGACCGTGCGGCCGTAGCGCTTGGTCAGCGCGACGATGTCGATGGCGTTGCCGGCGACGTTGCTGCTGGTGGTGTCGGTGGTGTGGTCGGTGGCATTGCCCATCGGCGTCCCCAGGGCTGTCTCCCGTGCGGCGTGCTCCTCTCCAGCTTGGTCCCGCGCGGGCCGGGCCGCCAGGGCTCGCGGAAGCGTCCGCGGAGGGGCGAAGCTGGAGGGAGAGCCGGAAGCTGGAGGGGGAGCCGGCGGAAGAGGGACGGGCTGAAGGCAGAGGAGCCGGCCATGCCGCACACAGTGGAGTGGAACGTTCGCCTCGACCTGGTCGAGGAGGAGGGCACGACGAAGGCCCGCGCCACGCTCGACACCGGGACGACGACCGTCACCGGCCGCGGGGTGGCGATGTGCGCGCCGGGCGACAGGGACGTCCCGGAGATCGGCGACGAGTTCGCGGCCGGCCGGGCCCTGCGCGATCTCGGCGAGCAGCTGCTGCACACCGCGGAGCACGACGTCGCCGCGGTGGGCGCGGCGCCGGAGCCCCGGAGGTCGCCGATGTACGGGTGGCCGTTGTAGGCATCCGCGCCCGCACGCACGCGCACACTCGTCGCACCTGCACGCACACGCACACCCGCCGCGCCCGCACGCGCCCCCGGTCCGGCACGCCGCCGAGCCCGCGCTGCCGAGCCCGGGCCGGGCACCGTGCCCGGCCCGGAGCCGGGGTGGCTCAGACCCCGACCGCCTCCTCCATCTCCTCTTCCGCCGCCGGCCCGGCGTGCCCGTGGCCCGCGGCGGCCGGCCGGCGCTTCCGCGCTTCCGCCCACCATGCGGCGGCGGTCACGGCCAGGCCGGCGACCAGCCACAGCGCCAGCGTGAGCACGTGCCCGCCGAGTCCGTTGCTGTCGAAGTAGACGAGGCTGCGGGTGCCCTCGACGAAGCCGGCGCCGTTCCAGAAGGAGTGCAGTCCGGCGAAGAAGCCGTTCTGCAGCTCGGGCCGGTACACGCCGCCCGCGCTGGTGAAGTTGAGCATGACGAACAGCACCATCATGCCCAGCGTGGTCCAGCGCTTGAGGAAGGTGTGCAGGCCGACGCCGACGAGGAGGATGCCGGCCGAGTAGGCCCAGGCCATGCCCCACAGGCCGCCGAGGCCGTGGTCGACGAGGTGGAAGACCGGCCCGGCCAGGACCGCGCCGAAGACGCTGACGACCAGCGAGGTCACCACCGCCAGCGCGGCCCGCAGCCGCATCGGCAGGGCCGCGCCCGCGGCGCCGAGCACGGCGACGGAGGCGTACGAGCCGATGCTGAGCGCGACCAGCAGGAAGAAGATGCCCTGGCCCGTCGGGTCGCCGTCGGCGGGCCGCGCGACGTCGGTCACCTTGAGCGGGGCGCCGGTGCGGGCCGCGACGGGCGTGAAGACCTTCTGCACGGCCACGGCGGTGGTGTCGGAGCCGGCGGAGGCGACCAGCAGTTCGGGGGCGTGCCGGTCGGGCACGTAGGCGCCGAACACGTCCTGGTGGCGGAGGGCGCGTACGGCGGCGTCGCGGTCCGTGACGGTGCGGACGGCGAGCTTGTCCCCGGCCTTGGCGGCGATGCCGCGCGCCAGGTTGTCCGCGCCGGGGCCGGACCCCACGACGGCGACGGGGAGTTCGTGCGGTTCGGGCTGCGAGAACGCGCCGAGGTAGGCGAGGCCCATGCCGATGCACATCAGCAGCGGGGTCAGCAGGTGGGTCAGTACGTGGCGCAGGGCGCCGCGGGTGTCGGGTCCCATGGTGCTTCGTCGACTCCCAGAGATCGTTGCCAGAATAGTTGGCTTTTACAACTTTACCTTTAAGTTGTACTATACAACCGAACCCGAGAGGATGTCCCATGCCCGACCGTGACGCGTCCCTGGAGACCATCCAGCGCGAACTGACCGCCTTCGCCCGCCGCGCGCGGGCCGCCGCGGCCCGCCTCCATCCCGAGCTGTCGCTGGTCTCCTACACCCTCCTCGCCCACCTGGAAGAGCAGGGCGGCTGCCGCGCGACGGACCTGGCGGCGCACTACCTGCTGGACAAGTCCACGGTCAGCCGGCAGATCGCGGGCCTGGAGCGGCTCGGCTTCGTCGAGCGCCGGCCCGCCCCCGAGGACCAGCGCGCCCAGGTGCTGCACCTGACCGCCCGCGGCGCCGACACGCTCGCCCAGGTCGCCGCCAACCGCCGCGACGCCTTCCGGGAGCGCCTCGGCGACTGGGACGACGCCGACCTCGACCGCTTCGCCGGCTACCTGCTGCGCTACAACGCCTCGAACCGGACCCTCATCCAGCACGCCCCGCAGAACTGACCCTCCCCTCCCGAAACCGCACCCTTTAGTCACTCGTTGGGCTGTTTTGTCGCCACGATGGGTGAGCCGCCCTCCCCCGACCCGCTATGCAGGCCTGGAGCGAACGACCTGCCGGCGGGTCCGGACGGATCCGGATGGATCGGACGGGATGGATCGGACGGAAGGGCGGGGGGACCGTGCACCCACGTGGAGACGACCGTGACCGGGGCGGCCCTTCCCCCTCCCTGGCCGCGGCCCCCGGCGAGGAGCTGCGCCGGCTGCGGCAGCAGCGGGGCATGTCGCTGGCCGGGCTGTCCCGGCTCGTGCACTACACCAAGGGCTATCTGAGCCGGGTCGAGACCGGCGAGAAGCCGATGACCCCGGAGGTGGCCCGCCGCTGCGAGGAGGTCCTCGGGGCGGGCGGCGTGCTGACCCGGCTGGTGCCGGAGCCGGACGGCGGGCGCCGGACCGCGCGCGGTGGGCTGCTCGAGGTGTGCCCGTACCGCGGTCTGGCGGCCTTCGACGCCGCCGACGCGGGCTGGTTCTTCGGCCGGGACCGGGCGACGGCCGCGCTCGTCCGGCAGCTGACCGAGCGCCTGGACGGCTCCGGGCCGACCGCCGTGGTCGCGGCGTCGGGCACGGGCAAGACGTCGCTGCTGCGCGCGGGGCTGGTGCCCGAGCTGCGCCGCGGCGTGCTGCCGGTGCCCGGGTCGAGCCGCTGGCCGGTGGTGACGATGCACCCGGGCGAACAGCCCGTCGGGGAGCTCCTGTCCCGGCTGGCGGACGCCACCGCCGCCGACCCGGACCACCTGCGCCGGGCGCTGACCGGCGGCGGGACGGGGGCGCTGGCGCGGGCCGTGCACGCCGCCCTCAACCGCCGGCCCCGA
>NZ_PXWG01000059.1 GCF_003011965.1 Streptosporangium nondiastaticum
GCCCCCGGCCCTGCCGCCGGCCCCGCGGCCCCGGCCCCGGCTCCGGCCCCGGCCCCGGGCGGGGCGGTCCCCGGAACCGCCCCCGCCCCCGGCTCCTTGTTGGAGCCGGAACCCGAGCCCGGGGTCGGGACCGGTCCCCGTCCCGCCCCCGGCGTATCCGCCGCTTCCCGCACGCACCCGGATCGGACCCCCGAACGCCCATGAGACTCTTCGTCAGCCTCACCGCGCCCGGCTCCGGCCGGGACCTCGTCCTGGACGCCCCCGGCACCGCCACCGTCGGCGCCCTCGCCGCTCAGCTCGCCGGTACGGGCGACGACGGCGCCGAGCCGCCCGTCCTCCACCTCGGCGACGTCCCGCTCCCGCCCGGCGCCACGCTCTCCGCCGCCGGGCTCCGCGACGGCGTCCGCCTCGGGCTCGGCGGACCGGCCGCACCTGAGGACACCGCTTACGGCGCGCCCCGCGGCGCACTCCCGCCTCCGTCCCGCACGCCCGACGGCGAGCGCCTGCCGCGGGCCGCGGGCGTGGAGCTGCAGCTCGTCGGCGGGCGGGGCGCCGGCCGCGTCTGGCAGCTCGCGCCGGGCACCCACGCCGTCGGCCCGCATGCGGGCAGTTCCGTCCGGCTGGAGGGGCGGGACGTGCCGCCCGCCGGGGTGCGGGTCACCGTACGGCCCGACGGCACGGTCCTGCTCCACACCGGGGAGCAGGGCGCGCACGCCGCGCTCTCCCTGCCCGTCCCGCCGCCCGCCCGGCCGCGCGCGGACGCGGCCCCACTGCCCCCGGCTCCGCCGGGTGACCTCCCGGACCCGGACGCCGACACCGCCGAGCCGCTTCCGCCGGGCTGGTGCGTGTGGCCGCTGGGCGGTGAGCTCGTCCTCGGGGAGTTCCTGCTGCGGGTGGCGGAGCCGACCGAGGCGGACGCCGCCCTCGCGGTCTCCGCGGACGGCGCGCACCTGGACTTCAACCGGCCGCCGCGGATCGTGCCGCCGCTGCAGCCGGAGCGGTTCGTCCTGCCCGCTCCGCCGGCCCCGCCCGCGCACCGGGCGATCCCGCTGCTGATGATGCTGTCGCCGCTGGTCATGGGCATCGGCATGGTCGTCTTCCTCAAGTCGTACTACTACCTGGTGTTCGCGCTCTTCAGTCCGGTGCTGGCGCTCGCCAACCACTGGAGCGGGAAGCGGAACGGCCTGCGCGACTACGTGGCCGCCGTCGCCGGCTACCGGACGCGCCGGGCGTCGCTGGAGCAGGACGTGCGGGACAAGGTGGACCGCGAGCGCGCGCTGCGGACCGAGGCCGCTCCGGATCCCGCGACCGCGGGCCTGTGGGCCGTGGGCCCGGGCGCTCGCCTCTGGGAGCGCCAGCGCTCCCACTCCGACCATCTCCACCTGCGCGTCGGCACGGTCCGGCAGCCGTCCCTGCTCACCGTCGACGACGCCGCGCGCGAGGACAACCACCGCTCCGTCCACTGGGACATCCCCGACATGCCGGTCGGGGTGGACCTGACGGGCGACGGGGTGCTCGGCATCGCCGGGGAGCGCGAGGCCACCGCGGCTCTCGCCCGCTGGGCCGTCGCCCAGGCGGCGATCCTGCACAGCCCGCGCGACGTGCGGATCACCGTGCTCACCGACGCGGCGGGCGCGGCCGGCTGGGAGTGGGTGCGCTGGCTGCCGCACGCCCGGCCGGGACAGGGCGGCGTGGCCGCCCCGGCCGCGGGCGGGCCCTCGGTGACCCTCGGCAACGACCCCGAGACCGTCGCCGCCCGGGTCACGGAGCTCGTCTCGGCCGTCCGTTCCCGCAGCCGCGCCCGGGAGTCCGGCCTGAGCGGGCCGCAGGCGGCCGAGCCCGACCTGCTCGTCGTCCTCGACGGCGCACGGCACCTGCGCGACGTCCCCGGCGTGGTCCAGGTCCTCAAGGAGGGGCCCGCCGTGCGGGTCTTCCTGATCTGCGTCGACCGCGAGGAGCGGATGCTCCCGGAGGAGTGCGTGTCGGTCTGCTCCGTGGGGGCCCGCGAGCTCACCCTGCGCCGCACGGGGCGGACCGACGTCACCACGGCCCGGCCGGATCTGGTGGACGCGGCGTGGTGCGAGCGGATCGCCCGTGCCCTGGCGCCCGTGCGCGACGTCACGCCGGACGGCTCCGACGGTCTTCCCGCCCGGGTCGGCCTGCTGCGGCTGCTGGGCCTCGAACCGCCCCGCGGCGACGAGCTCGTGCGCAGGTGGGAGCAGCGGCCCGCGGCCACCGGCATGCTGCTCGGCGCGGGCTACTCCGGGCCGGTCTCCTTCGACCTCGTCAAGGACGGCCCGCACGCCCTGATCGCGGGGACCACGGGCGCGGGCAAGTCCGAGCTGCTCCAGACGCTGGTGGCCACTCTCGCCGCGGCCAACCGGCCGGACGAGATGACCTTCGTGCTGGTCGACTACAAGGGCGGGAGCGCCTTCAAGGACTGCGTGCGCCTGCCGCACACCCTCGGCATGGTCACCGACCTCGACAGCCATCTCGTCGAGCGCGCGCTCACCTCGCTGGGCGCCGAACTGACCCGGCGCGAGCACGTCCTCGCCGGGGTCGGTGCCAAGGACCACCCCGAGTACCGGGCCCTGCGGCGGCGGAACCCGGAGCTGGCGCCGCTGCCCCGGCTGCTCCTCGTCATCGACGAGTTCGCCACCCTCGCCCGGGACGTGCCGGAGTTCGTCCCCGGGCTGGTCTCCATCGCCCAGCGGGGCCGGTCCCTCGGCATCCACCTGGTGCTGGCGACGCAGCGGCCCGCCGGAGTGGTCACCGCCGACATCCGGGCCAACACCAACCTGCGGATATCCCTGCGCGTCACCGATGCCATGGACAGCCAGGACGTCCTGGAGGTCAACGACGCCGTCGGCATCTCCGCGGGCACGCCCGGCCGGGCGCTGGCCCGGATCGGGCACCGGTCCGTCCTGCCGTTCCAGACCGCGTACGCGGGCACGCCGCGCGGGGACGGGACGGCGGAGGAGGCCGGGCCGGTCGCGGTGCGGCCGGAGCACTCCGCCCCCTCCGGCGGGATCCGGGCGACGGACGTGACGTGGGCTCAGCTCGGGCGTCCGGCACCGGCGGCGGGCCCGGACCACGGCGCGGACGACGACGCCGGCGCCCTGGACGACCCCTCGGTGCCGACCGACCTCACCGCGCTCGTCGAAGCCGTCCAGGAGGCCGCCGGCGCCCTCGGCATCCCGCAGCAGCCCAGCCCGTGGCTGCCGCCGCTGCCGCACCGGCTCACCCTGGACGACCTGCCCGAGCGGCCCCGCCCGGCGGGCCTTCCCGACGGGTACCTCGCGCCGGTCGCGTGGGCGCTCGCCGACCTGCCGGGCGCCCAGCGGCAGGAGGCCCTGGAGCTGGACCTCAGCACCTTCGGCCACCTCTACGTCATCGGGACCCCGCGCTCGGGCCGCTCCCAGGTGCTGCGCACGCTCGCGGGGGCGCTCGCCCGCCGCCACTCCACGGCGGACGTGCACCTGTACGGCATCGACGCGGGCGGCGGCTCGCTCGCCGCGCTCACCCCGCTGCCGCACTGCGGGGCCGTCGTGCCGCGCGGCGACCTGGAGCGCCTCGGGCGGCTGCTCGCCCGGCTGATGGCCGAGACGGCCCGCCGGCAGGAGTTGCTGACCGCGCACGGCGCGGGCGGGCTCGCCGAACTGCGGTCGCTGCTGCGGCCGGAGGACCGCCCGGCGCACATCGTGCTCCTCGTCGACGGCTGGGACTCGCTGGTCGCCGTCCTCGGCGACCTCGACGGCGGGCGTCCGGTCCAGGAGCTCACCGCCCTCATCCGCGAGGGCGCGCCCCTGGGCATCCACGTCGTCGCCACCTCGGAGCGCGCCCTGCTGACCGGCAAGGCCGCCGCGCTCAACGACGACCGCCTGCTGCTGCGCCTGACGGACCGTTCGGAGTACACGCTCGCGGGCATACCGGCCAAGCAGGTGCCCGAGCTGGTGCCGCCGGGCCGCGCCTGGCGCGGCGGCAGCGGCACCGAGGTCCAGGTGGCCCTGCTGGGCCGGTCCGCGGAGGGCGCCGCCGGGCCGGCCGGCGGCCGCGAGCAGGCGGAGGCGCTGCGGGAGATCGGTGCGCGGGCGGAGCGGCGCGACCGCGACGTCCCGGCCGGGCGGCGGCCCGCCAAGGTGCTCACCCTGCCCGCGAAGATCTCCTTCACCGAGGCGTACGACAAGGTGCCCGAGGCGCAGCGGCGGCCGCTGTGGGGGCTGCTGGGCATCAGCGGCGACGACCTGGCCCCGGTCGGCGTGGACTTCGCGGCGGACGCCCCGTCGTTCCTGATCAGCGGCCCGCCCGGAACGGGGCGCTCCACGACGCTGGCGTCGCTCGCGGTCTCGCTGCTGGCCGGGGGCACGCGGGTGATCGCCCTCACCCCGCGCGAATCGCCGTTGCGCGCGCTGGCCCGGCACCCGCTGGCGACCGTGCTGGAGCAGGCCGATCCGCCCGGCGAGGACGTGCGGGCCGCGCTCGACGCGGGATCCGGCCCGGCCGTGGTGCTGGTCGACGACGCGGACCTGCTGTCCTCGATGCCCGCCGCCGACGAGGTGCTGCGCGAGATCGCGGCCACCGGCCGCGACCGGGGCGTGGGCCTTGCGGCCGCGGGCGCTCCGGAGACGCTGACCTCCGCCGGGTTCGGCTGGCTGGGGCAGGCGCGCAGGGTCCGCAAGGGGCTGCTGCTGGCCCCGCAGTCCCCGGGCGAGGGGGACATGCTCGGGGTGCGGCTCCCGTACGACCTGCTGCGCGCGCGGCCCGTGCCGGGGCGCGGGCTGACGGTGGATCCGGTGACGGGGGCGCTGGTGTCCCTCCTCGTGCCGGAGACCGTGCTGCAGGAGGGGTGACGGCGCACGGGGCGCCCCCGGCCCGCGGGCCGGGGGCGCCCCGTCGTGTGCTGCCGCGGCGGGTCAGCCGCCGTTGGTGCTCTTGGCGATGTCCGCGTCCATCTGCGCCACCGCCGTCTTGATCTTCCGGAACTGCTCGGCGAAGGAGGTGATGCCCTTCATCGCCTCGGACAGCGACTGCGTGAGCTTCTCGTAGGACATCTTCATCGCCGGGCTGCTCTGCTGCATGAACAGGCCGTTGTCGAGCAGGCCCTCGACGGTGGTCTTGGTGGACTGCAGCATCGGCACGATGTGCGTGACGGCGTCGTCCATCGTCTTGGAGACCTTGTCGATCTCCACGTAGTCGATGTTGATGTTGCCCTGGGCCATGCCGGCTCCTTCTGGGTGATCCGGGTTTCGGGTGATCCGGACCGCTGGCGGTCCGGGTGGGGTGCTGCTCCGGCCGGGGCCGGCCGGGTCAGGGTTCGAGGTGCCAGCCGGTGTCCTTGTCCGCGCTGCTGCTGACCCACTTCTGCGAGCGGCCGTCGGGGGTCTCGACGGTCTTCGTCCCGCTGCCGTCCTTCTTGACCTCGACGGTCGTGGTCGTCTCGTGGCCCTTGTCGTCGACGGTCGTGTCGATGGTGCCCTTGACGGTCCGTTCCTTGCCGTTCTTGTCGGGACCGGTCGTCGTGTACGAGGTGCGGGAGGTCCGCTCCCCCGTCTGCGGGTTGAAGACCGAGGTGGTGTCGCCGCTCGTGGTGGTCTTCTTGCCGTCCGTGTCCGTGGTGGTGCTGGTGAAGGTGTTGGTCGTGGACTTGCGGCCCTCGGGCGTGTCCGTCGTGGTGGAGCGGCCGTTGGAGACCGTGACGTTGCCGGTCCCGTCGGTGGACCGCGACTCGTAGGTGCCGTCGGGCTGGTAGGTCGTCGTCTCCGTGCTGCTCAGGCCGCTCTTGGAGGTGACGGTCGTGGTGACCGACTTCAGCCTGTCGCCGTCGTACGCGTACGTGGTGGTCGTGGTGTTGCCGTTGGCGTCGCGCGTGGTGAAGGCGGTCGGCTGCGCCCCCGGGTCCTTCGGGGCGTCCGGGTCCTTCGGGTCGGCCTTCCCCTCGGCCACCAGCTTCTGCCAGCTGTCCCACGCGGCCTTCTGACCCTTCCACAGGTCCGCGGCGATGGCGGCGCCCTGCTCGTTCGCGGCCTTCGCGTGCCGCGCGTCCCAGTCGAACCAGCCCTTCGCCACGTTGTCGTAGAGCTCTCCGAGCTTGTCCAGCTTCTCCTCGGAGTCCCGGAAGGCCCCCGTCCACCGGACGTAGTACTGGCGCACCGCGGTCCTGGCCCCGGCCGAGCCGATGTCCTCGACCGAGGCGTCGGGGGTGTTCGTCCGCGCCTCGTGGACCTGGTCCTTCAGCGAGCGGGCCTGCTTCGCCACGTCGTAGAGCAGCTCGTAGTCCACGGCTATGTCGGGCACGGTCGCTTCCTCGGGGTTCGCACGGACCTGTCACACCGACAGATGTCCTTCCCGGACGATCCGTTCACTCGGAACAGGAAAGACTTCCGTCCCTTTGGTGACTTCCGGCACAGAGTGAACCGAAGCGGCTCCGATTCCATCGGACAGGTTGATCGTGCGCCGCCCCGGGGAGGGCGGCGCGGTGCGCAGCAGGGGGGAAGTACGAGGTGGCCACGCGTCCCGGTGACTGGAGTGCCGTAGGGCTGAGCGGGGACCCGACGCCCGGCGACCCCGCCGTCATCAACCGCCTGGCCGACGCGATGCACCGGCTCGCCGAGACCGCCGGGACGATCCACGACGGTCTGAACGCCCTGCAGCAGACCTCGGGCGAGGGGCAGCGCTTCATCGGCAAGACGGCGGACGCGCTGCGCGGCAAGGTGGACGAGCACCTGAACAAGTTCGCCGGATCGGTCCGCGAGTCGTTCCTGATGGCCGAGACGGCGCTGCGGACCTACGCGACCGCGGTCGGCGACGCCCAGACGGCGGCCGGCCAGGCCCTGACCGCCGCCCAGGGGCTGGCCCAGGACGACCCGCAACGGCAGACGCTCACCGAGCGCGTCTCGGCCGCCCGCGGCACTCTGGCCACCGCCGTCACCCAGCTCACTCACCAGCTGCACGAGGCCGGCGAGCGGATGCAGCAGCCGACGAGCGCCTGCGAGACGTTCTGGAAGGTCTTCGAGATCTTCACGATCATCTTCTCGGTCCTCGCCATCTTCACCGGCGGCCTCCTCGGCATCATCGCGTGGGCGATGAACGCCGTGCAGTTCGTGAAGGTCGCCGTCGACTTCAGCCAGGGCAAGGCCACGGGCCTCCAGCTGGGGCTGGCCTTCCTCGGCATGCTCTTCCCGTCCACCAAGGGCATCGGCGGCACCCTCAAGGCCATCGGCAAGGGCGTCATCGCGAGCGGCAAGGGCTTCCTGACCCAGGTGGGGCGCGTCGCCCTCATGACGGGCACGAGCCGCCTGGTGGTGGCGCCGCTCCTCCTCGCCTCCAAGCTCGGGGGCGGGCTGCGCGGCTTCCTGCCCATGCTCTGGAGCGGCGTGAAGGGCCTCGGCCGCGCCGGCCTCGAAGACTGGGCGAAGATCACCGGGGGTGTGACGGGCGCGTGGGCCAAGGCCGGCGCCTACGGCGCGGTCACCCTGCAGCGGCTCGGCCGGTTCGTGGTGGCGGCCCTGGTGCCGCTCAACTTCGCCGAGATCGGCGTCGTCGGCTTCCGGGGCGCGGCGGCCCTGGCCTTCGCCGACCGGGTGCTCGGCATCCCGCAGTACTCGCTCCGTCAGATGATGGCGAGGGCGGGCGATCTCGAATACCTCATGAAGGCGGGGGCTCCGGCGGCGGCCGGGGAGGGACGGGGCGCCTGGTCCGCCGGCCGGGCGGGTGAGCACCTCGGTGCCGCCCCGTTCGGCGGCCTCCGCTTCGGCCCCGGCTTCGGGTCGGTGTCCACCGACCTGTTCCACCTCTCGCTGACCCGGACCCCCGCGCTCGACTTCACGCAGCTGGGCTTCGCCAAGCTGGGCGACGTGCTGATGTCGCACCCCGGCGCGGCCGCGCACACCGGCACGGGCGCCGCTCCCGGCCTGCACGCCGTCTCCGGCCTCGTCACCCCGGCCATGCCGGGGAACTTCACGCTCGGCAAGGCCGGCCTGGCCGTTCCGGCGTCGGCCGCCGGCGACTCCGCCGTCACCTCCCTGACCCACCTCGACGCCTCCCTGGGCCAGGTCCGGCTCGACAGCAACCTGCTGCTCCCGGCCGACACCGCCCTCGGCGTCGTGCAAGGGGCCCGCCACCCCTCCGGGCTCTCCCTCCTGACGGACGTGCCGGTGACCGGGCACGGCGTGGAGGCGCCCGGAGGACTCGCGCAGAGCCTGGGCCCCCTGGACGACGGCAATGTCCTGGCGCGGGGCGCCATCGGCCACGCCGAGGACTTCGCCGACCTGAAGCTCCCCGAACTCATGGCCCTGCAGCAGGGCGACGTGACCGTGCGCGGCATCACCGCGGACGGCATCTCCCTGCGCATCGGCCGGGAGACCGACGTGACGGTCAACGCCCAGACCCTGACGTCGCTCGCCGCCGGCTCCCACGGCGGCGTCCCGCACGCGGCGCCGAACGCGGTGGCGCCGCACTCCGGCGGCCTCCCCGGCACGGCCGCGGTCCCGGAGGGCGCCGTGGCGAGCGCGGCCTCGCACACGGCCGTGCCGCACGGGGGAGTGCCGGGCGCGCTGACCGCGCAGCCCGTCCCGCCCGTGACCACGCACGTCGTCTCCCCGCCGCACGGCTCGACGGCGGCTCCCACGGCGCACGGCGGCGCCCACGCCCCTTCCGCCTCCTCGCTCAAGGACACGGCGCCGCAGGTCCCGCACCCGGTGAAGGACGCCGGCGTGCCGGCCCCCGTGTCCGCGGCGAACAGCCGCGAGCAGGCCCTCGCCCTCCTCAAGGGCGACGACGCCCGCCCCCGCGGCGCGGGCCTGAGCGCGTCGGCCGGCGCGCCCGCCGGCGGCGTCTCCTCCCGCTCCGCCCTGGACGCGGCCGGGGTCTCCCCGTCCCGCGTGGACACTCAGGCCCTCGACCTGGTGGCCCGGCCCGGCCGCTCCGCCGACGCCGCCGGGGAGCTCAGGCTCCCGCAGCCCGCCCCCCTGCCGCCCGCGCCTCAGCCCGTGAACCCGGTTGCCGCAGGCGAGAGCGCCGTGACCCGAGGCCGCACGGACACGCCGACGAGCCCCGGGGACCTCCGTCAGCCGTCCCCGTCCCCGTCCGCACACACCTCGCCCCTCGGCCCGCCCGCCCCCGTGCCGGCGCACGTCGAGGGACACGCGGCGGCCACCGTCAGGAACCAGCTCCGGCTCTCCATCGGACACGTCATCACGGGCGGTGCCGCGGACGGGGCGACGGCCGAGCTGCGCATGCAGCGCTACGTGGCGTACGAGCAGTCCCTCGCCGAGCTGCGCGCCGCGCAGCGCGACGCGGGCGCCGGAGCCCCGAAGACCCCCGGCGCCGGGCCTTCCAGCAGGCCCACCGGGGTGCGGTCCGCGGCGGAGACCCGGCTGGACGCCGCCCTGGCGGAGGTCAAGGACGCTCGCAAGGCCCTCCGCGAGATCGGCATCGACCCCGACGCGATGCTGAACGAGGTGCGGACGCTGAACGTCCGCACGGTCCTCGACCACGGCGGCGTGCCCGGCGGCGCGGAGCGGCCCGACCTCTCCCGGGTGCTCGACGACGAGGCGGCAGGGGCGGACACCATCCCGGCGCCCTCGGTGGAGCACGCGTCCGGCGACCTGGCGGAAGGGCCGCTGGACGACCTCACCGTCCCGGACGCCGGACCGCTTCACGGCGGGGCGGCCCCGGACATCACCCCGGTGCCGCCGGTCCGCCACGAGGTCGCCGTGGGCCACGTCGACAACCCGTTCGCGCAGGCCGAGGGCCGCCTCACCGCGGAATTCACCGGCGATCCGCTGGCGTTCCTGGGCAGGCAGCCCCTCTACGGGGCCTTCGAAGTCGGCATGACGCAGCGGATGCCCGGCCTCACGCAGGAACTCGCCAACCGGTTCCTCCAGACGATGGACCAGGCCACGCAGCACTGGTTCGTCCTCGTACGGGCCGGCGACGCCGGTGCCCATGAGGGCACCCTGCTGCTCACGCCTGCGGTGGAGCGCTACGCACAGGCGTTCGCCGAGGGCCGGCTGTTCCACACCCCGCACGTGACCGAGAAGGTCATGGACCTGTTCGAGGAGCTCACCGCTCACCCCGCGCTCCCCCGGCCCATGGCGGCGGACCACTACCTCGCCTCGGGCTACATCCCGTACCAGCCCGGCGTCGCCAAGGGCGCGAGCACGATCGGGAACGCCGTCATCCGCCGGAACCCGGGCAGCCACGTCGGCGCGGAGTTCGTGTTCACCCCGGAGATGACGGGCTGCGCCCTCGCCGTGACCGACGTCACCGACGACACCTTCCGGGCCTGGCACTACCAGTCCCCCAACGGAATGTCACAGCGTCAGTTCGCCGCCGCCTTCCGGGCGGAGCGGTCCCCCACCGACTGGTTCGGCGACGCGAGCTACCTCGGCCCGATGCCGGACGGCTACCGCAACGGGGCGACGAACATCCTCTGGCGCAAGGAGGACGGCTCCTGGCACATCCTGAGCCATGAGTACCGGGCACCGCTCGACCTGGAGCTCGGCGCCTTCACGCTGCCCCGCGAGCCCTTCGCCCGGCCGCTGCGCCTCACTCCGGGCAGCGAACTCGCGTACACGAAGAAGATCTACGACGGCATGCGCGAGGCGGCCGACACCGCGCTCCAGAGGAAGCTGCTGGAACTCCTGCAGACGCGCGGCCTCGGGCCCCGCGCGCTGAACGAGCTCCAGGAAGTCGTCCTCGAACCGATCACCCGCACGCTCCTCGGGGAGGACGCGCAGCTCGCGAAGGTCACGAACTTCGAGGAGCTCGCCACGACGGTGACGACGCTCAAGGGGCAGCGTCAGACGACCGCGAAGGGCGTCCGGCGCGCCCTCGACGGACTCGCCGTGCCCGAATCCCTCAAGGGCAAGATCGAATGGAGCGTCGGGGAGTTCGAGAACTCCGGGTGGCTGACGGCGGCCGGCGAGGCCGAGGCCCGCATCAAGGCCGGGAACCACGTCGTCACCGAGGCTCAGCCGCCGGTGCACACCGGCGGCGCGACGGTCGCCGAGCACGGAGGGACCGGTCCCGTCCCTGCGGCCGTCCATCCCGCGGACACCAGCACCGTCCCTGCGACCGTCCACCCTGCGGAGACCAGCTCCGCCACTCCTCCGGCCACCCACCTCGCGGACGACTCGGCCGCACCGGCCGTGCCCGCGCCCGGCGGCAAGGGCAAGGGCCGCGCCGACGTCCAGGAGCCCCGGCCCCTCCTGTCGTCCGGCGGGCGCGCCGACGCCCAGGAGGCGGCGCGGGTCATGCAGGAACGGATCAGGGTCCGGCAGGAGATCATCACCGGCGGCGCGACCGGCCCCGAGGCCGAGATGCGGCTCACCGCGTGGGACGCGTACGAGTTCGCCCGGACCGATCTGGGCCGGCTGCAGGAGGGCGTCGAGCGGGAGCTGCACACCGGCCCGTCAACCGGGCCCACGAGGAGTCAGCAGCTCCTGCAGTCGCAGCGGGACGCGGCCGAGAGCGAACTGGCCCACGCGGAGGACCGGCTCCGCGAGCTCGGCATCGATCCGGGGGCGACGAGCGACCGGATCGACGAGGCCGTGGCGAGGATCCGGACCGGCGACGGGACCGCGCTCGGCGGTTCACGACGCGGGACGCTTCCGCATGCCGGAGCGCGGCACACCGACGCGCCGCACGCCGACGCGCCGCAGGCGGAACCGGCGCACGTCGCCGGCGACGCGACGGACTCCGGCGCGACGGACTCCGGCGCGCTGGACGAGCCTGTGCCGGACGAGGCCGTGCCCGGCGTGCTCGACGAGGCCGTCCCCGGTCCCGTCCACGCGCCGGAGCCGGTCGCCGCACCCGCCCCGCAGCCCGTGCCGGCCGTGGGGCAGGTCGACAACCTGTTCGGCGCTCTGGAAGGCGTCCGGTCCCAGGCGTTCGCCGGCGACCCCGTGCGGTTCCTCAACGAGCACCCCGTGTCCACCGAGCTCTCCCGGGGCATCCGGGAGCGGATGCCGGGGCTGAGCCTCGCGCAGAGCAATGCCTTCGTGGACCGGATGGGTGACTGGGACCGGCACTGGTTCGTCCTGCACCGGGACAACAGCCTCCCGTTCAGCGAACGCGCCATGGTGCTCACCCCCGCGGTGGAACGGTACGTGCAGGCCTTCGACAGCGGCGAACTCTTCCCCGGCGGCACCGCCCTCGTACCCGAAGAGACCAGGAAGCTGTTCGACGGCCTCCGCTCGCACCCCGGCCTCCTCCGCCCGCTCACCGACGACCACTACCTCGCCTCGCACTACATTCCGTACAAGACGGGCCTCGCCAAGAAGGACGGCGACATCGGCCAGGCCGTCATCCCCCGCACCCCGCGGGAAGGAACCGGCTCCGCGTTCGTCTTCACCCCGGAGATGAACGGCTGCGCGATCGCCGTCACCGACGTCACCGAGGACGCCTTCCGGGCCTGGCACTACCAGTCCCCCGGCGGCGAGGCGGCCAACGAGTACGCCACGAGGTTCCGCCTGGGGCGCGGCGGCGACAACTTCGAGGGCCCCGTCACGCCGGAGCGTTCGGTGCGCGACTGGGTCGGTGACGCGATGTACCTGACGCCGGAGCACGGTTCCCGGCGCTGGAAGGGAGCCACGAACGTCCTCTGGCGCAAGGAGGACGGCACGTGGCACGTCGTGAGCCAGGAGTACCGGGCGACCCCCGGCCGGTCCGGCCTCGAGGACATCGCCCTGCGCCGGTCCGCCAAGGTCTTCCCGCTCGACCTCGCCGGCGGCGGCGCGCCCGGGTACCTCCGGCGGATCTACGACGGCATGCGGGTCGAGAACGCCCTGGAGATCGAGGGCGAGCTCGTCGCCGCGCTGGCGGGACTCACCCGCAGCGACCCCGGACTGGCGGGGGCGCTGCAGAGGAGCATCCTCGACAAGCTCTTCGGCACCCGGCTGGACGAAGAGGCCCGGCTGGCGGCGGCCGGCGACCTCGACGCGCTCGTGGAGGCCGCGGAGCACCTCGGGAATCTGCGCCGCGACACCGCGGACGCCCTCCGGCAGGTCCTGGACGGCACCACGCTGGACGCCCCCCTGAGGGACCGGCTCGACGGCATCCTGGAGCGCTTCGAGGAACCGCGCTGGGCCCGTGAGCTGAAGCGCGAGGCCAAGGCCCGGCTCAAGGCCCCCGCCTCCGGGCACGATCCCGCCCCCGAGGCCGGAACGCTCCGCATCTCCGGGCCCGGGGCCGGCCCCGACGAGGCCGGTCTGCAGGTCACCGCGGCCCGGGACGCGTACGCGGAGGCGTACGCCGAGCATGCCCGCGCCCAGTTCGAACTGAACGAGTGGAACCAGCGGTTCGCCGGCGGGGCGGGCCCGTCGTCCCTGCCGCCGGGACCCTCGCGGCCCGAGCTCCGGCTCGCGGCCGCCGAGGACCGGCTGCACCAGGCGGGGGAGGAACTGAGAGCTCTCGGCGTCGACCCGCAGGGGGTGCGGGCGGAGATCGAGGAGACCATCACGCGCAGCGGGAAGGAGAGCAAGGGGCTGCCCGGCGGCATGCGGCGGACCGACCCCGGCGAGGGCGGTTCCGGCACCGGGCTGCCGGAGGCGGAGACCTCCGGCGCCGTACCCGAGCAGCCGGTGCCCGACGACATCGTGCCCGACGGCGTCATGCCCGAAGGCATCGTGCCGGACGGCACCCTCGCACCGGCACCGGCACCGGCACCGCACGCCGTCGAGCCGTCCCCGACGCCGCTGACGAACCTCGCGCCGCAGGACGAACGGCTCACACGGGCCTTCGTCACGGAGCCCGAGGCCTTCTTCAGATCGCACGTGGTCTCCGTGCGCTTCGACATGAACATCGCGTCGAGGTCGCCCTGGCTGAACAGCGGCGACATCGCGGGGTTCCTGGACAGGCTGAACACCTGGGAGGGCCGCCACTGGTTCGTGATGCACCAGGCCGAGGGCCTGCCGGCCCGGGACACCACCGTGATGCTCACCCCGGCCGTCGAGAAGTACATCCAGGTGGACGCGGACCGCGCCGGCCTGGCCAAGTACGCGGACCGCCGTCCCCCGGTGGCACAGGACGGCGACTACCTGTCCCCCGTGTTCCTCCCGTACATGAACGGGCTCCCGGACGTGAGCGCGAACGGGAGCGCCGTCTCGAACATCGGGACGGTGCGCGTTCCCAGGGTGCCCGGAGAGCACCCCGGCTCCGAGTTCGTGGTGACCCCCACCATGAACGGCTGCGCCCTGGCCGTCACCAACGTCGACGAGACCGGGTTCACCGCTTGGCACTTCCAGTCCCCCGGCAGCAGCATGGGGGCCGACATGCGCTTCCGCCTGCACCAGGACCGGCAGGTGGTCGACTGGTTCGGCGACGCGGAGTACGAGACGCCGGTGAAGCGAGGGCAGTACCAGGCCGCCAACATGCTGTGGCACGACAGGGGCAGCGGGCAGTGGAAGATCCTCAGCCAGGAGAGCGACATGCTCTACAGCGAGAGGGGCGCGTGGCTCGGGCTCTCCAGGACGCACGACCTCACCCGTGACCTCCGCCTGGAACCCGGCGGGGAGCTGGCCTACACGAAGACGGTCTACGAGGGGCTGGAGACCACGTACCGGCAGAGGGTCGACCGGGCGCTCATGCAGCTCGACGACAAGGCCGTCTGGAGCAAGGACCAGTACAAGCTCCTGACGAACGACCTCATCGCCCCGTACAAGCGGCGGATGGACGAGTTCCGCAGGCAGCTGGCCGCCCAGCCGGACTTCGCCGGTCTCGCCGAGCTGGCCACGGTCATCACGGAGCGGCAGACGCTGACCGAGGAGAACATCGGGCACGCCGTCGAGTCCTGGTCCAAGCTCCTGAAGCCCTTGGAGTCCCAAGGGGGGCTGGGGTCCCTCTGGGGGAAGTCCCGGCCCTTCGACCGGCGCATGGACAACCTCCTCGCGTTCCTCCGCGAGTACCACAACGTCGGCTGGGCGGAGCAGCTGCGGACCGAGGCGCTTGCCCGCCTCGCGCCGCCCCCGCAGCCCGGGGCGGACGGTTGATGAGAGGTTGTCATCACCACTTGGTGAGAGGTTGTCATCGCCGCTTGATGAGAAGTTTCATCACCGCTCGATGAGAAGTCTCATCGCCGCCTGACGAGAAGTCGCCATCACCGCCGGTCCAGCCCGGTCCCGCCCCTGTACGTCTGACGGAGCCCCCGTGACAGTCCCCGCCCAGCCGGCCGCCACCCACCACGTGGGCGGCGGCATACCCGGTGCCCACCCCGGCCTCGCATCCGCCCTCGCGGCCGCGGCGGAGGGCGACGAGATACGCATCGCCCCCGGCGTCTACCGGGAGGCGGTGCGGATCGAGCGCGGCGTGGCGCTGCGCGTCCTCGGCGAGGAGGCGGGGGGACGCTCCGGGGCCGTGGTCCTTGCCGCCCCCGGTGACGGGCGCCCCGCCCTCGAAGTGGCGGCGGGCGCACGGGTGGTGGTCGACGCGCTCGTGGTCGAGGGGGAGGCCGCCGACCGGCCCGCCGTCGTGCTCGCGGGCGGGCGCACGGAGTGGTCCGGCGGCCGGATCGGCACGGGGCGGCTGGAGGTGCACGGGGACGCCGCGCTCGCCATGACCGGAACGGTCCTCGCCGGCGCCGCCCTCGCCGGGGTGCTGCTGCGCACCGGCGGAGCCGTCGCCCTCACCGACTGCAGGCTGCTCGGGACCGACGGCACGGGGATCGTCGCGGGCGGGTCGACCCGGGTCGAGCTGCTCCGCACCTGCATCCGGGACACCACGGGGTCCGCGCTACGGGTACGGGAGGACGCCGCCGTCACCCTGCGGGAGTGCCTGATCGACGGTGCCGGCCGGAGCGGGCTGCTCGTCGAGGACCGGGGTTCCGCCCGGCTCACCGACTGCCGTGTCAGGGCGTGCGGCTCGGACGCCGTGCGGGTCCTCGGCAGTTCCGCCGCCACGGAAGCGCCGGAGACGGCGGAAACGGCGGAGACGGCGTCTTCCCGGGAGACCGGTGGTGGCGGCGGTGGCGTCCGGCTGCACGACTGCGAACTCTCGGGCGCCGGCGGGGACTCCGTACGCGCCGACGGCCGGAGCGAGGTGGAGCTGGCCTTCTGCACGCTGCGCGACAGCGGCGGCTCCGGCATCAGCGCCGGGGACGACGCCCGGATCCGGGTCACCGGCACCAGGATCGCGCGCACCGGCGCCGCGGCCGTCGTCGTCCACGGCTCCGCCCGGCTCACCGCCCGCGAAACCGTGATCCGCGCGTCGGCGGCCAACGGCCTCGTCGCCACCGGCGACGCCGTCGTGCACCTCGACGACAGCGCCCTGGACGAGTGCGCCTACAGCCCCGTCCACGCGGGGGACAGCGCCGAGATCCGGCTGCGGGGGCTCCGCATCACCAGGACCCCCGAACACGGCACCCACCTGGTCGCCGGCGCGCGAGCCATCATCGAGAGCACCTGGATCAGCGACTGCGGCATGTCGGGGGTGGACCTCGCGGACTCCGTCCGCGCCGAACTCCGTGGCGTCGCCGTGCACCGCACGCGCAACGGCGTGACCGCCGCCGGCCACGGCCCGACCCTGCTGCACGGCTGCGAGATCGCGGACAGCGAGCGCGCCGCCGCGGTCCTGGGCCCCGGTGACCAGGAGGTCACGGGCGGCAGCCTGGTGCGGGCGGGCACCGCGGGCCTCGTCGTCGAACCCGGTGCCGCGCCCCGGGTCACCGGCCTGGAGATCCGGGACGCGGCAGGCTCCGGCGTGGTGGTCGCGGGCGGCGCCGAGCCGCGGCTGAGCGGGGTGCGCATCCTGCGGCCGGCGAAGAACGGGCTGATCGTCGACTCGGGAGGCGGCGGCGTCTTCGAAGAGTGCGAGATCGTCGCCCCCGGCTTCCCGGCCGTCCACCTCGCCGGATCCGCCGCCCCGGTGCTCCGCCGCGTCCGGGTGCAGGACGCCGCAGAGGACCTGAGCGCCGATCCGGACGCCGATCCGGTGGTGGAGGAATGCGTCTCCGTACGGGTCGGGTCGCCGCAGTGGCCGCAGCTCGCCGGCGCCGCGGGCCGGAGGACGCCCCTGCCCGCCGGGGCGGAGCACGCGGGCGCCGCCACGGCGGGGGCCGGGGCCGACGGTGACCGGGAGGAGCCCGAGGAGAGCCTCGACGACCTCCTCGGTGAGCTCGGCACGCTGATCGGGCTCGGCCGCGTCAAACAGGACGTCGCCTCCCTCGTGAAGCTCATGCGGATGGTCCACCGGCGGGAGGCCGCCGGGCTCGCGGCCCCGCCGCTCAGCCGGCATCTGGTCTTCGCCGGGAACCCCGGCACCGGCAAGACCACCGTCGCCCGCCTCTACGGCCGCATCCTCGCCGCCGTCGGACTGCTGGAGCGCGGCCACCTCGTCGAGGCCGACCGCTCCTCCCTGGTCGGCGAGTACGTCGGGCACACCGGGCCGAAGACCCAGCGGGTCTTCCAGGAGGCCATGGGCGGCGTGCTCTTCATCGACGAGGCGTACTCACTCGCCCCCGCGGCGGGCGGCGGCAACGACTTCGCGCAGGAGGCCGTCGCCACGCTCGTGAAGCTGATGGAGGACCACCGCGACGCCGTCGTGGTGATCGTCGCCGGCTACCCGGACGAGATGGAGCACTTCATCGATTCCAACCCCGGCCTCGCCTCCCGCTTCAACCGCACCCTGCTCTTCGAGGACTACGACGACGCGGAGCTGGTGCGGATCGTGGAGCAGCACGCCGCCTCCCACCAGTACGAGCTCACCGAGGACGCGCGGGACGCCCTCGGCGCCCACTTCTCCGGCGTCCCCCGCGACCACCGGTTCGGCAACGGCCGCTCCGCCCGCCAGGTCTTCCAGGCCATGACCGAGCGGCAGGCGTACCGGGTCGCCGAGATCGAGGCGCCGTCGGAGGCGGACCTCATCACCCTCACCCGCCAGGACGTGCCGGAGGCGGTGGGGGCGGTGGGGTCGGCGGGAGCGGTCCCGGGCGGGGCGGCGTAGCGAGCGGCCCCGCCTGCGGGCCGCGGGCTGCGGCTCCGCCCTCGGCTACGGCTACGGCTACGGCTACGGCTCAGCCGATCTGCCACTTCTGCTGCTTGGTGCCGTTGCAGGTCTGCAGCTGGAGCCGCAGCCCCTTCGAGCCGGTGTCCGCGGCCTCGACGCACTTGCCGGACTCCGGGTTCACCAGGGACCCGTCCCGCTGGATCGCATAGGCCTGGGTGGGCTTGCCGTTGCAGTCGGCCAGCTGGATGGCGGCCCCGTCCGCCGTCGAGCGCCGCTGGGTGTCCAGGCAGAGCTTGTCGTCGTAGAGGGACCAGACCTCGCCCTCCGGCCGGAACTCGAACCGCTGAATCCGGTCCCCGGAGCAGTCGTCGAGCTCCAGCGGCGCGCCCTCCTTGGACTTGCCGCCGACGATGTCCACGCACCGCTTCGCGGCGAAGCCCATGACCGGGCCCTTGATCCTGCCGTCGTCGAGCTTCGGGGGACGCGGGATCTCCGGCTTGGGCGGCTGGACGACGCCCTTCTTCGGAGGCTCCGGCGGCTGCGGCTTGATCCCGCCGTCCCTGAAGGCCGCACCGGGATCCTCACGCCCGGAGCCGGAGGACCCGCTGGAGCCGCCGGAACTGGACCCCCCGGAACTGGAGCCAGAACTACCGGAGCTGGAGGACCCGCTGGAACCACCGGCACCGCTGGAACCACCGGAGCCACCGGACCCGCCGGAGCCGGACGCCGAGCCACCTCCGGAACCCCCGGAACCCCCGGATCCGGACCCCGATCCCGACCCCGACGCGGAGCCGGACCCCGAGCCCGAACCGGAAGGCTGTCCCGGCCCGCCCTTCCCGCCGGTGGCACCACCGCCGCCGGTCCCGGTGCCCGCCGGCTTCGTCTCCCCGGCGGCGTTCCCCGCGCCCTTCGGGCGGCCGGCCGCCGAGGGGCCGTCAGCACCCGGCTTGCCCGGCTCCTTGACCGCGGCGACCTTCTTCGAGTCGTCCGAGGTGAACTGGATCTGCTCGGCCAGCGGAACGGCGCCCACGGCGAGGCCCGTCACCGCCGCGGCGGAGGCGAGGGCGGTCCACACCCTCCTGCCCGGCAGCAGGCCCCGCCGGGGCACGGACGGGCGTCTGGCGAAGGTCTTCGAGAACCCGTCCCGAAGCCCCGTGTCCTCGGGTGTTCCTGACGGCCCGGTTGATCGGTTCGTGCGCTCGGGTGACACGTCATCTCCCGTGTGGGTGCGAAGCGGCAATGGCAGCGGTCGAGCCCGGCCGCGTGCGGCGTTGCACCCCCGGGCCGTGCGTCCTTCACTCCAATAGGAGGAGATTTCACCCCGGCGGGATCCACTTCCCGGCAACCAGTTCGAAAGAAGTGACGGCCGTGCCGTCAGTGGGCCGCCCGGGTGGGAAGCCAGCCGGCCTGGACGGCGAGGACGCCGACCTGGAAGCGGCTGCGGGCGCCCAGGCGCTCCATGAGGCCGGTGGCGATGCGGCGGGCCGTGCGCCGGGAGACGCCGAGCCGCTTGGCGATGGCCTCGTCGGTGCGCCCTTCCGCGAGGAGCCGGACCGTGGCCTCCTCCTGGCCGGCGAGACCGTCCGCAAGGCAGAGACCGGCCAGCTGTTCCTCTACCCCGGAACCCGCAAGTCCGGCCTCAACGCCCTCGACGACCGCGTCGAAATCGGCACGTCCGGCTGGTGACACAGCCACCGCTCCGGCCCTGAAAACAGAAGAACCCCAGCTCAGCTAGGGTTCTTCGCTGTGTCCGAGGAGGACTTGAACTGGCGGAGGAGACAGGCCGCTTCCCCCGTAAGCGGCCTGTCTCCTCGGCGCAGGGAATCCGCACAGGCGTGCCGCCCCCGTACCACCGCTGCCGGTCCCGGGTTGCCGGGCCGTGAGCGGCAGGATCTCGCCGAGGAAGAAGCTACGCCGGTGCCTGGCCGGCGCTCTTGAAGGAATGCGCCCTTCCGTTTGATGGCACTCGGGGGCACAGGCCGCGTGGGGTAGTGCCCGAGAGGGCGCGTATCTCCCGGGTGAGATGGGCCTGGTCGGAGTAGCCGCAGGCGGCGGCGACGGCGGCGAGGCCGGTGTCCCTCGTCTCGTCGGCAATGAGGCGCAAGGCCCTGTGGAAGCGGAGGATGCGGGCCAGCGCCTTCGGCGTGACACCCACTTGCTCACGGAAGAGTGCCTCCAGGCGACGCCGGCGGACCCCGATGTCATCGGCGAGGGCGGAGATCAGGGTCCGGCCCGAGGTCGCGTTCAGCCGCTGCCAGGCGTGGACGACGGCATCGGACGGGTCAGGGCCGGCCGTCAGAAGGGCGGGGAGAAACCGGTCGAGCAGGTCGAAGCGGTCGGACCAGGACGGCGCCGAGGCGAGCTGGTCGATGAGCTGTTGCTCCCTGTGCTCCCCGATGATGTCGGCCAACCGCACGGGGGTGCCGGCGAGTTCGTGCATGGGCAGGTCCAGCAGGGCAAAAGCCCCCGGAGGCGTGAGGCTCACACCCATGCCGAAATGATGCCCCGAGAGCTCGACGTCCACAGGCGCGTCCAGCACGCCACTGACCGGTGACCGCACCAAGAACACGTCCCCGGAGCCGTCAAGCCGGGAGACCTGACGGCCGGCGGTCTCGAAATCAATCATGAGCATCGGCGTCGCACTCGCCACGCTGCGCCGGCGCAAGGGGGAGTCCAGCCGTAAGTCCAGGCCGACGTACGCCATGACGGACCCCGCCAGCCGGGGATGAGGCGGCCGCACCGCCACCACCTCCGGCAGCAGCGCCCGATAGCTGCTGATCAACCGGCCTTCCACATGCCATCCTTCCTCCCGGGCGCCGCATCAGACCCGGGAGAACAGAAAAACCCCAGGGTAACTGGGGTTTCCTACTGCCGCCGACGGTCTGGCCAGGTTGCGCCCGAAACGCCCCGGGAGGAATCTGGAAGAGAGGGCTTGGGGCGCCTCGGTGGTACGGGGTGAATGATTCAACACCGGGATGTGAGCACGGTGGTTGATGCTGCAACCAGGCACGGGGGTAAGGGCGAGCACGGGGGTAAGGGCGAGAAAGAGCCGGCACGCGACTCCCCCGGCACCCGCCGTGACGAGAGGTACCGCCACGACGCTCCCCGCCACCGGGTCCGGCTCCCCGGCTTCGTGCGTGAAGACGCGGAGATCGGGCTGGGCGACGCCCTCGCCCGGGTGACCTCGGCGGCGGGATTCCGCCCCTGCGGCGGCTGCGCCCGCAGGGCCGCGGCGCTGAACCGGTGGATGGCGTTCGGCGGCGGACGGAACCGCTGAAGCACCACGCACGAGGCAGCACATCTACGACACGAACGCGCATCACGACGCGTACACGAGATGGCGGCCTGAGGGACCGCGCCGGCCGCGGAGCCGGACAGAGTGTGCCTGAGGAGGGACCGATGAACCCCGAGACCCCTGACACCGAGGCGGAAGCCGAGGTGCGCCCCCCGCCCTCCGCCGCCGCCATGCCCGACCCCGCCGTCATGCCCGACCCCGAGGATCCGCGCCCCGCGCCCGCGCCCGTCCAGCCCACCGTCACCCAAGCCTGCTGCGACTGCGCCACAGCCGGCTCCCTCGACGGCAGCGGGGAGGACAGCGGCGCCGGGGGCTACGTCTACGTCCTGGGCCGCGTCCACGCCGTCTTCCCCGACCTGTCCGTGCAGCGCGAGTTCCTCCAGGCGGCGGGTGCCGACGGCACCACCTACACCACCGACGCGGACGCGCTCTACCGCGTCCTCTCCGCCCCGGAGAACCGCTACATCGCACGGCAGATGTGCTACGTCCTCGCCGTCCAGGGCGTCGACACCTACATCCTGGAGCCCGGCGACCCCACCGTGCTGGACGACCTGCTGGAGGCCCTGCGCCCGGTCGAGGACCAGCGCGACCTCGCCGTGATCGTCGGCCACCTCGGCCCGGTCGCGCCCCCGGACGCCTGTCAGGGACTTTCCGTCCGGATCGTCGGAGTCCAGCACATCTGGGCCTTCGACAGCAGGGAACTGATCCAGGCGATCGACCGGCCCGACGACACCTCCAGCGAGGAGTTCGAAAGGTCCGCCGGAGCTCTGCTCGACCGGTTGCTCCAGCTCAGCGACAACGCAGGCACAGAACCGGCCGACCGGGCCCTGAACTTCCTGACCGTAAGGGACCAGGAGATCTACCGGAAGACCAACCAGAAATACAGAGAGGGCTACACCCTCTCCGCGGTGGAGGCCATGCCCTCCCGGCTCAGCGCCGGGTCGCAGACCGTCATCACAGCCGTTTTCTCCTACACCCACCTCCAGACCAACGTCACCGAGAAGTGGTTCACCCGCGTCGGCCTCGCCGGACTCTTCCCCTTCCGGGTGACCCCGCTTCAGAGCTACTACAGCCGATGACGACGAAAGAGAATGAGGCGAACCGAAATGCGTATCCCTGGATTCGCCGTCGAGCCGGCGACATACAGAGCGAACGCCGGCGACCTGATCCTCCCCCAGCAGTTCACCTGCGAGGAGGAACTGGGCCCGCCCTGCCGCCAACACTGCCAGGGTGCGAGCGACTTCTCTGCGTGCGTGCGGCGGTGCCTGAGGCGGGCCTGCTCGAACAAGTGGCGGTGATGCACCGTGACACTTCCCGGATTCGCTTCCACAGCACCCGCCCCGACCACCTGGCGGGACACATCAGGTGATCGGCTGCACCCGCAAACGGACATGCACTGCGAAACTTTTTGCAGCAATATGTGCGCGAACGAGTGCGAGGACGCGCCCCCCTGGGAAGCGGGCGACTGCCTGAATGGCTGCACAGACCGGTGCATCGACGAGTGCGAGCCGCCCCACACCCTGACCTGGTAGTCCGGCCGCTCCACCCGACGGCCGAAGGAAGGGGCGCCCATGGACCCCCTGGATCTGGCGGGCCCCATGGACTTGGCCGGCCTCACGCCTCTCATGGCTCGCACCCCTGGCCGGCCCTCGGTTGTCGTCGGCCTGATCGACGGCCGTGTGGCCCCGGACCACCCCGCCTTCGCGGGCCACCCGGTCCGGGAACTGCGCCCGGCCGCGGGTACGGGAGGCTGCCGCCGCGCCGACATCTGCTGCGCGCACGGCACCGCCGTCGCCGGGGTCATCGCCGGCGGCAGGGGCGTCTGCCCTCGCTGCACCCTGATGTCCCGGCCCCTCTTCGCGGACCGCCCGGCCGACGGCGGGCCCGCGACCTGCCTCTCCGGCGTGAGTACGGGAGAACTGGCCGACGCGATCACGGAGAGCGTCGACGCCGGCGCCCATGTCCTGAACCTCAGCATGGCCCAGCCCGCGCCGTCCGGGTTCCGCGACCGGACGCTGGAGGCGGCCCTCGACCACGCCGCCGACCGGGGCGTGATCCTCGTCGTCGCCGCCGGAAACCAGAGCCGGATGCACGCCTCCGTCCTCACCGACCACCCGTGGGTCATCCCGGTGACCGCGTACGACCGCGCCGGGCACCCCATGCCGCAGTCCAATCTGAGTGCGTCCATCGGCCGCCACGGAGTCGGCGCCCCCGGCGATCGCATCCCCGGCCCGGGGCTCGGCGACCGCCCCTTCCTCCTGAGCGGTACGAGTGCCGCGGCGCCCTTCGTCACGGGCACGGCCGCCCTCCTCCGCTCGGCCGCCCCCGAAGCCACCGCAGCGGCCGTGCGGTACGCGCTGACCCACGGCCCCGGCCGACGGCGCTCGGTGTCCCCGCCGCTGCTGGACGCATGGGCCGCGTACAAGACACTTCGCGGCGTGTCCTAGCACCGCCTCCGGGAGGAAAGCAGAAGAACCCCAACTGAGCTGGGGTTCTTCAGTGTGTCCGAGGGGGGACTTGAACCCCCACGCCCGATAAAGGGCACTAGCACCTCAAGCTAGCGCGTCTGCCATTCCGCCACCCGGACCGGTGGTCTCACACGGGATGTTCCCCGCGGCGACATGGACAACCATATCAAGGTTTCGGAGTGCTTTTAGGCCCCTGTCCTGCGGAAACGCCCGCCCGGACGAATCGGCCCGCCCCCTGGCCGCCCCGCCTCCCGCACCTGGCCGGAAAAACAGAAAAACCCCAGCTCAGCTGGGGTTCCTACTGGTGTCCGAGGGGGGACTTGAACCCCCACGCCCGATAAAGGGCACTAGCACCTCAAGCTAGCGCGTCTGCCATTCCGCCACCCGGACCGGTGGTCTCCCGCGGGGCGTTCCCCGCGGCGACATGGATAACAATACCAAGGTTTCGGAGTGCCTCTCACCTGGGTATCTGGGCGGGGCATAAGATCTTTTTGTGGGCAATACGGGGCAAACCTGGACGGCTGAGGCGGCCGGGAGCGGCCGGAGGCGGCCGCGGCCCCTGTCGCCCCTGCGGGAGCACCTGCGGGACACGTTCTGGTTCGCGCCCACCGTGGGGCTCCTCGGGGCGGCGGGGCTGGCCGCCGGGGTGCTGGAGCTGGACCGGTTCGTCATCGGGGCCCTGAAGCGGGACGGGGACTACGGGACGGTCGAGTCGCTGATCGGGATCGCCGACGACACCAAGACGATCATCACGACCGTCGGCTCGGCGATGCTGACCTTCATCGGCGTGGTGTTCTCGATCTCCCTGGTCGCACTGCAGATGGCCAGCGGGCAGTTCTCCCCGCGCGTGGTGCGGCTGTACGTGCGCAGCCGGATCACCAAGTGCACGTTCGCCGTCTTCCTGGCGACGTTCCCGTTCGCCCTGCTGGTGCAGGCGTCGTACGAGGGGACCGAGGACCCGCGCGCGGTCACCACGGTCCCGGTGTTCTCCAGCATCGTGTGCGTGCTGCTGGTGCTGGTGAGCCTGGGGCTGTTCATCGCGTACGTGAACGCCACGCTGCGGCTGATGCGGGTGAGCCATGTGATCGACCGGATCACGCGGGAGTCGTTCCGGGTGCTGGGCAAGTACGGCGTCCCCGACGACGAGCGGCCGGCGCTGGCCGGGCCCGGTGCGGAGGTCGTGCACACGGGGCGGGCCGGGGTGCTGCGCGACGTGCACATCGCCCGGCTGGTGCGGGTGGCGCGGCGGCACGGGGTGGTGCTGCGGCTGATCCCGCGGATCGGGGACTTCGTGGTGCCGGGGACGCCGGTGTTCGCGGTGCACGGCGGGGCCGCGCCGCCGCCGCGGGCGCTGCGGTACACGGTGTCCGTCGGTGTGGAGCGCACGTTCCACCAGGATCCGGGCTTCGGGCTGCGGCAGCTGTCGGACATCGCCCAGCGGGCCCTGTCGCCCGCTGTGAACGATCCGACGACGGCCGTGCAGTGCCTGGACCGGATCACCCAGTTCCTCGCGGCCCTGGCCCGGCAGCCCCTGGGCGCGCTGCACCACTGCGACCGCCGGGGCGCCGTGCGGCTGGTGCAGGACGTGCCCGGGTGGGCGGACCTGGTGGACCTGGGGTTCGCGGAGATCCGCGGCTGCGCGACCGGCAGCCCGCAGGTGACCCGGCGGCTGGCGGCGGCCCTGGACGACCTGTGGCACCTGGCCCCCGCGGGCCGGCGTCCGCCGCTGGAACGGCACCGGGCGCTGCTCGCGGACGCCGTGACGCGGGCGGTGCCGGACGGGGCGGACCGGGAGTTCGCCTTGCTGCCGGACCGGCAGGGGATCGGGTAGCCCGGCCGGCGGTCGTCGTGGGCCCCGGCGGGGTCCGGCCGCGCCCCAGAGACAATGGAGCGGCCAGCAGCCCTTCGACCACCGGGACGGATCAGCTCATGGGACGGGTCACCGCACGACGCCGCGTCATCCGCATCCGGGACGGTGCCGTCGGCGCCCGTCCGGACACACTGGTGACCGAGGAGCCGATGGAGATCCGGCTGAACGGCAAGCCGCTCGCCGTCACCATGCGCACGCCGGGCGACGACTTCGCGCTCGCGGCGGGTTTCCTCGTCAGCGAGGGCGTGCTGGCCGGCGCCGACGAGATCGCCAACATCGTCTACTGCGCGGGGGCGACCGACGACGGATCCAACACGTACAACGTCGTCGACGTGCGGCTCGCGCCCGGCGTCCCGGTGCCCGACATCACTCTGGAGCGCAACGTCTACACGACGTCGTCGTGCGGGCTGTGCGGGAAGGCGAGCCTGGACGCCGTACGGACCACCGCGCGCCACGCCCTGTCCGACGGGCCGGCCCCGATGCGGCTCGAACCCGCCCTGCTGGCGTCCCTCCCCGACCGGCTGCGGGAGGCGCAACGCGTCTTCGACCGCACGGGCGGACTGCACGCGGCCGCGCTGTTCACCGCGGACGGCGAGCTGCTGGACGTGCGCGAGGACGTGGGGCGGCACAACGCGGTCGACAAGCTCGTCGGGCGGGCCCTCCAGCAGGGGATGCTGCCGCTGGCGGGTTCGGTGCTGCTGGTCTCCGGGCGGGCCTCGTTCGAGCTGGCGCAGAAGGCGGTGATGGCCGGGATCCCGGTGCTCGCGGCGGTGTCGGCGCCGTCGTCGCTGGCGGTGGACCTGGCCGCGGAGACGGGGCTGACGCTGGTGGGCTTCCTGCGCGGGGCGTCGATGAACGTGTACGCGGGCGAGCAGAGGATCGTCCTGGAGGAGACGCAGCCGGCGGCCGGCTGACGCCCCTGTCGGCGGCGTCAGCCGACCGGCCCTTCCTCCCGTTCCTCGGCCACGCGGGCGAGCAGCGCGACGAACTGTTCCCGCTCGGCGGGGGTGAGCGCCGCGAGCAGCGCCCGGTTGGCCTCGTCGCCCAGTTGCGCGAGCCGCCCCAGGCAGTCGCGGCCCTCGGCGGTGAGGGCGATGACGTTCTTGCGGCGGTCGTCGGGGTCGGGGGTGCGGGTGACGAGCCGTGCCCGCTGGAGGTCGTTGAGGATGCCGACCATGTCCTTGGGGTCGAAGCCGGTTTTGCGGACCAGGCCCGCCTGGGCGACGGGGCCGATGTCGGCGACGGCGGCCAGGACGGCGTGGTGCGGCATGCGCAGGCCCTCGTGGGCGAACGCCTCGCCGAGCAGGCGGCGGCCGCGCCCGGCGGCGCGGTTGAGGAGCCAGCTGGGGAGGGCGCGGATGCGGTCGAGCGCGGGCTCGTGGTGCTGGGTCATGGTGCGACCCTACCGACACATCCGTTGGGACTACCAATAAAAAACGTTGGACACCCCAACGAAGATCCCTCTATCGTTGGGACTCCCAACGAAAACCGTTGGGGCAACCCACGACACCCTGGAGGTGCGCCCCATGCGCCGTGTCCGCTATTACGAGAACGGCGGCCCCGAGGTCCTGCGCCTGGAGGAGACCGAGGTCCCCGCCCCCGGCCCCGGCGAGCTGCTCGTGCGCAACGAGGCCGTCGGCGTCACGCTCCCCGTCGTGCGGAAGGTGCGCGGCGGCGGCCTCCCGCTGCCCGCGAGCCTGGGCGGCGAGGTCGCCGGAGAGGTCGTGGCGACCGGCCCGGGCGTCACCGGCTTCAAGGCGGGCGACCGCGTCACCGGCCTGTGCTTCGGCGACGGCTACGCCGACCACTCCGTCCTGCAGGCCGCGATGGCCTCCCCCGTTCCCGAGGGCGCGACCGCCAGGGACGCCGTCGCCCTGGTCCGCTGCGGGCTGGTGGCCCGCGGGGCGTACGCGGCGGCCCGCCCGGCCGCCGGCGAGTCCGTCCTGGTGACGGGTGCGGCGAGCGGCGTGGGCCACCTCGCCGTGCAGCTCGCCAAGGAGCTCGGCGGCGGCAGGGTCGTGGCGGCCGTCAGCTCCGCGGCCGCTGAGGCCAAGGCCGGCTTCCTGCGCGGGCTGGGCGCGGACCACGTCGTCACCTACGACGAGCTCGCCCGCGAGTCCGCGGACCCGGAGAGCTGGGGCGGCCGGGTCGACATCGTCCTGGACGCGGTCGGCGGCGAGCTCCTCTCCCCCGCCGTCGCCGCGCTCGCACCCGGCGGCCGGCTCGTCGCGTACAGCTCGGGCGGCGGGACGATCGAGGCGTACGACCTGCTCGTCGGCGCGAAGGCCGCGATCGGCTTCCAGATGGCGCTGATCGCCCGCCACCGGCCTGAGCTGATGGAGCAGTGGCGGCTGGAGCTGTGGGAGCTGTTCGCCGCAGGGCGGCTGCGGCCGCGCGTCCACGCCGAACTGCCGCTGGAGGACGCCGCGAAGGCGCACGAGCTCATCGAGTCGCGCGTCAACCTCGGCAAGGTCGTCCTGCGGCCGGCGTGAGCCTTTGCCTCAGCCCCTCGGCCGACCCCCTCCCGTACGCGAGCTCGCATATCAACTCGCACATCAACTCGTATGGGCTCTTCGGCCGAGTCTTCCTTGTGTGACAGTCGTACGAGACCTACGTTCGGCCTCATGGCGCCGCCGCACGTCCGCACCGCTCCCGCCACTCTTCGAACCCCCGTCAGGAACGCGTTGGCCGCAGCCGCGTTGGCGGGCCTCGCGGGCTCCCTCCTCGCACCGCCCCCGGCCCGGGCCACGGACACCGGATTCACGAACACCGGATTCACGGGCACCGGGTTCGAGGAGCGGGTCCTCTTCAAGGCCGGGCCGGAGACGGCCGACGGGGACGCCTACGCCTGCTTCCGCATCCCCGCACTGGTCACCACCGTCCGCGGCACCGTCCTCGCCTTCGCCGAGGGCCGGAAGGGCGACTGCAGCGACGCCACCGACATCGACGTCGTCGTCAAACGCTCGGACGACGCCGGCCGCACGTGGAGCCCGCTGCGCGTGGTGGACGAAGGGCTCGGCGACACCCACGGCAACCCCGCGCCCGTCGTGGACCTCCGCAGCGGCCGGATCACGCTCCTCACCACGTACAACAAGGGCCGCCCCGGCGGGGGCAACTGCGACGTGCCCTGCGACCGCACGCCCCACCTCCAGCACAGCGACGACGACGGCGCGCACTGGTCGGGGCCGGAGGACCTGACGCGGGAGCTGCGCCCGCCCGGCTGGAACTCCTGGTACGCCACCGGCCCCGGCCACGGCATCCAGCTCGCGCACGGCCCGCACCGCGGCCGCATGGTCGTCGGCCTCAACGCCGAGAGCCACGACGGCACCCGCGTCCACGCCAACCACGCGGCGCTCGCCCTCAGCGACGACGGGGGCGCGCACTGGCGGCTCGGCGCGGTGGACACCCACGCGACCGCCCCGGACGGCACGTACGCGCAGAAGCCGTCCGAGCTGACGCTCGCCGAGCGGGCCGACGGCGCGGTGTACGCGGGCGGGCGCGAGCAGGACGGCACGGAGCTCGGCAACCGCGACTTCGCCGTCAGCCCCGACGGGGGCACGGCGTTCGCCGGGCGGTTCCGGACCGTCCCGGACCTCTACACGCCCATGGTGCAGGGGTCCGTGGCCGTGCTGCGCCCCGGGCGCTGGCTGTTCGCGTCGCCTTCCGACCCCGACCGGCGGCGCTCGATGACGATCCGCTCCTCCTACGACGAAGGGCGCACGTGGGAGGGCGTGGAGCAGGGCAGGCTCGTCACCGCCGACTGGGCGGGCTACTCGGACATGGCCGTGCTGGACACGGGCGGGGACCAGGACGGCTACGGGCATGGGGCTACGGCCGGGCTGCTGTACGAGGCGGGCCGGGGCAACGCGCGGGACGAGATCCGGTTCACCCGCTTCACCGAGGAGTGGCTGGGCCCGCGCCACGGGCCGCTCCCCACGACGCCGGACCGGGCTCCGGGCGGGCGGGACGCGTACGTCCTGGGAGGCCCGCGACCGGTCCGGGGCCGCTCCGGCGGGGCCCTCGCCTTCGACGGCGTGGACGACGCGGTGCGGCTGCCCTACCGGGCCTCCCTTCCGCTGGGGACGCGGGACTTCACAGCGGTGTTGTGGTTCCGTTCGTCGCCCGGAGCGGCGCAAGCCGCCGAGCAGCCTCTGCTGTGGATGGGCGGGATGGGCGGGGCGCCCCAGGTGGCGCTGCGGGTGGCGCCCGGCGGGCGGGTGACCGGGCAGGTGACGGCGGTCGCCGGGGCGGGCCCGGCCCGTACGGCGGTCGTCCGGTCGGCCCCGTACGGCGACGGGCTGTGGCACCGGGTCGTACTGCGGCGCGGCGGTGGACGGATCGTCCTCACCGTGGACGGTGCCGCTTCGTCCGTGCCCGGTGTGCCGGGGACGGTCAGCCGCAACTCGACGTTCGGGGTGCACCTGGGGCAGCGCCCTGACGGCCGGGCGTGGCTGTCCGGGGAGCTGGACGACGTACGGGTGTACGGGCGGGCGCTGACGGACGGCGAGCTGGCGCGGCTGGGGCGGCCGGGGCAGCGGGAGCTGCCGCCGCGGCCCGGAGACCCGGCGGCCCCTACCCGCGATCTGCTGCTGTGGCTGCCGCTGGACCGCGTCGACGGTGCCGACCGCGCCGACCGCGCTCAGGCCCGGGAGAGCGACGGCGCGGCCGTGCCCGGCTCCGGCGCCGCCACGCGCCCGTAGCGCTTCGCGAGGACCGCCCCGACCATCAGCTGCATCTGGTGGAAGAGCATCAGCGGCAGCACCGCCAGGCTTGCCTGGGCCCCGAAGAGGACGCCCGCCATGGGCAGGCCGGCCGCCAGGCTCTTCTTCGAGCCGCAGAAGACGATGGCGAGCCGGTCCTCGCGGCTGAAGCCGAGCCACCGCGATCCGTACGTGGTGACCGTCAGCATGAGGCCCAGCAGGACGGCCTCCACGCCCAGCAGGGCGAGCAGCCGCAGCGGGGTGACCTCGTGCCAGATGCCGCGGACCATGCCCGCGCTGAAGGCCGAGTAGACGACCAGGAGGATCGAGCCGCGGTCCACGTAACCGAGGACCTTCTTGTGCCGGGTGAGGAAACCTCCCACCCGGCGGCGCAGCAACTGGCCCGCGAGGAACGGGACGAGGAGCTGCAGCACGATCGACAGCAGGGAGCGGGCCGAGAAGCCGCCGCCGCTGTTGCCCAGGAGGAGGGCGGCGAGGAGGGGAGTGAGGGCGATTCCCACAATGCTGGAGAACGAGCCCGCGCACACCGCCGCCGCCACGTTGCCGCGCGCCATGGAGGTGAAGGCGATCGAGGACTGGATGGTCGAGGGCACGAGGCACAGGAACAGCAGCCCGGAGTGCAGCTGCGGCGTCAGGGCGAAGGGGACGAGGCCGCGGGCGGCCAGGCCGAGGAGCGGGAACAGCACGAACGTGCAGCCGAGGACCGTCACGTGCAGCCGCCAGTGGCGCAGGCCGTCCAGGGCCTCGCGGGTGGAGAGACGGGCTCCGTAGAGGAAGAACAGGAGCGCCACGGCGCCGGTGGAGGCGCCGCCGGCGACGGTCGCCGCCTGGCCTCGGGCGGGCAGGAGGGCGGCGAGGGCGACGGTGCCCAGGAGGGCCGCTATGTAGGGGTCGACGGGGAGGCGGAAGCGGAAGCGCGACGGCATGGCCCCAGCCTGGTGCCCGCACCGCCTATGCGGAACCCCGTTCGCCACTCTGACTGTCATCACCAACCGTGATGACCGGCAGTACGCTGGTGCCGTGTTCGACCCCGTGCAGCTCCGTACGTTCCTGGCCGTCGCACAGACGCTGAGCTTCACCCGGGCCGCGGGCCGCCTCGGGGTCCGGCAGTCGACGGTGAGCCAGCAGGTCCGCCGCCTGGAGGCCGCCGCCGGCCGGCAGTTGTTCGTCCGCGACACTCACAGCGTGCGGCTGACCGAGGACGGCGAGGCCATGCTGGGCTTCGCCCGCACGATCCTGGAGGCCAACGAGCGCGCCGCCTACTGGTTCGCGGGCACCCGGCTGCGCGGGCGGCTGCGGTTCGGGGCGTCGGAGGACTTCGTCCTCACCCGGCTGCCCGAGGTCCTGGAGGGCTTCCGGCGCGAGCACCCCGAGGTGGACCTGGAGCTGACCGTCGACCTGTCGGAGACCCTGCAGAAGCGGCTGGCCGCGGGGCGGCTGGACCTCGTCCTCGTCAAGCGCCACCCCGGCGGCGAGCCGCACGGGCGGCTCGTGTGGCGGGACCGGCTGGTGTGGATCGGCGGCGAACGGCTCGTTCTGGACCCGCACCGGCCGCTGCCGCTGATCGCCTTCCCGCCGCCCGCGGTGACCCGGGCGCGGGCCCTGGAGGTGCTGGAGCGCAGCGGCCGCTCCTGGCGGGTGGTCTGCACGAGCGGCAGCCTCAGCGGCCTGGTCGCGGCGGCCCGCGCGGGCCTGGGCGTCATGGCCCACACCCTGGGCATGATCCCGCCGGGCCTGGTCCGTCTGGCCCCCGGCCCGGGCCTGCCGGACCTCGGCGAGGTCGACGTGGTGCTGCTGCACGGCGCGGCACCGGGAAGTACGGCGCGGGGCGCGGCGGAAGCACTGGCCCAGGCGGTCCTGGCAGCGGGCGACCGGCTGCAGGGGTAGGGCTGGTCGCGTCCGGCTACGGGGTCGCCGGCTTTTGTTCGCGGGCCTGAGCGTTCACTGCGGGACGCGCGTCACCGCTGTCCGCGCCCAGGCCCGCGAGCAGGCGCAGCCCGTCCTCGGCGGGGCTGCCGGGGGCCGCGGACAGCACCAGCAGTTCCATGCCCGACTCGTCCGGTAGCGCGAAGTTCTCATGGTGCAGTTCCAGCAGTCCGACCAGCGGGTGCCGGTACGCCTTGCGCCCATGGGTGCGGGCGCGCACGTCCGCGCGGGCCCAGAGGCGGCGGAAGCGCTCGCTGCCCATCGCCAGTTCGCCGATGAGCGAGGCCAGGCGCGGGTCCTCGGGGTACTTTCCGGCGGCCAGGCGCAGGTGCCCGACCACGTCGAGGGTGCACGTCTCCCAGTCCGCGTAGAGGCCGCGCTCGGCTTCCTCGAGGAAGATGTGCCGGGCGGTGTTCAAGCCCGGCAGGCCCGGCAGGCCCGGTGGGCCCGCCGGCCCCGGCACCGGCCGCCCGTAGAGGAGCCCGGCGAGGCGGTTGCCGGCGAGCACGTCCATGCGGTGGTTCATGATCAGCGCGGGTGCACCGGCAACCAGGTCGAGGACGCGCAGCAGCTCCGGCCGGACCCGCCCGCCCGGCGCCTTCGCGCGGCGGTGGCGCTGCCGGGCGAGCCGGTGGAGGTGACCGCGTTCGGTGTCGTCCAGGCCGAGGACGCGGGCGAGCGCGTCGAGGACCTGCTCGGAGGGCTGGGTCGCGCGGCCCTGCTCCAGGCGTACGTAGTAGTCGACGCTGACTCCGGACAGGTGCGCGACCTCTTCGCGGCGCAGCCCCTGTACCCGGCGGCGGCTGTCGGTGGGGATGCCGGCGGCCGCCGGGTCGACCCGGGAACGCCGGGTCCGCAGGAAGCCCGCGAGATCGTCCATGCCGCCAGTATGGCCTCGGCGCCGCCCGTGAAGGTGGCCCTGCCAATACCAGGAAGTCCCGTCCGACGGAAGAGGCGCCCCTGAACGCCGGGCGCCGCGGCGCCCAGGATCGGAGGCACCCGATCCGAAGGAGTTCCCGTGAAGACGCTGATCGTCCACGCCCACCCGGAGCCGAAGTCGCTCAACAGCTCGCTGAAGGACCTCGCGGTGTCCACATTGGAGGCCGCGGGGCACGAAGTGCGGGTGAGCGATCTGTACGCGATGAACTGGAAGGCGGCCGTGGACGCCGCGGACTACGGCCCCGGCGCCTCGGGACGGCTGAAGGTCGCCCTGGACTCGGGCCGGGCCTTCGAGGCCGGGACGCTCACCCCGGACGTCCTCGCCGAGCAGGAGAAGCTGCTGTGGGCCGACACGGTCATCTTCCAGTTCCCGCTGTGGTGGTACTCGATGCCCGCGATCCTCAAAGGCTGGGTGGACCGGGTGTTCACCTACCGCTTCGCGTACGGCGTCGGCGAGCACAGCGACACCAAGTACGGCGAGCGCTTCGGCGAAGGCACCCTCGCGGGCAGGAGGGCCCTGCTGTCGGTGACCACCGGCGGCCCGGAGCCGCATTACGCCGCTCGCGGGATCAACGGCCCCATCGACGACCTGCTGTTCCCGATCCACCACGGCATCCTCTACTACCCGGGCATCGAGGTGCTGCCGCCGTTCGTGCTGTACGGCACCGACCGGATGACCGACGAGGACTACCCGGACGTCGCCAAGGCCTGGGAGCAGCGCCTGCTGACCCTGGAGTCGACCGAGCCGATCGCGTTCCGGCGGCAGAACTTCGGCGACTACGAGATCCCCTCGCTGCACCTGAAGGAGGGACTGGAGCCCGCGGGCCGCACGGGTTTCGGGCTGCACGTGCGCGGCTGACCGTGGAGGGGCCGCGGCGCGGGCAACCTCCGCGGTGGCGGCGTCCGGCCGAAGGCGAGCGGGCCGACCGGAGTTCCGCACCGCCGGCTTCGGCGTGCCGCCTTCCGGGCGGTCCGCCCCAACACGCCACTCCCCCAACGCGATTGAGGGCCCCGGGGGCCGGGTAGGGGCATCGCGCTGTGCGGAGCATGACAAGGAGCTGCCCGTTGCGCGAGATCACCGTTCCGCCGCTCGTGACGGCGCCGCCCGTCGGAGGGCTCGCGGACTCCGTCTTCGACCGCGCCGCCGAGGAGCCCGGGGAGGCGGCGTTCGGCCGGAAGGGGCCGGACGGGGGCTGGCGGGACGTGACCGCGGCGGCGTTCCGGGACGAGGTGCTGGCCCTGGCCAAGGGGCTGCTCGCCGAGGGCGTGCGGTTCGGGGACCGGGTCGCGGTCATGTCCCGCACGCGCTACGAGTGGACGCTCTTCGACTTCGCGCTGTGGTCGATCGGCGCGCAGCCCGTGCCGCTCTACCCGACGGCCTCCCCCGACCAGGTCTGCTGGATCCTGCGTGACGCGGGCGTGACCGCCTGCGTCGTCGAGCACGAGGACCACGCGATGACGGTCGGCTCGGTCATCGACCGGCTGCCGGAGCTGACGCGGCTGTGGCAGCTGGACGCCGGGGCGGTCGAGGAGCTGGCCGCCGCCGGGGCGCGGGTCGGTGACGACGTGGTGCAGCGGCACCGGATGGCCCTCACCCCCTCGACGCCGGCCACCGTCGTCTACACCTCCGGCACGACCGGCCGCCCCAAGGGCTGCGTGCTCACCCACGCCAACTTCATGGCCGAGGCCGACAACGTCGTCCGGCGCTACGAGCACGTCTTCCGCTCCCGCCCGGGCGACGAGGCGGCGACGCTGCTGTTCCTGCCGCTGGCCCACGTGTTCGGCCGGATGGTGCAGGTCGCGGCGGTGCGCGGGCGGGTGAAGCTGGGCCACCAGCCGCAGCTGACGAGCGCCGCGCTGCTGCCGGACCTGAGGGCCTTCCGGCCGACGTTCGTCCTCGCGGTCCCGTACGTCCTGGAGAAGATCTTCGCGCTGGCGCGGCGCACGGCCGAGGCCGAGGGCCGGGCCGCGCCGTTCGAGCGGGCCGTGGACGTGGCGGTGCGCTACGCGGAGGCCGTGGAGCAGCGGGCGTTCGGCAGGGGCGCGGGGCCCGGGCCCGCGCTGCGGCTGCGGCACCAGGTCTTCGACCGGCTGGTCTACGCCAAGGTGCGGGAGGCGCTGGGCGGCCGGGTGCGGCACGCGATGTCGGGCGGCTCGGCCATGGACCGGCGGCTGGGGCTGTTCTTCGCGGGCGCGGGCGTGACCGTCCTGGAGGGCTACGGCCTGACGGAGACCACGGGCGCCGCGACCGCCAACCCGCCCGAGCGGCCCCGCTTCGGCTCGGTCGGCCAGCCCGTCCCCGGCACGACCGTGCGGATCGCCGGCGACGGCGAGGTCTGGCTGCGCGGCGGCCAGGTCTTCGCCGGCTACCTGGGCGACGCGCGGTCGACGGGCGCGGTGCTGCAGGAGGGCTGGTTCGCGACCGGTGACCTGGGGCGGCTGGACGACGACGGCTACCTGTCCATCACCGGGCGGAAGAAGGAGATCCTGGTGACGTCGGGCGGCAAGAGCCTCTCACCGGTGCTGCTGGAGGAGCGCGTACGGGCGCACCCGCTCGTCGCCCACTGCGTCGTCGTCGGCAACGACCGCCCGTACGTGGCCGCGCTCATCACGCTGGACGAGGAGGCGGTCGCGCACTGGCTGCACATGCGCGGCAGACCGGCGCCGGGGACCGCCGCCGGACTCGGGGGAACCGGCTCCGGGCTGCTGCAGGACACGGAGCTCGTGCGCGACACCGACCTGGAGGCGGAGATCCGGCGGGCCGTGGTGGCGGCGAACACCCTCGTCTCGCAGGCCGAGTCCATCCGCACGTTCCGGATCCTGAAAGCCCGGTTCACGGTGGAGGACGGGCTGCTGACGCCGTCGCTGAAGCTCCGGCGGAAGGCCATCGAGGTGGCGTACCGGCAGGAGGTGGACGCGCTGTACGGACGGCCCCGTGGGGCAGGAACGGACAGCCCGTGGGACACGAGAGGCAACCGGGGCATTCCGGGAATGCAGTGACGGCTGTGATCGTTGACGCTGGGAGTACGAAACCGCGTCTCCGACCGTAAGGACCGAGCACTCGTGAGCAAGACGCCCTCCATCCCGTCCATCACGCTCAACAACGGCGTCGAGATGCCGCAGCTCGGCTTCGGCGTCTTCCAGGTCCCCGACGCCGAGGCGACGGCCGCCGTCGAGACGGCCCTGGCCGCCGGCTACCGCAGCATCGACACGGCGGCCGTGTACGAGAACGAGACCGGCACGGGCAAGGCCCTGACGGGCTCGGGCATCCCGCGCGACGAGCTCTTCGTGACCACGAAGCTGTGGAACAGCGCCTCGCGGGCCTGGACGCGCGACGCCGTCCTCCGCGAGTTCGACGCCTCCCTGGAGCGGCTCGGCCTCGAATACGTGGACCTGTACCTCATCCACTGGCCGCGCGCCGTCCGCGACGACTACCTCTCCATCTACCGCGCGTTCGAGGAGCTCGCGGCCGGCGGCCGCGCCCGGGCGATCGGCGTCTCCAACTTCCAGCCCGCCCACCTGGAGCGGCTGCTGGCCGAGACGTCCGTCGTCCCGGCCGTCAACCAGATCGAGCTGCACCCGTTCCTGGCCCAGTCCGGGCTGCGCGCCCTCCACGCGCGCCACGGCATCACCACCGAGGCGTGGGCACCGCTCGGCCAGGGCAAGGAGCTGCTGAGCGCCCCCGTGATCGCGGGCATCGCGGAGAAGCACGGCCGCACGCCCGCACAGGTCGTGCTGCGCTGGCACCTGCAGCTGGGCCACGTGGCCATTCCCAAGTCCGTGACGCCGTCGCGCATCCGCGAGAACATCGACGTCTTCGGCTTCACCCTCGACGACGAGGACATGACGGCGATCGCCGCGCTCGACAGCGGCACGCGGCTCGGCCCGGACCCGGACGAGTTCGACTTCAACTGAGTTCACCGGGGCCGGCTGAGTTCGCCGGGGCCGGCGGCCCTGGGCGGGGGCCCGGGGGCGGCGTGTCGCGCCGTCTTCGCGGAGTCATAGAGTCGCGCACATGTTCTTCTCGTCCTGGACCCCGCCGACCCCCATCGAACAGCAGCTGCAGGCGGCGACGGCGCGCGGGGACTGGGACGGGCAGATCGGCGCCGTCGCGGCGGCCGAGCTGTTCGTCGCCGTGGCCAGGGTGGAGGCCGACGGCCTGGTGCCGCCCGCACCGCTCGCCCCGTACCGCGACCCGGCCTCGGGCAAGCGCTGCCTCCCGGTCCTGACGCGCGGCGCGCTGCCGCTCTGGCAGCCCGACTGGGTCTTCCAGCGCACCACGCTGGACGTGCTGGCCCTGGAGTGGCCGCACGACAAGTGGCACCTCGCGGTCAACCCCGGGCAGCCGGCCGCGGCGGTCCTCCCGGCCACCCCGCTGGACCGCGCCGCCTGGCTGGAGGTCTACGCCGAGACGCCGCCGCCCGCGCCCGGCCGGCTGGCGTCCCTGTACACGGGCCCCCTGCACGGCCCGCTCGCCCAGGGCCTGGCCTGCGGCGCCCCGCTGTCCGTACGCGACGGCGTGCCCTGGAACGAGCTCGGCACCGTCTACCGGGACTACGACGAGGACCGTGCCGTCCTGCGCGACGCGTGGGGCGTGGCCGACCCGGCCGGCTGGTGGCACCTGACGGAACGGCTGCTGGCGGGGGCCGGAGCCGGGCGCGACGCGGAGTTCGCGCTGCGGGCCCGCGAGGGGCTCGCCGAGCACGCCGGTTCCGCCGACGCGCCCCCGGCGACCGAGGAGTGGCGTCAGGCCGTCACCCAGGTCCTCGTGCACCGGGCCGCGCCCGAGGCCGAGGTCCGGGCGATGGACGCCGCCGTCACCCGCATCGCCGAGGCCGAGGAGCGGCTGCGGGGCGAGGCGGTGCTGCGGCCCGGGCGGCGCGTCGCCTCGGCCGTCGCCCACGACCTCGCGTGCGCTGTGACCGTCGCCCGGCTCGGCCTCGCCGCGCGGCTGTGCGGCCCGGCCGACGCGGAACGGGTCGTGCTGTCCGCCGGGGATGCCGCCCGCAGGACGTACGGGTCGTGGCCCGCGTTCGCCGCCGGCTTCCTGCTGGGC
>NZ_PXWG01000005.1 GCF_003011965.1 Streptosporangium nondiastaticum
CGGCCCCGGCCGCCCCCGCAGCCCCTGCCGCGTCCGCACCCGCCGCCGCCCCCGCAGCCGGCGGATCCGCGGCAGGCGCCCAGCCCAGCCCCGTCGGCGACCCCAACCAGGTCCGCCAGATGTGGCCCGCCATCCTGGACGCGGTCAAGAACCGCCGCCGCTTCACCTGGATCGTCCTCAGCCAGAACGCCGAGGTCGTCGGCTTCGACGGCGCCACCCTGCAGGTCGGCTTCGCCAACGCCGGCGCGCGCGACAGCTTCGCCAACAGCGGCAGCGAAGAGGTCCTCCGCCAGGCGATCGGCGACGTCTACCAGGGCCAGGTCCAGTGGAAGATCGAGCTCGTCGTCGGCGGCGCGGGGGCAGGCGCCCCCGCAAGTGCCCCCGCCGGCGGCTTCGGCGCCGACTTCAGCGGTGGCTTCAGCGGCGCCGGGTACGCCCCGCAGGCCCCCGCGCACGCCGCTCCCCGAGCGGCCACGGCCCCCGCCCCGGCGGCCTCGCAGCCCCAGGCGGGCCAGCAGAACCAGTACCAGGCGCCCGCGTCTCCCACGCCTCCGCCGCCCCCGCCGTCCCAGGCGTACCGCGAGCCCGAGCCGCCGCCCGTCGCCCCCGAGGACGACATGCCCGCCGAGGACGACCCCGACCTCGACGAGACGGCCCTGACCGGCCACGACCTCATCGTCCGCGAGCTGGGCGCGACCGTCATCGAAGAGATCGCGAACGAGTAACACAAACGGGCAGGGCGAGCCCGCAAACGGGCAGGACGAGCCGCAAACGGATACGGCGAGTCGCCCCACCAGCCCGCCCCACCAGCAACAACACCGGAAACCCCCCGGGTGCGCCGCATGCGCCCCCAGGCGCCCCCTGTTCTTCTTCGTCCGGCATGGGGCGCCGGAGGCGGCGACCACGTAGGCTCGGGCTACCGAGACAAACGTCGTCGAAAGCCAGGAGCGAACCCGTGATTCCCGGTGGTGGCCAGCCCAACATGCAGCAGCTCCTCCAGCAGGCGCAGAAGATGCAGCAGGATCTCGCCGCGGCGCAGGAGGAGCTCGCCCGTACGCCCGTCGAGGGCACGTCGGGCGGCGGCCTGGTGAAGGCGACGGTCACCGGCGCCGGGGAGCTCCAGGCCCTGGTGATCGACCCCAAGGCCGTCGACCCCGAGGACACCGAGACGCTCGCCGATCTCATCCTCGCCGCCGTCCGTGACGCCAACGCCTCCGCCCAGCAGCTGCAGCAGCAGAAGCTCGGCCCGCTCGCTCAGGGCCTGGGCGGCGGCAGCGGCATCCCCGGCCTGCCGTTCTAACAACATCAAACAACCCAAGAAGGAGCATTCGATCCGTGTATGAAGGCGTGGTCCAGGACCTCATCGACGAGCTGGGCAGGCTGCCCGGCGTCGGTCCCAAGAGCGCGCAGCGGATCGCCTTCCACATCCTCCAGGCCGAGCCGGCCGACGTCCGCCGGCTCGCCCACGCCCTGACCGAGGTCAAGGCCAAGGTCCGCTTCTGCGCGGTCTGCGGCAACGTCGCCCAGGAGGAGCGGTGCCGGGTCTGCCAGGACCCGCGCCGCGACCCCGCGGTGATCTGCGTCGTGGAGGAGTCCAAGGACGTCGTCGCCATCGAGCGGACGAGAGAGTTCCGCGGCCGCTACCACGTCCTCGGCGGGGCCATCAGCCCCATCGAGGGCGTCGGTCCCGACGATCTGCGCATCCGCGAGCTGCTCGCCCGCCTCGCGGACGGCACGGTCACCGAGCTGATTCTGGCCACCGACCCCAATCTGGAAGGTGAGGCCACCGCCACGTACCTCGCCCGCATGGTGAAACCCATGGGGCTCAAGGTCACGCGGCTGGCCAGCGGCCTCCCCGTGGGGGGAGACCTTGAATACGCCGACGAGGTCACGCTCGGGCGTGCCTTCGAAGGGAGACGACTTCTCGATGTCTGACGCAACGCTGCACGACGCCAAGCGCGACCCCGACGACTTCGCGGTCTCGGTCGCGGACTCCATCGAGAGCTTCATCGTCGCCGTCGCCGAGGTGTCGCGCGGCGATGAGCCCGACAGCGCCGTGCCCTTCCTGCTGCTGGAGATCTCCCAGCTGCTCCTCACCGGCGGCAGGCTCGGCGCGCACGAGGACTTCCTCCCCGACGAGCGGTACGAGCCCGACGTCGGCCCCGAGCCGGACGTCGACGAGCTGCGGGAGCGCTTCGCCAGGCTCCTCGACCCCGTGGACGTCTACTCCGAGGTCTTCGACCCGTACGTGCCGCGTACGGCCCCCGTCGCCTGCCGCATCTCCGACGACCTCGCCGACATCATCACCGACCTGCGGCACGGCATGGCCCACTACCGGGACGGCCGGGTCAGTGAGGCCCTGTGGTGGTGGCAGTTCTCCTACCTGTCCAACTGGGGCCCGACGGCCTCGGCCGCCCTCCGCGCCCTCCAGTCCCTGGTCGCCCACGTCCGCCTCGACCAGCCCCTGGACGAGCTCGGCGGCCTCGACACCGACTCCGTGGCGACGGAAGAGCGGCTCGCCGAGGAGGCGGGGCGCGTGATGGAGGCGGAGATCGCGGGCCCGCTTGGGCTGCGCGGGGCCTGACGGGCCCAACTTCGGCCATCGTTGACGATTCGACGTCCCCGGCCGCCTTCCCCTTCGTAGCCTGCGAGTGAGCGTGACGGGCCCGGCAGATCCCGGGCCGGTCGCTCACCAATGAGGGGAAAACGAGGGGAAGAGGACATGGACGTCACTCCCGGCACCGGAAACCCTGCCGACCACCCCGCACTCTCCGCCCAACTGGGCGACACCGCCTTCGGCTACTTCTACGCCTCCGCACTGCGCGCCGTCACCGTCCACCGCGTCGCCGACCACCTCGCCGACGGCCCGCTGCAGATCGACGAGCTCGCCCGCCGCGCGGACCTCCACGGCCCCACCCTCCGCCGCGTACTGCGCCTCCTCGCCACGCGCGGCATCTTCCAGGAGGACGAACAGGGCGCCTTCGCCCTCACCCCGGCCGCCGAGCTCCTCCGTACGGACGTGCCTGCCTCGGCGCACACAGGAATGGTCTGGCTTACGGACGAGATCTTCCAGCGATCAGCAGCAGGCCTGGAAGACACCCTCCGTACGGGCAGGACGCCGTTCGAAACGGCATACGGCATGCCTTTCTTCGACTACCTGCTGACGGACGCCGACGCCCAGCAGCTCTTCGACACCGGCATGGCGAACATGTCCGGCCCGGAAGACGAACTCATCGCCGACGCGTACGAGTTCCCCGCCACCGGCACGATCGTCGACGTCGGCGGCGGCCGCGGCGGCCTGGTCCGGGCCGTGCTCAGGAAGAACCCTGGGCTGTCGGGCGTGCTGTTCGACCAGGAGCAGACGGTGGCCGAGCACCTCCTGGACGAGGGCGCCGGCGCCAAGGAGATCGCCGGCCGCTGGCGTACGGACGGCGGCAGCTTCTTCGAGTCCGTGACGCCCGGCGGCGACATCTACGTCCTCAAGCACATCCTCCACGACTGGAAGGACGAGGACTGCCTGCGCATCCTGCGCGCCGTCCGTACGGCGATCCCCGCAGGCGGCAGGCTGCTGGCCGTCGACGCGATCCTCCCGGCAGGAAACGAGCCGCACTTCGCCAAGACGCTGGACATCATCATGCTCGCCGTCGTGACGGGCCGCGAGCGTACGGAGCAGGAGTTCCGCGACCTGCTCGGCGAGGCGGGCTTCAGGGTGGACCGGATCATCGCCGTCCCCAACTCCACCTCGATCATCGAGGCAGTGCCGGTCTAACCTCGCCGAACCCTGACGCGGCGCCGAAGTTCCCCCGTACACGCACACCCGTGCGGGGGAACTTTGGCCGTTCTGGCTCGTATCCGGCTGGCCGGGCCTAGCCTCTGGCGCAACCATGTCGGTACGGACCGTGAGGTGAACGGCGACGATGCTGCGCAATTCCCGACCCCCCATTGCATGGCGGTACTGCGGCGGCCAGATCAAGATGTGGCGAGCAGAAGCAGGCGTCTCCCGGGAGCAGTTGGCGGCGGAAGCCAACTACGACATGGAGACGGTGAAGTCGATGGAGCAGGGCAGGCGTAGGCCCACGCAGCGGCTGCTGATGGTGGCGGATCAACTATGCGGGGCGAAGGGGTTGCTGATCGCGGCGGAGGAGTACCTGCAGCCGGAGAGGGACCTGACGCGAGAACCGGAGTACTTGGCGGCTGAGGCCGTGGCGATCGCCATGCACAGCTTCGAACTCGTACTCATCCCCGGCTTGCTGCAGACCGAGGAGTACGTGCAGGCACTCATGAGTGCTCACATGCCTCCCCTGTCCGAGGCGGAGATTGAGGAGGGTGTCGCACATCGCATGCGGCGCCAAGAGCGTCTGGGCGAAGAGACGGTGCTGTTCAACTTCGTGATCTACGAGGCTGCCCTACGCACCATGGTGGGCGGCCCCGCGGTGGTGAAGGGGCAACTCCGGAGGCTGCTGCAGACAGGGGAACAGCGAAACGTCTTCATCCAGGTCCTGCCTGCTGGCGAAGGCTACTTCCCGGGCATGGAAGGCGCATTTAGGCTGCTGGAGAGCCCTGAGTGCGAACACTTCGTCTTCATGGAAGGGCATGGGACCAGCTCTTTGGACTCTGAAAGCCACAGGGTCAGCCAGATGGCGAAGCGCTTCGCCATGCTCCGCATGCAGGCCCTCAGCCAGGAGAAGTCCAGGCGGTTCATCGGCGAGTTGATGGAGGCGTTGTGAGTGACAAGTTGTCGTGGTTCAAGTCGAGTTACAGCGGTTCTGAACCCAAGACGGATTGCGTCGAGATCGCCGCAGCATCGGGATGTATGCGGGTCCGGGACTCGAAGCTCGGGGGTGTGGGGCCGCGGTTGTCGATATCGGCCCACGCCTGGGAAGCGTTCATAACCTACGCGTCCGAGGCGGCCGTGGGCTGAGCTTCGGGCGTCGGAGGTCGAGATCCGAGCCTTTTATGCAAGGAATGGGCGGGGAGGTTGAAACCCACCCTCCCACCCATGGCGTGGTGGCGGCAGGCTCCGAACTCGCCTATACCACAAGTGACATGACTTTACGTGATCGGGTCGCGACGATCCGCTGCAACCGTGTAGCGTGCGCAACAACAAGCAACCCCCGCCGGTGCTGACAACACCGAACGGGGGTCTGACCATCGAGATCGAGAGACGCGATCCCATGGCTGTTGCCAACCTTAGCGCTGACGCGCCCCCGTACGCTCCCCCCATGGCCCGACCCGGCTTCGGAAAACGTTCCGCACCCGGTCAGGCACCCCGCCGCGCGGACGACTTCGCTCACCTGCCCGCCCGCGAGGCCTCCATCGCCAGCTACCTGGACCGCCTGCCCGAGGGCGCGGCCATGGACGTGAAGACCCTGGCCAAGGAACTGGCGGCGTACGGCCAGCAGGCCATCCGCACCGCGCTCAACTACCTCGTACGGGCCGGTTACCTGTTCCGCCGCCGCGAGCCGGTGGGGGAGGGACGTACGCAGTGGGTGTTCCGTACGTACTTCTCGCGGACGCCGCGGAACGACGCGTGGTGGAAGAGGTTTTTGAAGGGCGACGCACCGCCCGAGCGGGTTGACGCCACCCCCGAACCCGAACCCGTACCTGACCCCGTACCGGCGGCGCAGCCTCCGGCCCGCTCCCGCGCGTACAAAACGCTCGCCATGCTGGGCCGTACGGGCGACCGCCGCGTGACGCTGTCGGCGTCGGAGTGCGCGCAGTTGGAGCCGCTGGTGGCGGAATGGTTCGCGCGGGGAGCGGGGGAGGCGGACGTCGTCCGCGCCGTGTCGTCGGGCCTGCCGCCGGAAGTCCACTGCGCGGGGGCTTTCGCCCGCCGCCGCCTGATCGACAAGATCCCCCCGGAGCCGTTCCACGAGCCCGCCGACCTGCCCGGTCCGGCGCCCGCCGCAGATAGGCCGGAGTGCGAGTCGTGCGGCGTTCCAGGCCCCCCGGAAGCGTTCTCGGAGGGCTTGTGCCGACCCTGCCGCCCACCGTTCCTGCGCTTCGACGCGGGCGACGGGGACGTGGACCCGGCGTACGCGGAGGAAATCCACCGCCGCGCGGCAGGCATCAGGGAGTCCCTGTACCGGCGGCGACCTGGCGATGTGCTGAACCGGAAATCAACCCGCAAGCGGAGTAAAAACTGACCTCTTTCAGTGGTCGCCGCGACCGTCGCCGGGCGGGGTGATCCCGATGGCTTCCAGGTTCCGCGCCTCTGCGCCGGCCGGATCGAAGGGCTTCGCCGCAGTGAAGACGATTCGCGCGTTCTCGGGGGTGATGACCTCCACATCGCGGGTGTTCCAGGGGGTGTCCCGCGGACCGTCGACCGAGTCCGGGCGCAACGCACGGCAGGCCTCGACAAGCGAATCGACCTGGCTGAGCACGCCCGCGAAACTGAAGCTCATCGCCGGAGGCTGCTCCGGAACGCTCGGCGCCGAGACGAGGAGCACGTCCTGGAACGCCCACCGGCGCAGATGCACAAGTGTTCCGGGAATGCTGAACAGCTCGAAGAACCCGAGCCCGCGAACCCAGAAGTCCACCGACGCCGCCAGATCGGTCGTGGGGATCGTCACGAACGCGGGCATTCCGTAGATGCCATGGAAGGGCTCCGGCGGAACCGCATCCGGGCCGGGGGCGGGCACAGGACTCATCTCGAACGCGTTGTAGTAGTCGCTCATGCGGCCCACCCTGCATCCTCACGCTACGTGAGGAGCAAGCCGCTGGATCAGCCGACGCCCTCCGCGTACTGTCCGCCCTGTTATGTGATCTTGAAGAACCCATATGGGTTCATGGGGGGCAGCAGGATGAAAGGCATGGACGAATACCGCGTCACGGGCGTCGTCTGGCGGATCGTCGCGACCTTGTGGGTTCTCGCCGGGCTCGCCGCCCTCTGCTGGGTGACCTTCTCCATAGGGTGGGGCGCCTACCTCGACGCGTTCCCCGATGACGACGGGGAGTCCTACGTCATGCTGGCGGCGGCGATCCTCACGCTCCCGCTCCCGCTCGGTGCGCTGGTCCACGGTCACCGCGCCCGTACGTGGGTCGCCGACGACGGTCTGCGGACGCGCCGCCTGGGCCGCGTCCGCTTCCTGCCCTGGCAGGAGATCGCGAAGGTCGACATCGGCCGGCACCGTTACGGCAACGACGGCCCGTACCACAACCTCTACATCCAGGTCCGGCTGCGGAACGGCCGGCGCCGCAAGCTGCCCGCCCTCGCCACCGAACCGCGGATGTACGCCGTCCACGCGGACATGGTGGCGCGCTGGAAGGCCGCCACCGACGCGGCCACCGCTGCAGCCACCGACGCGGCCAACCACACCGACGCGGGCGCCCCGCACGGCACCCAACCCCGTATGGTGCAGCTCACAAAGTGAGTGGCTCGGGTCGCAGAGGGCAAGAGCGATCATGGGCGGTCCGACGGCGTACCGCTCACGATCATGACGCGGGCGACACGTCTCAGCATGCGATATCGGCATGGCTGAATCCGGCCGCTCGTTAGACTGAGCCGACCGCATTACACAGAGCTGCGAGGAGCGCACGTGGGCCTTGTCGTGCAGAAGTACGGAGGCTCCTCCGTTGCCGATGCCGAGGGCATCAAGCGGGTTGCCAAGCGAATCGTGGAAGCCAAGAAGAACGGCCACCAGGTGGTCGTCGTGGTTTCCGCGATGGGTGACACGACGGACGAGTTGATCGATCTCGCCGAGCAGGTTTCGCCGATGCCTGCCGGGCGTGAGTTCGACATGCTGCTGACCGCCGGAGAGCGGATCTCCATGGCCCTGCTGGCGATGGCGATCAAAAACCTCGGCCACGCGGCGCAGTCGTTCACCGGCAGCCAGGCCGGTGTCATCACGGACGCGGTCCACGGCAAGGCGCGCATCATCGACGTCACGCCGGGCCGCATCCAGCAGTCGGTGGACTCCGGCAACATCGCGATCGTGGCCGGCTTCCAGGGCGTGTCCCAGGACAGCAAGGACATCACGACCCTGGGCCGCGGCGGCTCCGACACCACCGCCGTCGCTCTGGCCGCCGCGCTGAACGCCGAGGTCTGCGAGATCTACACCGACGTCGACGGCGTCTTCACCGCCGATCCGCGGGTCGTGAAGAAGGCCCGCAAGATCGACTGGATCTCGTTCGAGGACATGCTCGAGCTGGCCGCGTCCGGCTCGAAGGTGCTGCTGCACCGCTGCGTCGAGTACGCACGCCGATACAACATCCCGATCCACGTCCGCTCGTCCTTCTCCGGTTTGCGCGGCACCTGGGTCAGCAACGAACCGCAAGGGGACCAGCCGATGGAGCACGCGATCATCTCGGGCGTCGCGCACGACACGTCCGAGGCGAAGGTCACGGTCGTCGGGGTGCCGGACAAGCCGGGCGAGGCCGCGACGATCTTCCGGGCCATCTCGGACGCCGAGATCAACATCGACATGATCGTGCAGAACGTCTCGGCGGCCTCCACGGGCCTGACGGACATCTCCTTCACCCTTCCGAAGGCCGAGGGCCGCAAGGCGATCGAGGCGCTGGAGAAGACGAAGGCGCGCGTGGGCTTCGACTCGCTGCGCTACGACGACCAGATCGCGAAGATCTCGCTGGTCGGCGCGGGAATGAAGACCAACCCGGGCGTCACGGCGACGTTCTTCGAGGCGCTGTCGAACGCCGGGGTGAACATCGAGCTGATCTCGACCTCCGAGATCCGCATCTCGGTCGTCACGCGTGCCGACGACGTGAACGAGGCCGTCCGCGCGGTGCACTCCGCCTTCGGCCTGGACAGTGAGAGCGACGAGGCCGTCGTCTACGGAGGCACCGGGCGATGACCTCCGGCCCCGCGGCCCGTACCGGCACCTTCGCGGGTGCCGGTACGGGCCGTAAGCCGGTGCTCGCCGTCGTCGGCGCCACCGGCGCCGTCGGCACGGTCATGCTGGAGATCCTTTCCACGCGGCAGGACGTGTGGGGCGAGATCCGGCTCGTCGCCTCCCCGCGCTCGGCGGGGCGCCGGCTCACCGTGCGCGGCGAGGAGGCCGAGGTCATCGCGCTGAGCGAGGAGGCGTTCGACGGCGTCGACGTCGCCATGTTCGACGTGCCGGACGAGGTCTCGGCGCGGTGGGCGCCGATCGCCGCCGCCAAGGGCACGGTCGTCGTGGACAACTCCGCGGCCTTCCGGATGGACCCGGACGTTCCGCTGGTGGTGCCCGAGGTGAACGCGCACGCGGCGCGCGTGCGGCCGCGCGGCATCGTCGCGAGCCCGAACTGCACGACGCTGTCGATGATCGTCGCGGTGGGCGCGCTGCACGCCGAGTTCGGCCTCAGCGAGCTGGTCGTCTCCTCGTACCAGGCGGCTTCCGGGGCGGGCAAGGCCGGTGTCGACACGCTGCGGGCGCAGCTCGCCGCGGTGGCCGGCTCGTCGCTGGGCACGCAGCCCGGTGACGTGCGACGGGCGGTCGGCGACGGGCTCGGCCCCTTCCCCGCGCCCCTCGCGCTGAACGTGGTGCCGTGGGCGGGCTCCCTCCGGGAGGACGGCTGGTCCTCCGAGGAGCTGAAGATCCGGGACGAGTCCCGCAAGGTCCTGGGGCTGCCGTCGCTGCGGGTCGCGGCGACGTGCGTACGGGTCCCCGTGGTCACCACGCACTCGCTGGCCGTGCACGCGCGGTTCGAGAACGAGGTCACGGTGGAGCAGGCCCACGAGATCCTGGCGAGCGCGCCGGGGGTCGTGCTCGTGGACGACCCCGCGGAGGGGGAGTTCCCCACGCCCGCCGACGCGGTGGGCACCGATCCGACGTGGGTCGGCCGGGTGCGCCGGTCCCCGGACGATCCGAAGGCGCTCGACCTCTTCGTCTGCGGCGACAATCTGCGCAAGGGAGCGGCACTGAACACGGCTCAGGTCGCCGAATGCGTGGCGGCGGAGCTGACCACTCCCTAATCTGGAGAAGTGGTGAAGGTCTTGCAGGTCCTGTGATCAAGTCGTTGGTCCAGACCTCTTGAACTGGGCAGATGAAGTGTTCGACGATGCGCTCCCCGCCCACTGCAACCGTCAGCGGGCCGGGGGCGTCTTTGCTGCCGTCTCTCAGGGCGGTATCAAAACCGGGGCATTGAGGAAGAGCTGGTACGCATGAGGGCATATGACGCATCGTCACGCGGCGCATCGTCAGACGCGGTGCCTCGCGTGTACAACCCTGACGGGGGGAAGCGTGTCCAACAGGCGTGGCAGAGGTCATCAGCATCGCAACCGCCCCGAGGCGCGGCGGCAGTGCACTGCGTCCGCGTTCCCACCCGTCGTCGGGCGGCATGCCGGTGATCGCTCCCTGGCCGACCACCCGGCCCGCCGCCCAGATCCCGCCCCAGCGGGGGGACGCTGACGAAGCAATGGCAGCGGGCACCACAGTCGACCACCTCACCGAGACCTACAGGGCCCATTACCGGTCCCTGCTCGGCCTTGCCGCGCTGCTCCTCGACGACACCGCCTCCTGTGAGGACGTGGTCCAGGAGGCCTTCATACGGGTGCATTCCGCGCGCAGCCGGGTCCGGGAGCCGGAGAAGACCCTTGCCTATCTGAGGCAGACTGTCGTCAATCTGTCCCGTTCCGCGCTCCGCCGCCGGATCCTCGGGCTGAAGCTGCTCTCCAAGCCGATGCCCGACATGGCGAGCGCCGAAGAGGGTGCGTACGAACAGCTGGAGCGCGACCAATTGATCAAAGCGATGCGTGGACTGCAACGCCGCCAGCGGGAAGTCCTCGTCCTCCGCTACTTCGCCGATATGACCGAGGCCCAGGTCGCCGAGACCCTGGGCCTCTCGCTCGGCTCGGTCAAGGCGTACGGGTCGCGGGGCATCGCGGCGCTCCGCGTCGCCATGGAGGCTCCGGTATGACCCGCCCCCCTTATGACGGGCCCGGTCCCGCCGACGAGCGCGGCGGGAGCATGCACGACGGCGAGACGCACGACAGCAGCAGCACGCACGGCCTCGGCGGTACGGACGGCCTCGGCAGTACGCATGACATCGGCGCTACGCACGGCATCGGCATGGACGAGCAGACGCTCCGGCAGCTGCTGCAGGGCGCCGTCGAAGACCTCGAGCCCGCCCCGGACTCGCTGGAGCAGATCCGGCGCGCCGTGCCGGCCCGGCGCACCCGCCGCCGGCAGGCCCTCGTGGGCGCCGCGGCCGCGCTGATCCTCGGCGGCACGGCCCTGCCCGCCGTCGTCCACGTCGCCACCACCAGTGACGCGGTCGAGGACCGCCACGCCAACACGGCCAGCAGCCGGCACACCCCCGAGGAGCCGGCCGCCGAGCCCGACGGGGTGAGCGACGGCGGCGGACGCCCCGAGGAGGGCGAGGCCCGGAACCACGACGAGAAGCGGGAAGAGCGCAAGGAAGAGGGGAAGAAGGGCAACGAACCCAAGCCCGCCGGATCCTCCCCCGCAGGCATCCCTCCCGCGCCCACCAACACCTTCGCCGCCGTCTCCCCGACCTGCGACCGCGACCAGCTCGGCAAGGGCAGCGGGACGGTCGGCCCGGCCGACCGCGACGGACGCGTCTACGGCGCCTTCCGCGTGGTCAACGTCTCGCGCGCCGTCTGTACGGTGGGCGGGCCGGGGACCGTCGCGGCGAGCCCGCGGGGCAGCGCCGAGAGCGGGCGCGTCTCCGTCGTGGACCACACGCCGGGCGACGCCGCGACCGGCCTGCCCGACCCGACGAGCGAGCCCAGCGAGGTCATCCTCCAGCCCGGGCAGGCCTACGAGGTGAAGTTCGCCTGGATCCCGGCCGGCGACGGCGGGCGCAACGGCTGCGCCAAGCCCGGCGGCGGCGGATCCTCCCCGGCGCCCTCCGCCGGCGGCGGTGCCAGCGCCTCCCCGGCCGGCTCCTCCGCGGCGACCCAGCAGCAGCCGGCCGTGCCGGACTCGCCGCCGCCCACGCCCCCGCCGAGCATCGTCCTCAGCCACACCCCGGACGTGGGCGAGCCCGCGATCGCGGACGCCAAGATCGACGACGCGTGCGCCGGCACCGTCTACCGGACCGGCCCGATCGTCCCGCCGGGCTGAGGACGCCGGGCTGCCGCGCCCGCCGTGATCCTGCCGGAGGCACCACGGCAGGGGGCGGTGCCGGCCCCCGTGGCCGTGCCCGTACCGTGGTGGTGTGTATCGGTTCCTGCTGACTCCCCGCTGGTGGGCGATCAACGTCTTCACCGTGGTGGCCATCCCCTTCTGTCTCTTCATGGGCAGCTGGCAGCTCGGCCGCTTCGAAACGCGCGTCGACTCGCACCGCGAGCAGCAGACGCAGGCCGACGACGCCCGTGAGGCCGCGGCCGAGCCGCTGCGCGACCTCCTCCCGGTGACGACCGAGACCTCCGGCCGCAAGGCGACCGCCTCCGGCCGCTACGACGCCGAGCACCAGCTGCTCGTGCCGGGGCGGACGCTGGACGACCGCGAGGGCTTCTACGTGCTGACCCTCCTGCGCACGGACGACGGCAAGGCCCTTCCCGTCGTCCGCGGCTGGCTGCCCGGCGACGCGGACTCCAAGGCCGACACCGCCAAGGTCCCGGCCCCGCCCGGCGGCCACGTGACCGTCACCGGAGCCCTCCAGTCCTCGGAGAGCCCCGGCTCCAAGGGCGTACGGTCCGGCGGCGGGCTGCCCGCCGGCCAGCTCGGCGTGATCAGCGCCGCCTCACTGGTCAACGTCGTGCCGTACGGCGTCCACGACGCGTGGATCACCGCCACGGCGGCGGACGGGGCCATGACCCCGGTGCCCCCGGCCGCCGCCCCGGGCAGCGGCCTGGACCTCAAGGCCTTCCAGAACCTCGGCTACACCGGGGAGTGGTTCGTCTTCGCCGGCTTCGTGCTGTTCATGTGGGCCAGGCTCTTCCGCCGCGAGGCGGAGGCCGCACGGGACCTGGCCCTCGGCATCACCCCGGAGCAGGCTCCGGGCGACCCGGTTTCGGGTGCCCCGATTTCGGGCGGGAAGGCTCCGGGCGACCCGGCTCCGGGCGGGCAGGCTACGGACGATTCCGGTCAGGACGATTCCGGTCAGGAAGGCTCTGGTCAGGACGGCTCCGGTCCGGACGGCCCAGATGACGCTCCGCAAAAGCGATCTCCAGCCGGAGCTGCTTGATCCGCTCCTCCACCACCAGGGAGCCGTGCCCCGCGTCGTAGCGGTACACCTCCAGGGGGTGGCCGCGCTGCTCCAGCCGCTCCACGTAGTTCTCGATCTGGCGGATCGGGCACCGCGGGTCGTTCATGCCCGCGGAGATGTAGACCGGCGCCCGCACCTGGTCGACGTACGTCAGCGGTGACGACGCCTCGTAGCGCTCCGGGACCTCCTCCGGGGTGCCGCCCAGCAGCGTGCGGTCCAGGGCCTTCAGTGCCTCCATCTCATCGTGATAGGCCGTCACGTAGTCCGCGACGGGCACGCCGGCCAGGCCCAGCGCCCAGGCCTCCGGCTGGGTGCCCAGGCCGAGCAGGGTCAGATAGCCGCCCCACGACCCGCCCGCCAGCACCAGCCGCTCGGGGTCGGCGATGCCCGCGGAGACCGTCCAGTCGCGGACGGCCGCGATGTCCTCCAGCTCGATCAGGCCCACCCGGTGCTTGAGCGCGTCCGTCCACGCCCGGCCGTAGCCCGTCGAGCCCCGGTAGTTGACGCGGACGACCGCGTAGCCGTGGTCCACCCAGGCTGCGGGGCCCGCGGCGAAGGCGTCGCTGTCGTGCCACGTCGGGCCACCGTGGATGTCGAAGACCGCCGGGAACGGGCCGTCGCCCTCCGGCTTCTGGATCAGGGCGTGCACCTTGCCGCCGGGACCCTCCACCCACACGTCCTCGACCGGGACGGAGCCCGGCGCGCGGCCGACCCCGCCCGGCATCGCCGGCGGATCCAGCACGACCTGCCCGGTCGTGGACCGCACCGCAGACGGCTCGGCGGCCGAGGACCACAGGAACTCCACGCTCCCGTCCGGCCGCGGCAGGGCGCCCGACACCGTGCCCGCCGGAGTGTCCAGGCGGGTCAGCGACCCCCCGGCCAGGTCGTAGCGGAACAGCTCGCTGCGGGCCTGGAAGCTGTGCTCGATCAGCAGCGCCGAACCGTCCGGATACCAGCCGGCGTCCAGGTCGCCCGGCAGGTCGACGGCCAGCGCCGTCTCCTCGCCCGTGGCGGCGTCCCACAGCATCGGCTCCCAGCGACCCCGCCGCTGGTGCCCCACGAGCAGCCGGGAATCCCCGGCCACCGGCGCGAAGCCCATCACGGCCAGGCCCAGCTCCTCCGTGCCGCCCCGCGTGTCGTCCAGCTCGGCGACGGTGCTGCCGTCCGGCCGCACGATCCGGACGGCCGAGTGCATCGCATCGCCGTGCTCGGTGTGCTCGATCGCGATCAGGGTCCCGTCCTGCGACATGCCGCCGACCCCGGCCGACTCCGCGTGGCGGTAGATCTCCACGGGCGCGGCCCCGGGCCGGGCCACGTGGACCGTGGACCCGCCCTTGTCCGTGGAGCGGCCGACCACGGCCGTGCCGTCCCTGCCCAGGGCCAGGCCGGCCGGGTAGGAGGGCTCCAGGCCGGGCGTGGCGGGCTCGTCGGGGCCGCCGTGGAAGGGCTGGCGCATCCACACGCCGAACTCGTCCCCGTCCGTGTCGGCGAACCACCAGATCCACTCGCCGTCGGGCGGGAGCACCCCGCCCGTCGTCCCGTTCGGCCGGTCGGTCACCTGCCGCTGCGCGCCCGTCGCCCTGTCCCACGCGTACACCTCGAAGGTGCCCGTCACGTTCGACACGAACAGCGCGCGGTCGGGGGCGTCCTTCGCCCATCTCGGCAGCCCGACCCGCGGTGCCCGGAAGCGCTTCTCCCAGTCCGGCACGGCCGCACCGGGCCTCTCGTCGTTCAGCTCGGCCCCGTTGCTCTCAGTCATGGACCCATTCTGCGCCGGAGCGCGGGCCGGGCGTCCAGGCGAGCCCCCAGCCTGTGGATAACTCCCGTTCCGCTTAAGGAGCCAGGAGCCAGGAGCCAGGAGTCAGGGGTCAGGGGTCAGGGGTCAGGAGTCAGGAGCGGTCGCCCGGCGCCGGGCGCAGGCCCAGCCGGCCGCCCGTGTCGTCGTCGAAGTCCGCCAGGAAACCGGCCAGCAAGTCAGTGAGGTGGTTCAGGCACCGCGCGCCGAACAGCACCGGCTGGTAGCCCGAAGCCCGGTAGGGAGTCGCGACGACCGCGTGCACGTCCAGCTCGCGGACCTCGCACCGGTCCAGCCGCGCGAGCTCGCCGTACGAGGACAGCAGCGCCGCGCCGTAGGCCTTGGGCGGACCCGCGCCCGGGCCTTCCCCGGGTCCGGAGTCCGTCATCACGCCGAACTCGAGCGTGAACCAGTACACCCGGCTGATGAGGTCGAGGGCCTCGGGCGTTTCGAGGCGCGTCGCCGTACGCCCGAACATGCGGTACAGCTCCGCGAACCGGGGCGAGGCGAGGTGGATGCCGTGGCCGAACACGTCGTGGATCACGTCCGGTTCGGGCGTGTACAGCGGCACCGACGGATGGCGGACGAACTGCACGGCATGGAAGTAGCCGTCCTCCATCGCTCCCAGGAAGCGCCGGTTCTCCACGAAACCACCCGCGAGCGTGAACTCGAACCCGGTCAACGGCTTCAGCCGCTCGCTGACCTCGGCGTGCTGCGGCACGTGGTCGGCCGGGATCGGGGCCGCTTCCACCGCGTCCAGGACCTCCCGGCAGGCGTGCGCCCGGTGCGCACCGTCCAGCGCGCCGTGAACCGTGCGCCACGTCGCGTGCTCGGCCTCGGTGTACTCCACGGCGGGGGAGGGGGCGCCCACGCGGTGCCCGCGGGCGAGGCTCGCCAGGGCGTTCCGCCGCTGCAGATACAGGCCGTCGCTCCGGCCCGGGTGCTGCGCCGCCGTGCCGAGCAGGCCCTCGGGCGTCACCGGCGTGCGTGACCAGACTTGACTCATGACACACAAGGTGCCCATGCCGCATCAGAGAGTAACCCTCTGGCACTCAGGGGCGCCGAATCGCGGCTTGAGATGCGCCGGGCCCGTACCGGTGCCAGCGTTGACTGTGGGCCGCCCTGCGTACAGGAGGTTTGTCATGACGACCAAGACGGCGTGGAACGCCCAGATCGACATCACTGAAGAGGGCCGCAAGGTCACCGCCGACGCCACGCTGATCGGCAAGGGCGGGCAACGGCAACTAGTGGGGCACGGCGTGGCCCGGTGCAATCCGGCCGACCAGAACGACCCCGCCATCGGCGACGAACTCGCGGCTGCCCGCGCTCTCGCGGACCTCACCAACAAGCTGCTCGACAACGCCGCGCACGACATCGAGTCGCACACGCATCAACCGGTCAAGGGGTCCCTCAAGTCGTAGTCTCTCAGGCCGTCCGTAGCCTCTCGGGCCGTAGCCTCTCGGGTCGCAATAGCAATACCCGATAATCGCATCCGGGCATTCAATGGGTATGTAGTGCTGGAATGCTCGGCAGGTCCCCTCATCCCTGTTGGCCTCCGAGGCATCGGAGTAGCATCGCCTGGCCCTGGTCCGGACTCCAGGAGAATCCCTGATCAGCCAGTGGGACGGAGAGGACCCGGCCCCGCTCGACGCCTTCCTGTCCGCCGTGGAAGAGGGTGTGACCGTCACCGCGGTGCACCTGCAGTACATGCGGGATTTCTACGCGGACGTGTACGCACCAGCCGGCGGAATCCCGGAGATCAGCGACGCCGTCCACGACCGCGGTACGGACGGCGCGTACGTGAGCTATCCCGACACCTATATCGGCGTGGCGTCCGACCCGGATCCCGCCTATCCCAGGCTTTACTACAAGGGGAACTACGCCCGGCTGCAGGAGGTGAAGAAGTACTGGGACCCGAAGAACCACTTCCACCACAAGCAGCCCATCCGCCTTCCCTGACGAGAGCCGGAATGGCCATTCGCGAGCCTGAGCGGGAACAGGCGTCGGAGCCGGCGTCGGAGCCGGTGCCGGAACCGGTGCCAGAACGACGCGCCTCCGGGCGGCGTGGACTGCTGACAGGGCTCGCCGGGCTCGCCGCGGGGGCCGCACTCGGGGCCGGCAAGCCTCCCGCGCCCGCGCCGCCGGGCCTCGTCTTCATCGGCGCGTACACGTCCGTACCGGGCGGAGGCACCGGCTCCGGGACCGGCTCCGGCTCCGGGACCGGCTCCGGTATCGGCCTCGCCTCGTACGACCGGCGGACGGGCCGGATGACCGCGGCGGGAGTGATCGAGGGGGTGCCCGACCCGTCCTACCTGGCGCTGCACCCGCGCGGCCACACCCTCTACGCCGTCAACGAGCAGCAGAACGGCACTGTGACGGCCGTCCGGCTGGCCGACCGCCGGATCCTGGGGACGCGGACCACCGGCGGCGCCCTGCCGTGCCACGTGTCGGTCCACCCGAGCGGTCGCTGGCTGCTGACCGCCAACTACTTCTCGGGCAGCGTCGCCGTTCACCCGATCGACGCAACGGGCGGCCTGGCCGAACCGTCCGACGTGGTCCCCCACCTCGTCCCCCCGCCCGGCCCGGGCCAGGAGAGCGCGCACGCCCACCAGATCATCACCAGCCCCGACGGCCGCTTCGTCCTCGCCGTGGATCTCGGCAACGATACGGTGTACACGTATCGCCTGGACCCAACCGCCGGACGGCTCACGCGAATTGCCCATGTGAGCCTCGCGCCGGGAGCGGGCCCGCGCCATCTGACCTTCCACCCCCGCGGCAAGTTCGCGTATCTGGCGAACGAACTCGACAACACGGTCGTCGTCTGCGCCTACGACCCGGCGACGGGTGACCTCAGCCCGGGACCGGCACGGCCCACCGGCTCCGGCACCGGCGGCACCAGGAACTATCCGGCGCAGATTTTGGTCGGAAAGTCGGGCCGTTTCGCGTATCTCGCCAACCGGGGGCACAACAGCATCGCCCGCTATGCCGTCGAGGCGTCCGGCGCACGGCTGCGCCTGCTGAACACCGAGCCGGTGCGCGGCGACTTCCCGCGCCACATCGCCTTCTCCCCCGACGAGCGCCTGCTCTTCGCGGCCAACCAGCGGTCAGGTTCTGTGACCGTGTTCCGGGCCGATCCCGGGAGCGGCAGGCTGACGCCTTCCGGAGCCTCGTATACCGCTCCGGGTGCTGCCTGCACCTTGGTTCGCTTTTGACATTGTTTATCCCCTTCTCGGCGGGTGACGAGAACTCGAATGACGACTTGTCGTCATCGGTTCTCATGGACCGGCGAGGCGTGTCCGGGCCAGAGTTGATCAACAGGGAGTGGCGGCCCGGCCTGCCGCCGCGCAACGGGGGGATCTCATGTGGAGTACGCGTTTCTTACTGCCTCTCCTGACACCCTTTGCGCTGACGCGCCCGTAACAGCAGGCCGGTGGAAAAGAGCAGGTCGGTGATGTTCCCACCTGCCGCAGTCCGCCGCCACGCCGGCCCGCCCGGGACACGGGGAAACCCCGGGGTACGCGGAAATGCGAGGCGATCAATGATCTATCAGAGCACCCACGAAATGATTCTGGACGATGTTTTTCTCGACCTGTCCGGCTTCATATCAGGAGTAAATCTCCTGCTCAAGGTCGAAGGCTTCAACCCGGCCGGTTCCATCAAGATGAAAGCCGCTGTCGGCCTGCTCGAGGATGCGGAGGACCGGGGCCTCCTGGCGCCCGGCGGGCACGTCATCGAATCCTCCTCGGGCAATCTCGGCATCGCGCTGAGCTCGGTGTGCGCCGCCCGCGGCTACCGCTTCACCTGCGTGGTCGACCCCAACACGTCCGCCCACAGCATCGCGCTGATGCAGGCCTACGGCGCGGAGGTCGTGTCCGTCGACCAGCGGGACAGCAACGGGGGCTTCCTGCAGTCCCGTATCGACTACATTCACCGGCGCATCGCCGCCGATCCCGCACTCGTCTGGCCCAACCAGTACGCGAACCCGGCCAATCCCAGGGCGCATTACGAGCGCACGGCGGCCGCGATCGTCAAGCAGGGGCTCGACATCGACTACCTCTTCGTCGGAGCCGGAACCACCGGGACGCTGATGGGCTGCGTCGCATACTTCCGGGAGAACTCCCCGCGGACAAAGGTGATCGCCGTCGACACCGTCGGTTCCGTCACCTTCGGAAACCCGCCCGGAAGGCGCCACATACCGGGGCTGGGCACCAGCAGGCGGCCCGAGATCCTCGATCCGGAACGGATCGAGGACATCGAGCACGTGGCCATGGTCCCCGAGATCGAAGCCGTCCACATGTGCCGGCTGCTGGCCGCGCGGCGCGGCATCGCGGCCGGCGGCTCGACCGGGTCGGTGCTGGCCGCCGTCGAGCGTCAGAGGGAGCAAATCCCGTCCGGCGCACGGGTCGTGGCGATCGCACCCGACCTCGGGGACCGGTATCTCAGCACCATCTATGACGACGCGTGGGTGGAGGAACGGTTCGGCGCGGACGCGTTGCCTCTGTCGCTGCCGCGTCCACGGGTTCCGGCGTAGCCCTCTTCCACAGTCACGAAGTCCTCATTCCTGAGCCCATGAGTTTCCAACTTATCGAAGGGATAGCGATGTTCGAGTTCAGCGTCATCGGCGGAAAGACCGCACGGGACATCATCGCCCGTACGCGGCAGCAGATCGTCTCGGAGGTGCGCGACACCTATCTGACCCACCACGCGGGCGAGTCGGTCAATCCCAACAGCTATTTCCTGCGCTTTCCTGACAAGCCCGACAGCCGCATCATCGCGCTGCCGGCCTACCTGGGAGGCAAGGCCGACGTCGCGGGCATCAAGTGGATCAGCAGCTTCCCCGCCAACATCACCAAGGGGTTCCCGCGCGCCTCCGCGGCCCTCCTGCTCAACGACTACGAGACCGGCTACCCCTTCGCCTGCCTGGAGGCCTCCCAGATCAGCGCGGCCCGTACCGCCGCCTCGGCCGTCCTGGCCGCGGAACAGCTGACCGGCGGGCGGACCGCCCGGCGGCTGACCATCGTCGGCGCAGGCATCATCGCCCGCAACATCCTGGAGTTCTTCACCGCCCAGGAGTGGTCCGTGGACGAGCTGGTCATCCACGACCGGCTGCCCGAGTACAGCAAGGCCTTCGCCGAGTACGCCACCTCCTCGCTGGGCCACCGGACAACCACCGAGGACGACCTGACGGCCGCCCTGACCGGCTCCGACCTCGTCGTCCTGGCCACCACGGCCGGTGAGCCGTACATCACGGACCCCGCCACCTTCGCCGCCGGCCAGGTCGTGCTGAACGTCTCGCTGCGCGACATCGGCCCGGAGATCATCCTGGGGGCGCAGAACATCCTCGACGACGTCGACCACTGCATGACGGCCAACACCTCGCCGCACCTGGCCGAGCAGAAGTACGGCCACCGCGACTTCATCGACGGCACGCTCGCGGACGTCATCCGCGGTGACGTCCGGCCCGTCGAGGACCGTCCGGTGATCTTCTCCCCGTTCGGGCTGGGCGTCCTCGACCTCGCCGTCGGCATGCACGTCTACCGCACGGCGCGGGAGAGCGGCGAGGCCGTGGACGTGCCGGACTTCTTCGGCGAGACCCGCCGGTGGTGACGGTGACTTCTTCCAAGGCTGCCCCCACTTTTTCCTTGCCCACAGAAGGTGCTTTGTCTACCGAACCCGGCGTCTGCATCATCGGTTTCGGCTCCCGCGGCCTCGGCGTCCTGGAGCGGATCGTCACCCTGACCGCGGCCCCCGAATGGGGCGCCCGGCCCTTCACCGTCGACGTCGTCGACCCGCGGTGCGACGCCATCGGCATTCACGACCCGGCCCAGCCGGATTACCTGTTGCTCAACACCACTTGCAGCCAGGTCTCGCCGTTCCCCGAGGAGGCGACCGTCGGCGACACCGTCGGCGACCGCGGGCCCAACCTGTACGAATGGGTGCGGGAACGCGGCCTCCGGCTGGCCGAGGACGGCTACACGCTCGGCTCCGAAGGCCGCGAGATACGCGCGGACGACTACCTTCCGCGCCGCATCCTCGGCGAGTACCTCTCCTGGTTCCTCCAGCGGGTCGTGGACCGCGCGCCCGGCCACCTGGTGATCCGCTTCCACCGGACGGAGGCCGTGGAACTCACGGTCCTGCCCGACGGCAACCGCCGTGTCGTCCTCGACGACGGCGGCGTCCTGACCACCCCGTACGTCTTCCTCACCACCGGACACACCCCGCCGGCCGCCCTGCCCGAGCAGGACCGGCCGCTGGGGGAGCACCGCAGGGTCCGCGAGATCTACCCGCCGGTGAGCCGGTTCGCCGGCATCCGGCCCGGACAGACGGTCGCCCTCGCGGGCACCGGCCTGTCCGGCATGGACGCCCTCGCGGCGCTCACCCTCGGCCGCGGCGGCAGGTACACCACGGTCGACGGGACGCTGCGGTACGTCCCGAGCGGAGCCGAGCCCCGCATCCTGCTGTACTCCCGCACGGGGCTGCCCTTCCGCGCCCGCCCCCGGGCCAACCGGCAAGGCCCGCTGTACGAGCCCCTGGTGTTCACGGCGGAGGCCGTCGACCGCCTGCGGGCCGACGCGCCCGAGGACGGCCTCAGCCTCCACGGCGACCTGCTGCCGCTCGTCCGCACGGAAATGCGCATCGCCTTCCACCTCCGCTGCGCGGGACTGCTCGGCGGCGATGGGAACCGTAGGGCCGAAGACCGTACGGTTGAAGACCGTACGGCTGAGGACCGTACGGCTGAAGACCGAACGGCAGACGCCCTCCGCGAGGCCGTGGCGGCCGGACGTCTGGACTCCGAGCTGGACAGGCTGGACGCCGAGCACCGCGCGGCCTTCGGGCTCCTGGACCCCGAGGAGCTGCTCTTCCCCGAGCCGGGCGACCTCTCCGGCAGCGGCGCCTACCAGGACTGGTACGGCGGCCGCCTCGCGGAGGACCTGGAGCAGGCCGAGCTCGGCCTGGCCGGCAGCCCGCTCAAGGCCGCGCTGGAGGTGCTCCGTGACCGCCGTGAGCTGATACGCAGGGCCGTCGACTTCGCGGGGCTCGACGAGAAGTCCCACGACGAGTTCTACGGGTCCTTCACCGCCGTGCTGAACCGGTCCGTGACCGGCCCCCAGCTGGACCGGCACCAGGAGCTGCTCGCCCTGCTCCGGGCCGGGGTGGCCGCCGTCCCGCTGGGGCCCGAGCCGGAGGTGGCCTGGGACGAGGCGGGCGATCGCTGGCGGCTGTCCTCCACCCGGCTGGCCGAGCCGTACTCCACCACCGCCGACTGGCTCTGCCACGCCACGTCCGGGCAGCCGGACGTCGAGCGCACGGGCAGCCGGTTGCTCGCCGGCCTGGTCCGTACGGGCACCATCCGCCGGCACCGGGCCGCCGTGGGGAACAGCCGGGGCGTGGACCTCACGCGCGGCCTGCACCCGGTCGGCAGCGACGGTGCGGCGGACGAGCGGATGTGGGTGCTCGGCCCGCTGTCCGAGGGCACCACGTTCTACAACCACTACGTGCCGTCGCCGGGCGGGTTCTCGCGGGCGCTGAACGACGCGCACGGGAGTGTGGTGGAGATGCTCGCGGCAGCGGGTGAGGCAGGGGGCGAAACCGCGGCAGAGGTGTCCGAAAAGAAGTCACCCACAGAGACATCATCCGCAAAGGTGGCTCTGTGAACGCTGCTCTCGCAACCCTCCCCATCCTCGTCACGCTGGGACTCCTCGCCCTCGGCGTGCGCGCGCTCTACGCGGCCCTGTCCGCACTGGCCACCGCGATCGTCATCACGGCCACGTCCTTCCGCACCCCGCTCGGCGAACTCGGGCACGCGGAACAGCACATGCTGCCGACGATCGTCGAACTGGCCGCGATCCTCTTCGGCGGCATCCTGCTCAGCGAGCTGATGACGCGTACCGGAGCACAGTCCCGGCTGGGCAACTGGATAGGCAGCGCCTGCAGTTCGCCCAGCCGTGCCGTGCTGCTCGTCATGCTTGGAGTGACGCCTTTCGCCGAATCGCTCACCGGCTTCGGCATCGGCGTCATCGTGGCCATCCCCCTCCTGCGCCAACTGGGCCTGCCACCGGCGAAGGCCGCCGTCGTCGGCCTGCTGGGGCTGGTCACGGTGCCCTGGGGATCCCTGGCGCCGGGCAGTCTGGTCGCGGCGGAGCTCGGAGGGGTCGATTTCCAGCAACTGGGCATCGACTCCGCCTTCCTCTCCGCACCGGTCTTCCTCATCACCGGATCGGCCGCGCTGATCGTCGCGCTCGGCGTGCGCCGTGCCGTGGCCTCGGCCGGTGACCTCGTCCTGGCCGTTGCCGCCCTCTGGGGCACCGTCTGGGCCGTCAACACCTTCATCGGCGTGCCGCTGGCCGGCGTCCTCGGCGGACTCGTCACCATGGTCGTCCTGCTGCTCGTCTCGCGGCTGCTGGAGCAGGACGGCGCGGGCACGCGGCGGGAGCCCATCGGCCGGACCCTCTCCCCGTACGCGTTCCTCGTCATCGGCCTCCTGATCAGCCGGCTCATCCTGGAGTCGGCGGGTGTCAAGGAGGGGTGGTGGACGGTCGTCGCCGGCCCCGGTGGCTGGCTGCTCCTGACCGCCGCCCTCACGCCGAAGCTGCTGGGGGCCGGTGAGCCCGTGCTGGGCACGGCCGCTCGCGCGGCGCTCGGCCGCTGGTGGCAGGTGACCCTGACGACGGTCGTGTTCCTGACCCTGGGCACCCTGCTCACCGTGACCGGCATGAGCCGGGAGCTCGCCGAGGCCTGCGCCTCGATCGGCTCCTCCTACCTCGTGCTCGCGCCCTGGATCGGCGCCATCGGCGGCTTCCTCGCCGGCTCCAACACCGGTGCCAACGCGATGTTCGCCGCCAGCCAGGCGAACACCGCCGAGGCCCTCGGCTACTCCACCGGCCACCTCGTGGCGGTGCAGAACGTGAGCGCGGCGCTCGCCTCGGGCGCCTCCAGCGCCCGCGTCGTCCTGGCGGCGCAGCTGGCGGAGAACGCGCCGGGGCCGGCGGCCGCGGCGGTCGTGCCGGAGCGGGAAGCCGTATCCGCATCGGGGGGCCGCACGGCGACGCCGGTGCTGCAGGCCCCGGCGGAGGTGGAGACGGCGACGAGCCGCCCGGTCGACACGCGCTGGGTGCTGCGCACGGTGCTGTCGGTGCACGCGCTCGTGTTCCTGACGACGGGAGCGATAGCGGTCGTGTGGCAGTAAGAGAGAAACGAAAGACGCAAGCGCGGAAGAGCGTAAGCGCGAAAGAACGAAAGAGCCGACCGACAGAAGAACCGTAGAACCGTAGAACGGAAGAAGTGAAATGACGCACCCGGTAGTGCTGATAGCCGACCCACTCTCGCCCGCGGCGGTCGACGCGCTGGGCGAAGGTGTTGAGATCCGCCATGTCGACGGTACGGACCGGGCCGCGCTGCTGGCAGCCGTCCGGGACGCCGACGCCCTGCTCGTCCGCAGCGGCACCCGCGCCGACGCCGAGGTCATCGATGCCGCGCCGCGCCTCAAGGTCATCGGCCGGGCGGGCGTCGGCCTCGACAACGTCGACGTGGCCGCGGCCACCCGCGCCGGCGTCCTCGTGGCCAACACGCCCACGGCCAACATCGTCAGCGCCGCGGAGATGACCTGCGCACTGCTGCTGGCGGCGGCCCGTAACGTCCCGCAGGCCGGCCACGCCCTGAAGCAGGGTTCCTGGGAGCGCAGCCGCTTCACGGGCGTGGAACTCTCGGGCAAGGTGCTCGGCGTCGTGGGCCTGGGCCGCATCGGCGTGCTGGTGGCCGAGCGGCTGACGGCCTTCGGCATGAAGGTGATCGCCTACGACCCGTACGTGGTGGGGGATCGCGCCACGGACCTCGGCATCGAGCTGACCGGCCTCGACGACCTCCTCACCCGTGCCGACTTCGTGACGGTCCACCTCCCCCGGACCCCGGAGACGACCGGCCTCATCGGCCACCGGGAACTCCGCAAGGCCAAGCCCACCGCGTACTTCGTCAACGTCGCCCGCGGCGGCATCATCGACGAGGCCGCCCTGACCGACGCCCTGCGCACCGGCCGCATCGCCGGCGCGGCCCTGGACGTCTTCGAGAACGAGCCGCCCGCGGACTCCCCCCTCCTGACCCTGGACAACGTGGTGGTCACCCCGCACCTGGGCGCCTCGACCCGGGAGGCCCAGGAGAAGGCGGGCACCCAGGTGGCGAGGTCGGTGTCCCTGGCCCTGAAGGGCGCCCCGGTCCCGGACGCGGTGAACAATCCGCGCCCCTTCGCGGGGGCCCTCGGCTAAGGCCTGTCCTGACGCTCGCGGACCGTCCCGAAACGGTCGACTCTTACTTCGAGTCTTACTCCGGGTCTTACTTCGGGGCGGTCCAGAGCTGGCGCTTGTACGTGTTGGCCGCGTGCAGCTGGACCTTGGTGCCGTTGGCGGTGCTGCCGCCGGTCACGTCGAGGACCTTGCCGGACGCGACGTGCACGATCTGCCCCTTCGCGTTGACCGACCAGCGCTGGGAGGCACCGCCGTTGCAGTCGAAGAGCTCGATCTTGTTGCCGTCGGTGCTCGCGTTGCGGGCGTTGTCCAGGCACTTGCCCAGCGCGCGGAACGTACCGTCGTTGCCCAGGATCCAGGACTGCGCCACGGACCCGTTGCAGGTGTAGAGCTGGATCTGCGTGCCGTTGACCGCCTTCCCGCCCTTGACGTCGAGGCACTTGCCGCCGAGGCCGGTCACCTTGCCCTGGGGCGGAACGGCCACGCCGGCGCCGGCGGCGAGGTAGCGCAGGCCCTGCGCGTCGAACTGCTGGACGTACGTGCCCACGCGGCCGTCCTGGTAGCCGTGGTTCGCGGTGCACATCACCGGCTTCTCGCCGGAGTCCTTGCCCGTGGCGCAGTCGCCGCGCGTGGCGCTGCGGTCCGCGTGCGTCAGGCCCATGGTGTGGCCGAGCTCGTGGCTGATGTGGTTGCGCATGAACGTCTCGCCCCAGGACGGAGCGGGCTTGCCGTCCTTGGTGAAGAACTCGCTGTCGATGTAGGCGTGCCCGCTGGTCACGGTGCCCGGGATCGACGAGGAGATGAGACCGCAGCTCAGATTGGGGGTCCCCGAGCCGTCGCGGACGATCTTCCAGCCGGTCTGGCCGTTGTCCGCCGGCGGCACGCACGGGCGCTTGAGCACCCCGACGACGATCTCGCCCTTGGGCCGGGAGTAGTTCCAGCCCACGGGGGTGGTGTCGACGGAGATGGGCAGGTTGGTGATGCGCTTCAGGTCTGCTGCGGACGCCTTCACGTAGCGGCTCAGCCAGTCCACGGACTGCTGGTCGTAGAACTTGATCGTGTAGCCGGTCGGCAGTGACTTGGTCATGCCGTTGGCCAGCTTCCACCCCTCGCCCTGCGGAGCCGCGGCCACCGCCGCCCTCGTGTGCACGGGTGCCGCGCCCAGCGACATCACACCGTTGTCGAAGACGGTCCCGTCGGTCGTGGAGACGCCGGAATCCGCCTGGCCGGACGGCTCGTTCGCCGACGCCGCGGCGGTGGTCTCCGTAGCGGCGCCCTCGGAGCCCTCAGTGCCCTCAGTGCCAAAGGCACCGGGCGAGAACTGCGCCGTCGCCGCGATCGCCGCCACGGCGCTCGCGGCGACGACGGCTATTCGGCGCTTGCCGGTAAGTCGCATGTTCAGATCAGCCTTTCCCCGTTGCTTCACTGGCTGCCCCGGACGGTGACCGTCCCGTCCGCCGGGGCGCTGCGATCCTAGGGCGTCCGGCAACCGCAGTGATCAGGCAGCCGGGCCGGCCGTCGAAGCCATTGCCGCCGACACGGACAAGAGACGCGGACAAAAGGGGACGCCGACCGCCGTCGCGGGCTCCCCGCCCTCCATGGGCGCCGTTGTGTCGCTGCTCACACAGGGGGAGCCGTGCCGAGAGATTCACGCGAAACAGCAAGAGGCCTGATCCACTTTCGCGGATCAGGCCTCTGACCTGGTGTTTCACCTGTCGGGGTGGCGGGATTTGAACCCACGACCTCTTCGTCCCGAACGAAGCGCGCTGCCAAGCTGCGCTACACCCCGATGTTCTCCGATTCCCTGATTTCTCAGGTCTCCGGCGCAACGAGCTCTACTTTAGCGGACCGGAGCCCGTAGGTGAAATCCGGTTTCGGGAGGCGTGCAGGTGGGGGCGTACGCGGTCGAGGAGGAGCAGGGTGAGGGCCAGGGCGTAGAAGGCCAGGCCGAAGGTGACGGCGTTGGTGACGATGCCGTCGTAGCCGTGGAGGTCGACGTCCAGGAAGGGGTACGGGTAGCGGCCTTCCGTGCCGGGGTCGAGGAGGGCGCCGCGGACCAGGGCGAAGGGGAGGTAGAGGAGGGGGTAGACCAGCCACTGCGCGGCGTGGCGCAGGAGGAAGCCGCCGGGCGCCGTGAGCAGGAGCCAGTCGAGGGCGGCCGTGAGCGGGGTCACGGTGTGGAGGAGCTGGTTGGCGATCGACTCCAGGGGCGTGCGCTCGCTGGTCATGGCGAACCCGCTGGAGTCGTTCGAGAGCACGAAGTGGAAGACCAGGCCCGTGATCGAGATGTAGAGCAGCACGGCGCCCGTGATCCGCGGGGAGAGGGCCGGGCGCGCGGTCCAGGCGCGGTGGGCGGCCCAGGCGAAGGTGATCGCCACCAGGATGTTGGACTGGATCGTGAAGTAGCTGAAGAGCCTGCCCAGGTCGTCCGAGTCGATCGTGTCCAGGACGATGCCGGTGAGCGCGGCCAGGGCCACGAGCGCGCGGAAGGCCGCCGCGAAGGGGCGGCGGCCGGCCGGGACGACCGCGGAAGCGGGAACGCCCGCCGCGTCGGTCGTGCCGCGCCGGGTGGTGGAGGGGGTTGGGTCGATCATCCCTCCACCGTACGGGCGAGCTCCGGAAACCTCCCCGGCCCGTCGCGCGGCTCAGTCGCGGGGGACGAGAGTGAGGAGGGTGGCCTCCGGGGGGCAGGCGAAGCGGACGGGGGTGTAGCGGTTCGTGCCGCAGCCTGCGGAAACGTGCAGGTAGGAGCGGTGGCCGCCGGCCTTGTGGGTCGACAGGCCCTTGACCCGGTCGGTGTCGATGTCGCAGTTGGTGACCAGCGCCCCGTAGAAGGGGATGCACAGCTGGCCGCCGTGCGTGTGCCCGGCGAGGATCAGCGGGTAGCGGTCGGCGGTGAAGGCGTCGAGGACCCGGAGGTACGGGGCGTGGACGACCGCCATGGAGAAGTCCGCGTCCTCACGGGGACCGCCGGTGACCTCCGCGTACCGGTCGCGCTTGATGTGCGGGTCGTCGAGGCCGGTGAGGGCGATGTCGTAGCCCGCGACCTTGAGGTCCCCGCGGGTGTTGGTCAGGTTGACCCAGCCCGCCGCGTCGAAGCCGTCGCGCAGCTCCTCCCACGGGTTGCGGGGCACGTCGACCGCCGGGGCGTTGCCGTTGAGGCCGTGCCGGCCGCTGATCCGCTCCACCAGATAGCGGCCGGGGTTGCGCAGCTTGGGGCCGTAGTAGTCGTTCGAACCGAAGACGTAGGCGCCCGGGAACTCCATCAGCGGGCCCAGCGCGTCGAGTGTCTCGGGCACGCCCTCCGTGTCGGAGAGGTTGTCCCCCGTGTTGATCACGAAGTCCGGGCGGAGGCCCGCGAGCGACTGCAGCCAGCGCTGCTTCTTGCGCTGCCCGGAGACCATGTGGATGTCGGAGACCTGGAGCACCCGCAGCGGCCGCATACCGGCCGGCAGCACGGGAACGGTCACCCGCCGCAGCCGGAAGGACCGGACCTCGAAGCCGGCGGCGTAGGCGAGTCCGGCAGCGCCGACTGCCGCGATTCCCAGGGGTACTCCGTATCGAGCGCGCATGGGGTACATGGTCGCAGACCATGGGGACTTGCCCGTCACGGGCTGTGGACAACCGGGGGGTTCCGGGAGCTGTCGTTCATCCCGGGCCGGCCCTGCCCCGCGTCCTCCGCCGGCCCTGCCTCGCATCCTCCGTCGGCCCCGCCCGGCCGGTCCGCCCGCCCCGTCGGCTTAATGCGGCGCGACATCCGTCGCCCAATGCGAAGATTGCGGCATGACCACGCTCAAGGCCAAGCTGCACGACGACCTCACCACCGCCATCAAGGCGCGTGACGAGCTGCGCTCCTCCACCCTCCGGCTCACCCTCTCCGCCATCGCCTACGAGGAGACCGCGGGCAAGTCCGCCCGTGAGCTCTCCGACGACGAGGTGCTGAAGGTGATCACCCGCGAGGCGAAGAAGCGCCGTGAGGCCGCGGACGCGTTCGACAAGGGCGGCCGTGCCGACCAGGCCGAGCGGGAGCGCGCGGAGGGCGAGGTCCTCGCCACGTACCTGCCGAAGCAGCTGTCGGACGAGGAGCTTGCCGCGATCGTCGGCGAGGCGGTGGCCGAGGCCAAGGCCGGCGGCGCCGAGGGGCCGAAGGCCATGGGCGCCGTCATGAAGATCGTGAACCCCAAGGTCGCCGGCCGCGCCGACGGCAGCCGCGTCGCCGCGGAGGTCAAGCGGCTCCTCGCCGGCTGATCACCGGCGCATAGAAGCACCGGCGCATAGAAGCAAAGGGGCGCCCGGACCGAAACGGTCCGGGCGCCCCTTCTCGTATGTGTGCGTCTCTCGTATGCGTGCGTCAGCCGCCTCAGCGGCCGCCGTCCTGGCCCTGCCCCGGCTGGTTGTGACGCCCGCCGGCGCCCCCACCGGGCTTGTTGCCGCCCGGCTTGTTGCCGCCGTTGCCCGGCTTGTTCCTGCCGCGCCCGTTGCCGGCCGTGCCGTCCTTGTCGGTGTCGCCCTTGCCGGCGTCACCGCGCTCGCCGCCGCCGACCGCCACCGTGTCGAAGCTCGGGGCCTCCTTGCCCTCCAGGGCGCCGGCCATCGCGTCGCGCCAGATCGGGCCGGGAGTGTCGCCGCCGTAGACCTTGTCGTGGTACTGGCCGCCGATGGTGATGTTCTCCATCTCGACGTCCTTGCCCGGGCCGCCGACCCAGACCGCACCGGCCATGTTGGGCGTGTAGCCGACGAACCAGGCGGCCTTGCGGCCGTCCGTCGTACCGGTCTTGCCGGCGCTGTCGCGGCCGGACAGACCGGCCTCCTTGCCCGTACCGTCCTCGACGACGCCCTTGAGGAGCGTGTTCACGGTGTCGGCGGTCTGCTCGGACATGGCCCGCGAGCACTTCGTCTTCGGCACGGGCAGGCTCTTGCCGTTCGGGCCGGTGGCCGAGGTGATCAGGACCGGCGTGCAGTACGTGCCGCCGTTGGCGAAGGCCGCGTAGGCGGAGGCCATGGTCAGCGGGGACATGCCCTGCGTGCCGAGCGCGATCGACGGGACCTGGTCCATGTCGGCGCCGGAGGCCGGCTTCAGGCCGAGCTTCTCCGCCATCTTCGTCACCGGGCAGGTGCCGATGTCACCGATCATCTGGATGAAGTAGGTGTTGACCGACTTGGCGGTCGCCTCCCGCATCCCGTACGGGCCGGCCTCGCTCCGGTTCTCGTTGCTGACCATCTCGCCGCCGGAGTTCTTCCACGTGCCGGTGCACGTGTCCACGGCGTCCGGGTAGGGCATCTGGTACGGCGACGAGTACGACTTGTTGGGCGAGATGCCCTCCTCCAGAGCGGCCGCCGCCAGGATCGGCTTGAAGGTGGAGCCGGTCTGGAAGCCGTAGTTCGACCCGCCCCGGTTCTTGTCGGCCGAGAGGTTGATCTGCGTCTGGTGGTCGCCGAAGCCGTACGGGCGCGACTGGCCCATGCCGAGCACCTTGCCGGTGCCGGGCTGGACGATCGAGATCGCGGTGGCCACGGAGTCCGACTGGTAGACGTGGTCCGTGATCGACTTCTGCACGGACTTCTGCGTCTGCGGGTCGAGGGTGGTGCGGATCGTCATGCCGCCCTCGTTCCAGCGCTTGGCCCGCGCCTCCTTGGTCTTGCCGAAGACCGGGTCCTTGAGGAAGACCTCGCGGACGTAGTCGCAGAAGAAGCCCGCGCCGCTGACGGCGGTGATGCAGCCGCTCTTGGGCCGGGTGACCTTCAGCTTGAGGGGCTCGGCCTTGGCGGCCGCGGCCTCCTCCGGGGTGATGGCCTTGAGCTCGGCCATGCGCTGCAGCACGGTGTTGCGGCGCTTGACGGCCTCGTTCGGGGCGTTGACGGGGTCGTAGCGGCTCGGCGACTGGACGATGCCGGCCAGCATCGCCGACTCGGCCAGGGTGAGGTCCTTGGCGCGCTTGCTGAAGTAGCGCTGGGAGGCGGCCTCGACGCCGTAGGACTGCTGCCCGAAGAAGGTGATGTTCAGGTAGTTGTTGAGGATCCGGTCCTTGCCGAGCTCCTTCTCCACCTGAATGGCGTACTTCAGCTCCTTGACCTTGCGGCCGAGGGTCTGCTGGGTGGCGACGGCGACCTTGTCGGGGTCGTCGCCGGCCTCCTCGACGAAGATGTTCTTGATGTACTGCTGGGTGAGGGTGGAGGCGCCCTCGGAGACGCCGCCGGACTGGGCGTTCTTGTTGACCGCGCGGAGCACGCCCTTGAGGTCGATCGCGCCGTGCTCGTAGAAGCGCGCGTCCTCGATGGCGACGATCGCCTTCCGCATGTACGGGGAGATCTCGTTCAGCGGTACGACCGTACGGTCCCGCGAGTAGACCTTGGCTATTTCGCCGCCCTCGGCGTCCAGGATTGTGGTGCGCTGGCTGAGTGGCGGGGTCTTCATGCTGGCCGGGATCTCGTCGAACCCCTCGACGGACCCCTTGGCCACCAGTCCGAAGGCCCCGACGGCAGGCAGGGCCAGGCCCGCCAGAACCGCACCGGAGAGCACGCTGACACCTAGGAACTTGGCGGCCATCCGGGTCCTGTTGGACCCCTCGCCCGAGCGCTTCTTACCCATGGAGGGAAGCCTACGTTCTCATTCGGCGGACAGACGCCCGTGTGTTCGCCTACGCTGTTTCACGCCAGTCACTGCGGTGTGATTCAGCATCATCTCTGCCCTCACTCTTGTGGGTGATGAGATGTGTCCGTATTGCCGTCCGTGTCACTTTCTGGGTCTTGTAACCCGGGTGACCTGCCCCGATATGGCGGATTGGTCGGCAATGTCGTCCGCTCACTCCGTTGGGTGATCTGCCGCGTACGCATAGTCCGTTCGGGCCATCCAAGATTGGGCCCGAAGGGGGTGTTGCCCCCTGCCTGCCTTCCGTAACGTCCTCAACTGGCAACGGTGAATATGCCGCTGCCGCCGTGGGGGAGCCCCGATTCGGGAGAGGACGGCGCCAGCATGGGCTGGGTAACCGACTGGAGTGCGCAGGCCGCCTGCCGCACTACCGATCCGGATGAACTGTTCGTTCAGGGCGCTGCACAGAACAGGGCCAAGGCGGTATGCACCGGGTGCCCGGTGCGCACGGAGTGTCTGGCCGATGCGCTGGACAATCGCGTCGAGTTCGGCGTGTGGGGCGGGATGACCGAGCGCGAGCGCAGGGCGCTGCTGCGGCGCCGGCCGACCGTCACCTCGTGGCGCAGGCTCCTGGAGACCGCCCGTACGGAATACGAGCGCGGGGCGGGGATCCTGCCGCTGGGCGACGAGGAGTACGGCGAGTACGCGGCGGTCGGGTAGGGCCGGGGCAGGACCACCACTCCGCTACTCCGCGTCGGCGCTCGCAGGGGCCGGGGCGTCCACCGGGGCGGTGGCAGTGGGCTGGGCGGCGAGGCGCTCGCCGATCTCCCGCAGTCCCGCCAGGTCGTGCACATCGCCGGGCAGGGCGGCCACTTCCGCCACCGCCACCTCCGGGTGCAGAGAGGTGAAGCGGTCGCGCGTGCGGCGCTCACGGTCGAGCACCTGCATGCGCTCGGCGTGCAGTCGCAGCAGGCCGGCTGCCGTCCTGGACGCGTCGGTCTCCGATGCGTCGCTTACATCGCTCTCCGAAGTGCCACCTGTCGAAGTGCCACCCTCCGCAGCACCGCTTTCCGATGCACCGCTTTCCGCAACGCCGCTCTCCGGTGCGTCGCTCGGTTCTCCCGAAGATGCCGGCTGGGGGAGGCCGCTCTCGGGAGAGGACGGAGAAGACGGGGCTGTGGGAGCGTCGGTGCCTGCGACGCGGGCGGTACGTGACCCAGCTTGCCCGCTGTCACGATCCACAATGCCGTCGGCAGCAAGATTTTCCGATGTTCCTGCCGGGGTCGCCTCCGGAGCGTCCGCCGACGCACCCGTGAGCCCCTCGGAGAGAGCCTCCGCCGCGGCCAGCGCCCGCTCCGCCGTCAGCTGGTCGGCCGCGCTTCCGTGCACCCGGTTGAGCACGAGCCCCGCCAGCGGCATGCGCTCCGCGGCCAGCCGTTCCACGAAGTACGCCGCCTCCCGCAGCGCGTCCCGCTCGGGCGCCGCGACGACGAGGAAGGCCGTCCCGGGGGCCTGCAGCAGCCGGTACGTGGCATCCGCGCGGGTGCGGAATCCGCCGAACATGGTGTCCATGGCGGCCACGAACGTCTGGACGTCCCGCAGGAGCTGGGCCCCCATCAGCTTGTTCAGCGGTCCGCTCATCACGGACATGCCGACGCCCAGGAACTTCATCCCGGCCCGCCCGCCGAGCTTCGCCGGCGCGACCAGCAGCTTGATCAGCTTGCCGTCCAGGAACGACCCCAGCCGCCCGGGGGCGTCCAGGAAGTCGAGCGCGGAGCGGCTCGGCGGGGTGTCCACGACGATCAGGTCCCAGTCGTCGCGGGAGCGGAGCTGGCCGAGCTTCTCCATGGCCATGTACTCCTGCGTGCCGGCGAAGCCGGCCGACAGGGACTGGTAGAAGGGGTTCTCCAGGATCGCCCGGGCGCGCTCTTTGTCGGAGTGCGCCTCCACGATCTCGTCGAAGGTCCGCTTCATGTCGAGCATCATGGCGTGCAGCTCGCCACCGGCGGACGAGTCGATGCCGGGCACCCGGCGGGGCACGTTGTCGAGCTCCTCGATGCCCATCGACTGCGCCAGCCTGCGCGCCGGGTCGATCGTCAGGACGACGACCTTCCGGCCGCGCTCCGCCGCCCGCACGCCGAGGGCCGCCGCGGTCGTCGTCTTGCCGACGCCGCCGGAGCCGCAGCACACCACGATGCGGGTGCGCGGGTTGTCCAGGACGGGGTCGATGGCGAGGACGGAAGCGCTGTCGAGGCCCTGACGCCGAGAGGCGCCGTCGAGCCCCTTCCACTGGGGGCCGGTGTCGGGCCCCTTCGGCCGGGAAGCGGCATCGAGACCCTTCCGCTGGGCCGGCACTCCCGCCGTCGACTCTGCTGTCAACGCGCCACTCCTTGCTTCCGCAGTTCGCGCGCCATGCGGTAGAGACCCGCGAGGTCAACGCCGTCGCCGAGCAGTTCCAGTTCGTACGTGGGCAGGCCGAGCTCCGCTATGCCCGCGCGGCCGCGACCCTCCAGGGCGAGCCGCTCGGTGTGCTCGCGAGCCTCGGTCAGCAGCGGATCGACGAGCTGCTCGGCGAGGCCGGGGTTGCGCGCGCCCCCGAATCCGGTGCGCTCCAGGGCGTGCGACAGGGCCTGCGCCACGGCGGCCCGCCGGCCGTTCGCGGCGGCCTCCACGGCCGCTGCGTCCAATATCTCCGGCCGCACCATGTTGATGACGACACCGCCCACCGGCAGGCCTGCCGCACGGAGCTCCGCGACGCCGTCGCGCGTCTCCTGGACGGGCATCTCCTCCAGCAGCGTCACGAAGTGCACCGCCGTCTCGGGCGACTTGAGCACGCGCATGACGGCCTGCGCCTGGTTGTGGATCGGGCCGATCCGGGCGAGCCCGGCCACCTCGTCGTTCACGTTGAGGAAGCGGGTGATGCGACCGGTGGGCGGCGCGTCCATGATCACGTGGTCGTAGGCGAAGCGGCCCGTGCGGTCCTTGCGGCGGACCGCCTCGCAGGCCTTGCCGGTCAGCAGGACGTCGCGCAGCCCGGGTGCGATGGTTGTCGCAAAATCGATGGCGCCGATCTTCCGCAGCGCCCGGCCCGCGCTGCCGAGCTTGTAGAACATGTGCAGGTAGTCGAGGAGCGCCCGCTCGGCGTCGATGGCCAGGGCGAACACCTCGCCCCCGCCCGGCGCCACCGCGATCTTGCGCTCCTCGTACGGCAGCGCTTCCGTCTCGAACAGCTGGGCTATGCCCTGACGGCCTTCCACCTCCACCAGGAGAGTGCGCTTGCCCTCGGCGGCGAGGGCAAGCGCGAGTGCCGCGGCGACCGTGGTCTTGCCGGTTCCGCCCTTGCCGCTGACGACATGGAGCCTGCTCATGAATCGGAGCCTAATTCGTCGGCAACGCCCTTGTGGCGCCAGGTGGCGACATGAGGTCATTCGTTGTCGGCGGGAGGCATTACAGTCGGCCCTATGACCAAATGGGAATACGCCACCGTGCCGCTGCTCGTGCACGCGACCAAGCAGATTCTGGACACCTGGGGCGAGGACGGCTGGGAGCTCGTCCAGGTCGTCCCGGGGCCGAACAACCCCGAGCAGCTGGTGGCCTACCTCAAGCGGCCGAAGCCGTGAGCGCCGTCGAGAGCCGGCTCGCCGAGCTCGGGCTGACCCTGCCCGACGTCGTGCCGCCGCTCGCCGCCTACCAGCCGGCCGTGCGCTCCGGTGCGTACGTCTACACCGCCGGCCAGCTGCCCATGGTCAAGGGCTCCATCCCGGTGACGGGCAAGGTCGGCGCCGAGGTCAGCCCCGAGCAGGCCAAGGAGCTCGCGGCGACGTGCGCGCTGAACGCCCTGGCGGCGGTCAAGTCGGTCGTCGGTGACCTGGACCGCATCGTCCGCGTGGTGAAGGTCGTCGGCTTCGTCGCCTCCGCCCCCGACTTCACCGGCCAGCCGGGCGTCCTCAACGGCGCCAGCGAGCTGCTGGGCGAGGTGCTCGGCGAGAAGGGCGTGCACGCCCGTTCGGCCGTGGGCGTCGCGGTGCTGCCGCTGGACGCGCCGGTCGAGGTCGAGTTCGTGGTCGAGGTCCGGGACTGAGTCCGTCCGGAGCCCAGGGCCTGAGCCCGGGCCGCAGGGAGCCGGGCAGGGGCTGAGCCCCGCCCGGGCCGTCGGCGCTGCCGCCCCCGGCCCTGCCGCCCACCGGCCCTCGTCCCCCTCGAACATCCGCCCGTGAGCGCATAGCATCCGGCCATGTCGACTTCGAACGGTCAGTGGTATCCGCCGGAGTGGCCGGACCGGATCAGAGCGCTCACGCGGGGCGAGCTCGACCCCGTACGCCCCCGCCGCGCCGCGACCGTCCTGCTGCTGCGCGACGGAGCCGACGGCCCCGCCGTCCACATGCTGCGCAGACGCGCCTCCATGGCCTTCGCCGGAGGCGCGTACGCGTATCCGGGCGGCTCCGTCGACCCGCGCGACGAGCGGGACGTGCCCTGGGCCGGCCCCGCCCCCGCCGACTGGGCCCGGCGCCTGGGCGTCGACGCGGCCTCCGCCCAGGCCATCGTGTGCGCCGCCGTCCGGGAAACCTTCGAGGAGGCGGGGGTGCTGCTCGCGGGCCCCACCCCCGGCACGGTCGTCGCGGACACCACGGGGCCCGAGTGGGAGGCCGAGCGGGCCGCCCTCGTCAGCCGCGAGCTGGCGTTCGCCGACTTCCTCGTGCGGCGCGGCCTGCTCCTGCGCAGCGACCTCCTGGGCGGCTGGGCCCGCTGGATCACGCCCGAGTTCGAACCGCGCCGCTACGACACCTGGTTCTTCGTCGCCGCCCTTCCCCAAGGACAGCGCACCCGCAACGCCTCCACGGAAGCGGACCGGACCGTGTGGATCAGCCCCGCCGAGGCCGCCGACGGCTTCGACCGCGGCGAGCTGCTGATGATGCCGCCCACCATCTCCACGCTGCGCCAGCTGCGCCCGTACGGCAGCGCCGCCGACGCCCTGGCCGCCGCCCGTGACAGGGATCTCACCCCCGTCCTGGCCAGAGCGCGACTCGAAGGCGGGGAGATCGTGCTGAGCTGGCCCGGACACGACGAATTCACCCGGCACGTCGCCATGAAACCCTCGGGACCTTCGGAGGCCGACTCATGACATCCGCGACCGAGCTCCCCGGCCGGCCTCGCGCAGGGGCCCTCGGCGGCCCCGCGACCGCCCGCGCGACCTGCGTCCTCGCGCCCAACCCGTCCCCGATGACGCTCGACGGCACCAACACCTGGATCGTCGCCGAACCGGACTCCGACCTGGCCGTCGTCATCGACCCCGGACCACTGGACGAGACCCACCTCCAGACCGTCGTCTCGACGGCCGAGGCGGCCGGAAAGCGCATCGCCCTCACTCTGCTCACGCACGGCCACCCCGACCACTCCGGCGGTGCGGCCCGCTTCGCCGAGCTGACCGGCACGCACGTACGGGCCCTCGACCCGGCGCTGCGCCTGGGCGGCGAGGGACTGGGCGTCGGTGACGTGGTCACCACCGGCGGGCTGGAGCTGCACGTGCTCTCCACGCCCGGCCACACCGCCGACTCGCTCTGCTTCCACCTGCCCGCCGACGGGGCGGTGTTCACCGGCGACACGGTGCTGGGCCGCGGCACGACGGTCGTCGCCCACCCCGAGGGCCGGCTCGGCGACTACCTCGACTCGCTGCGCCGCCTGCGCGCGCTGACCGTGGACGAGGGCGTGAGGACGGTGCTGCCGGGCCACGGCCCTGTCCTCGACGACGCGCGCGGCGCCGTCGACTTCTACCTCGTGCACCGGGCGAAGCGGCTCGCGCAGGTGGAGACCGCCGTGGAGAGCGGCTACCGCTCGGCGTCCGAGGTGGTCGCCCACGTCTACGCGGACGTCGACCAGTCGCTGTGGCCGGCGGCGGAGCTGTCCGTACGGGCGCAGCTGGAGTACCTGGGGGAGCACGGGCTGATCCAGTGAGCTGACCGTGGCCCTCGTGGGCTGCCTGTGCGTGCGGAGCGCGTACGCATGCCGAAGGCCCCTGCCGTCCACGGCAGGGGCCTTCCGGGCTCGTGGGCGCGCCGGAGGGCGCTCCCGTCGCGCCGTGCGCCCGGGGCGTGCGACGTGCACGCCCCGCACGGCTTGCGTCAGCGGGAGCGCTTCGCGAGCCGCTCCACGTCGAGGAGGATCACCGCACGGGCCTCCAGGCGCAGCCAGCCGCGGCCGGCGAAGTCGGCGAGGGCCTTGTTGACCGTCTCGCGGGAGGCGCCGACCAGCTGGGCCAGCTCCTCCTGGGTGAGGTCGTGCACCACGTGGATGCCTTCCTCGGACTGCACGCCGAAGCGGCGCGACAGGTCGAGCAGGGCCTTGGCGACGCGGCCGGGCACGTCCGAGAAGACGAGGTCCGACATCGAGTCGTTGGTGCGGCGCAGCCGGCGGGCGACGGCGCGCAGCAGGGCGGTGGCCACCTCGGGGCGGGCGTTGAGCCAGGGCTGCAGGTCGCCGTGGCCGAGGCCGAGCAGCTTGACCTCGGTGAGGGCGGTGGCGGTGGCGGTGCGCGGTCCGGGGTCGAAGAGCGACAGCTCTCCGATGAGCTCACCGGGGCCCAGGACGGCCAGCATGTTCTCGCGGCCGTCGGGGGAGGTGCGGTGGAGCTTCACCTTGCCCTCGGTCACCACGTAGAGGCGGTCGCCGGGGTCCCCTTCGTGGAACAGGGCGTCGCCCCTCGCGAGGGTGGCCTCGCCCATGGAGGCGCGCAGCTCAGCGGCCTGCTCGTCATCGAGCGCCGCGAAAAGCGGGGCGCGCCGCAGAACGTCGTCCACGAGTTCTCTCCTTGTCGACATGCACAGAGGACCGTGGTCCCCATGATGCCCGTCGGTAAAACTGTGTGATCAAACACAAGTGTCGCGCATCGTCGCCCGAAGCCCTACGGCAGGGGTCCGATTGGGCTGTGGTTTTTCTGCGCGAGGGCCGGATGTCAGTGGCGGGCCTTAGTCTGGCCGGGTGTCCAATACGCCGGTGAGAGCACAGGGCAAGGGGGCCGGAAGGGTGACTCCGCCTCGCAATTCCGCTGTGGGCGAACGCGCGCCCACGGGGGCGGCGAAAGCCGCGAACAAGGCCAAAAAGAAAAGCGGAGCAACATCTTCCGCAAAGGGCGCGAAGGACGCGCAGGACGCGAAGGCGCTCCCCGCCGCGAAGGCCGCGCGGACGCCGAAGGCCGCGGCGGGTGCCGGGCCGGAGTCCCGCACCGCCCTCGTCCGCCGGGCCCGCCGGATCAACCGCGAGCTCGCCGAGGTCTATCCCTACGCCCACCCCGAGCTCGACTTCGAGAATCCCTTCGAGCTCCTGGTCGCCACGGTGCTCTCCGCCCAGACGACGGACCTGCGCGTCAACCAGACCACTCCCGCCCTCTTCGCCGCCTACCCCACGCCCGAGGACATGGCGGCGGCCGACCCCGAGACGCTGGAGCAGCTCATCCGGCCCACGGGCTTCTTCCGCGCCAAGGCCAAGTCGCTCATCGGCCTGTCCACCGCGATCCGCGACCGCTTCGGAGGAGAGGTCCCCGGCCGCATAGAGGACCTCGTCTCCCTCCCCGGCGTCGGCCGCAAGACCGCCCACGTCGTCCTCGGCAATGCCTTCGGCCGGCCGGGGATCACCGTGGACACCCACTTCGGGCGGCTCGTGCGGCGCTGGAAGTGGACCGAGGCCACCGACCCCGAGAAGGTCGAGGCGGAGATCTGCGCGCTCTTCCCCAAGAGCGAGTGGACCATGCTCTCGCACCGCGTGATCTTCCACGGCCGCCGTATCTGCCACTCCCGCAGGCCCGCCTGCGGCGCCTGCCCGATCGCCCCGCTCTGCCCCTCGTACGGCGAGGGGGAGACCGATCCCGAGAAGGCCGAGAAGCTCCTCAAGTACGAGAAGGGCGGCAAGCCCGGTCAGCGGCTCAAGCCCCCGCCCGACTATCCGGGCCTGCCGGCCCCGCCGCTGGGAGGCGACGCATGACGAGCACGTACGGCCGAGGGGCCGCGGTCACCGCCGAGGGCCTGCCCGAGTGGCTGGAGCCGGTGGCGCGCGCCTCGGAGACGATCGAGCCCCATCAGCTCAGCCGCTTCCTGCCGCCGGAGACCGGCGGCCGGCAGTCCGCCGTGCTTGTCCTCTTCGGCGACGGCCCCAAGGGCCCGGAGCTGCTCCTCCTGGAGCGGGCCGGGACGCTGCGCTCCCACGCGGGGCAGCCGTCCTTCCCCGGCGGCGCCCTCGACCCGGAGGACGGCGACCCCGCCTCCGGCGGCCTCGTGCGCGCCGCGCTGCGCGAGGCGGAGGAGGAGACCGGCCTGGACCCCGCGGGCGTCCAGATCTTCGGCGTCCTGCCGCAGCTGTACATCCCCGTGAGCAAGTTCGTCGTCACGCCCGTGCTCGGCTGGTGGCGCGAGCCCACCCCCGTGGAGCCGGTCGACAAGGGCGAGACCGCCCGCGTCTTCACCGTGCCCGTCGCCGACCTGACCGACCCGGAGAACCGGGCGACCGCGATACACCCGAGCGGTCACACCGGCCCCGCCTTCAAGGTCGAGGACGCCCTCGTGTGGGGCTTCACCGCCGGTGTGATCGACCGGATCCTGCACTACGCGGGCTGGGAGCGCCCCTGGGACCGCGATCGCCGGGTACCGCTGGACCGGCGGGCCTGACGGGCATGAGACGGTGATCCCGGCCCACGCCCGCCCCCGGGCCGGCGACACCGCAGACGACATCATTGCGAGGCATACCCGGTGAACGTGCTGGACATCGTGCTGCTGGTCGCCGCCGTGTGGTTCGCCGTCGTCGGCTACCGCCAGGGCTTCGTGGTGGGCGTGCTGTCGGTGATCGGATTCATCGGCGGCGGCCTCGTAGCGGTGTACCTCCTGCCCGTCATCTGGGACAGCGCCACCGGAGACGCCGACCCCGGCATGGCCGCCGCGATAGCGGCCGTCGTCATCGTCATCGTGTGCGCCTCCGTGGGCCAGGCCGCCACCACCCACCTGGGCAACAAGCTCCGCCGGCACATCACCTGGTCCCCGGCCCGCGCCCTGGACGCCACGGGCGGCGCGCTCGTCAACGTCCTGGCGATGCTGCTGGTGGCCTGGCTGATCGGCTCTGCCCTCGCCGGCACCTCCTTGCCGACGCTCGGCAAGGAGGTCCGCAACTCCAAGGTGCTGCTCGGCGTCGCCCGGGTCGTGCCCCCGCAGGCCAACACCTGGTTCGCCGACTTCAGCACGGTCCTCGCGCAGAACGGCTTCCCGCAGGTCTTCGCGCCCTTCTCCACCGAGCCGATCACCAACGTGCCCGCGCCCGACCCCGCGCTCGCGGGCAGCCCCGTCGCCACCGAGGCCCAGCGCAGCATCGTCAAGGTCGTCGGCACCGCACCCAGCTGCGGCAAGGTCCTGGAGGGCACCGGCTTCGTCTTCGCCCCGCAGCGGGTGATGACCAACGCCCACGTCGTCGGCGGCGTCGACGAGCCGACCGTCCAGGTCGGCGGGCAGGGCAGGCAGTACGAGGCGAAGGTCGTCCTCTACGACTGGAAGCGCGACATCGCCGTGCTGGAGGTGCCGGACCTGGAAGCCCCCGAGCTGCGGTTCGCCGAGGCCGACGCGGAGAGCGGCAAGGGCGCCATCGTGGCCGGCTTCCCGGAGAACGGCTCCTACGACGTGCGCGCCGCGCGGGTCCGCAGCCGCGTCCAGGCGAACGGCCCGGACATCTACCGCCGCGGCAACGTCCGCCGCGACGTCTACTCGCTCTACACGATCGTCCGCCAGGGCAACTCCGGCGGGCCCCTGCTCACGCCGGACGGCCGGGTCTACGGAGTGGTCTTCGCCAAGTCCCTCGACGACGCCGAGACCGGCTACGCCCTGACCGCCGACGAGGTGCGCGGTGACGCCACCAGCGGCCGCCGGGCGACCGAGCGGGTCAACACCCAGGGCTGCGCCCTCTGAGCCCTTCCGCGGGCCCTTCCAGGGGCTTGCCGGGGCCCGGGGTCTTTCCGGCCGCTGCACGGAGCGGCGGCCGGAGACTCGTGCCGGGCGGGTCAGCGGCCCGGCGGGTCAGCGGCCGCGCGGGTGATGGCGCAGCCGCGCCGACACCCAGCGGGCGCGGCGCCGGATGATGCGCGGAATGCCGATGCGCGGATCGTGCCCGGCGGATGGCCGGTGCTCGCCCCTCACGGCCCTCTCCGGCATCTCGCTCACGATCAGCGCGGCGTCGCCCTCGGCGCCCCGCTCCTGAGTCACGTCACGGTAGTCGTGCGTCCAGCCCATACCGTGCTCTGTGCCCGGACCGAAAGGTCGGTAATCGCTCGGGGGTCCCTCAATCGGCCTATGCGCCGGGCAATTGGCCGTTCGAAGAACGGACGTTCCCCTTCGCTTTACGGAGAGTGGCCCATCCGCCGCCTGCCCGGCCCGTACGCTTTCGGCCAGCCCTAGCGGTCCGGTTCCGGATCCTTCAGCCAGCTGATCAGCTCGGTCGAGAAAGCCGCCGGATCCTCCTCATGCGGGCTGCATCTCCCGGGGGATAACCCCCGGACCCCCAGCAGGTCGGTGCGTGCGTCTAGCGGTCGGGTTCCGGATCCTTGAGCCAGTTGATCAGCTCCGTCGAGAACGCCACCGGATCCTCCTCATGCGGGAAGTGCCCGAGCCCGTCGAAGAGCCGCCAGCGGTACGGCGCCTCCACGTACTCCCCGGAGCCCGCGGCGCTGCGCGTGCGCATCACCGGATCGAGGGATCCGTGCAGGTGCAGCGTGGGCACCCGCACGGGCCGCTTCATGCGCCGGTTGAACTGGATGCCGTCCGGCCGTGCCATCGACCGCACCATCCAGCGGTACGGCTCGATCGAGCAGTGCGCCGTCGACGGGATCGACATCGCCCGGCGGTAGGTCTCCACGGCCTCGTCGTCCGGCTGCCGCGGCCCCGACCACTCGCGCACCAGCCGCCCGGCCAGCGCGGCGTCGTCGGCGACCAGCCGGCGTTCCGGGATCCACGGCCGCTGGAACCCCCAGATGTGGCTGCTCGCCGAGGTCTGCCGGGGGTCGGCGAGCATCGCCGAACGCCAGCGGCGCGGGTGCGGCATGGAGGAGACCGCGAGCCTGCGCACCAGCTTGGGCCGCATCACGGCCGCCGTCCACGCCAGGTAGCCGCCGAGGTCGTGGCCGACCAGGGCGGCGTCCGGCTCGCCCAGGGAACGGATCACGCCGGTGATGTCGAGAGCGAGGTTGGCCGGGTCGTAGCCCCGCGGCGTGCGGTCGCTGCCGCCCACCCCGCGCAGATCCATGGCCACCGCCCGGAACCCCGCCCCGGCGAGCGCCGGCAGCTGGTGCCGCCACGTCCACCAGAACTGCGGGAAGCCGTGTAGCAGCAGGACCAGCGGCCCGTCGCCCATCTCGGCGATGTGGAACCGCGCGCCGTTCGCCGCGACGTCCCGGTGGACCCAGGGCCCCTCGGGCCGGACGACCGACGCGGCGGAGCCGCCCGGGACGCCCGTCGGGGCCGGTCCCGGCGCGGCCGCCGGAACGAGGGGATCGGGTGACGAAGTCGCTGCGGAGGTATCGGGCACCGTCATACGGTCGAGCGTGTCACAGATGCGTCCGCGGGGCTCGTGTCTGTCAGCGGACGCGGGTGCGGCTTGACGGTGCCCAGCACGGCCGCCGTCTGCTTCGCCGATGCGATGCTCTTCTCGGGCTTGCTGACCTTCTTGAACTTGGCCACCGCCAGCAGCCCGAGCAGCGCCGCGATCAGCAGGAACGCACCGCCGACGATCAGGAACGACCAGGCGAGCCCGAGACCGAGGTTGTGGATGCCGTACGCGGCCGCGAAGCTCAGCACGGGCAGCGAGAAGAGCGCGAGCGTGCCGGCCGCGGCGATCGCGCCGCCGCCGATGCCGACGCGCTTGACGTCCTGCCGCAGCTCGGCCTTGGCCAGTGCGATCTCGTCGTGCACCAGCGCGGACAGCTCGGTGGTGGCCGTAGCCACCAGCTGGCCGAGAGTGCGGTTCGCACCGTTCGCACCGTCGTCGGCTGCGCTCATCGGCTGCTCCCTCATCTTCGTCGCCACGTCATCCGCGGGCTTTCGGCGGATGTAAAGCCTCTCAGATCATGCCGGACCATCGTCCCGGGTGGTGTCCCTGGCGACGAGTTCGGCCAGCCTGCGGTGCTCGGCGGCCTTCGCTTCGAGGATCGCCGCCATCCGCAGGTGGTAGTCCGGGTTGCCCTGCTCGTAGATGTCGGGGATGCCGTCGGCGTCCTCGTCGCGGTCCTCGTCCGCGCACAGTTTCTTGTACTTGTTGTCGCGGAGTTTTAGCAGCGCGCTCGCGCAGACCGCGGCGATCAGCGAACCGACGAGCACGGCCGCCTTGACCTCGTCCGCCAGCAGCAGGTCCGTGCCGAAGGCCAGCTCGCCGATGAGCAGGGACACCGTGAAGCCGATGCCCGCGAGCGAGGCGACGGCGAACACGTCGGGCCACTTCAGGTCCGGGTTGAGCTCGGCCCGGGTGAACCGGGCGGCGAGCCACGTCCCGCCGAACACGCCGATCGTCTTGCCCACGACCAGGCCCAGGACGACGCCCAGCGTCTCGGGCTTGGTGAAGACGTCCGACAGCGCGCCGCCGGAGACCACCACACCCGCCGAGAACAGGGCGAAGAGCGGCACCGCCAGCCCCGCCGAAAGGGGGCGCACCAGGTGCTCGATGTGCTCCCCGGGAGAGTGCCGCTCGCCCTCGTGACGGTGGCAGCGCAGCATCAGGCCCATGGCCACGCCCGCGATGGTCGCGTGGACGCCGCTGTTGTACATCAGCGCCCAGTTGACGACGGCCAGCGGCACGTAGACGTACCAGCCGCGGACGCCCTTGCGGAGCAGGAGCCAGAAGACGGCCAGGCCCAGCACGGCGAAGCCCAGGGCGGCGAAGTTCAGTTTCTGGGTGAAGAAGACCGCGATGATCAGGATCGCGAACAGGTCGTCGACGACGGCCAGGGTGAGCAGGAACGCGCGCAGCGCCGACGGCAGCGCCGTGCCGATGACGGCCAGGACGGCCAGGGCGAAGGCGATGTCGGTGGCGGTGGGCACCGCCCAGCCGGCCGTCGAGCCGTTGCCGCTCGTCACGACGGTGAAGTAGACGAGCGCGGGCACGGCCATGCCGCAGATCGCGGCGATGACGGGCAGCAGCGCCGCCTTGGGGTCGCGCAGCTCGCCGGCGACCAGCTCGCGCTTGAGCTCGATGCCCGCGACGAAGAAGAAGACGGCGAGCAGGCCGTCGGCCGCCCAGTGCTGCACGGAGAGGTTCAGCCCCAGCGAGCCCGGGCCGAAGTGGAAGTCGCGCACGGCCTCGTAGCTGTCGCGCAGGGGAGTGTTCGCCCAGATCAGCGCGGCGACGGCGGCGACGAGCAGGAGCACGCCGCCGACGGTCTCGGTGCGCAGGGCGTCGGCGAGGAAGTTCCGCTCGGGCAGCGGCAGCCGGCCGAGGAATACGGAGCGGCGGTTCTTGGGCGCGGCCACGGCGGGGGACCTCCTGGGTGCGGATACACGTGTGCTGTGTGCCGACCAGACTTCCCGGCGCGCCTCTGATTCTTGTCACGATTTTTACGCGACCACTACTCACCTTAACCGGAACGAGTGAAGCGGAACGAGCGGAAGGGCGCCCGGCAGCAGCCGGGCGCCCTTCCTGGGGATCGAGGTCCCTGCGGTCAGTCCTCGCTGGAGGCCGCGGGGAGCTGGGACTGGATGAGGTCCATGACCGAGGAGTCGGTCAGGGTGGTGACGTCGCCGAGGGTGCGGTGCTCGGCGACGTCGCGCAGGAGGCGGCGCATGATCTTGCCGGAGCGGGTCTTGGGCAGCTCGGCCACCGGGAGGATCCGCTTGGGCTTGGCGATCGGGCCGAGCTGCTTGCCGACGTGCGCCCGCAGCTCCTCGACCAGGCCCTCCTCCTCGGCGTCGGCGCCGCCGCGCAGGATGACGAAGGCGCAGATCGCCTGGGTGGTCTGCGGGTCGGTCGCGCCGACGACCGCCGCCTCGGCGACCTTCGGGTGCGAGACGAGGGCGGACTCGACCTCGGTGGTGGAGATGTTGTGGCCGGAGACGAGCATGACGTCGTCCACCCGGCCGAGCAGCCAGATGTCGCCGTCGTCGTCCTTCTTGGCGCCGTCGCCCGCGAAGTACTTGCCCTCGAAGCGGGACCAGTAGGTGTCGAGGTAGCGCTGGTCGTCGCCCCAGATGGTGCGGAGCATCGACGGCCAGGGCTCGGTGAGGACGAGGTAGCCGCCGGAGCCGTCGGGCACCTCGCGGGCCTCGTCGTCCACGACGGTGGCCGCGATGCCGGGCAGCGGGACCTGGGCGGAGCCGGGCTTGGTCTCGGTGACCCCGGGCAGCGGGCTGATCATGATGCCGCCCGTCTCGGTCTGCCACCAGGTGTCGACCACGGGGGTGCGGTCGCCGCCGATGTGCTTGCGGTACCAGACCCAGGCCTCGGGGTTGATGGGCTCGCCGACCGAGCCGAGGACGCGCAGGCTGCTCAGGTCGAACTTGGCCGGGATGTCGTCGCCCCACTTCATGGCGGCGCGGATCGCGGTCGGCGCGGTGTAGAGGATCGTGACGCCGTACTTCTGCACGATCTCCCACCAGCGGCCCTGGTGGGGGCTGTCGGGCGTGCCCTCGTAGAGCACTTCGGTGGCGCCGTTGCTCAGGGGGCCGTAGACGATGTACGAGTGGCCGGTGACCCAGCCGACGTCGGCGGTGCACCAGAACACGTCCGACTCGGGCTTGAGGTCGAAGACGGCGTGGTGGGTGTACGACACCTGGGTGAGATAGCCGCCCGTGGTGTGCAGGATGCCCTTCGGCTTCCCCGTGGTGCCCGAGGTGTAGAGGATGAAGAGCGGGTGCTCGGCGTCGAACGCCTGCGGCGTGTGCTCCTCGGGCTGGCGCTCGACGAGCTCGTGCCACCACACGTCGCGGCCCTCGGTCCAGCCGATGCCCTCCTGGCCCGTGCGCCGGACGACGAGGACGCTGCGGACGTTCTCCGTGCCGGGGCGGGTGAGGGCCTCGTCCACGGCGGGCTTCAGGGCGGAGGGCTTGCCGCGGCGGTAGCCGCCGTCGGCGGTGATGACGACGCGGGCGTCGGCGTCGTTGATGCGCGTGGCGAGGGCGTCGGCGGAGAAGCCGCCGAAGACCAGCGAGTGCGGCGCGCCGATCCGGGCGCAGGCGAGCATCGCCACGACGGCCTCGGGGATCATCGGCAGGTAGATGGCGACGCGGTCGCCCGCCTGCACGCCCAGCTCGGTGAGGGCGTGGGCCGCCTTGGAGACCTCGCGCTGCAGCTCGGCGTAGGTGATGGTGCGGGTGTCGCCCGGCTCGCCCTCGAAGTGCAGGGCGACGCGGTCGCCCAGGCCGTTCTCCACGTGGCGGTCGACGCAGTTGTACGCGACGTTGAGCCGGCCGTCGGCGAACCACTTGGCGAACGGCGGGTTCGACCAGTCGAGGACCTCGGTGGGCTCGGTCTCCCAGCTCAGGCGGCGGGCCTGCGCGGCCCAGAAGCCCAGCCGGTCAGCCTTCGCCTGCTCGTACGCCTCCGCCGTGACATTGGCGCTCGCGGCCAGGGCGGCAGGCGGTGCGAAGCGGCGCTCCTCCTTCAGGAGGTTGGCCAGGCTCTCGTTGCTCACGACATCTCCCTTTCTCAGGGTGCCCGTTGGGTGACCGTGCTGTGCCCGTGGGTGCCCGTAGTGTCCCGGGGCATAGCTCACCAGCCCGGGGCACACCCTGACAAGGGCTGTTGATAAAAAATGGTTTAGACCTGTAGAAGAGGGTTCAGACGGCGTCGAGGACCTCGGGGCGCACGGCCGTGAAGGTGCGTGAGGGCGGGTCCAGGACATAGGCCTGGGCCTCGCCCACATGGAAGTACATGCCGTGGAGCTGGAGCGATCCCTCGGCCACGCGGCGCGCGACGCAGGCGTGGGCCATCAGGTGGTCGAGCTGCTGCATCACGTTGACGAGCGCGAGCCGCTCGAGGGCGTCGGCCACGGGCCGGTCGGCCACCGCCACCTCGCCGCGGCCGAGCCGCCCGATCCGCTGCATCCGGGCCAGGCTCGGGCGGCCGTGGCGCAGCCAGCGGGTGAGGGTGGTCTGCGGCGAGCCGGGCTCCCCGCCCTCGGAGTCGAGCAGCGCCTGCATCGCCCCGCACCCCGAGTGCCCGCACACGGTGATGCTGCCGACCTTCAGCACCTCCACGGCGTACTCCACGGCGGCACCGACGGAGTCGCACGAGCCGTCCGTGGCGGGCGGGGGGATGAGATTGCCGACGTTCCGCACGGTGAAGAGGTCGCCCGGGCCGCTGGAAGTGATCATGCTGGTGACGAGCCGGGAGTCGGCGCAGGTCAGGAAGAGCTGCGTCGGGCACTGGCCCTCGCGGGCGAGCCGCGCCAGCTCGGCCCGCACGAGCGGGGCCGTATTGCGCTGGAACGCGCTGACGCCGCCGAGCAGTTGCTGCCCGCCCTGCGGGGCGAGGGTGTCGGTCGGCGCGGCGGGCCGGGTGCAGTGGTGGTTGCGCCAGGGCGTCCAGGGGCGGCAGGCGTGCGTACTGGCCGGCTCGGCGATCGGCCGCCCGCCGCGGCCCCGCAGCGTGACCCAGCCGCCCCGCGCGCGATGGGCGTTCGTCCACGACTGGAGGGTGTCGTACGCGGTGTGGTCCATGAACGAGCCGCCCAGCTCCACGACCGCGGGCGCCTCCGGCGGTACCTGGGCGAGCGCCCGGCTCAGCTTGGGGACCGCCAGGAACGTCAACTGGCCACTGACGCGAACCAGGTGGCTGCCGTCCTCCTCGTCCACGGTGATGCGCGTGTGGGCGAGGCGCCGCAGCGAGAGGAACGCCGTGACTACGATGCCGACGACGACCCCCTGCAGGACGCCGAACAGCACCACGGCGCCCAGCGTGGACGCGTACATGGGGAACTCGCGGTGCCGCTGTACGTGCTTGATGTGCGCGAAGCTCACCATCTTCACTCCGACCACCATCACCAGCGCGGCCAGGGCCGCCAGCGGGATCAGCTCCAGGACCGTCGTGAGCAGACCGGCGCAGAGCAGCACCCACAGCCCGTGCAGCACGGTGGACTTGCGGGAGGCGGCCCCCGCCGCCACGTTCGCCGAGCCGCGGATCGCGCCGCCGGCGACCGGCAGGCCGCCGAGGAGCCCGGACACCACATTGGCCGCGCCCTGGCCGGCCAGCTCGCGGTCGAGCCCGGCCGGCTCGTGCTGCGGGCCCGCGTGCTCGGCGCGCAGCCGGTCCACGGCCACGGCGGACAGCAGCGACTCCATGCTCGCCACGAGCGTGACCGTCAGCACCGCGGCGAAGACGCCCAGGACCGGTCCGTCGGGGAGATCGGGCAGCGCCTGCAGCTGCCACTGGGGGAGCGAGACGCGGGGCACGGTCATGCCGGTGCTGACGCCGGTGGCGAGGGCCACGGCGGCCAGCGGGGCGGGGACCGTGCGCAGCCACCGCCCGGCCCGGCCCGGCAGCCGGGGCCAGCCCACCAGGACGGCCGCCGTGACGGCCCCGACCAGCAGGGCCGAAGGGTGCGGATGGCTCAGCTCCGAGGGCAGGGCGGCGAGATTCTCCAGCGCGGAGCTGTTCGGGGTGTCGCCCAGGACGACGTGGAGCTGGCCGAGGGCGATCGTGACGCCGATGCCTGCGAGCACGCCGTGCACGATCGCCGGGCTGACGGCCAGCGCCCCGCGGGCCACCCGGGCCGTGCCCAGGGCCAGTTGGGTCAGGCCGGCGAGCGCGGTGATCGCGCAGGTGGCCCGCCAGCCGTACTGCTGGACCAGCTCGGCCGTCACCACGACCAGGCCCGTGGCGGCGCCGCTGACCTGGAACGGCGCGCCGCCCAGCAGCCCCGCCACGATGCCGCCGACCGCCGCCGCCACCAGCCCGGCCTGGAGCGGCGCTCCGGTGGCCAGGGCGATGCCCAGGGAGAGCGGCACGGCGATGAGGAAGATGACGAAGGAAGCGGCGAGATCCCGGCGCCAGGTGGACCGGTCGGAAGGCGCCGGGCCGTCCGTGGCTGCCCGCGGGCGGTGCGGCGGTGCTGACTGAGGCTGCATGGGCGTTCCCGTCTTCGTCGGGCGGCGCGGACGTGCTGAAGACGCGGCCGTGGTCACGGCGCGCAGCGGCGGGAGCGGCTGCGGTGGCGGGGGTTAACTCAACTCTCGGTAAACGGATCGTAATGGAGAGTAAAGAGTCCAGGGAAGGGTGGAAGGTCGAATAAAGGCGCGGTTCCATCGATTGAGTGAATTTGTCATTTTATCTGTCTGTAATACCGATTTAGGGGGTCGGGCATGCGAGGTTGAGGTGCCGGATCGGGCAGGCAGCGAAGGCAGAGGTGGCTGATGGCCGCTGGATGGAAAGTGGCGCTGGGCGGCCTCACGGCCCTTGCGCTGGCGACGGGTTCGGCGGGCTGCTCGGGCTCGGGCGACGCCGGCCCCGGCACGCCGCGCGGCGCGGCCGACCCCGAGGCCGGGGGCCGTCCGGTCCGCCTCATCGGTGACGGTTCCACCGCCGATACGGGCCCCCAGCCCGGGCAGCCCACCCCCGACCGGCTCCAGCCCGGGCACAGGCCGCCGCAGTTCGTCGTCTTCTCCTGGGACGGCTCGGGCGAGGACGGGCAGCACCTCTTCTCCCGCTTCCGCGCCGTCGGCCGCAAGTACCACGCGACGATGACCTACTTCCTCAGCGGCGTGTACATGCTCCCCGCGGGCAAGCGGCGCCTCTACAAACCGCCCCGGCACCGGCCCGGCGCCTCGGACATCGGCTTCAACACGGTCAAGGGCGTCAGGGACACCGTGGCACAGCTCCGTGGCGCCTGGCTGGACGGGAACGAGATCGGAACGCACTTCAACGGCCACTTCTGCGGCCCCGACCGGGGGGTCGGCACCTGGTCGCCCAAGGAGTGGAAGAGCGAGATCCGGCAGGTGCGGTCCCTGGTGCGGAACTGGAAGACCAACGCCGGCCTGAAGGAAGAGGACCCGCTTCCGTTCGACTACGGGAAGGAGCTCGTCGGCGGCCGCGCCCCCTGCCTCGAAGGCCAGCGCAACCTCGTGCGGGCCGCCAGGGCCATGGGCTTCCGCTACGACGCGAGCTCCATCGGCGGCCGGCAGGTGTGGCCCCACAAGATCAACGGCCTCTGGGACTTCCCCCTGCAGGACATTCCGGTGCCCGGCCGGGACTTCGAGACCCTGTCGATGGACTACAACTTCCTCGCCAACCAGTCCGGCACGACCCGGGGCGACCGCGCCCTGCACCGAGCCTGGGGGAAGCAGATGCGCGACGGCCTCCTCGCCGGATTCCGCCGCGCCTACCGGGGCAACCGGGCGCCGTTCTTCATCGGCGACCACTTCGAGTCCTGGAACGGCGGCACCTACATGCGGGCGGTCGAGAGCGTCATCAAGACCGTCTGCACCAGGGAGGAGGTGCGCTGCGTGTCCTTCAAGCAACTGGCCGACTGGCTCGACGCGCAGGACGACAGGCTGCTGTCGGCCCTGCGCGGGCTCGACGTCGGACAGGCCCCCAAGGGCGGCTGGGAGCGCTTCCCCACCGCCCGGCGCGTCAAGCGGGCTGGGGGGTAGAGGCCCAGCTCTCGTCCAGCACGAAGGAGGGGTCGACCTGGGCCGCCAGATCGGCGCCCGTCTTGGCGTTGCCCCAGCTCTCCGCGTTCTTCAGGTGGAAATGCACCATCTGGCGGGTGTAGCGCTGCCAGTCCCGCAGCTCGTACGAGCCGTCCGCCGTCTCGCGCAGGGTGCGCAGCGCCCGGTGGTTGTGCTCCTCGAGCAGGCCGAAGCGGGGCGGCCGGCCCTTCTCCATCGCCCGCACCCAGTCGGAGTGGCCGAAGGTCACCAGCAGGTCCTCGCCGACCTCGTCGCGCAGGAAGTCGATGTCGTCCTGGCCCTGGACCTTGTTTCCCACGACCTTGAGGCAGACGCCGAAGTCGCGGGCGTACTCCTTGTACTGGCGGTAGACGGACACGCCCTTGCGGGTGGGCTCGGCCACCAGGAACGTCATGTCGAACCGGGTGAACATGCCCGAGGCGAAGGAGTCGCTGCCGGCCGTCATGTCGACGACGACGTACTCCCCGGGGCCGTCCACCAGGTGGTTGAGGCACAGCTCGACGGCCCCGACCTTGGAGTGGTAGCAGGCGACCCCGAGGTCGGACTCGGTGAACGGGCCCGTGACCATCAGCCGCACGGGCCCGCCGTCGAGCTCGACCGGGCGGGCGCAGGCGTCGTAGACCGGGTTGTCCTCGGCGATCCGCAGCAGGCGTGAGCCCTCGCCCGGCGGCGTCGTCTTGATCATCGTCTCCGCGGAGGTGATCCGCGGGTTGCTGCCGCGCAGGTAGTTCTTGATCAGGGGGAGCTGAGCGCCCAGCGCGGGCAGTGCGGAGGCCTCCTCCTCGTCCAGCCCGAGTGCCGCGCCGAGGTGCTGGTTGATGTCGGCGTCCACCGCGACGACGGGGGCGCGGTCCGCGGCGAGGTGGCGGATGAACAGTGAGGACAGCGTGGTCTTCCCGCTGCCGCCCTTCCCTACGAAAGCGATCTTCATGTTCACCAAGCGTAGGTGGGAGGGTGCACGGAGTGAGAGCAGTGCGTGAAGAAGACCACTCGTTCGAGGGGTGTAGACCTGAAGTGCGTACTGTCTTACGCATGAGTACGACTGCCGATCCGCTCTCCGCCCTGGCCTCGCTCCCCGGCGTGGCCGACGCCGTGGACTCCGTGCGCAAGGCGGTGGACCGTGTCTACGGGCACCGGGTGATGCGCCGCCGCAGCAACGAGATCACTTCCGAGGCCGCACTGCGCGGCGCGCGCGGCTCGGCCGCGCTGTCCGGTGCCGACTGGGCGCTCGAAGAGGTGCGCCGCCGCACCGACTTCGGCGTCGAGACGGAGGCGCGGGCGGTGGGCGCCGCCCTGCGGCTGACCGCCGAGGCGGGGCAGCTGCTGAGCGTGTGGCGGCAGTCGCCGTTGCGCGTGCTGGCCAGGCTGCACCTGGTGGCGGCGGGCGGGACGCGGCCGGACGAGACGGTCGGCCGCCCCCGGCTGGAGGGGGAGCCCGTCGACGAGCCGCTGGTCCGGCTGGCGGTGCCCAGCGCGTCGGAGGTGGCCGGGCGCCTTGAGGGCCTGGCGGGGCTGCTCCTCGCGGGGACGGAGGCGCCCGCGCTGGTGACGGCGGCCGTGGTGCACGGCGAACTGCTCGCCCTGCGCCCCTTCGGCTCGTACAACGGCCTGGTCGCGCGGGCCGCGGAACGGATCGTGCTGGTGGGCAGCGGGCTCGACCCCAAGTCGATCTGCCCGGCCGAGGTCGGCCATGCCGAGCTGGGTGCGGAGGCCTATCTGGCTGCGCTCGACGGCTATGCGTCGGGCACGCCGGAGGGCGTCGGAGCCTGGATCGCCCATTGCGGCCGCGCGGTCGAGCTGGGCGTACGGGAGAGCACCGCCGTGTGCGAGGCGCTCCAGCGCGGAGCCGCCTGAGTCCACGGGCTTCCCGCGGCGGTCACCGGCCGCTGCGGGGGTCCGGGGCGGAGAAGACGCCGGACGTGGTTGCGGCGGCACCGGTCAACTCCGGTACCGCCGCTGGCATGTTCGCCGGGTTACCATGCGTGCACGATATTTGCCCATCAGGCCGGGGACTTTGCCCTCACCTGGTGCGGCTGGCCCGTAATCGACGGGTCGGCGTCGCGTGGGTGCCCGGCGTTCATGCGTCGGTCCGTGGGGCCGTGGTGCGTGAAGGGCGTCCTCCCGGATGTCCCTGGTCTCGCGGGCCGTTAAGTCCTTTCTACTCCTGTCGCCGCTGAAGCGGAAGGTCAGGCCGCAGTTCTTTGTATTTAGCCCTAAAGCGGGGCAATGCGGGTGCCCGGCTCCCGGCGCCGCCCGGCGAGCCAGACCAGGCCCGCGGTCGCGGCGGCCGCGCCGACCGCCGCCGCGGCGACAAGGGCGGGGCGCGAGGGCATCGACAGCGCCGGCACCCGCTGCTTGAGCCGGACGGGGCGGTTGAAGGAAAGCACCGGCCAGTCGCGGGCGGCCGCTTCCCGGCGCAGCGCCCGGTCGGGGTTGACCGCGTGCGGGTGGCCGACGGTTTCGAGCATGGGGATGTCGGTGACGGAGTCGCTGTAGGCGTAACACCGGGAGAGGTCGTACCCCTCCGACTCGGCGAGCTCCTTGATGGCTTCGGCCTTGGTGGGCCCGTAGGCGTAGTACTCGACTTCGCCGGTGAAGGCGCCGTCCTCCACGACCATGCGGGTGGCCACCACGCGGTCCGCGCCCAGCAGTTCGCCGATGGGCTCGACGACCTCGGCGCCCGAGGTGCTGACAATCACCACGTCGCGCCCGGCGGTGTGGTGTGCTTCGATGAGGGAGGCGGCTTCGTCGTAAATGATCGGGTCGATGAGTTCGTGCAGGGTCTCGGCGACGATCTCGCGGACCTGCTGGACGTTCCAGCCCCTGCAGAGCGCCGAGAGATACTCGCGCATCCGCTCCATCTGATCGTGATCGGCTCCGCCGGCGAGGAAGACGAACTGTGCGTACGCGGTGCGCAGCACGGCACGCCGGTTGATCAAGCCACCTTGGTAGAACGACTTGCTGAAGGTGAGCGTGCTCGACTTCGCAATGACCGTCTTGTCCAGATCAAAGAACGCGGCTGTCCGGGGCAGCGAGTGGTTTTCCACGATGCCGAGCATAGGCGCCCTCCATTCGGCGTAAGCTGAGGCGTGTGGGTTTGCCTGAGAAGGCTCTCGGGTACACCATGGAAGTCACGGATCGTTCGCGACCGTGTCTAACCCGGTCCGACTCCTCCCCCCCCGAGTCGGCCGTGGGGACGACCCCCGCTCTCCCCCCCGGCGGGGGTCGTCGCATGTCCGGATGCATTTTTCGGGTCCTCACCCGGCATTCCTCCCTCCCGCGCCACCCGACGGCGGCTGCCTCCCTCCCTTCATACACGCTACGCAGCGTAATCGGCGGGCTGCTCTGCGGAAGTCACCGGTATAGGTGACCGGGATATTCACAGCGGCTGAGTTGTCCACAGTTTTTGACCAAGATCCACATTGTTTTCCAGTTCGCTGCACGGTGATTCCCCGCGCTCTTCCGCGATGTCCGCGGATGCGAGAGCGCGCAGTTGAGACGGGGAGGACGCCGTGGCCGGATCCAGCGCATCCGAATGGCCGCCCGCCGCCGGCGGGCAGCAGCGCGGACCACTGATCATCGCCGAGGACGAGGAGCTGCTCGACGACCTGCTGCGCCTGTGCGCGGCGGCCGGAGCCGTGCCCGAAGTGGCACACGGCGCCCCCGCGCGCCGCGGCGCCGGCCTCGATCCACCGTTGATCCTGGTCGGGGAGGACTGCGCGCGCCGCCTGCGCGGCACTCGCCTGGCGGCCCATGGCGACGCGGTCCTGCTCGTCGGCCGTGACCGCGGCGAGGACGCGGTGTGGCGGCTGGCCGTGGAGATCGGCGCGCGGGATGTGGTGCTGCTGCCCGGCTGCGAGGGCCGGCTCGTCGAGCGGATCGCCGACGCCGTCGAAGGCGCCGGGCGGCCCGCCCTCACCGTCGGGGTGATCGGCGGGTGCGGCGGCGCGGGAGCGAGCACGCTGGCGTGCGCCCTCGCCGTCAGCGCCGCCGCCGACGGGCGGCGCACCATGCTCATCGACGGCGATCCGCTGGGCGGCGGCCTCGACGTCCTGCTCGGCGGCGAACGAGCGGAAGGGCTGCGCTGGCCGGCCTTCGCCGACTCCCGGGGCCGCGTGGCGTGCCGGGCGCTGGAGGAAGCCCTGCCCGAGCTCCACGCGATGCGCCTGCTCAGCTGGGACCGGAGCTCCTGCACGGCCGTGCCGCCCGAAGCGGTGAAGGCCGTGCTGGCCGCGGCACGCCGCCGCGGAGGGGCGGTGGTCGTCGATCTGCCGCGCCGGCTCGACGAAGCGGCCCTCGAAGCCGCCGCGCAGCTCGATGCGGGCCTGCTGGTGGTGCCCTCGGAGCTGCGGGCCGTGGCCGCGGCGCACCGCGTCGCCGCCACCGTCGGAGCGGTCATCGGCGACCTGCGGGTGGTCGTCCGCGCTCCGCGCGCCCCCGGCCTCGACGGCGCACAGGTCTCCCGCCTCCTCGGCCTGCCCCTCGCCGGCGAACTCCCACCGGAGACGGGCCTGGCGGCCGCGCTCGCGGCGGGCCGGCCGCCGGGCGGCGAGCGCGGCCCGCTGGCCCGGTTCTGCACCGACTTCTGGGCCTGCTTCGAAGCCATCCACCGGGGGTCGTCATGAGCGCCGGACTGCTGGAGGCCGTGCGGCTGAGGCTCGCCGAGAGCGGCGCCGAACCCACACCCGCCAAGGTCGCGGAGGCGCTGCGCCAGGAAGGGCGGCTCCTCGGGGACGCCGAGATCCTCGGCGTCGCGGCCCGGCTGCGCTCCGAGCTGATCGGCGCCGGCCCGCTGGAACGGCTGCTGGCCGAGCCCGACGTCACCGACGTCCTCGTCACGGCGCCCGACCAGGTCTGGGTCGACAGGGGCGCCGGCCTGCAGCGGACGGACGTCGTCTTCCCGGATGCCGCGGCCGTGCGTAGGCTCGCCCAGCGGCTCGCAGCCATCGCCGGACGCCGGCTGGACGACGCCCGCCCCTGGGTCGACGCCCGGCTGCCCGACGGCACGCGGCTGCATGCGGTGCTGCCCCCGATCGCGGTCGGCTCCACCTGCCTCTCGCTGCGCGTCGTGCGCCCCCGCGCCTTCACCCTGGACGACCTGATGGCCGCCGGGACGGTGCCGCCGCGCGGGGACGAGCTGCTGCGTGCGGTGCTCGAAGCGAGGCTCTCGTTCGTGATCAGCGGCGGAACGGGCAGCGGCAAGACGACGCTGCTGACCACCTTGCTCGGGCTGGTCGCGCCGGACGAGCGGATCGTCCTCGCCGAGGACTCCGCAGAACTGCGCCCCGATCACCCGCACGTGGTCCGGCTGGAGACCCGCCCGGCGAACCAGGAGGGCATGGGACTGGTCACCCTGCGGGACCTGGTCCGGCAGGCCCTGCGCATGCGGCCGGACCGGCTGGTGGTGGGCGAGGTCCGCGGAGCGGAGGTCACGGACCTGCTGGCCGCTCTCAACACGGGGCACGAGGGAGGCTGCGGCACGGTCCACGCGAACGCCGCGGCGGACGTGCCCGCCCGGCTCGAAGCGCTGGGCTCGGCGGCCGGCCTCGACCGTGCCGCGCTGCACAGCCAGCTGGCGGCCGGCCTGTCGGTCGTCATCCATCTCGTACGGGAGCGGGGCGGGCGGCGGCGCGTCGCCGAGGTGCATGTGCTCGACCGGGACCCCGCCGGGTTCGTCACCACTGTGCCGGCCGTCGTCTGGGGCGCCGAAGGCTTCCGGCGGGCGCGCGGGTGGGCGCGGCTGGCCGGGCTGTGCGAGCGGGGCGGGGCGACGCCGTGACCGCCGCCGGGACGATGCCGCGGGCCGCGCTCACGAGCGCCGCCGCACCGAGCACGCTGTTCATGGCCCGGCCTCTCACGGCCTGGCCTCCGACCGGCCCCCGCCGGGAGCTGCGCCGTGCGCGGCTGCTGTTCGCGGCCGGCGGGTCCGCCGTGCCCGCCGGGCCGTGGCCGCCCGCCTGGGCGAGGGAGTGGGGCAGCCGGTTGCGCCGGTGGGCGCGGGACCGGCGGGAGCTGATGTGCCTTCCGGTCGGCGGTGGGGTGGCCCTGTTGGGGGCGTCGCTGCTGCCGCTGGTGGCGGCGCTCGTAGCCGTCCCGCTCGTACGGAGGTGGCTGGCCGCCCGGCGGGAGCAGGGCGAACGGGAGCGGCGCGAGGCGGCGGTGATCGAGCTGTGCGGGACGGTCGCGGGCGAATTGCGGGCGGGCAGGCAGCCCGGCCAGGCGCTGGCCGGTGTGCCCGCGGGGGACTTGGGTCCGCAGTGGGCGTCCGTTGTGGCCGCGGCGAGGTTCGGCGGCGATGTGCCGGAGGCCCTGCGGGCCGTGGCCGTACGCCCCGGGGCCGAGGGGCTGCACGGTGCGGCCGCCTGCTGGCGCGTGGCCGTGGACGGTGGCGCGGGGCTCGCATCGGGGCTCGAACGGGTGGCGGCCGCGCTGAGCGCCGAGCGGGATCAACGGGAGGAGCTGCGGTCGCAATTGGCGGGGGCGCGGTCCACCGCCGTGATGCTGGCCCTGCTGCCCGTGCTCGCCCTGCTGATGGGCAGTGCGCTGGGAGCCGCGCCGCTGAGAGTGCTGCTGCACACCCCGGCCGGGCTCGGCTGTCTCCTCCTAGGGGGACTTCTGGAGGGCGCCGGCATCGCCTGGACCGGGCGGATCGTGCGGGCGGCGGCAGGCGCGCCCGAAGGGCGGGGCGGCGAACGCGGCAGGCCCGGCCCTCCGGCGGAAGGGGGAGTTTCGTGAGCGCAAATGTTATCCACAGCCTGTGGATGGTGATTCTTGCGGGCGTCGCGTCCACTTGCGCGGTGAGCGTGGCGGTCCGGATCCGCAGGAGGCGGGTGGGACGTCGCCGGGCGGCTGCCCTGTTCGGGCGCGAACCCGCCACGAACGCGAGGACGCAGGGGCTCAGGGCCTGTGCCGGCCGGCTGCCGAGGGCCCGGGACTGGCTTCCCGCGGCGGGGGCCGGAGCCGCCGGGTTCATCCTCCTCGGCGGAGCGGCCGGGTGCGCGGCGGGACTCGCCGCCGCGTACGGCATGTGGCGGTGGGGGCGGCGCCGGAAGAACGCCGGGGTTGTGGCCGGAGCCCCGGGACAAGCCCCGGCGGGAGAGGCGGGCGAGGCCGAGGCGCAACTTCCGCTGGCCGCCGATCTCATGGCGGCGTGCCTGGCGGCGGGCGCCGGGCCCAGGGAGGCGGCCGAAGCGGTCGGCCTGTCGCTGGGCGGCCCGGTGGGCGAACGGCTCGCCCGGGCCGCGGCGGAAGTCCGGCTCGGCGGCGACCCGGCAACAGCCTGGGGTCGCTTGGGCGGCCTGCCGGGCGCCCGGGGGCTCGCCCGCTGCCTGGAGAGGGCGCAGGCGACGGGAGTGCCCGCGGTGGAGCCCATGTCGCGGCTCGCCGGCCGGTTGCGGGCCGAGCGCGGCAGGGCGGCGGGCATACGGGCACGGCGCGCGGGCGTCCTGGCGACGGCCCCGCTCGGGCTGTGCTTCCTGCCCGCGTTCCTGACGGTCGGGGTGGTGCCCGTGGTGATCGGTCTGGCGAGTGGTCTGACGAAAGGACATTGACGGTGAGTGAGGTGCAGGTCGTGGCAGCGAGGACGGCGGGGAAGGCGATGGAAGGCCAGGCGATGGCGGGGAAGGCGATGGCAGGCAAGGTGATGGTGGGTAAGACGATGACGGTGCGGAGGGTGTCCGTGCGCCGGGCCTGGTGCGGGGCGCACGGGGGGCTGCCGGTCCGGGCGAGGTACCGGTCGCTGGGCGGAGAGCGGGGCCGGTGGTGGCCCGGCGGGTGGGACAGGCCCTGGCGGTGGCCGGTCTCCTGGCGGGCGGGCAGGCCGTGGGCCTTCGCGGCCGGCGACGCGGGCATGTCGACGGCCGAGTACGCCGTCGGCACCGTGGCCGCCTGTGCGCTTGCCGCCGTGCTCTACAAGGTGGTCACGAGCGGGGCGGTCAGTGCGGCGCTGCAGGGGCTCATCGGGAGGGCGCTCAATGCGCCGTTCTGACGGGGCGTCCAGGGCGCCCGGGGCCTCCGGGCGACCGTCCGGAGGCGGCCCGCCGGGGCTATGCACCCGCGTGGACCAGGGTTCTGACGGATGGTCCGGTGAGGTCGCCCTCGCCGGTCCCGCCCGCCGGCCGGGGCGGCGCCTTCCGGCCGTCCGGGCGGCGGGCGGCCACCGGGGGCGTTCCCGGCGCTGTGACGGCGGCTATGTGACCGCCGAGGCGGCGATGGTGCTCCCGGCGCTGATCCTGTTCGGCATGGCCCTGATCTGGGGGCTGATGGCCGCGGCAGCACAGATCCAGTGCGTGGACGCCGCGCGGGCAGGTGCCCGGGCGGCCGCCCGGTCGGATCCGGAGACGGTGGCGGTCGCGGCGGCCCGGTCCGCCGCGCCGCAGGGGGCCCGCATCGCCGTGGCGCGGGAGGGCGACCTCGTACGGGTACGGGTCGAGGCCCGCGCGGCGGGGCCGCTCGCCGTGCGGCTGGGCGGAGAGGCGGTGGCCCTTGCGGAGGAGACGGTGCGGTGACCGGGGGATGGCCACGGTGTGGGTGGCGGTGGCGGTCACGGCGCTCTGCGCGGTGTTCGCGGCGCTGCTGGCCATGGGGCAGGCCATGGTGGCCCGCCACCGGGCGGGCGGCGCGGCGGACCTGGCGGCGCTGGCCGCGGCGGACCACGCCCTTGAGGGCCAGGAGGCCGCGTGCGGCCTCGCCCGGAGGGTGGCCGCCGCCCAGGGCACGAGAGTGGTGCGCTGTGCCGTGAACGGTGAGATCGCCGAGGTCGCGGCCGAGGCCCGGGCGGGGCCGTACGCCGTCCGGGTGCGGTCGCGGGCGGGGCCCGCGGAGGCGGTCGGGCTCACTCCTGTGGCGGTATCGGCTGCTGCTTTCCTCGCAGGCCCTGAACGCCGGGGCCCCGGCGTTCAGGGCCACGCCTCCCCGGGCCTCAGGCTCCGGGTGGCCCCGGCCGGGCCTCTGGCCGGACCTCTTCCTGAGGGGCCGGGGCGTCCCTGAGGAGCCGGGTGAGGAGGCGGATCGCGGCTCGCTTGTCGAGGGGGTCGTTGCCGTTGCCGCACTTGGGGGACTGCACGCAGGAAGGGCAGCCCGTGTCGCACTCGCAGGCGGCGATCGCCTCGCGGGTGGCGGTGAGCCAGCGGGCGGCGGTGTGGAAGGCCCGCTCGGCGAAGCCGGCGCCGCCGGGGTGGCCGTCGTAGACGAACACCGTCGGCAGGAGCGTGTCGGGGTGCAGGGGGACGGAGACGCCGCCGATGTCCCAGCGGTCGCAGGTGGCGAAGAGGGGGAGCATGCCGATGGAGGCGTGTTCCGCGGCGTGCAGGGCGCCGCCGAGGGCCTCGGGGTCGATGCGGGCCTCGTCGAGCTGGTCCTCGGTGACGGTCCACCACACGGCGCGGGTCCGCAGCGTACGGGGCGGCAGGTCCAGTTTGGACTCGCCCAGGATCTCGCCGGTGATCAGCCGGCGGCGCAGGAAGGAGACGACCTGGTTGGTGACCTCGACCGAGCCGAAGCACAGCCGCGCCTCCCCCCAGGGGATCTCGGCGGCGGTCTCCAGGATGGAGATGGAGGTCGTGTCGCGGGCGGTGGTCGAGTACGGCGGGTCGGCCTGCTCGACGAGGGCGACGGAGTCCTCCAGGTCGAGGCGGCGGACGAGATAGGTGCGGCCCTGGTGGAGATGGACCGCGCCCTCGTGGACGGAGGCGTGGGCCGCGGCGGCGTCCACGGTGCCCAGCAGGCGCCCGGTGCCCTCCTCCACGACCTGGACGGGCCGGCCGCCGCCGCCCCGGATGTCGGTCAGGTCGGCGGCGCGCTCGCGGCGGGTCCAGTGCCAGGCGGCGCCGCGGCGGCGCAGCAGCTTGCGGCCTTCGAGCTGAGTGAGCACGCCGGGGGCCGCGGGCCCGAAGAGGGACAGGTCGGCCTCGGTGAGCGGCAGCTCGGCGGCCGCGGCGCACAGATGGGGGGCGAGGACGTAGGGGTTGTCGGGATCGAGGACGGTGGATTCCACGGGCTGCCGGAAGAGCGCCTCCGGGTGGTGGACGAGGTAGGTGTCCAGCGGGTCGTCGCGGGCGACCAGGACGGCCAGGGCGCCCCGGCCCGTACGGCCCGCGCGGCCGGCCTGCTGCCACAGGGAGGCCCGGGTGCCCGGGTAGCCGGTCAGGAGGACGGCGTCGAGGCCCGCGACGTCGACGCCGAGCTCCAGGGCGGTCGTGGCGGCCAGGCCGAGCAGGTCGCCGGTGTGCAGGGCGTGCTCGATGGCGCGGCGCTCCTCGGGGAGGTAGCCGCCGCGGTAGGCGGCGACACGCCCGGGGAGCGAGCGGTCCACGGCGGCGAGGCGTTCCTGGGCGATCAGGGCGATGAGCTCGGCGCCGCGCCGTGAGCGCACGAAGGCGACCGTGCGGACGCCTTGGACGACGAGGTCGGTGAGGAGGTCGGCGCTCTCGGCGGTGGCGGTGCGGCGCACGGGGGCCCCGCGCTCGCCGTGCAGCTCGGTGAGCGGGGGCTCCCACAGGGCGAAGACGAGTTCGCCGCGCGGGGAGGCGTCCTCGGTGATCTCCGCCACGGGGACGCCGGTGAGCCGGGCCGCCGCGGTGGCCGGGTCGGAGGCGGTGGCCGAGGCGAGGAGGAAGACCGGATCGGATCCGTAGCGGGCGCACACGCGCCGGAGACGGCGCAGCACCTGGGCGACGTGCGAGCCGAAGACGCCCCGGTAGGTGTGGCACTCGTCGATGACGACGTAGCGCAGGGCGCGCAGGAAGGAGGACCACCTGGGGTGGGCGGGCAGGATGGAGCGGTGGAGCATGTCGGGGTTGGTGAGCGCGTAATTGGCGTACTGGCGCACCCACTCCCGCTCCTCGACCGGCGTGTCCCCGTCGTAGACGGCGGGCCGGACGCCCTTGCCCAGGGGCTCGGCGAGGGCGCGCACGGCGCGCCGCTGGTCGGCGGCCAGGGCCTTGGTGGGGGCGAGGTACAGGGCGGTCGCGCCGCGGCCGTTCGGAGCCTCCGAGCCGTCCAGCAGGGCGCTGAGGACCGGCGCCAGGTACGCGAGGGACTTCCCGGAGGCGGTGCCGGTGGCCACGACGACCGACTCGCCGCGCAGCGCGTGCGCGGCGGTGAGAGCCTGGTGGGCCCAGGGCCGCTCGATTCCGGCGGCCCGGACGGCCTCGACCACTTCCGGCCGGATCTGCTCAGGCCAGGGGGCATGACGTCCCGGACGCGGGGGCAAGTGCTCCGTATGAGTGATGCGTGCAGCCCGGTCGGCCCCGGCGGTCAGTCGGTCGAGGACTGTCCGGGGAGCGGGATGTACGCCCGCCTCCGGCGGGAGTTGATCGTTGGCCATCGGCACCGAGTGTGTCACTGGCGTGACGGACAATGGCGTCAAGGCGTCGTGCGCGCCTGCCGGTAAGTGATTGAATGCCATCGCGGCTGCCGATCCATGGGGGGCGACCGCTCGATGCAAGGTGCTGGAGGATCCGTGGACCTGTCCCTGTCGACCGAGACCGTAGGCGACCGTACGGTTGTCCGGGTCGGTGGCGAGATTGATGTGTACACCGCGCCCAAGCTGCGTGAGCAGCTGGTCGAGCTTGTCAACGACGGCAGCTATCACCTCGTCGTGGACATGGAGGGCGTCGACTTCCTCGACTCCACCGGGCTCGGCGTCCTGGTCGGCGGGCTGAAGCGGGTGCGTGCCCACGAGGGCTCGCTGCGCCTGGTCTGCAACCAGGAGCGCATTCTCAAGATTTTCCGTATCACCGGTCTCACCAAGGTGTTCCCGATCCACACCTCGGTGGAGGATGCGGTGCAGGCGACCGACTGAGGTCGCCGGGGAAGACTGTCACGCGGGGGGAACCCGGGCCCCGGGCCCGGCCCCCTCGTGAGTCCGCCCTTTTCCGGATGCAGGGGAGAGGGCACGTACGACCGAGGGGGATGGCATGGCCACCGTCGAACTGCTCTTCAGTGCCCTTCCCGAGCATGTCCGGACCGCCCGGCTGGTGGCGGCCGCGGTGGCGCGCCGCGCCGGTGTGGACGAGGCCGTGCTGGACGAGGTCCGGCTCGCCGTGGGCGAGGCCTGTTCGCGCGCGGTCGGCCTGCACATCACCCATGAGGTGGCCACGCCCGTGCGGGTGACGCTGATCGAGGAGGAGAAGAAGTTCTCCATCGAGGTGGGGGACGACGCCCCCCGCCCCGCGCCGCTCGACCTCGCCTCTGCGAACGGTTCGGAGCGCCCCGCGCCCGGGCACGAGGACCCCGGCGCCGACAGCGAGGACGACATGGGCCTCGCCGTCATCAGCGGCCTGGTCGACGACGTCGAGGTGACCGCGGACGAGCGCGGCGGACTGATCCGCATGAGCTGGCCGATCGCCCCCGCGACCGTGGCGTCGTAGCCCGACCGGGCGTATTGCCGTAGCCCGTCCTCCTCGGACAGGCGTAACTCCTGGCTGCTCCGGGATCGCGTCCGGGATCGCGACCCGGCGACGCGTCATCAGCGCCCTTTTGCCGGCGCCTTCGCAAACGTTCACCGGACCACGCCGGGGCCCGCTCGCGCGGGACCGCTTCACCGGCTCTTCCATGAATTGATCAGCAGTGAATTCCGCGATCTTTTCGCTGATCTTTTCACTGATCGCCACCCGGGGCCGGAATGGATCTCCGGCCGCAGCGCATTCCGATCTCCATTGCCGATCTCCGTCCGAGATCGTTTATCCGGCGGATCATTCACTCGATCTTCACTTGCACAGGCCAATTCCCTTTGCCGCGCTCTGTTTTGATCTCGCCGGGCTCCCTACAATCCGTCCATCTTGAGCTCAGGACGCCTGAGCGTGGCTGCTGTTCCGTGCGCGTGGACCAATCGCGCGGAGGAGCTGCGCGCCCATGTGCCAAACGTCTAGGGAGGACGAATGGCGGGGCCCCTCACCCCTTCACAGGTGGACTTCACTCAGCATCTCGCAGCCGAACTCACCCAGGGCAACCGCACCATGGTGATCGTGATCGCAGCCGTCGCCCTCGCGGCGCTCGTGGTCGCCGTCGCCCTGGTGCGGCAGGTCCTCGCGGCGGGCGAGGGCACCGACAGCATGAGAAAGATCGCGGCGGCGGTGCAGGAAGGCGCCAACGCGTATCTCGCGCGGCAGTTGCGCACGCTCGGCGTATTCGCCGTGGCGGTGTTCTTCCTCCTGATGCTCCTGCCGGCCGACAACTGGTCGCAGCGCATCGGGCGTTCGGTCTTCTTCCTGATCGGAGCGCTGTTCTCGGCGGCCACCGGCTATATCGGCATGTGGCTCGCCGTGCGCAGCAATGTGCGGGTCGCCGCTGCGGCGCGCGAGGCCACTCCGGCACCGGGAGAGCCGGAGAAGGATCTGACGGCCGTGTCCCACAAGGCCATGAAGATCGCGTTTCGGACGGGTGGCGTCGTCGGGATGTTCACCGTCGGCCTCGGCCTGCTGGGCGCCTCCTGCGTCGTCCTCGTCTACGCGGCCGACGCGCCCAAGGTGCTGGAGGGATTCGGCTTCGGCGCGGCGCTGCTGGCCATGTTCATGAGGGTCGGCGGCGGCATCTTCACCAAGGCGGCCGACGTCGGCGCCGACCTCGTCGGCAAGGTCGAGCAGGGCATCCCCGAGGACGACCCGCGCAACGCCGCCACCATCGCGGACAACGTGGGTGACAACGTGGGCGACTGCGCGGGCATGGCGGCCGACCTCTTCGAGTCGTACGCCGTGACGCTGGTGGCCGCGCTGATCCTCGGCAAGGCGGCCTTCGGTGACGCGGGCCTCGCCTTCCCCCTGCTCGTCCCCGCGATCGGCGTGCTCACGGCGATGGTCGGCATCTTCGCGGTCGCACCGCGCCGCGCCGACCGCAGCGGGATGAGCGCGATCAACCGCGGGTTCTTCATCTCGGCCGTCATCTCGCTGGCCCTGGTAGCCGCCGCGGTGTTCGCGTACCTGCCCTCCAGCTACGCCGATCTGAAGGGCATCGGCGACGACGCCATCCGTGCCCACTCCGGCGACCCCCGCGTGCTGGCGCTCGTGGCCGTGGCCATCGGCATCGTCCTCGCCGCGCTCATCCAGCAGCTGACGGGGTACTTCACGGAGACCAGCCGGCGGCCGGTGCGCGACATCGGCAAGACGTCCCTGACCGGCCCGGCGACGGTGGTCCTCGCCGGCATCTCCATCGGCCTGGAGTCCGCCGTCTACTCGGCGGTGCTCATCGCGCTGGGCGTCTACGGGGCGTTCCTGCTCGGCGGCACGTCCATCATGCTGGCCCTGTTCGCGGTCGCGCTCGCCGGCACCGGCCTGCTGACCACCGTGGGCGTCATCGTCGCCATGGACACCTTCGGCCCGGTCTCCGACAACGCCCAGGGCATCGCCGAGATGTCCGGTGACGTCGAGGGCGCCGGGGCGCAGGTGCTCACCGACCTCGACGCCGTCGGCAACACCACCAAGGCCATCACCAAGGGCATCGCCATCGCCACGGCCGTCCTGGCGGCGTCGGCGCTCTTCGGCTCGTACCGCGACGCGATCGCGACCGCCGTGCGGGACGTGCACGCGAAGTCCGGGGAGCTGGGCCTGAGTCTGGACATCTCGCAGCCCAACAACCTCGTGGGGCTGGTCCTCGGGGCCGCGGTCGTCTTCCTCTTCTCCGGGCTGGCCATCAACGCCGTGTCCCGGTCGGCGGGCGCGGTGGTCTACGAGGTGCGGCGGCAGTTCCGCGAGCACCCCGGGATCATGGATTACAGCGAGAAGCCGGAGTACGGGCGCGTGGTGGACATCTGCACCAAGGACGCGCTGCGCGAACTCGCCACGCCCGGCCTGCTGGCCGTCATGGCGCCCATCGCGGTCGGCTTCTCGCTCGGCGTCGGCGCGCTCGGCTCGTACCTCGCGGGCGCCATCGGCACCGGCACCCTGATGGCCGTCTTCCTCGCCAACTCCGGTGGTGCCTGGGACAACGCCAAGAAGCTGGTGGAGGACGGGAAGCACGGCGGCAAGGGCAGCGAGGCGCACGCCGCCACGGTCATCGGCGACACGGTCGGCGACCCCTTCAAGGACACCGCCGGACCGGCCATCAACCCGCTGCTGAAGGTCATGAACCTGGTGGCGCTGCTGATCGCCCCCGCGGTGGTCAAGTTCTCCTACGGCGTCGACGCCAACAAGGGCCTGCGGATCGGGGTCGCGGTGCTGGCGATCGTCGTCATCGTCGGTGCGGTGTACGTCTCGAAGCGGCGCGGGGTCGCCGTGGGAGACGACGGGAACGCCGAACGGGCGGCGAAGTCCGCCGATCCGGCGGTGGTGTCGTAAGAAGCGCCGTCGTAAGAAGCGCTGTCGTGAGAAGCACTGTCGTAAGAAGAGCTGTCGTGAGAAGCGGTTCCGTACGGAACTGACGCCTCGACACTTCGGACCGGGCCGGTGGCGGCGGCAGGCAGCCGTCCGCCGCCGGCCCGGGAAACACCGGGAAACAGGTGCGGTGAATGACACGCTGAGCTTGGTGCAAATGGCTTTAAAAGGGGGCATACGGGGTGCTCGTCTCCTGGGCGGTCCCGCTCGGACGTGTAAGTTCCGGGCCGAGAGCCATCGAAGGGACCGATCCGGTGAACAAGAAGCTCGCGGCCGCACTGTCCGGCGGTACGGCGCTCCTGCTGGCGCTGACCGGCTGCAGCGGCGACGACGACCAGAGCAAGAAGAAGCTGGACGACTGGGCCAAGAAGGTCTGCGACCAGATGCAGCCCCAGGTGAAGAAGATCCTGGACGCCAACAAGTCGATCGCGAGCGTCCAGACCGAGGAGGACTCCAAGAAGGTCCAGCAGACCGACTCCGCGGGCTTCCAGGTCAGCGTCGACGCGTACAAGGCGCTCGCCAACGCGGTGCAGGACGCGGGCGCTCCGCCGGTCAAGGACGGCGAGACCAGCCAGAAGAACGCCGTCAAGGCGCTCAACGACCTCTCCACGGCGTACGCGAACCTGAAGAAGCGGAGCGACGCCCTCGACACCGGTGACAAGAACAAGTTCGGCGAGGGCCTCAGGAGCATCGGCGGGGACATCGCCAAGCTCAGCGGCCAGAGCTCCGAGGCGCTCAAGAAGCTGCAGGAGGGCGACGTCGGCAAGGCCATGGCCAAGCAGCCGGGCTGCCAGAAGAACTCGCTCTCGCCGGCGCCGTCGAAGAGCTGACCCCGGCGTGAAGAGCTGACCCCGGCGCCGTCGAAGAGCCGGCCCCCGGCGTCGCCGGGCCCGGGCGCGCGGCGGTGCACGGCGCGGCCGCGTCCCCGGGGCGCGGCGCCGCACCCCGCCGCTTTCGGCGTTTGCCGGCGCCGCCCCCGACAATGGTCCCGTGAGTACGCTCCTTCCCGCCGCCGACCGCGCGCGCAGCTCCCGGCTGCGCGACGCCCTGCTCGCCGCGGCCTTCACCGCTGACGGCCTCCTCGACCTGCTGGGCGCCCCCGCCTACGCCGCCCTCGCGCGCAGCGAGACCGTTCCGGCCCTGCGCGCCACCCGCGGCGACGGTCCGCTGGAGACGCTGGTCCGCCTCTTCCTGCTGCAGATGCCGGCCCCGTACGCGCGGGCCGCGGCCGCGCTGCCGGTCGACGACTGCCTCGCCGGCGGCTGGCTCGTCCGCGACGGGGACGCCGTCCGCGCCACCGTGGACGTGCGCCCCTACGGCGGCCCCGACGGGCAGGACTGGTGGATCGTCTCCGACCTGGGCTGCGCGGTCGGCGGTGCCGGCGGCATCGCCGGGGGCGGGACCGGCCCCTCCGGGGTCGACCGCGCGCAGCTCGTCCTCGGCGTCGGCGGCGCCTCGACCACCCTGGCGGGCATCACCGTCCGCACGCCCGTCGCGAGCGCCCTCGACCTGGGCACGGGCTCCGGCATCCAGGCCCTGCACGCCACCCAGCACGCCACGCGCGTCACCGCGACCGACCTCAACCCGCGCGCCCTGCACATCGCGCGGCTCACGCTGGAGCTGTCCGGCGTGGCCGAGGCGGACCTGCGCGAGGGCTCGCTCTTCGAGCCGGTCGCGAACGACACCTTCGACCTGATCGTCTCCAACCCGCCGTTCGTCATCTCGCCCGGTGCCCGCCTGACCTACCGCGACGGCGGCATGGGCGGCGACGATCTGTGCCGCACCCTCGTCCAGCAGTCGGCTGACCGGCTGAACGACGGCGGCTACTGCCAGCTGCTCGCCAACTGGCAGCACGTCGAGGGCGAGGACTGGCGCGAGCGGCTCTCCTCCTGGGTGCCGCGCGGCTGCGACGCCTGGATCGTCCAGCGCGAGGTGCAGGACGTCGCCCAGTACGCCGAGCTGTGGCTGCGCGACGCGGGCGACCACCGCGCGGACCCGGCCGAGTACGCGGCCCGCTACGACGCGTGGCTGGAGGAGTTCGAGGCCCGCAGGACCAAGGGCATCGGATTTGGCTGGATCACGCTGCGCAAGTCGGGCGCCGACCGGCCGTCCGTGGTGGCCGAGGAATGGCCGCACCCGGTCGAGCAGCCGCTCGGCCCCGCCGTGCGCGCCCACTTCGACCGGCAGGACTTCCTGCGCGCCCACGACGACGCCGCGCTGCTCGCCTCGCGCTTCGTCCTGGCCGGCGAGGTCGTGCAGGAGCAGGTCGGCCTGCCGGGCGCGGAGGACCCCGAGCACGTGGTGCTGCGCCAGAACCGCGGCATGCGGCGGGCCACCAAGGTGGACACCGTCGGCGCGGGCTTCGCGGGCGTGTGCGACGGCTCCCTCACCGCCGGCCGGATCCTCGACGCGATCGCCCAGCTGGTCGGCGAGGACCCGGTCCTGCTGCGGGACCGGACGCCGGAGGCGATCAGGATGCTCGTCGAGCAGGGCTTCCTGACGCCCGCGGGGGAGTAGCCCCGCCCGCGCCGCGGGGGAGTAGCCCGCCCGCGCTGCGCGGAATAGCCCACCCGCGTTTACGAGCCGCGATTCCGGACATCGTTTTCAGGACAACCTGCTGCCCGTGGCCCGGCCGGACGCTTATGCGGCGGACGGGTCGGGCAGGGCCATGTCAAGGATTGTCCCGGGGGCCGGTGACTCTTTCGGGTCCAAGCCCGCGCCCCCGCGGCGCGCGGCCCGCCGTCCGTCCCTCCGTTGTCAGACCCTTGGCCAGGGCCGCCGGGGTCCGGCGAAGCGCGGCGCCGGGGGCGGAGTGGACGTAGCCTTCATTACGACCCTAAGAGTGTGATGTTGGATACCGTGCTGGTTAGAACGTACATCGGGTTACCGTTCGAGTGGCGTTGCGGACTTTTTCCGTTTGACACGGGGGCGGGATGTACCGTCACACTCCGCAGCGTCACCGCAGCGCCCACACCGAGTGCCGACCGGAAGAAGAGCGAAGTTGTCCCCGACCAGCGAGACCGCAAAGGGCGGCCGCCGACTCGTCATCGTCGAGTCGCCTGCCAAGGCGAAGACGATCAAGGGCTACCTCGGCCCCGGATACGTCGTCGAGGCGAGCGTCGGGCACATCCGTGACCTGCCGAACGGGGCCGCAGAGGTCCCGGCGAAGTACAAGGGCGAGTCCTGGGCCCGGCTCGGCGTCAACGTCGAGAAGGACTTCCAGCCGATCTACGTCGTGAACCACGACAAGAAGGACCAGGTCAAGAAGCTCAAGGAGCTGCTGGCCGAGTCCGACGAGCTCTTCCTCGCCACCGATGAGGACCGCGAGGGCGAGGCCATCGCCTGGCACCTGCAGGAGGTCCTCAAGCCCAAGGTCCCCGTCCGCCGGATGGTCTTCCACGAGATCACCAAGGACGCGATCCAGGCCGCCGTCGCCAGCCCGCGCGAGCTGAACAAGAAGCTCGTCGACGCCCAGGAGACCCGCCGCATCCTCGACCGCCTCTACGGCTACGAGGTCTCGCCGGTCCTGTGGAAGAAGGTCATGCCGCGGCTGTCGGCCGGCCGCGTGCAGTCGGTGGCCACCCGCCTCGTCGTCGAGCGGGAGCGCGAGCGCATTGCCTTCCGTTCCGCCGAGTACTGGGACCTCACCGGCACCTTCGACACGGGCCGCCCCGGCGACAACAGCGACCCCTCGACCCTCACCGCCCGCCTGGCCTCCGTCGACGGCAAGCGCGTCGCCCAGGGCCGTGACTTCGGGTCGAACGGCCTGCTGAAGGACTCCGCCCAGGTCCTCCACCTGGACGAGGCCAACGCCCGCGCGCTCGCCGCAGCCCTGGCGGACGCCTCGTTCGCCGTCCGCTCGGTCGAGTCCAAGCCGTACCGCCGCTCGCCGTACGCCCCGTTCCGTACGACCACGCTGCAGCAGGAGGCCTCGCGCAAGCTCGGCTTCGGTGCGAAGGCCACCATGCAGGTGGCCCAGAAGCTGTACGAGAACGGCTTCATCACCTATATGCGTACGGACTCCACGACGCTGTCGGACACGGCGGTGAACGCGGCCCGCGCGCAGGTCACGCAGCTCTACGGCGCCGACTACCTGCCGGAGAAGCCGCGCACGTACGCCGGCAAGGTCAAGAACGCCCAGGAGGCGCACGAGGCGATCCGGCCTTCGGGTGATCGTTTCCGCACGCCCGCCGAGACCGGCCTGACCGGCGACCAGTTCCGGCTCTACGAGCTGATCTGGAAGCGGACCGTCGCCTCCCAGATGAAGGACGCGACGGGCAACTCCGTCACCGTCCGGATCGGCGGCCGGGCGAGCGACGGCCGGGACGCCGAGTTCAGCGCCTCCGGCAAGACCATCACCTTCCACGGCTTCATGAAGGCCTACGTGGAGGGCGCGGACGACCCGAACGCCGAGCTCGACGACCGCGAGCGCCGCCTGCCGCAGGTCACCGAGGGCGACCCGCTGGCCGCCCGGGAGATCACGGCCGACGGCCACGCCACCAAGCCCCCCGCCCGCTACACCGAGGCCTCGCTGGTCAAGGAGCTGGAGGAGCGGGAGATCGGCCGCCCGTCGACGTACGCGTCGATCATCGGCACCATCCTCGACCGCGGCTACGTCTTCAAGAAGGGCACGGCACTCGTCCCGTCCTTCCTGAGCTTCGCCGTCGTCAACCTGCTGGAGAAGCACTTCGGCCGGCTCGTCGACTACGACTTCACCGCCTCCATGGAGGAGGACCTCGACCGCATCGCCCGCGGCGAGGCCCAGGCCGTGCCGTGGCTGCGCCGCTTCTACTTCGGCGAGGGCACCGAGGGCGCCGCGGGCGGCGCCGCCGAGGCCGGCAACGGCGACGGCGACCACCTCGGCGGCCTCAAGGAGCTCGTCACCGACCTGGGCGCGATCGACGCCCGCGAGGTGTCCTCCTTCCCCGTCGGCGAGGGCATCGTGCTGCGCGTCGGCCGCTACGGCCCGTACGTGGAGCGCGGCGAGAAGGACGCCGAGGGCCACCAGCGCGCCGACGTCCCGGCCGACCTCGCCCCGGACGAGCTCACCGTCGAGTACGCCGAGGAACTGCTCGCCAAGCCGAGCGGCGACTTCGAGCTGGGCACCGACCCGGGCACCGGTCACCAGATCGTCGCCAAGGACGGCCGCTACGGCCCCTACGTCACCGAGATCCTCCCCGAGGGCACCCCGAAGACCGGCAAGAACGCGGTCAAGCCCCGCACGGCCTCGCTCTTCAAGTCCATGTCCCTCGACACGGTCACGCTGGAGGACGCGCTCAAGCTCATGGAGCTGCCGCGCATCGTCGGCAAGGACGCCGAGGGCACCGAGATCACCGCGCAGAACGGCCGCTACGGCCCGTATCTGAAGAAGGGCACCGACTCGCGCTCCCTGGAGACCGAGGAGCAGCTCTTCACGATCACGCTGGACGAGGCCCTCGCGATCTACGCCCAGCCCAAGCAGCGCGGGCGCGCCGCGGCCAAGCCGCCGCTGAAGGAGCTGGGCACCGACCCGGTCAGCGAGCGCTCCGTCGTGGTCAAGGACGGCCGCTTCGGCCCGTACGTGACGGACGGCGAGACCAACGCGACGCTGCGCCGTGACGACGACGTCGAGACGATCACGCCGGAGCGCGGCTACGAGCTCCTGGCGGAGAAGCGCGCCAAGGGCCCGGCGAAGAAGACCGCGAAGAAGGCCGCGGCCAAGAAGGCTCCGGCGAAGAAGACCGCCGCCAAGAAGACGGCGGCCAAGAAGACCGCGGCGAAGAAGACGACGACCGCTAAGACGACGGCCGCGAAGAAGACCACGGCCGCCAAGAAGACGACCGCGGCGAAGACGACGGCGAAGAAGGTGGCCGCGGCCGCCGAGGCCGCCGCCGAGTGACCTGACCGCCGCTCCCGGCTCCTCCGGCTCGTGCCGGGGGAGGCGGGGCCGCCGGTTCCGTCAGCCCCCGTGGGGCATCCATTCGTTCGGGCGTACGTTCGGGCAAAAAGGCGGAAGGCCTGCACAGCCGGATAGGCTGGCAGGATGACGCGAGCCGAGCAGCCAACCGTGGTGACCTCCACCTCCGGCGCCCTAGCCGCGGACTCCCGCGAGCGTGCCGTCCGGTCCCTGCTGCGTTTCCCCCCGCTGCGGCGGCTGTGGAACGCCCAGTTCGCCGGCGGTGTCGGGGACTCCCTCGCCCTCCTCGTGCTCCTGCTGCTGTCGCTGCAGGCCGCCGTCGCGGAGGGCTCCTTCGGCGGTGGCTACCGGGGCGCGGCCCTCGCCGTCGCCGCGGTCCTCGCGGCCCGGCTGCTGGCGACCCTCCTCTTCGGCGCGGTCCTGCTCGGGCCGCTCTCCTCGCTCATCGCCCCGGCCGGTCCCCTCGACCGCCGGTGGACCATGATCGGAGCGGACGGCGTCCGGGCCGCCCTGCTGGTCGTCGCGCCCCTGTGGCTCGGCTGGACGGGGACCCGCGCGCCCGCCTTCCTGCTGATCACGGCCTTCGTGATCGGTGTCGCCGAACGCGTGTGGACCGTCGTCAAGGACAGCGCGGCCCCCGCGCTCCTGCCCGCGCCCGCCGTGGAGGGCTCCGCCGTACGGCCGCTGCCCGACCACTACGACGCGCTGCGGCGCCTCTCGCTGCGGACGAGCTTCGTGTCGCTGCCCTTCGCCGCGGCCGCGCTCCTCGCCGTCACGCTGATCGGCAATCTGCTCGGCGCCGGCATCGACTGGTTCCACCAGCACCAGGCGGCCCTCGGATCGTTCCTCGCGGCCGCGCTGTTCGCCGGCTCGGCCACCGTCCTCTGGTTCCTGGAGCTGCCCGGCGCGAAGTCGCCCCGCGTGCGCTCCCCGCTGGAGGGCCTGCGCCGGCCCCGCGGCCCCCAGGGCCCGGACACCGGCCGCACGGGCGCCATCCCGGTGCTCGTCCTGGCCTGCGCCGCCGTCGCCGGCGCGATCGCCGCGGCCGTCGGCGTCGCCGCCCTGCAGGCCGTCGACCTGGGCGGCGGGCCCGTGGCCTTCGGGCTGCTCGTGCTCGCGCTCAGCGGCGGCCCCGTCATCGGCATCCGCAGCGCCGTCAAGGTGCTCCCCGGCTTCTCCCGGCGCCGGCTCCTCGCGCTGTCCATCGCGCTGACCGGCCTGGCGCTGCTCGCCGCCGGCCTCGTGCCCGACCCCACGACGGTGCTCCTGCTCGTGCTGCTCGCCGGCGTCTGCGCGGGCATCGCCGCCAACACCGGTCACTCCCTCCTGGACCAGGAGACGGAGGAGGCCCGCCGGCCCCGTACGACCGACCACCTGCACGCCGTCGTGCGCGTCACCGCGGCCCTCGGCGCGGTCGCCGCACCGCTGCTCGCCGCCGGCATCGGGCCGCACCGCCTGCAGAGCGGCGGCTTCGTCTTCGCGCACGGCGGCGCGGCCTTCACGCTGATGCTCGTCGGCGCGCTGCTGCTGCCCGTGGGCGCCATCGTGCTCGGCAAGACCGACGACCGCCACGGCGTACCGTTCCGGCGCGACCTGATGGACGTGCTGCGCGGCGGCGACCCCGAGCAGGCGCCCGCCGCCACGGGCTTCTTCATCGCCTTCGAGGGCGGCGACGGCGCCGGCAAGTCCACCCAGGTGCGGGCCATTGCCGAGTGGATCCGCTCCAAGGGCCACGAGGTCGTGGTCACCCGCGAGCCCGGCGCCACCCCGATCGGGCAGCGGCTCCGCGCGATCCTGCTGGACGTCTCCTCGGCCGGCCTCTCTGACCGCGCCGAGGCGCTGCTCTACGCGGCCGACCGCGCCGAGCACGTCGACTCCGTCGTCCAGCCCGCCCTCGCGCGCGGCGCCGTCGTCATCTCCGACCGCTACATCGACTCGTCCGTCGCCTACCAGGGCGCCGGGCGCGACCTGTCGCCGACCGAGATCGCCCGCATCAACCGGTGGGCCACGGGCGGGCTCGTCCCCCACCTGACGGTGCTGCTCGACGTCTCGCCCGAGACCGCGCGAGAACGTTTCACCGAGGCGCCCGACCGGCTCGAGTCCGAGCCCATGGAGTTCCACGACCGCGTCCGCACCGGATTCCTCACCCTCGCCTCCGCCGACCCCTCGCGTTACCTCGTCGTGGACGCCGGGCAGGCACCCGAAGACATCACCACCGTCGTGCGCCACCGCCTCGACCAGGTCCTGCCGCTCTCCGCGAGCGAGATCGAGGCCCGTGAGGCGGCCCGCAAGGCCGCCGAGGAGGAGGCCCGCCGCAAGGCCGAGGAAGAGGCCGCCCGCAAGGCGGAGGAGGCGCGGCTGGAACGCGAGCGCCAGGAGCAGCTCGCCAAGCTCCGGGCTGAGGAGGAGGAGCGCAAGCGGCGCGAGGCCGAGGAGGCCCGCATCCGCGAGGAGGCGCGCCTCGCCGAAGAGGCCCGGCAGCGTGCCGAGGAGGCCCGCCGGCAGGCGGAGGAGGAGCGCAAGCGCCGCGAGGCGGAGGAGCGGACCCGCGCCGCCGAGCAGGAGCGGCTCCGCAAGCAGGCCGAGGAAGAGGCCCGGCTGCGGGCCGAGGCGGAGGAACGCCGCCTGGAGAAGCAGCGCAAGGCGGAGGAGGCACTGCTGAAGGCGGAGCAGGCGCGGGTGGCGGCGGAGGCCGCTGCCGCGGCTTCGGCTGCGGCTTCGGCGGGCTCCTCCGGTGCGGGTGCGGCGGCGGAAGCCGCTTCCGAGGCGCCGACGGTCGAGCGGCCCTCGCTCCGTAAGGAGCGGCAGGAGACCGCCCGTGAGGAGCGGGAGACCGCGGTTCCGGCGGGGAGCTCCGACGAGACGCAGACGGTGCAGACGCCGTCCGTCCACCGCCCGGACCCGCGGAACGTGGACCTCACCACCGGAAGCAGCCCCGACACGACGCCCACGGTGGAGCGGCCTCGCGTCGACGCGCGGGCGTCGGACGAGACGGAGGTGCTGCCGCCGGTGTGGCCCGTGTCGCCTCCGCCTGTTGCGCCGCAGCGGGTGACGTGGGGCGTGGAGCCGTCGGCTTCTGAGCCGGCTCAGGAGCCGACCGGGGAGCCGTTCGGGGAGCCGTCAGGGGAGTCGTCCCGGGAGCCGTCGCGGGATTCCGAGGAGACGGCCGTCCTGCCGCAGCCGCCGGTTGCGGACCGGGGCACCGACGCCGATGTGACGGAGGTCCTGCCTCCGGTACGGCCGGAGCCGCGGTCCGAGGACCCGGCGGACCGGGTGCCTGACTGGATGTTCCGGCCCGAGGAGCGGACGGACGCGGCCGCGGACCCGGACGCCGAGCTGACGCGGGAGATGCCGCGGGTGACCGACGAGGACGCGCAGGGCGGCGCGGCGAAGGGCCGTCGCCGTCCCGGCTGGGCGGAGGAGCCCTCCGGCTCCGACCCGCAGGACGAGCGCCCGACTCTGGCGGACGAGCTCCTGGGCCCGCGGCCGCGTAAGGACGGCCGTGGGGGCGACGAGGAGGGTCGCGGGCGCGGCCGCGGGCGCTGAGGCGAGGCCTTTCCGGGCGGGCGTGGTTTCGGCACCGCCGGACAGCGCCGCGGTGGCTGAGCACCGCTGCGGCGGGATCGAGAGGCGAGGCCTCTCGATCCGGCGGTGCCATGGGCAAGAGCTCCCCTTGGCGGATCGCCGCCCCGTTCCCGGCTCTCGTGCCTCAGGCACGACAATTCCGCCGCGACGGCGGTCAGCCGCAGCGGTGCGATCCGGCGGTGCCGGGCCTACGGCGACACCCGCGTCACGGGGCAGCGGCACCAGCGGCCGGCAGCTGGTGTCAGTGCCGTGGCCCACAATGGGTAGCCGCAGGATGAGCAGCGCGGAGGGCAGTCATGGCGGTGTGGGACGACTTGGTCGGGCAGGACCGGGTGACGGAGCAGCTCTCCGCGGCCGCGCGGGATGCGGACGCGTTCGTCACCGCCGCGGCGTCGGCCCCCGGGGAGGCGCCCCCGAGCGGCGGGTCGATGACGCACGCCTGGCTCTTCACGGGTCCCCCCGGTTCCGGCCGGGCCACCGCCGCCCGTGCCTTCGCCGCCGCCCTGCAGTGCGTGAGCTCGGACCGGGCCGTCGGCGGGGCTCCCGGCTGCGGTTTCTGCGAGGGCTGTCACACCGCGCTCGTGGGCACGCACGCGGACGTGGAGTTCGTCCGCACCGATCAGCTGTCGATCGGTGTCAAGGAGACCCGTGACCTGGTCCGCCGTGCCCAGCTCTCCCCGGCGGGCGGCCGCTGGCAGGTGATCGTCCTGGAGGACGCGGACCGGCTGACCGAGGGCGCGGGCAACGTCCTGCTGAAGGCCGTCGAGGAGCCCGCGCCCCGTACGGTCTGGCTCCTGTGCGCGCCGTCCCTGGAGGACGTGCTGCCGACCATCCGCTCCCGCTGCCGCCTGCTCACCTTGCGCACGCCGCCGGTGGCGGCCGTGGCCGACATCCTCGCCCGCCGCGACGGCATCGAGCCCGAGCTGGCCGCGCGCGTGGCCCGCGCCACGCAGGGCCACATCGGCCGGGCCCGCCGCCTGGCCACCGACGAGCGGGCCCGCGCCCGCCGCGCGGCCGTGCTCAAGCTGCCGCTGCGCGTGGACGACGTCGGCGGCTGCCTGAAGGCGGCCCAGGAGCTGATCGACGCCGCCGCCGAGGACGCCAAGCAGGTCGCGGAGGAGGTCGACGCGAAGGAGACCGAGGAGCTGCGCGCGGCGCTCGGCGCCGCGGCCGGCACGGGCAGCCGCCTCCCGCGCGGCACGGCGGGCGCCATGAAGGAGCTCCAGGACCGCCAGAAGCGCCGCGGCACCCGTACCCAGCGCGACAGCCTGGACCTGGCCCTGGTCGACCTGACGGGCTTCTACCGCGACGTCCTGGCGATGCAGCTCGGCTCGCGCGCCGAGGTGGCCAACGCGGACATGCAGGACGCCTTGGAGCGCGTCGCCCGGGCGTCGGGCCCGGAGCGGACGCTGCGCCGCATCGAGGCGATCATCGACTGCCGCCGCGCCCTCGACCGGAACGTGGCCCCGCTGCTGGCGGTCGAGGCGATGACGATGGCGCTGCGCGCCGGCTGAAGAGGCGTGGGTCCGGAGGGCGAGTAAACGTACGGTTACGCGCTCTCACTCATATGAGGCGTCCTGGGCCCGGCGACTGGCGGCAGCCCGCAGAGCTGCCGATACCCTCCGTCGGGGCACAAGCGATCGTTCGTAACGCTGCGTAATGCCCGGCTCCTGGCTGCCCTGCACCTCTCCTCACCGGACCGCATTCGCGCAGCTCCACGCCTTCACGCAGAGGGACCGCCGATGGACTCCAGCCGCCTGCTCCGTACGTCCGGCACCGCCATCGCGGCCGCCGCGCTGCTGATCTCGGGCTGTGCGCTCGGGAGCGGCTCGCCGCGGGCGACGGCGGCGGCGAGAGCGTACGACGCGGGCGACGGCCGGAGCAGCGCCTTCCCCGGCTTCGAGAGCTTCGGCGCGGGCGCGGCCGGCGTGCCGGGCGCGGCGGACACCTCCCCCGGGAGCCCGTACCGCAGGGGCGACACCCCCGCGCTCACTCCCCTCCCGACGGCCCTCCCCCCGGCCCTGCGCCGCTACTACGCCCAGAAGCTCAGCTGGCACCCCTGCGGCACCAGCGGCTTCGAGTGCGCCACCCTCAAGGCCCCGCTGGACTACGACCACCCCCGCGACGCGGACGACCTCAAGCTCGCCGTCTCCCGCAGGAAGGCCACCGGCGCCGACCACGCCAAGCGCCTCGGCTCCCTCATGGTCAACCCGGGCGGGCCGGGCGGCTCGGCGGTCGGCTACCTCCAGCACTACGCGGGCCTCGGCTATCCCGCCGCCGTCCGCGCCCACTACGACATGGTCGCCATGGACCCCCGCGGCGTCGCCGGCAGCGAACCGGTCACCTGCCTCTCCGACACCGAGATGGACCGCTACACCGAGGTCGACCAGACCCCCGACGACGCCGCCGAAACCGCGGAACTCGTCGACGCGTACACGAAGTTCGCCGACGGCTGCGCCTCCCGCTCGGGCAAGCTCCTGGGGCACGTCTCCACGATCGAGGCCGCCCGGGACATGGACGTCCTGCGCGCGGCCCTGGACGACGACAAGCTGACGTACGTGGGCGCCTCGTACGGCACCTTCCTCGGCGCCACCTACGCCGGCCTCTTCCCCTCCCGCGTCGGCCGCCTCGTCCTCGACGGGGCCCTCGACCCCGCCCTCGGCTCGGAGCAGGTCAACCGCGACCAGACGGCCGGCTTCCAGACGGCCTTCGCGTCCTTCGCCGAGGACTGCGCCCGGCGCAAGGACTGTCCGCTCGGTCCCTCGCCCGACCGGGCGGGCGACCGCCTCTCCGAGCTCTTCGAGAAGGCGGACGCTGCGCCCCTCGCCACCGGCAAGTCCCGCAAGCTCACCGAGAGCCTCGCGACCACGGGTGTGATCTCCGCCATGTACGACGAGGCGGCGTGGGGCCTGCTCCGCAACGCGCTGAAGGCGGCGTTCCAGGGCGACGGCGGGCCCCTGCTGAAGCTGTCCGACGCCTACTACGAGCGCGACGGCCACGGCTCGTACCAGAACCTGATGTACGCCAACGCGGCCGTGAACTGCCTGGACCTGCCCCCCGCCTTCCGCTCACCGAGCGAGGTCCGGGAGGCGATCCCCGCCTTCCGGAAGGCCTCGCCGGTCTTCGGCACCGCCCTCGCCTGGACGGCTTTGAGCTGCGGATACTGGCCCGTCCCGGCCACCGGCACCCCGCACCGCATCCCCGCCGCGGGCGCCGCGCCCATCCTCGTCGTCGGCACCACCCGCGACCCGGCCACCCCCTACGGCTGGGCCCGCTCCCTGGCCTCGCAGCTCTCCTCGGGCCGCCTCCTCACCTACGAGGGCGACGGCCACACCGCCTACACCCGCGGCAGCACCTGCATCGACAAGGCCGTCAACGCGTACCTGCTGACCTCGACCCCGCCCCCGGCCGGCCAGCGCTGCTCCAACTGAGACCGGAACTGCGACTGAAACTGAGACCAGAACTGCGGCCGAAACCCAAAAGGCCCAGGTCAGACAGTGTCTGACCTGGGCCTCATCGGAGCCGCCTTCGGGATTCGAACCCGAGACCTACGCATTACGAGTGCGTTGCTCTGGCCAACTGAGCTAAGGCGGCAGTGCTGCTTTTGCCTCACCGGCTTCAGCAGCGCGGCCAAGTCTACACACTTCCGAGGGGTGCTCCGTACACGAGCGCCGACGAGATGATCTTGGCGATCTCCGGCTGCCGGTCGCCCAGGTAGAAGTGGCCGCCGGGGAAGACGTCGACCGTGAAGGTGCCGGTGGTGTGGTGCTGCCAGTCCTGGACCTCGTCGAGGGTGGCCCTGGGGTCCGCGTCGCCGGTCAGGGCGTGGACGGGGCAGGTCACGCGGAGGCCGGGGCGGGCGCGGTAGGTCTCGATGGCGCGGTAGTCGGCGCGCAGTGGCGGCAGGACCAGCTGGAGGATGTCCGGGTCCTCCAGCATCTGGGCGTCCGTGCCGCTGAGCCTGCGGAGCTCCTCGACGAGACCCTCGTCACTGCGCCGGTGCACGCTCTCCTCACGGTGCCGGGAGGGGGCGCGGCGGCCGGAGACGAAGAGGGCGACGGGGGCCGTGCCCCGCTCCTCCAGGCGCAGGGCGACCTCGTAGGCGAGGGTCGCGCCCATGCTGTGGCCGAAGAGGGCCAGGGGGCGGTCGGTCGCGGGGGCCAGGGCCTCGGCGGTGCGGTCGGCGAGTTCGGCGAGGTCCTCGACGCAGGGGTCGGCGCGCCGGTCCTGGCGGCCGGGGTACTGGACCGCGAGGACCTCTATCTCAGGGGAGAGCGCCTTCGACAGGGGGAAGTAATAGCTGGCCGACCCTCCGGCGTGCGGCAGGCAGGCCAGGCGGACCGGTGCCTCGTCCGCCGGATGGAATCGGCGGATCCACTTCTTGTCGTCCATCGTGCCGGTTTCCCTTCGGGCTTCGGGTCCCGGGCAGGATACGCCGGAGGGCCCGGAACGGCCGGGGGTTCCTTCCGGCGCCCCGCGCGTATTAGGTTCCTTGCAGGGTGCAGACATGCGTGGTGCCGGCTCGAAGTGCGCTGGAACACACGGCTGTTCCGGTTTGGACGGGGGATTCCCGGGGAGCCCGGGGAATTCCAGGGGAATCGGCGAGAAGGACACAGGAGTGCCCAACACAACGACCGGTACGGCAACCGGCGGAAATCTGCTGGCCGTCAGCGATCTGCACGTCGCGTACAAGGAGAACCGCGCGCTCGTGGAAACGCTGCGGCCGCGCAGCGACGCCGACTGGCTCATCGTGGCCGGCGATGTCGGCGAGCAGTACGCGGACATCGAATGGACGCTGCGCCTGCTCGCCGAGCGATTCGCCAAGGTGATCTGGTCGCCCGGGAACCACGAGCTGTGGACCCACCCCCACGACCCGGTCGACCTGCGCGGCGAGAAGCGTTACCTGCACCTCGTGGAGCTGTGCCGCAGCCTCGGCGTCGACACCCCCGAGGACCCGTACCCCGTGTGGCACGGCGAGGGCGGCCCGGTCGCCGTGGCCCCGCTCTTCGTGCTCTACGACTACACCTTCCGCGTGCCCGGCGCGCACACCAAGGAGGAGTCGCTGCGCCGCGCCTACGAGGCCGGGATCGTCTGCGCCGACGAGCACTTCCTGCACCCCGACCCGTACCCGTCCCGCGACGCGTGGTGCCGCGCCCGCGTGGAGTACACGGAGCGCCGCCTGGCCGCCGTCGACCCCGCGCACCGGACCGTCCTGGTCAACCACTTCCCGCTGGTCCGCGAGCCCACCAGGATCCTGCGGTATCCCGACTTCGCGCAGTGGTGCGGCACGGAGCTGACCGCCGACTGGCACACCCGCTTCCGCGCGGCCGCCGCGGTCTACGGCCACCTGCACATCCCCCGCGTCACCTGGCACGACGGGGTGCGCTTCGAGGAGGTCTCCGTGGGCTACCCGCGCGAGTGGCAGCCCCGGCCGCCGCGCGAGCCGCTGCGGGTGATCCTGCCGCGGCCGGCCGGCGAGGGCGCGGAGGGGCGGGTCTCGTGATCGAGCGGATCCTGCCCGCGGAGGCCGTCGCGGAAGAGAGCCTCGGCAGTCCGCCGCCGGCGGCCGGGGACTTCCTCCACCCCGAGGAGGCCGCGGTCGTCGCCCGCGCCGTCCCCAAGCGGAAGGAAGAGTTCGCGGCCGTACGGGCCTGTGCGCGCGCGGCCCTGGGCCGGCTGGGGTTCCCGCCCGTCCCCCTCGTGCCCAACCGCCGAGGGGCCCCGCAGTGGCCGTCCGGGGTCGTCGGCAGCATGACGCACTGCGACGGCTACCGGGCGGCCGTCGTGGCCCGCTCCGGCGCGCTCGCCTCGGTCGGCATCGACGCCGAGCCGAACGGTCCGCTCCCGGACGGCGTCCTGGACGTCGTGTCGCTGCCCGGGGAGCGCGCCCGGATCCGCTCACTCACCGCGCTCCGCCCCGGCGTGCACTGGGACCGCCTCCTGTTCAGCGCCAAGGAGAGCGTCTTCAAGACCTGGTATCCGCTGACCGGGCAGGAGCTGGACTTCGAGGAGGCGGAGCTGGACTTCGAGGAGGCGGAGCCGGACGCCGGTCCCGGTGCCGGGACGTTCTCCGCGCGGCTGCTGGTGCCGGGGCCGGTCGTGGGCGGCGTCCGCCTGGGCGGGTTCACCGGCCGGTGGGCCGTGGGCAGCGGCTTCGTGCTCACGGCCATCGCCCTTCCCGCCGCCGTTCCCGCCCCCGTCACGGTCCCGGATCCTCGGGGCGAGCCGCCGGCGCCCGTCAGCGGGTCCGCGGCATCCCCCGCCTGAACGCGGCGAAGTCCTCTGGCAGCTGGCGGGCGTAGCGGGTGTTGAGCCACAGCCGCAGCAGGTCGCGGCGGCGGCCCGGCTCGTCGCGGAAGGCGGAGCGGCCGTGGACGACGACGTTGTTGTTCAGCAGCTGGAGGTCGCCGGCGCGCAGGGTCATCTCGACGCGGTGCTCGTCCATTCCCGCGATGTCCTGGAAGAGCTGCAGCGCGTGGCGCTCGATTCCGCTCAGCGGGATTCCGGACTTCGGCACGGCCGAGTCGATGTAGTGCGTCATGTAGAAGCGGCAGCTCAACTTCCCGTGGAAATACCCGTACACCGCGTTCCGGTAGTACGGGAGCTCGTCCGATCCCTCTTCCAGGCGCCGGTCGTAGACGAATCCCCGGTAGTACAGGCCGAGCAGCTCGCGGTGGTGGGCGAGGAGGTGGTTGTGGACGGTCATGGAGCTGGCGAGGGTGCTGATGCCGCCCTCGCCCGCCTGGCGCAGGCAGAGCAGGCCCACGATGTCGGAGCTGTCGGTGTGGAAGGGCAGCTCGGAGCGGGTCCGGTAGGCGCGGGTGGCGGATTCGGTGACCTCGCCCTCGCCGTAGTCCCTGACGTGGGCGATCAGCTCCCCGGCGGCGTTCTGGGAGACGGGCGTGCCGAGGTGCAGCGCGATGCCCCAGTACGCCAGGCGGGCCTCCTCCAGGGTCCAGCGCTCCACCGGCAGTCCGCGCAGGAGCGTGAATCCGCGCCCGAACTCCAGCTCGTGGACGGCCGTTTCGAAGACCTTTCCGAGGACGGGCAGCGGAAAGTCCTCGACGGTGAGCTGTTCGAGCGGGATCCCGCGCGCTTTCGCCGCCGCGAGCGCCTTTTCCAGGTCGTCGATTTCCCCGGGCGTGAGGGTGACCACCCAGTCGCTTTCGCCCGTGAAGTCGGCGGCCGTCCAGGCGGACGGCCCGGTGACGGGCTCGGTGAGGATGGCATCGGCGGACGGTGCAGGCATACGGACTCCACTCGGGATTCGCTGAGCACGCGGCAGTTGTGCGGCACATCGATCATGATTCGAAGTCCGCGCACGGTCAATGGAGTTGGTGACGGTGCGACGGCGGAGGCGGAGTGTCGTGATTGGTGTCGTGATTGTGCGTGAACTCGATCACCTTCGCTCCCGCATCCATGGTGTGGAACGCGCGCCGGTGGTTAGTTTCCGGGAGGACACGGCGACACGGGGACGCAGCGGCACGGGGACGCGCGACGGACGCGCGGACAGATGCGCGGGCAGCTGCGTAGACGGACGCGCAGACAGATGTACGGACACATGCACGGATAGACGTACGGGCAGACGCAGAGACACGGAGACACAGTGGCCAAGTCAACCGTCAGGTCAGGGTCAGTGCTGCGACGTTCCGCCCGCGCGGCCGGCTGTGCCCTGTTAGCCGGCACCCTCGCGGCCGCGTGCGGCTCCGGCGGCGGCTCCTCCTCCGGCCCGGCCTCCGCCGACTCCCTCTCCGTGGGCCTCATCGCCGAGCCCGCGAGCCTCGACTTCACCACCACCGACGGCGCGGCCGTTCCCCAGGCCACCCTGGGCAGCATCTACGAGGGTTTGGTCCGCGTCGACCAGCAGGGGAAGGTCCAGCCCCTGCTCGCCGAGCGCTACGAACGCTCCGACGACGGCCGGACCTACACCTTCCACCTCCGTAAGGGCGTGAAGTTCACCAACGGCGCCGAGTTCACCGCCGACGACGCGGTGTTCTCCATCGACCGGGTGAAGAAGGACTGGAAGCTGAAGACCGCCCGTCAAATGGACGTGGTCGACAAGGCGGAGAAGACCGACGACCACACGGTCAGAGTCACCCTGAACCGCCCGAGCAACGGCTGGCTCTACGCCATGACCACCCGCATCGGCGCCATGTTCAGCCGGACGGGAGTGAGCGACCTCGCCGCCCACCCCGTGGGCACCGGCCCCTTCAAGCTGGCCGAGCGCCGCCGCGGCGACCGCATCGTCCTCGACCGCAACGCCTCCTACTGGGGCACCGCGCCCGCCCTGTCCAAGGTCACCCTGAAGTACTTCAAGGACGCCGGGGCGATGAACAACGCCATGCTCACCGGGGGCATCGACGTCGTCGGCACGGTGCAGGCCCCCGAGTCGCTGTCCCGCTTCTCCGACACCAACCGCTTCCAGGTCATCGAGGGCTCCTCCACCGGCGAGGTCGTCCTGTCGATGAACAACTCCCGCGAGCCGTTCAAGGACAAGCGCGTCCGGCAGGCCGTGCGGTACGCCATCGACCACAAGGCGCTCGTCGAGACCTCCCGGGCCGGCCACGGCAAGCTCATCGGCACCATGGCCAGCCCCACCGACCCCTGGTACGAGGACCTCACCGGCCGCTATCCGTACGACCCGGACAAGGCGCGGCAGCTGCTGAAGGACGCGGGCGCCGAGGGGCGGACCGTGAAGTTCCGGGTGCCCAACATGCCGTACGCGATGTCGGCGGCCCAGGTCGTCGTGTCCCAGCTCGGCCAGGTCGGGCTGAAGGCGGAGATCGAGCCCCTGGAATTCCCCGCGCGCTGGCTGTCCGAGGTCTACAACAAGGCCGACTACGACCTCTCCGTCATCGCCCACACCGAACCGCGCGACCTGTGGACGTTCGCCGACCCCGGCTACTACTTCCGTTACGACAACCCCGAGTACGCGAAGCTCCTCAAGGAGGGCGACTCCGGCAAGCCCGAGGACGAGACCGCCCGCTACCGCGACGCCGCCCGCCTGCTCTCCGACGACGCCGCGGCCGACTGGCTCTACCTCATGCCCAACCTGATGGTGGCCGACAAGGGCGTCGCGGGCCTGCCGGTCAACCAGGTCGGCGAGGGCTTCGACCTCACGGGCGTCCACTGGACGAAGAAGAACTAGGAGCGGTCCCGGCATGCGGGTGTTCCTGCGCAGAACGGCGGCGCTGCTGGTCAGCGCCGTGATCGCCAGCTTCGTCGTGTTCGCCTTCCTGTCCGTCCTGCCCGGCGACCCGGCCGAGGTCGTCCTCGGGACGAACGCCGGCACGCAGGAGCTGGCCGCGCTGCGCCACTCCTTCGGCACCGACCGGCCGCTCGTCGTGCAGTACGCCGACTGGGCACAGGGCCTGCTGCACGGCGACTTCGGCGTCTCGTACATCAGCCACGACGCCATCGGCCCGCGGATCGGCGACCGGCTCGGCGTCACCTGCTGGCTGGCGCTCGGCGGCATGGCCGTCGCCGTCCTCTTCGCGCTGCCCGCCGGCGTGCTCGCGGCCGCCTGGCACCGCAGGCCCGCGGGCGCCGTGCTGTCGGCCGTCAGCCAGGCGGGGATCGCCGTCCCCGCCTTCCTCGCCGGCATCCTGCTCGTCTACGTCTTCGCGGTCCGGGCGGGCGCGCTGCCCGCGGGCGGCTACACCCCGCTGGCCGAGGATCCCGCCGCCTGGGCGCGGCACCTCGTGCTGCCGTGCCTGTCCCTCGGCCTCGTCCAGGGGGCCGTCCTCACGCGCTACGTGCGCTCCGCCGTCCTCACCGTCCTCCACCAGGACTTCCTGCGCACGGCCCGCGCCAGGGGCCGCCGGCAGTGGCCGGCCCTGTGGCGGCACGGGCTGCCCAACGCCGCGGTGCCCGTGCTGACCGTCCTGGGGCTGCAGCTGTCCACCGTGCTCGTCGGCGCGGTCGTCGTCGAGCGGGTCTTCGTCATCCCCGGCCTCGGCGACCTGCTGCTGCAGTCCGTGGCCGACCGCGACCTGCTGGTCGTTCAGGGCGTGGTGATCGTCCTGGTGGTGGCCGTCCTCGTCGTCAACGTGGTCACCGACCTGCTCTACCACCTGCTCGACCCGCGCCTGCGGAGCCGTTGATGCCCTCTTCCCGTACTTCCCCGCTGCCCGGACGGCGCGGGGGGACCTTCATCGCCCGCCGCCCCGCCCTTACCGCGGGCGGAATCCTCGTCACTCTCGTCCTTGCGCTCGCCCTGCTGTCCCTCTTGTGGACGCCCTACGACCCCACGCACGTGGACGCGGCACAGCGCCTGCTGCCGCCCGGCGGCGGACACGTGCTGGGCACCGACCAGTTCGGCCGGGACGTCGCCAGCCGGCTGATGACCGGCGCGCGGACGACCGTGTTCGTCGGTGTCGTGGCCGTCGGATTCGCCGTCGTCATCGGCGTCCCCATGGGGCTCGCCGCGGGCATGTCCGGCGGGCCGCTCAGCGCGCTGCTGATGAGAGTGAGCGATTTCCTGCTGGCCTTCCCCGCCCTGCTGCTCGCCATCATGCTGGCGGCGGTCTACGGCACGAGCACGCTCACCGCCATGGTGGCCATCGGCGTCGCCTCCGCCCCCGGCTTCGCGCGCGTGGCCCGCGCCGCGACGCTGCGCGTCATGGCCGCCGAGTACGTCGACGCCGCGCGGCTCGCGGGGCGCACCCGTACGGCCATCGCCCTGCGCCACGTCCTGCCGAACATCCGCGACGTCGTCATCGTGCAGGCGTCGGTGGCCTTCGCGACCGCCGTGCTCGCCGAGGCCGCCCTGTCGTACCTGGGCCTCGGCACGCCGCCCCCCACCCCGTCCTGGGGCCGCATGCTGCTCGACTCCCAGGAACTGCTGTTCTCCCGGCCCGAGCTGTGCCTGTGGCCCGGCCTCGCCGTAGCCGCCGCCGTCCTCGGGCTCAACCTGCTCGGCGACGGCCTGCGGGACCGCTTCGACCCCACGCTGGAAGGTGTCCGGTGAGCCCTGGGAGCCCTGGGAGCAGTGCGCTGCTGGAGGTCGAGGACCTCACCGTGGAGGCGGGCGGCACGCCGCTCGTGCGGGGCGTCGGCTTCACCGTCGGCCGGGGCGAGCGCGTCGGCATCATCGGCGAGTCCGGCTCCGGCAAGACCCTCACCGCGCTCGCCCTGCTGGGCCTCCTCGGCGAGGGCCTGAGGGCCGGCGGCAGCGCACGCCTCGCCGGGGCCCCCTTCGACCTGCTGGGCGCCGGCGACCGCGAGCTGTCGACCGTACGGGGACGGCTCGCCGGCATGGTCTTCCAGGAGCCGATGACGGCCCTCAACCCCGTGATGAGGACCGGCGCCCAGGTCGCCGAGGCGCTGCGGCTGCACGGGCCCCGCAGCGAGCGCCCCGGCCGGGACGCCGCCCGCGCCACCGCCGTGGAGCTCCTCGGCCGGCTGCGGCTGCCCGACCCGGCCCGCGCCGCCCGCGCCTACCCGCACCAGCTCTCCGGCGGCCAGCGCCAGCGCGCGGTCCTCGCCGGGGCCCTCGCCAACGACCCCGCCCTGCTGATCTGCGACGAGCCGACCACCGCCCTGGACGTCACCGTCCAGAAGGAGATCGTCGACCTGATCACGGGCGTGTCCGACGAGCGCGGCACCGCGGTCCTCTACATCAGCCACGACCTCGCGCTCGTCGCCTCCGTCTGCCACCGCGTCCTCGTCATGCACGACGGGCGGATCGTCGAGAGCGGGCCTGTGGAGCAGGTGCTGCGGCAGCCCGAACACCCCTACACACAGGCCCTGCTGAGCGCCTCCGACCTGTCGGTCCCGGCCCCGCGGCCCCCGGCCCCCGCCGAGCCGAGGACGCTGCTCCGCGCCCGCGGCCTCACCCGCCGCTACGCCCGCCCCCGCCGCGGGCTCCTCGGCCCCCGCGCGCATTTCACCGCGCTGGAGGACCTGGACCTGGAGCTGCGCGCGGGCGCCCGGGTCGGGGTGGTCGGCGAGTCGGGCTCGGGGAAGACCACGCTCCTGCGGCTGCTGTCCGGGCTGGACCGGCCGACGTCCGGAACGGTCGAGAACGCGGCCGGGGACGGTCCGCGCGACGGCGCGCCGGGCAGCGGCCTCCAAGTGGTCTTCCAGGACCCCATGGGCTCCCTCGACCCCCGGATGCGCGTACGGGACATCGTCGCCGAACCGCTCCCGGACCGCCGCTCGCCCGCGGCGGCGGACCGCGTGGCGGAGCTCCTCGCCGACGTGGGCCTGCCGGCGGAGGCGGCCGGGCGCTACCCGCACCAGTTCTCCGGCGGGCAGCGGCAGCGCATCGCCATCGCGCGGGCCCTGGCCCCCCGCCCGTCCGTCCTCCTCGCCGACGAGCCGGTCAGCGCCCTGGACGTGTCCGTACGGGCCCAGGTCCTGGACGTCCTGAGCAGGGTCACCGCCGAGCGGGACATGGCGCTGTGCATCGTCACCCACGACCTGGGCGTCGTGCGCTACCTGTGCGACGAGGTGGTGGTGATGAGGGAGGGCCGGGTCGTGGAGCGGGGGCCGGTCGAGCGGGTGTGGGAGGCCCCCGGGCATCCGTACACGCGGCAGCTCCTGGACGCCGTGCCGGTCCTGCGGTGAGCACCGGGACCGGGGCCGGGGCCACCGGGGCCGGGACCGGGCCCGCGGGGTCCTGGTCGGCACCTGTCCGCAGCGACGCCCCGGTCCGCTGCTGTGCATGCGCAACAGCGGAACGCTCTGTGCTGCTGTGGGAAGCCACGGACAGGTTGCCGCCGCTTTTCATCTAGATCATGGCGGCACCCCATCTACCAAGTCAATCCTATGACTTGGCACGATCCATCCAAGCCGTAGCTTGTATCGTGGACGGGTGACGCTAGATGACCTGAAGGTGTTCGTCATGGTGTGCGAGGCCCGCAACCTCAGTGCCGTGGCCCGCGAGATGAACTGCAGTCAGTCCGCCGTCAGCCAGCACGTCCGGCGCCTGGAGAAGGAGGTCGGACTGCCGCTGATGGAGCGTCAGCCACGCGGAGTGGTGCCCACGGAGGCCGGGCGGATCCTCCAGCGGGCCGCGTCCGACGGGCTCACCGCCCTCGGCGAGGGCCTGCGCACGCTGGAGGAGCTGCGCACCGGCCGGGGCGGCGGCGTCCTCATCGCCACCGGCGCCACCACCATCCGGCACCTGATGGGCGCGGCCATCGAGGAGTACAGCCGGCGGTACCCGGACGTCGGCCTGGAGTTCCACACCGAGCGCTCCAGCCACCGCTGCATCGACGCCCTGCGCTCGGGGGCCGTCGACCTCGCCTGGGTGTCCGTCGCCCCCGACGCGCACGGCGTCTGCGGCGCGCAGGGCGTCGAACTGCGGCCGGTCATCAGCCTGGAGTGGGTGCTGGCCGTCCGTCCCGGCGATCCGCTCGCCGCCGAGAGCGCGCTCGGCGCGGCCGATCTCGCCCGTACGCGCCTCATCCGGCCGCCCGCCGGGACGAGCTCCGGCCGGCAGGTCGAGGACGTGCTCGGCGCGGTCGCCCTCTCCTCGCGCGCCACCACCCGGGCGACGGACTGGGACACGGCCCTGCTCCTGGCCGAACTGGGCCTCGGCCACGCCCTGATCCCCGCCATGCCGGGCCTCGTGGGCCCGTCGGGCGCGGTCCGGCTGATACCGGTCACGGGCATCCCGCGCCTGGAGGTGGGCTGGGCCGCGCGCCAGTGGTCGGCGCTGTCGCCCGCGGCGCGGGAGTTCGCGGCGGCGGTCACACGGCATGTGACGGCCGGGGCCGGCTGACGCCGGCGCACAGAAGCCGGGGGCAGGCCCCGCAGTCATGCGTTCCCCGCGCCCCCCAGTCCGCACAGCGTCCCGTAAGCCGCCTGGACGAAGGCCCCCGCCGGGGCGGGTGCCGTGTCGGCCAGGGCTACTACGCCCGTGCGTGAGCCCGGCAGGAAGCCGGCGAAGGCCGTGCAGCCACGGGTGCCTCCGGAGTGGTGGAGGAGCGGTCCGCCCGGGCGCATGCGCATGTTCCAGACGAGGCACAGGCGGCGCCCCGAGCGCCGTAGCGCCAGCCGGGGCCGCTGCACCTCCGTGAGGGCGACGCGCAGGCTCGGCGGCGCGGCTGCCTCGGGCTGGAGCAGCGCCGTCAGGCAGCGCAGCAGGTCCCGCGCGCTGGAGCGCAGGGCGCCCGCGCCGGGCAGCCCGGGGACGAGCCAGGGCGGCCGGGGCCGGCCGTGCCAGTGGCCGACCACCTGCGGGCGGGTGGCGTCGCAGTCGGTGTCGGCCAGGCCGAGCGGGTCCAGGACGCGCTCGCCGAGCAGCGCCGGGTAGTCGCCCGGCTCGCCGCCGGCCGCGCGCGCCAGGGCGAGGCCGAGCAGGCCCACGCCGTAGTTGGAGTAGCGCACGTGGGTGCCGGGGCGGTGGTGCAGGCGCGTCCGGGGCAGGGCCGCCAGCAGGTCGTCCGTGGTGAAGGCGGCGTACGGGTTGCGGAACCATCCCGTGCGGACGGAACGGGCGAGCAGCCCGGGGGGCAGCCGGGGCAGGCCCGCGGTGTGCGTGGCGAGGTGGAGGAGGGTGACGGGCGGGCCGGGGATGCGCCGGGCGCCGGCCGGGAGGTAGCGGTCGAGGGGGTCGTCGTAGCGGACCTCGCCGCGGGCGGCCAGCTCGGCGAGGAGCAGCGCGGTGAAGGTCTTGGTGAGCGACCCGGTCTCGAAGCGGGTGTCCTCCTCGGCGGCCCCGCGGCAGACGACGATGTGCTCGTCGCCGCGCACGGCGGCGACCGCGACGGCGCTCGCGCCGCGGGCCGCGTCGGGCAGGGGCAGCAGCAGGGCGTTCAGCGGCGGCGTGGTGAGGCCTTCGGCCGCGGCTTCCGCCGCGGCCGTCGCTTCCGCCGCCGCGGCGGTCAGCGGGGGTGCCTCCAGGGGGTTCGTCACCGCGCTCGTGCCGCCCGGGCCAGGGCGATGGAGCCCGCCACGGCGGTCACGACGGTGGTGTGCTGGTGTTCCTTGAACCTGCGGACGGGATCGTCGTCGACGGGATCGCCGTCGGCGGGCATCAGCCCGTCCTCGTGCTGCAGGGCGGCCATGGCCTCCCAGTCCTCCGGCCTGCAGTAGGGCTCGGACAAGGAGGCGCCCACGATGAGGAGTTCGGCCACGAGGTCCCATTGCCGGACCTCGCGCCAGATGTCGATCCACACGGGCAGCCAGGTGCGGACGTACGTGGTGAGGTCGGCGGGGAGGCCCTCGGGGCGGCCGCCCCAGTCGGTCAGGTGGAAGACGGTGTGGGTCATCGCGTAGGCGGTGATCCAGTTGATCGCCCAGGGCTCGGGGGTGGCGCCCAGCCAGGTGGCGCGGGCGAGGGCCTCGAAGTCCTCGCCGTGGTCGAGGCCGGCGATGCGGGCGGCGTTGGCCACGGCGAGGCGGCGGTTCGGCAGCAGCTCGACGCTGTGCACCGAGCGCAGCCGGATGCGGTGGGCCAGCAGCCGGTCCATGTCGGCGTGACGGTAGCCGCAGCGCACGAAGTGCGCGTACATCTCCAGCGGGTCGGTCATCAGGGTGTGGCGCAGCTGGCGTTCGTAGAGCATGTCGCCCTTGCGCAGCTGGAGCCAGGTGAAGTCCATCAGGTTCTGCGCGGCGGCCAGTTGACCGGGGCCGGCCATGCCGTCGCGGAGGATGACGGAGGCGGCGAGCGTGGTCTCGCCCAGGGGCTTGTAGACGCCGTCGGGGTCGGTGAGCTCCTCGGTGGTGCCGGGCGGGAGCGCGCCGAGCGCGCGGTGGGCGTGCAGCCAGGACAGCGCGCGGTCGGCCATGGCGCGTGCGGCCGCGACCACGGGCGCGGGGATCGCGGCGGGGGCGGAGGCGGGAGCGGAAGGGGTCATGCCGGCGTCTCCGTGGGCTCGGTGGGTGCGTCTTCGGTCCGGCCCGTCAGCAGGTGGGCGGCGACGGCCAGGTCGAGCGCGGTCCGCGGGCCCGCGCCGCCGAGCAGCCGGATGTGGTCGAGGACGGGTCCGGGCTCCAGGGGCAGGGCGATGCCGTCGTGGCGGAGCAGGGCGAGCCAGCGCAGCAGGCGCACGGCCGTGGGGAAGTCGCGGCGCAGCACGGAGCGCGTCAGCCCGCGGCTCAGGGGGAGGGCGGCGTCGCGGGCGGCGTCCCGTACGGGGCCTTCCAGGACGGGAGTGGCGAGCGGCGCAAGCTGTGCCATCCGGACGGACCAACGCTGCCAGTCGGTGGTGTCCGTGAGGTCGTCGCGGGTTTCGGGCAGCGTGGCGGGCACCGGGTTGCCCGCGTAGCCGCGCGTACGGGCCAGGAGCTGGGCGGTGGCCCAGTCGCGCCAGGCGGCGGTGCGCTCGTCGGGGGGCGCGGAGGGGCCGTGGCCGGGCACGGGGAACGCCTCGAAGGCGCGCGCCACGGCTGCCGCGTCGGAGGCGTGGAAGGGGGCGCCGGTGAGGACGTGCGGGGTGAAGGTGTCGGCGCCGATCACCCGCACGGCGGCGAGGGCCGCGAGGGAGCCGGGGGAGTCGAGGGAGTCGGGGAAGTCCGGGGCGCCGGAGGCGCCGGGGGCGCTGTCGAGGTGCGGGGCCACGAGGGCGGCGCCCCCCGCGTCCTCCGTGCCCCGGAGGGCGCGGAGGACGCGGGAGGCCAGCTCGTCGGCCGCCGCGGCGTAGGCCGCACGGGAACTCACTTGCCCTTCGGCTCCTTCGGCTCCTTGGGCGACAGCAGGAGGAGTGCGAGCAGGAAGCCCGCGGCCTCCGGCGCGGGCAGCGGAGCCCCGCTGACGGCTGCTTCCGGCTCCACCATCAGGGAACCGATCGCGTCCGGCCCGGCCGGTGACGCGAGGGGTCGGAGGGTTTCTTGGGTGAGCATGGTGCGGCGCCTCCTCAAGGCGATGCAGGTTGACTTCTCATCACTTAATAAGTGATGTCGGACAAATGAGGCTAAGCATGCTCTCCGTGAAGTCCGGCCCATGACACGCCGGTCACTCGGGGGACTGTGTTCGGCCGCGTTCAGCCGCGTTCAGCCGCATTCGGACGGGTTCAACCGGGTTCAACCGGGTCCGGCGGGGCGGGGAGGGGGAGCCGGGGGCTCTCAGGGGGAAATCAGGGGCGCGTGGGAGGGAGCCGGAGCAGAGCGCGGGGGAGTGGTGAGAAAGAAGGGAAAAGTGGGGGATGCGACGGGTGATTCTCCGAAATTTCCACCATTCGGGTGAACTGCGAAGGCTGGGGTGTGGCGGGGTGACTGGTGCGGCATGGTCTGAAAATAAGCTGGCACGCCACCGGGGCGGGGCCCTTGGGATGGGAGTCTTCGATGACCACCTCCGAGTCGGTGTGGACCTGTCCGTTCCGCCACGATGAGGCCCTGGAGTTCGATCCCTTCCTGGCCCGGCTGCGGAGCGAGCCGCCGGTCACGCGCATCCCGATGCCCCGCAGGAACGGCACGGGGGATTCCGTGGCGCCCGGCGCCGACGGTCCGGAAGGCCCCGGGCACGCAGGGGCCGGGGCTGCCGGAGAAGCGGGCCTCGGAGGCTCCGGTCCCGGCGGCACGGCGGCTCCGGGCGCGCGCGGCGCATCGGGCGCCTGCGTCCCGGGGAGCTCAGGTGCCCCGGCCGGTGCCGGCGGCTCCGCGGGCCCCGGCGGCCCGGCTGCCGACACGGCCTGGCTCGTGACCCGGCACGAGCACGTCCGCGCCGTCACCTCCGACCCCCGCTTCAGCCGCGCCGCCCTGATCGGCCGCGACCTCCCGAGCGTCACGCCCGACCTCGTCGACCACGCCGAATCGATCAACCTCATGGATCCGCCGGCCCACAGCCGCCTGCGCGGCCTGGTGGCCGCCGCGTTCGGCGACCGCCAGGTCGAGGAGCTGCGCCCGCGCACCCGGCGCACGGTCGGCGCCCTGCTCGACGCCATGGCCGACCACGGCTCCCCCGCGGACGTCTCCGACTGGCTGGCCGCCCCCCTCCCGCTCAACACGGTCTTCGAGCTGCTCGACGTCCCCGAGCCCGACCGTGCCCCGCTGCGCCGCTGGGCGACGGCGATGATGGCCCCCGGCACCCCCGACGGCGCCGCGGCCGCCGAGGGAAAGGCCGGACTCCGCGCCTATTTCGCCGAGTTGACCGCCGCGCGCCGCCGGCATCCCGGGAGCGACCTGCTCAGCGCCCTGGCCGCGGTCCGCGAGGACGGCGAGCCGCTGGACGCCCGCGAGGTCGCGGTGATGGGCATGCTCCTGCTCGTCACCGGCCACAACACCAGCGCCCACCAGATCAGCAACATCGTCTACACCCTGCTCACCCACCCGGAGCAGCTGGCCCGGCTGCGCGCCCGTCCCGAGCTGCTGCCGGCCGCCATCGAGGAGCTCCTGCGCTTCATCCCCTACCGGCAGGGCGTGGGAATCCCCCGCCAGGCCACGGAGGACGTGGAGCTGGCCGGCGTCACCATCCGCGCGGGCGAAACCGTCCACGTCTCGTACCTCGCGGCCAACCGCGACGAGCTCGTCTACGACCGCCCCGACGAGCTGGACCTCGAACGGAAGGACGCCCCCGCCCACCTCACCTTCGGCCACGGCACGCACCACTGCCTCGGCGCCCGGCTGGCCCGGATGGAGCTCCAGGTCGCCATCGGCGCGCTGCTCGAACGCTTTCCCGCACTGCGCCTGGCCGTCCCGGCGGAGGAAGTGCGGTGGAACACCGGCTCCATCTGGCGTTTCCCGCTCGCCCTCCCCGTGGCCTGGTAGTGCGAGGGGTCCGGCGCTCCCCGACGGGGGAGCCCGGCCCGCCGCCCGCACGAGGGCGACGCCCAGTCGCCCGGTAAGTCCCCCGGTCAGTCCCCTGGACCGGTAAGTCCCTTGGTAAGGAGGCAGTCATGGCTACGCTCTGCCGACCGGCCATCGCCGTACCCGAGCACGTCATCACGATGGAGGAGACCCTGCACCTGGCCCGGACGCTGCACGCCGACCACCCTCAGCTGCCGCTGGCGCTGCGCCTGATCGGCAACACCGGAGTGCAGACCCGGCACATCCTCCAGCCCATCGAGGACACCCTCAGGCACCCCGGCTTCACCTGGCGCAACAACCTCTACGAGACCGAGGCCAAGGCCCGCGTCCCCGGCGTCGTCCGGCGGGCCCTGGAGAACGCCCAGCTGACCTCGCGCGACATCGACCTGATCGTCTACGCCTCGTGCACCGGATTCATGATGCCGTCCATGACGGCCTGGCTGATCAACAACATGGACTTCCCGGTGACGACCAGACAGCTGCCGATCGCCCAGCTCGGCTGCGCGGCCGGCGGCGCGGCCATCAACCGCGCGCACGACTTCTGCACCGCCTACCCCGGCGCCAACGCCCTCATCGTCTGCTGCGAGTTCTGTTCGCTGCTCTACCAGCCCACCGACCTCGGCGTCGGCAATCTCCTGTCCAACGGCCTCTTCGGCGACGCCCTCGCCGCGGCCGTGGTGCGCGGCGAGGGCGGCGAGGGCGTGCGCCTGGAGCGCAACGGCTCCCACCTCGTGCCCGACACCGAGAGCTGGATCTCCTACGCGGTCCGCGACACCGGCTTCCACTTCCTGCTGGACAAACGGGTGCCCGGCACGATGGCCATGCTCGCCCCCGCCATGCGCGACATGGCCGAGCCCCACGACTGGGACGTCTCCGGCCTGGGCTTCTACATCGTCCACGCGGGCGGGCCGAGGATCCTCGACGACCTGTGCAAGTACCTCGACCTCGCGCCCGAATGGTTCCGCTACAGCAGGGCCACGCTCACCGAGCGCGGCAACATCGCGAGCGCCGTCATCTTCGACGCCCTGGAGCGCCTCTGGCAGGACGGCGGCGCGCCGCACGACGCCCGGGGCATCATCGCCGGCTTCGGCCCCGGCATCACCGCGGAGATCTCGCTGGGGACGTGGACCACGGCGGGGCGTCCGATGCCGCAGCCCGCCTGAGCGCCGCCGCCCGGATCCGCGTCCGTCAGAGGTCGAACTCGGCCGGGTTGATGCCCAGCGCGAAGCACGCCTCGCGGACGACGGCCTGCTCGGTCTTGTCGAAGTCGCCGTCGGCGCCGCCGATGACGATGCCGATCTGGATGACCGCACGGGCCTCGGTCGGCTTCTTCTGCACCTTGCCGATGGTCTGCATCACGCTGACCTTGCCGAAGTCGAAGTCGGCCGTGAGCTTCTGGCAGTAGTCGTTGAAGCGGGCCTGCAGGTCGTCGGCCGGGAAGTTCTGCAGCACCTCGTTGGTGGCGATCAGCGAGGCGACGCGCTGCCGCTCCGAGGCGTCGATCGAACCGTCGGCGGCCGCCACCAGCGCGCACATGGCCATGCTCGCGTCCCGGAACGCGCCGCTCTTCAGGTCGTTCTTCTTCGCCACCAGCTGGCCCTGCATCGCCGTCGCGGAGTCCTTGAGCCGGTCCCAGAGCGCCATTTGCTGTTTCTCCTCATACACATAACAACGGGGGTGTACGGGGAGAACGGGGGAGAGGGGTACGCAAGTTCCCAAAGCGGCAAAGTGCCGCGCAGTGCGGCGAGTTCTACGACGCCAGCGGATCCAGGTGCAGCGGCTGCACCTTGCCCTCCATCATCGCGCCGAGCCCGAGCACCGCGCACACGTCGGGATGGGCGGCGATCCGTACGGTCATCCCCGTGGCGTCCTCGATCATCCGGTCCAGGCCGGGCAGCACCGCGCTGCCGCCCGCGAGCATCACGCCGCGGTCGACCAGGTCCGCCACGAGGTCCGGCGGGCAGGCGCGCAGCACGCGACCGATCGCGTCCAGGACGGCGGTCAGCGGCGTGTGCATGACCTCGCGGACCTCGCTGGTGTTCACCAGGACCGTACGGGACAGGCCCGTCGCCACGTCCCGGCCGCGGACCTCGGCGCTCTCCTGCACGGGGTCCGCGGCCAGCGCGCGGTGCAGCGGGTGCAGGCCCTGCGTCGGCAGCATCAGCTCGTGGCGGCTGCGCAGGTGCTCCACGACGGCGTAGTCCATGGCGTCGCCGCCGACCAGCACCTTCTCCGCCGCCACGATCGCCCCCAGCGACAGGACGGCGACCTGCGTGGACGCCGCCCCGCACACCACGATCATCGTCGCCTCGGGCTGCTCGACGGGCAGCCCGCAGCCCACCGCGGCGGCGATGAGGGTGTCCACGAGCTCCACGCGCCGCGTCCCCAGGCCCATCAGGGTCTCGACGGCGGCGCGGCGGGCGAGCGGGTCCGCGTCGTGCGGGAGGCACACCGCCGCGCGCAGCATCGGCTTGCGCCGCCAGGCGCGGCGCACCTTGTCGCTGACGAGGCTGCGGAGCATCCGCTGGGCCATCTCGATGTCGACGACCGTGCCGCCGGACACCGGCCGGACGACGCTGATGTGGGCGGGAGTGCGCCCCGCCATGCCCTCGGCGAGCTGCCCGACCGCGATCAGCGAGCCGGTCCGGGTGTTGATCGCGGCGATGCTCGGCTCGTCCACGATCAGGCCGTTGTCGCGGAGGTAGACCCGGGTGCGGGCGGCTCCGAGGTCCACGGCGACGGTGCACCGGCGCAGTTGCTCAAGGCTGAAGGACGTCATGGCAGGGCCTCCCCTGAAACGGCGGTCGGGTGCACGAGGGGCCGCTGCCGCCGGGCGTCCCCGGGACCATCGTGCGCGGCGGGAGACCGGGGCGCGCGCTGGAATGGGCCGCATGGGGGAAGGGGATCGGCAGGTGGGGTGACGGGGCGTCAGGGCTGGCGGGGGCCCGTGCCGTCCGGGCCGGCGGGGATCCGTGCCGTCAGGGCGGGAGGGGATCCGTGCCGTCAGGGCGGGAGGGGATCCGTGCCGTCCGGGATCACTTCGCGTCGCCGTAGCACTCCACCACGGCCGTCGTGAACGGGAACAGCACCGGGGTCTCGCCGAAGACGACGTGCGCGGCGCGGGCCGAGGCGGTGCGGATCGCCTCGGTGACGGCGGCCGCCTCGGCGTCCGGGCAGTGCACGATGACCTCGTCGTGCTGGAAGAAGACGAGCTCGGCGCGGAGCCCGGCGAGCTCCTGGCGCAGGGCGGCGAGCAGGGCCAGGGCCCAGTCCGCGGCGCTGCCCTGCACGACGAAGTTGCGGGTGAAACGGCCGCGGGCGCGGCCGGCCGGGGTGCTGCCGTAGCCGGGCCGGTCGTCCTCCTCGGCGGCCTGGGGGATGCCGGCCTCGTCGGGCAGGGCCGTCGAAGCCGGCGGGCACGTGCGCCCGAGCCAGGTGCGGACGAGGCGGCCCTCCTCGCCCGCGCGCGCCGCGTCGTCCACGAGGGCGACGGCGGCCGGGAAGCGGCGGCGCAGGTCGGCGAGGTTCTTCAGGCCGTCGCCGGAGGTCTGGCCGTAGATCGCGCCGAGCAGGGCGAGCTTGGCCCGCTCGCGGTCGCCGGCGAAGGCCCGGTCGGACAGCGCCGCGTACAGGTCGCGCTCGCCGCTCGCGGCCTCCATCAGGCCCGGGTCGCGGGAGACGGCGGCCAGGATGCGGGGCTCCATCTGATCGGCGTCGGCGACCACGAGCCGCCAGCCCGGGTCGGCGACGACGGCGCGGCGCACGACGCGGGGGATCTGCAGGGCGCCCCCGCCGTTGGTGGTCCAGCGGCCGGAGACGGAGCCGCTCGGCACGTACTCGGCGCGGAAGCGGCCCTCGCGCACCCACGTCTGCAGCCAGGAGCGGCCGTGGGCGGTGTGCAGCCGGTACAGCTTCTTGTACTCCAGCAGGGGCTCCACGGCCGGGTGGTCGACGGCCTTGAGCTCCCACGCCCGCGTGGAGGACAGGGCGATGCCCCGGCGGGCGAAGGCCCGGACGATGTCGGCGGGCAGATCCGGCCGTACGCGGACCTCCTCGCCGTCCCTGCTGAAGGCGCGGGACACGGCCTCCGCCAGCTCGGCCAGCCGCCGGGGCTCCAGACCGCCCGGGAAGTGCTCGCCGAGCAGCTCGTCCAGGAGCGCGCGGTGGGCGTCGGCGCGCCACGGCAGGCCGGCGCGGTTCAGCTCGGCGGCGACCAGCGCGCCCGCGGACTCCAGGGCGAGGAGCAGCAGGAGCCGCCCGGGGTGCTCGCTCGCCCGGGCCCGGGCGAGCTGGGCGGCGTGCACCTCGATCAGGGCGTCGAGCGGATCCGCGCCCGGCGGCAGCGGCACCGGCCCCGGCTCGAACAGCGACGGCTGCCCGCCGGCCGCGCGCGGCGGCGGATCGGCGGGCACGGGCAGCCCGCGCAGCCGCGCCCACGCCGCGGCGAGCGACCGCGGCTGCCCGGACTGGCCCTCCTCATGGCCGATGAGGAGGTGCTCGGCGGCCTCCACGTCGTAGCACCGCTCGACGCGCAGGCCCGCCGCGAGCAGCTGCGGATAGTGCTGCGCGGTGGACCGCCACACCCACCGCCCGACCCCCGGCCGCGCCCGCACCGCCTCGGCCAGGCTGCCCGCCGACTCGACCGGCCCGGCGGGCTCCCCCATGAGGTCGACGGGGCGGAGACGGACACCCCCGTCGCCCGTCTCCGCCACCGCCAGCCTCACGGGAAAGATCCTGCCAGCAGGCACTGACAATCGCCGTGACCTGCGGGGTTGCGGGTCGCGGGCTACGTTGGGGGTATGACCGGAAACGGAAACTGGCAGGTGGCCGCGGACGTGGAAGGCCGCCCGACCCGGCAGGGCTGCACCCACCTGGACGAGGCGGCCGCCGAGGTCACCCCGAGCACGACGGAGGGCTGCGAGGACTGCCTGCGCACGGGCGGCACGTGGGTGCACCTGCGCGAGTGCCTGGTCTGCGGCCACGTCGCCTGCTGCGACAGCTCCCCGAACCGGCACGCGAGCGCCCACGCGCGCACCGTGCCCGGACACGACCTCGCCCGGTCCTTCGAACCGGGCGAGGAGTGGGCGTGGTGCTACGCGGACGAGCTGCTGCTGGTGCCGACGTAGACCACCGGGGTCAGAACACCGGGGTCAGACCGCCGCCGGCTGCGGCTCCCCCGTGAGTGCGGTCAGCAGCCGCCCGGCGAACTCCGCCGGGCGCTCCGTGACGCCCAGGTGGCCGCCCGGGAACTCCGCCAGCGGGCTGCCGGTCAGCTCCGCGAGGCGGGCGGCCGGCCCGTACAGCCCCACCTGTCCGCGCGACTCCCGGCCCGCCGCCGGGACCAGCTGGTGCGCGGCGTCGCGGAGAGCGGCGACGTCCGGGGCCCACCCGGTGAACGGGCACAGGATGTGCTCCAGGAAGACCGGGAGGTTGGCGTACATCCGCGGCGCCATCTCCTGGATCTCGGGCGGCAGTTCGGCCTGGTGATCCGGCGACCGGTCGCCCCCGAGCCCCTCGCTGAAGCGGGCCATCGCCGCACCGGCCCCCTCCTTGCGGAAGATGTCGCGCACCTCCGCGTAGAGCGCCCGGTACGGTGCGGGGTCCTCCAGCAGCTCCACGAGCGGCGGTTCGTGGGCGACGACCCGCCGCACCCGGCCGGGGTGCCGGGCCAGCAGGTCGAGCGCGACGATCGCGCCCGCGCTGCAGCCGAGCACGTCGGCGGGCTCGTCCGGTGAGAGCAGTTCGAGCAGCCGGTACGCGTCGTCGCTCCACACGACCACCCGCTGGTCGGCGACGGGGCCGTCGAGCGGGCTGCGGGACATGCTGCGCGGGTCGAAGGAGACCACGGTGTACCGGGTCGCCAGGTCCCTGGTGACGGCCTTGTACAGGCCGGCGTCGGCGCCCGCGCCGGGTATCAGCAGGAGGACCGGGCCGCTGCCGCGCTGTTCGTAGTAGAGGGTGGCGCCGGGCACGTCGAGGGTGCCGGTGGTGGGCTCGTTCGTCACTTGTTCTTGCTCCCGTCGTGTCGGGACGGCCAGTTCTCCAGCACCTGGTGGAGCGCGTCGAGCGAGCGCGCCCAGGACTCCCCGATGTCGCGGGAGTGGCCGAAGCCGCCGCCGAGTTCGAGGTGGATGTAGCCGTGGAAGGTGCTCCGCAGGAGGCGGCCCGCGTCGGTCAGGTCGGGTTCGGCGAGGTCGTAGGCGCGCAGCATGCCGTAGGTCAGCTCGACGCTGCGGCGGAAGCCTACGGAGCCTGCGACCTCTTCCGGCTCGAACCGCATCTGGGTCGCGGCGTAGCGGCCGGGGTGGTCGAGGGCGTACTGCCGGTAGGCGTCGGCGAAGGCGACGAGCGCGTCCTTCCCGGCGCGCCCGGCGACCGCCGCGGCGATGCGGTCGGTCATCTCCTCGGACCCGAGCAGCCCGATGCGGACGCGCAGGTCGCGCAGGTTCTTCACGTGCGAGTACAGACTCGCGTCCTTCACGCCGAGCCGCCGCGCGAGCGCGGAGACGGTGACGTTGTCGAGCCCGCCCTCGTCGGCCATGTCGGCGGCGGCCGCGGTGACTTTGGCGGCGGTGAGTCCGGCGCGGACCATGGGGGATCTCCTCTTTCCTAGGGCCTCTAGGAAAGAGACTAGCATCTCTAGATCATTTGGGTATGGGCATATCGACCGTCCGGACGACACGAAGAAACGGTCGCCCCTCACCCGTACGTGTGCGACTACCGTCGTTCCCGGGAGACGTCGCCACGAGATCGCACACCATTTCGCCCATGGGAGCAGTGATGGCCGCAGAAGCCAGGCGTGAGCAGCAGGAGCGAGCCACCCCGGAGAACTGGATGTACCCGCCGGCCGACGGCTGGACGTACGACCAGGTGAAGGAGCTGGTCCTGCCGTTCGACTGGGAACTTCTGGATGGGAACATCGTGGTACGAGGGGCAACCAAGTGGTGGCACAACCGCGTTCGGGACCGGCTGTACTTCGGTTTGGAGAGCGCCAGGCGCGAGCCGTTTGCCGTTGATGTGGAGCAGCCGGTCTTCATTGACGAGCACAACGTGCCGAAACCGGATGTCGTGGTCTTCGACAAGATCGGGCTCGATATCCGCACCCTGGACTGCATCCCTGTCGAGAAGGTCGCCCTCGCCATCGAGGTCGTGTCCCCGAGATCACGCAGGGAAGACCGCTTCTCGAAGCCGGGTATGTACGCCGAGGTCTGCATCGACCAGTACTGGCGCGTCGAGCGAGGGGAGGACGATGTCCCCAGGGTCCACGAGTTCTGGCTGCACCCCGAAGCGGGTGTCTATGCGCCCGCCCCCGACCGCCCCACCCACACCACCATCCTCAAGACCGACGTCCCCTTCCCCGTCGAGATCGACCTGCGCAGCCTCATCGAGGTGTGACCCGTTCGTCCGCCATCTCGTAAGCCCCCGCCTCCAGACGGGCGATGAGGCCGCGGGTCCAGGCGTCACCCGACTCCGCCGTGTGGATCCACAGCCCCATGATCTCGGCGATGTGCCCCCAGTCCTCGCCCTCCGCAGGAGTCCAGTGGCGGCGGATCTCCTCGCGCCACTCCTCCAGGGCCGCCACCCGCTGCCGCAGCAGGGCGATGGCCTCCGCGCGCGGGAGGTCGGTGAGGAAGCCGACGCCGGCCGTGAGGACGTCCGTCTTCTCGTCGTGGGCGGAGAGGGCGTGCCGGAGCAGGCGGAGGTACTCCTCCTCGCCGTCCGGCGTCAGTTCGTACTCCGTGCGGGGAGGGCCGCCGGCCTCGCTCGGGGCCGTGTCGTGGGCGACGAGCAGGCCTTGCTTCGCCATCGCCTTGAGCGCGTGGTAGATCGAGCCCGGTTTGGCGTTGGACCACTCGTGCGCGCCCCACATCTCCATGTCGTTGCGGACCTGGTAGCCGTGCGCCCGCCCGTGCTGCCGCACGGCTCCCAGGACCAGCAGCCGGATCGCCGACATCTCGCCTTCCGTTCCCCTCGCTCCGCCATCGCTCGGATGCTCAGGTTAGGCGGAGCCGGAGGGGACCGGCTTTGTCAACCCCCGTCGGAGTCCACGTCAGCGTCCACGTCAGGCGCCGTCGCCGCTGCCGGAGGCCTGCGCCGCCTCCGCCACCAGTTCGAACGCCGTCTTCCCGTCGAGCGACTCGCGGATGACGTCGGCGTGCCCCGCGTGCCGCGCGAACTCCTCGACCAGGTGGAGGAGCAGCCACCGCATCGACACCCGGCTGTCCGCCGGGAACCACGGGGCTTCCGGCAGCGGGAACGTGTCCTCCAGGCTGGGCACGGAGCGGATGAACTCCTCCGTCTCCGCGGCCACCTTCTCCCAGTGGGCGAGCACCCCGGCGACCGTCTCGCCCTCAAGGAGGCGGAAGCCGTCGGCCCACGAGGACGGGTCCTGCTCGGTCTCCGCTCCCCGGCCCTGGGCCAGCCGCAGCCAGTTCAGCTCGGCCTGCGCCACGTGCTTGACGAGCCCGCCGAGGGACAGCTCGCTCGCGCTCGGCTTCAGCGCCGCCTGTTCGTCGGTCAGGCCGAGCAGCGCGCGGCGCAGGCCGCCCCGCTGGGCTTCTACGAAGGCCAGCAGCGTGCCGCGCTCGTCGGCGACGTTCTTCTCGATCACGTGCGTGGGCATGGTTCCCCCGTCGTTTTCTGTGGTTTCCCGGTCGGTCGTGAGTTGGTCGTGATGAGCTCAGGCTAGGACTGATTGAGGTCAGATTCGGTCCTAGAACACCCTCGGAGCGAGAACCTCCTCGGATGGGAACCTCCTCGGAGCGGGAACCTCCTCAGAACGGGAACTTCGTCCGCCCGTGCTGGATCGAGATCCACTTCGTCGTCGTGAACGCGTCCACCATCGCGTCCCCGTTCAGCCGCCCGACCCCCGACGCCTTCTCCCCGCCGAACGGCACGATCGGCTCGTCGTGGACGGTCCCGTCGTTGACGTGGATCATCCCGGAGTCGATGCGCTTGGCCACCCGCACGCCGCGCTCGACGTCCCACGTGTGGACGGCGCCGCTCAGCCCGTACGGCGTGGCGTTCGCCAGCCGGATCGCCTCCTCCTCGCCGTCGAAGGGGATGATCAGCGCGACGGGACCGAAGATCTCCTGGCCGAGGATGGCCGCGTCGGCCTTCAGGCCGGTCAGGACGGACGGCGAGACGAGCGTGCCCTCGGCCCCGCCCCGTACGAGCGCGGTCGCGCCGTCCGCGACGGCCTGCTCGACGAGCGCGCCGATGGCCTCGGCCTGCCCGGCGTGGATGAGGGGGCCGATGTGGGTGGCGGGGTCGCCGGGGTCGCCGACCTTGAGGCTCTTGACCTTGGCGACGAACTTCTCGGTGAACTCCTGCTCCACCGAGCGGTCCACGAGCACCCGGTTGGCGGCCATGCAGACCTGCCCCTGGTGGATGAACCGGCTGAAGACCGCGGCGTCGACCGCGTAGTCGAGGTCGGCGTCGTCGAGGACGATCAGTGCGCTGTTGCCGCCGAGCTCCAGGATCGTGCGCTTGAAGTGGCCGGCGGCGACCGTGGCCACGTGGCGCCCGACCTTGTCGGAGCCCGTGAAGGAGATGACCTTCGGGACCGGGTGCTCGATGAGCGCGTCGCCGATCTCCGCGATGTCGGTGACGACGACGTTGAGGACGCCGGCCGGCAGCCCCGCCTCCTCGAAGACCTTGGCGACCAGCCCGCCGCCGCATATCGGCGTGTTCTGGTGCGGCTTGAGGACGACCGCGTTGCCGAGCGCGAGCGCCGGCGCGACGGACTTGACCGACAGCAGGAAGGGGAAGTTGAACGGGCTGATCACGCCGACGACGCCGACCGGCACCCGGTAGAGGCGGTTCTCCTTGGTGTCGTCCGGCGACGGCAGGATCCGGCCCTCCGCGCGCAGCGCGAGGTGCAGCGCCTCGCGCAGGAACTCGCGCACCAGGTGCAGCTCGAACGCCGCCTTCAGCGCCGTGCCGCCGCACTCCGCGGTGATCGCGGCGGCCAGTTCCGCCTCCCGGTCGTCGATGATGCGCAGCGCGCGCTCGAAGACGAGCCGGCGGGTGTACGGGTTGGTGGCGCCCCACGCGGCCTGGGCGCGCTCGGCGGCCCGGTAGGCCTGGTCGATCTCGGCGACGCCGGCGACGGTGATGGAGGCGAGCTTCTCCCCGTCGTACGGGTTGAAGTCGACGATGTCCCACGAGCCGGTGCCGGACCGCCACTCGCCGTCGATGTACTGGAAGGCCAATTCTTCGAAGTAGGACATGTGCCATCCCTGCCTGGAGATACGGGGGCGCTCGCGGCGCCCGAACCGGAATGCGCTCCTGATGGGACGTCATCGTACTGATGTGTCACATGAGTTGGAGCAGCCGCCTCAGCAGGTCGCGGGTGGCGAGCGGCGAGAGGCTGTCCTCGTGCAGCCGCTCCATCACCCTTCCGTACTGCGCCACTTCGTCGGGCTTGTCGAGGTAGAGCGCGCTGGTGAGCTGCTCCAGGTAGACCACGTCCGAGAGGTCCGACTCGGGGAAGCGGAGCATGGTGAAGGCGCCGCTCTCGCCCGCGTGCCCGCCGTGCGCGAAGGGCATCACCTGCAGCGTCACGTTGGCCTGCTCGGAGATGTCCATGAGGTGCTGCAGCTGGCCGCGCATGACGGCCTCGCCGCCGTACGGGCGGTGCAGCGCGGCCTCGTCGAGGACGGCGTGGAAGTGCGGGGCGCGCTCCGAGAACAGCAGCTTCTGGCGCTCCATGCGCAGCGAGACGCGGCGCTCGACCTCCGCCTCGTCGGCCGCGGGCTGGCCGCGCACGACGACGGCCTGGGCGTACCCCTCCGTCTGCAGCAGCCCGTGCACGAACTGCACCTCGTAGATCCCGATGTGCGAGGCGGCGCCCTCCAGCCCGACATATGTCTGGAACCAGCCCGGCAGCACGTCGCCGTAGCTGTGCCACCAGCCGGCGACGTTGGCCTCGCGGGCGAGCCCGAGCAGCGCCTCGCGCTCCAGCTCGTCGGTGACTCCGTACAGCGTCAGGAGGTCTTCCACGTCGCGCGCTTTGAAGCTCACCCGGCCCAGCTCCATACGGCTGATCTTCGACTCGGAGGCGCGGATCGAGTAACCGGCCGCCTCGCGGGTGATGCCCCGCGACTCCCGCAGCCTCCTGAGCTGGGAGCCCAGGAGTATGCGGCGCACCACAGAACCGCTCGACTCGCTCGTGGCCATCTTTGCGACTCCTCCTCTTCCGGTTCCGTCACCGGCCTTGTCGCTGCTCGCCGCTCCCGCCCTCTCCGGGGGCGACCCCCGCAACCCCCGGCCGTGAAGTCTGCCATCTCCGCGCCCCGTTGAGTGTGCATTGAGTGTGCATCCGGCTACCCGGAGGGGAGTAGATCGGAGGTCGTACGGAAGAGGGCGTAGGAAGAATTGCGGACGGACGCGAACGTGCGCCCCCAAACCCCCCACGTGCACGTGCATCTGCCCTTGCATCCGCCACGCGCATTGGGAACGATGGGGAACGCACACGTGCGTGTCACGTCCACGATTGCCAGGAGTGCCTCGGATGGGTACCGAAGGATCGACTGTGCTCTCTCCCCTGTGGCGAGGGCTGCCACCGATCGCCCCATCGGCCGTCTCCAACTCGGCATCCTGCGCGCTCCCGCCCCGCTTCGAAGCGGTCCGGACGGCCCGCACGTTCACCAGAACGACCCTGCAGGGGTGGGGCCTGGGCGGACTCTTCGACGACGTGGCGCTCGTCGTCTCGGAGCTGGTCACCAACTCCCTCCGCTACGCCCTGCCGTCCGAGCCGATATCCGGCGGCGTCTACGAGCCCCCGGTGCGGCTCCATCTCATGCGGTGGACGTCGCGGCTCGTGTGCGCCGTGCGGGACCCCAGCGAGGAGAGCCCGACGGCGGGCGAGGCGGACGCGTCGGCGGAGTGCGGGCGCGGGCTGTTCCTCGTGGAGTCCTTCAGCGACACGTGGGGGTGGCACCCGCTGGCGGGAGCGCTGCACGGCAAGGTCGTGTGGGCGCTGTTCCGGCTGCCGCGGGAGCAGCACGCGTAGAGATATCCCCGATCAGCACGCGTAGGGAAACCCCCCGATCAGTCGGTCACCAGATAGTCGAATTCGCCGTCCTTGATCCCGCGCAGCATCGCATCGATCTCCGCAGGCGTGTAGACGAGCGCCGGTCCGTCCGGATGACGGGAATTGCGCACGGCGACTCCACCGCCCGGCAGCTTGGCGAACTCCACGCACGAACCCTGGGAGTTGGAGTGCCGGCTCTTCCGCCAGACGACGCCGTCGAGGTCCGCGGCAGCCATGCCGTTGTACGCGTGAGGCACAGGACTCTCCCGGAGAATTGCAGGGCACCCCGGCCCGCCCGGCGGCGAATGGTGGGGTTGACAACTACTCCCGGATCATAGCTGTGTTCACATGCTTCTGCATGAGCGAATGCACGTGCACTTACGGTGTTCCCGCACTTCTTCAGCGTGACTACACCAACGTGACCAGGCCTTTCAGCGAATCACCCGCTACTTGCCCGTAGCGGCATACGGCAGGAGTGCCATCTCACGAGCGTTCTTGACGGCCCTGGCCAGGGCGCGCTGCTGCTGGACGGTGACCCGTGTCACCCGGCGGCTGCGGATCTTGCCTCGGTCCGAAATGAACTTCCGCAGGAGGTCCGTGTCTTTGTAGTCGATGTACGTGATGCCCGCCGCCTCCAGGGGATTGGGGCGGGGCTTGAGGTCCTTGCGGCGAGCGGGGCCGCGGTCGGAACGGCGCGTCATGAAGAGTCCTTGAATTCCTTCGGGTGTCAGGAAACCGGGTGGCGGGAAACGGGGTGTCAGGAAGCCGGCTGTCAGGGGACCTGGTGTCAGGAAACGGGGTCGAGCAGGGCGTCGAACGCCGCCGGCAGGCGCCGCCACGCGGCGGGCCCGCCCCCGTATTCGGCGTCGGTCAGCAGGCAGGACTCCAGCAGCTCGCGCAGCCCCTCGCCGTCGAGTCCGGGCGAGGTGAAGGTGAGGTGCTGGACGCGGTCGCCGTGCTCGGGGTCCCAGTCGAGGGAGGCGGCCACGCGCCGTTCCGGCGGCACCATGTCCCAGGCGGCGTCCGGCAGCGCCGCGAGCCAGGGCCCGGCGCTCTCCACGCACAGCGCACCGCCCGCGGCGTCCCACGCCAGCAGCGTGTCCGGCCGGTCGGCGAGCCAGAAGCGGCCGCGGCTGCGCGCGGCGGCGCAGCACAGGTCCTCCAGCGCGGCGTAGAGCCGGCCCGGGTGGAAGGGGCGGCGGGCGCGCCACACGAGCGTGGTGACGCCGTCCGCATCGGCCTCCTGGGGCAGCAGGGCGCAGGCGGGGTGCTGCCGGGCCGCCGCGGCTTCCACGTCGAACCCGGCGAGCGCGGCGGCCGCGAGCTCGGCGGAGCCGGCGGCGATGGGGCGGGCGGCGGGGGCGAGTTGGGCGAGGAGGGCGTGGTCGGCGGCGTCGGCGGGTGCGACGGGCGAGCCGAAGGCGGTGCCGCCGGAAGCGGCCGCGTGCTCTGCGGTGTTCTCCGCTGAGGTCTCTGCCGGGTTCCCTGCCGCATTCTCCGCCGCGTCCCCCGCCGCGTTCCCCGCCGCGCCCCCCGTCGTGTTCTCCACCAGCGCGAGCACCGTCGGGTACTCCAGCTGCCGGGCGAAGGTGTCGGCCACGGTGCGCTGGTCGCTCGCCGCGGCGGTCAGCCCGGCCTCGGCGAGGTCGTCGCCGCAGGCGAGGGCGGGCAGGACGAGAGCGGGGTCCACGGCCGTGATCACGCCGGTGAGGCGCAGGTCCTCGCCCGCGTGGGCGGCCACGACCTCGGCCATGGCCTTGGGCTCGACGGAGTCCCACAGCTCGACGACGGCCAGCCGGCAGGTGCCCGCCGCGGCGAGCCGCTCCAGCTCGGGCATGAGGTCCTCGCGCAGGGCGCAGCAGGCGCAGTCGTTGACGAGCGGGGCCTCGCCCTCGTCGAGGACGCCGGTGCGGTCCCGTACGGTCCGGCGGACCGTGCCGCCGGCGGCCGCGGCCAAGTCGTGGTGGAGGGCGACGCTGCCGGGGACGGTGCGGAGGAGGTGCTCGACCGCGGCCCGGCGGGCGTCCGCGTGCAGACCGGCCACCAGGGCCACGGGCAGGGGGTGCGGCGCGGTCACCGCGGGCCTCCGCGCTCGCCGTTACGGCTTCCCGTCCCGTTACGGCTTCCCGTCCCGTACCGGCGCTCGAACCGCTCGACGCGCCCGGCCGTGTCCAGGACGCGGGCCGTGCCGGTGTAGAAGGGGTGGCTCGCCGAGGAGATCTCGACGTCGACGACGGGGTACGTCCTGCCGTCCTCCCACTCGACGGTCTTGTCGCTGGTGGCGGTGGACCGGGTGAGGAAGGCGAATCCGGCCGCGCGGTCGCGGAAGACGACGGGGCCGTAGGGCGGGTGGATTCCGGGCTTCATGGCGGGTCAGCGCTCCTCTCGGAAGGCGACGTGGCGACCGGCGACGGGGTCGTACTTGCGCAGCTGCATGCGGTCGGGGTCGTTACGGCGGTTCTTGCGGGTGACGTAGGTGTATCCGGTGCCGGCCGTGGACCGGAGCTTGATGACGGGGCGTAGCTCGTTGCGGGCCATGGGGGCTACTATACAGAAATGGTTTCCATTTTCATTAGGAGGTTCGCCGCATGTCCGCCCACTGCCAACTGACCGGCCGCAAGCCCGGCTTCGGCAACAACATCTCCCACTCCCACCGCCGCACGTCCCGGCGGTTCGACCCCAACATCCAGACCAAGCGCTACTGGCTCCCCGGCGAGGGCCGCCACGTACGGCTGCGGCTGAGCGCGAAGGGCATCCGGACGGTCGACGCGATCGGCATCGAGGCCGCGGTCGCCCGCATCCGGGCGCGCGGCGAGAAGGTCTGAGGAGGACGGAAAGCCCATGGCGAAGAAGAGCAAGATCGCGAAGAACGAGCAGCGGCGTCTGACGGTCGCCCGGTACGCGGCCCGGCGCGCCCTCCTCAAGGCGGTCATCCGCAATCCGCAGACGCCGGAGGAGGAACGGCTCGCCGCCGCGCGCGAACTGCGGCGCCAGCCGCGCGACGCGAGCGCCACGCGCGTCCGCAACCGCGACTCGGCGGACGGCCGCCCGCGCGGCTACCTCCGTACGTTCGGCCTGAGCCGCGTGAACCTCCGCAAGGAGGCCCACGCGGGGCATCTGCCGGGGGTGCGGAAGTCGAGTTGGTAGGGGCGGGGCGCGAAGGCGCGGGGCCGGCGGGTCAGAGGGGGCTCGCCGGCCTCGTCCGTGTCCGGCGGGGCACTTGGCAGGTGTGCCCGGCTCCGGTTCGATGGTCCGGCGGCACGGATCCGACAGTCCGCCCGCACCGAGCGCACTCCGCACCGCACCCGCACATAAGCGTGGCCCCGCATAAGCGTGGTTCCCACATACGCGTGGTCCCGCACGCACGCGCATCCGCACCGCGAGAGGAGCCGGAACGTGATCCACATGACCGAGACCCTCGCCGTCCACACGATCGAGGGCTTCCTCACCCCTGACGAGACCGCCGAGCTGACCAAGGTGCTGGACGAGCACCTCGCCCTCACCGGCTGGGTTCCCGAGCGGCCTTCCGACGGACTCGTCCCGCCCGGAGCCGCCCAAGAGATCCTGGCCGCCGGCATCGAACGCGCCCTGCCGGCGATCCGCAGGGTCTTTCCGTCCGCCGCCGCCGCAACGCCGTGGGACTACCACGACCTCGGGCCCGGCGACCGGATCGATGCGCACCTGCACGGCGTCGGCGCCCCGGACGCGCGGCCCCAGCGGGTCGCGCGCGTGGCCTTCCACCTCCAGGAGGCCGAGCGCGGCGGGCAGTTCTACGTCGACACCTGCTCCGCCGAGGACCTGTGGACCGGGCGCACCGCGGGCCCGGGGAGCGCCTTCCTGCCGGGGACGCGCTTCGCGCGGGAGATCTCCCACGAAGGGCGCCCGGAGGACCTCGCGGCCCTGGACGGCGTCCCCCGCACCCGCTGGACCAGCGCGCCGCCCGCCAGGACGGCCGTCGTCTACGGCGCCCAGCTCGTCCACGGCGTCGAAACCGTCGTCGAGGGACGGCTGCGGAAGCTCATCACGAACCTGATGGACGGATAGCCGGACGGATAGTGGGACGGACGGCTAGGCGCCGGAAAACATGCGGCCAGGCGGCGGAAACATGCGGCGGAAAGCCGTCCGGCCCGCCGCTCACCTTCCAGTGAGCGGCGGGCCGGGGAGACTGCCGGTGCTCAGAGCTGGCCGGCCGCGGCGATCGTGATCTTCGCCTTGGTGGTGCCGCTCTGCGAGCCGTACCCCTCGATCTTCTTGACGAGCGCCATGCTGTCCTCGTCGGCGACCTCGCCGAAGACGACGTGCCTGCCGTCCAGCCAGTCCGTCACGACCGTCGTGATGAAGAACTGGGAGCCGTTGGTGTTCGGGCCGGCGTTGGCCATGGACAGCAGGCCCGGGCGGTCGTGCTTGAGCTTGAAGTTCTCGTCGGCGAACTTCTCGCCATAGATGCTCTTGCCGCCGGTGCCGTTGCCGGCGGTGAAGTCGCCGCCCTGCAGCATGAAGGCCGGGATGACGCGGTGGAAGGAGGAGCCGGCGTAGCCGAAGCCCTTCTCGCCGGTGCAGAGGGCGCGGAAGTTCTCCGCCGTCTTCGGGACGACGTCCTCGAAGAGGTTGAAGGTGATGCGCCCGGCGGGCTCGTCGTTGATGGTGATGTCGAAGTAAACCTTGGTCGTCATGCCCTCATCCTGACACTTCGGCCCTCATAGCCGCTGCTCAGGCACCCCGAACGGCCCTGTTGAGGTGAGCCGGGCCACACCCGGTGCCATGGTGATGGTGTGACGACGACGATGGAGCCGCCCCTGGTCGTGGGCGTCGACGGGTCCGCCGGCAGCCTGCAGGCCCTGGACTGGGCCGTGGACGCCGCCACCCGCCACGGCGTGCGGCTCCGCATGGTCTACGCCTCCCGCTGGGAGCGCTACGAGTCCCGTCTGCCGGCCAACGACGAGCCCTCCCCCGAGGCGGTCGCCGAGGAGCGCGTCATCGCCGTCGCCGCGCTGCGCGCCCAGGGCCGCAATCCGGCCCTCGCCGTCGAGGCGGACGTCCTCCCCGAGGAGCCGCTGAACGCCCTGCTGGACGAGTCCCGCCACGCCGTCGCGCTCGTCACCGGCCCGTCGGGCCGCGGCACCCTGACCGGCCTGCTCCTCGGCTCGGTCAGCCTCTCGGTCGCGGCCCGCGCCCACTGCCCCGTGGTCGTCGTACGGGGCGGCGACGCGAACGTCCGCGGCGAGCACGGCCGGATCGTCGTGGGCGTCGGCGATCCCGAGGAGGCCCCGGCGGCCCTCCGCTTCGCCTTCCGCGAGGCCGCGGCGCGCGGCTGCGGCGTCGAGGCCGTACGGGCCTGGCGGCATCCCGCCCACCAGTCGGCGGACCACTACCCGCTGCCCACCGACGACGCCATCGAGCACGAGGAGCTCGCCGGGCGCGAGCTGACCGAGGCCCTGCGCGAGCCGCAGCGCGAGTTCCCCGGCGTCACCGTGCACCGCACCGTCTACGAGGGGCACGCCCGCAAGGCGCTGATCGACGCGTCGGCGACGGCGGACCTGCTGGTCGTCGGCTCCGTGCGCCGCCGCCGCGGCTTCGGCCTCCAGCTCGGCCGTGTCAGCCACACGGCGCTGCACCACGCGGAGTGCCCGGTGGCGGTCGCGCCGCAGGAGTGACCCCCACGCGACAGCCGACCCTCGCTTGAACGTGTTCAAAAAGCCGTCTACAGTCTCGATCACCAAAGCTTTTGAACACGTTCAAGAAGGGGTGGGGACGTGGATCTCACAGTCATCTCGTACGCCATCTACCTGCTGATCAGCCTCGGCCTCATGGCCTGGGTCGCCCGTACGCTCAGCCGCAACGGGCGCGTCTTCCTCGCCGACGTCCTGCACGGCAACGAGAAGCTCGCGGACGCCGTGAACCACCTCCTGGTGGTCGGCTTCTACCTGGTCAACCTCGGCTTCATCGCCCTGTACCTCCAGGACGACACGACGATCACCGATGCCCGCGGCGTCTTCGAGGTGCTCTCGCGCAACCTCGGCGTCGTCTTCCTCGTGCTCGGCGCGATGCACCTCGGCAACGTCTACGTCCTGAACCGGTTCCGCCGCCGCGGCCTGATGGACCGGGAGCAGGTCCCGCCGGTCGCACCGCAGGGGTACACGGGGCCGCAGGGGCCGTGGATCGTGCCGGCCGGACCGGTCGGAGCCGGACCGGTCTCGCCGGCCGGCGGGCACTGAGCCCGATGGCGACCGCTGCCGCCGCCGACCGGGCCGCCACCGATCTCCGGAGCGTCCCGGTCCGCCGGCTCACCGTCCTCTACGACGCGCACTGCTCCCTCTGTACCTTCGTCCGCAACTGGCTCGTGCGACAGCAGCAGCTCGTACCGCTCGACCTCGTGCCGGCCGGGTCCGACGAGGCCGGGCGCCGCTTCCCCGGGCTTGACCACGCCGCCGCGTACGAGGAGATCACCGTCGTCGGCGACGGCGGCCAGGTCTACCGGGGCGCCTCCGCCTGGATCGTCTGCCTGTGGGCGCTCTCCGCGTACCGCCCGCTCGCCCACCGGATCAGCACCCCGTCCGGGATGGTCTTCGCCCGCGGGGCGGTGCTGGCCGCGGCCCGGTACCGCGGCTCGCACTGGCCGCCGCCCGCGCTCGCGCCCGCACCCGGCGCGAACGGGTGGGTGTACCAGCAGCCTGCCGGCGGCTGCGACGTGCGTCATGCGTAGCCGCACCCTGGCCGGCCTCGCCGCCTTCGGCGCCGTGGCGGTGCTGACGGCCCTGGTGGTCCTGCTGAGCCCGCCCGCCGGCTCGGCGGAGCGCGAGGAGGTGATCGGCTCCTGGCGCAGCCACCAGGCCGGGGCGCTGACCCTGCGCGCGGACGGCACGGTCACCGCGGAGCGCGTCCCCACCGCCTTCGCCGCGGACGGCGAGCGGCCCACCGCGTGGTTCAGCGGCCGCGGCACCTGGTCCCTGAAGCGGAAGCCCAAGCTCGGGCACCAGCGGATCCGGATCGAGAACGAGGCCGGGGAGACGTACGAGGTGTCGATCGCGGGGGAGGGCGCCCGCGACGGCCTGTTCATCAAGCCGCCGGGGGACACGGCCACCCGGTTCCGCTTCAAGAAGACCCTTTAGGCTCTGATCCGTGCCAGCAGCAGAGAACGAGCCCCGGCCTGCGAAGAGCGGAACGCCCGCGAAGAGCGAGAAGCTCGCCAAGGGTGAGAAGCCTGCCCAGGGTGAGAAGCCCGCCAAGGGCGAGAAGAGCGAGCAGACCCGCACTCTGATCCTGGAGACCGCGATGCGGCTCTTCCAGGAGCGCGGCTACGACAAGACCACCATGCGGGCCATCGCCCAGGAGGCCGGGGTCTCCGTCGGCAACGCGTACTACTACTTCGCCGGCAAGGAACACCTCATCCAGGGCTTCTACGACCGGATCGCCGCCGAACACCAGGCGGCGGTCCGCGAGGTGCTGGACCGGGAGACCGACCTGCAGGCGCGGCTGTCCGGCGTGCTGCAGGCCTGGCTGGACATCGCCACGCCGTACCACGAGTTCGCGGCCCAGTTCTTCAAGAACGCCGCCGACCCGGACTCCCCGCTCAGCCCGTTCTCCGCCGAGTCCGAGCACGCGCGGGAAGCCGCCATCGACGTCCACCGCGAGGTGCTCGCCGGAGCCAAGGGCAAGGTCCCGGCAGAGCTGCGCGACGTCCTCCCCGAGCTGATGTGGCTCTCCCAGATGGGCCTCGTCCTCTACTGGGTCTTCGACCGCTCACCCGGCAGCGAACGCACCCGCCGCCTCGCCGACCGCGGCGCCCGCCTGACGGCGCGGAGCATCGCCCTGGCCCGCTTCCGGGTGCTGCGCCCGATCGTCCTCGAAATCCACGAGCTGTTCACGGACTTCCTGCCGGGGATGGCGCAGACGGCGGTCGCACGCAAATCGTGAGCGGCAACGATGTGAGCGGCTGCGTGAGCGGCTAGCCGTGGCTGGCAGCGGCTCTAGTACAGGACCTCGCCCATCGGGGAGCTGTCGCCGACGATGTAGGCGCGGATCGACGCCAGGTACGCATCGCGGCCGACCCGTCCGTCGCCGTCGGCGTCCAGCGCGTCGAACGCGGCGGCGGCGTTTCCGGGCGGGTTGTTCAGCGCGGTGCGCAGGAGCGTGAATTCGGCCTTGCCGAGGGCGCCGTCCCCGTCGGCGTCGGCGAGGTCGAAGAGCGCGCCGAGGGCGAACCGGCAGACGTTGTCGAACTTGTCGGCGCCCACCCATGCGTTGTACTCGTCGAAGGTCAGCTTCCCGTCGCCGTCGGCGTCCATCGACCCCCACGCCTTGTGGGCTTCGGTGCGGGCGGCGACGACGAGCGGATCGTCCTCCGTGCGTTCCGTCGCCAGGACGGTCCGGTCGACCCGGGAGAGGTAGTCGTGCGCCGCGATGACCCCGTCCCCGTCCGCGTCCATCATGGCGAAGACGCGCTCCCTCGCGGTGGTCGCGGCTGCGGCTACCGCTGCGGCTGCGTCTGCGGCGGGCGTAGTGCTCACGGGAGGTCTCCTCTTGATCGAGTGTCGGCGTCCTGATCGCGTCGTGCTCGGCGGCAACTCGCCGCCGGCGCTTCCTACCCGGCGCCTCCCGGGGCCCATACCGCCGGTGACGGCCGGACCGGGCGAGGCAGGAGGAAAGGCGTGCGCGACCGCGCGTCGGACGGCCGTGCGCGGGCGGGGCGCTTCGAGGCGCCGGGGCAGCGGATGAGCCCCAGGGGTAGCCAAGGGCCGGTAGCCGAGAGCGGTGCAAAACGTACTGGAGGGCACATGTTCGGTAAGCGCGGCGCGGCATTGACCCTGGGTTCCCTGCTGCTGGTGGGCTCTTCGCTGGTGTGGGCACCGGCGGGCCGGGCGGGGACGGGCCGGCACGAGGACCATGAGGGCGGCTTCCTCTGCACGGGCAGCAGCCGGAGCCACTACGACCCACCGCTCGTCCTCGAACCCCGGCTGACCCGTGTCCGGGCGGACGTCACGTACAGCTCCTGCACCGTCAGGCCCGGTCGTACGGTCGCGGCCACCAGCTCCTTCGACGGGGTCTCGCCGGCGGCGTCCTGCCTCACGCTGTCCGGGGGGAGCGGAGAGGAAACCGTCCAGTACGCCGACGGTCACCATTCGTTGATCGTCTACGACAGCTCCAGAATCCTCCGGGCTGCGGGTGTCCTGGCCCTCGTCCAGTCGGGCCGGGTCACCGAAGGGCGCGGCAAGGGGCACCCCGCGCGGCGAACCATCACTGGTGCGCCCCGCGAACTGCCCACGGACTGCCTCGCCCCCGGCCTCCGAGATGGCGACAACGAGGTCCAGCTGGAGATCCAGCCCTGACGGCGGACTCCCTCCCGGGCATGAGCCGGGCGAGCCGTCCGTAGGCTGGGGGAGTGAACATGAGCGAGCCGGGTGGCGCTGCAGGCATACGTGGTGAAGGCGGGGGAGCGGTCGCCAAGGCCGGGCGGCGGGTCCCGCTGCTTCTCACCGTGGCGGGACTCTCCTACCTGATCGACCTGTGCAGCAAGCTGGTCGTGGTCGCCGAGCTGGAGAACCGCCCAGCCGTTCGGGTGATCGGCACGTGGCTGGAGCTGCGGGTGATGCGTAACGCCGGTGCGGCGTTCAGCATCGGCGAGACGACGACCATCGTGTTCACACTGATCGCCGCGACCGTGGCCGTGGTGATCGCCCGCCTTGCGCGCAAGCTCTACAGCACCCCCTGGGCGATCGCCCTGGGGCTGCTGCTCGGCGGCGTGCTCGGCAACCTGACGGACCGGCTCTTCCGCACGCCCGGCGGCCTGCAGGGTGCGGTCGTCGACTTCATCTCCGTCCGCGGCTTCAGCGTGATGAACCTCGCCGACTGGGCGGTCTTCTGCGGGGGCGCCCTGATCGTGTTCTGCACCCTCCGAGGATGGGAACTGGACGGCTCCAGGGGCGGCGTGGCCGGCGCGCGGCGTGCCGAAGCCGCCTGATCATGCGAAGCGGTACGGTGCGGCACCCGCGGGGGTGCCGCCCTGCCTTCACCTGTCGTCGCCTCAGTGGCAGAGGAGCAGGCTGACGTCACTGTTCGGGTTGGCTCCCGCGCGCCGGCGCTGCGCGTCGGTCAGCCGACCGGCCGCGGCGAAGGCTTCCCGCGCGGCGAGGATCTGCCCGACGTGGGAGAGCGCCCACTCGCCGATGGCCACCGTCAGCAGGGCCGCCTCGTTCCCGAGCGGGGTCAGGCCGTACTCCACGCGCGGCGGCACTGTCGGGTAGACCTTCCGCGAGACCAGGCCGTCGCGCTCCAGCGTGCGCAGGGTCTGCGTCAGCATCTTCTGCGTGACGCCGGGCAGGGCGCGGCCCAGCTGGTTGAACCGCATGGGCCCGTCGTGCTCCCGCAGCGAACCGAGCACGTACAGCACCCACTTGTTGGCCAGCACCTCGACCACGGTCCGGGACGGGCAGTCAGTATCCATCAGGTACCTACCTTCCTGGAAAGTGCCTACTTTACGGTGGATACCGGCCGTTTGAAGATGAACGCATGCGAGTCATCACCCAACATTCCCTCGGCGGCCCGGAAGTCCTGGAAGCCGCAGAGGCCGACCGCCCCACTCCCGGTCCTGGAGAAGTCCTCGTCCAGGTGCGCGCCACCGGCGTCAATCCGGCGGACTGGAAGGTCCGTTCAGGCCACGTGCGCTGGTTCGGTGACCCGCCCTTCGTCCTCGGGCACGAGTTCAGCGGGGTGGTGGCCGAAACCGGGAGCCCGGACAGCGGATTCCGGCCGGGCGACGAGGTGTTCGGATGGGCAATGCCGCCGCACGGCAGCAACGCCGAGTGCGTCCTCGTGCCGGAGACCTCCGTCGCCGCCAAGCCGGAGAACATCGACCACGTGCACGCCGCGAGCCTGCCCATAGCAGGGCTGACCGCATGGCAGGCGCTGGTGAACATCGCGCGGGTGCAGGCCGGGCAGCGCGTCCTCGTCCACGGAGCCGCGGGCGGCGTCGGCCACTTCGCCGTCCAGATCGCCAAGGCGCGCGGCGCGCACGTGACCGGCACGGCCCGGACGGTCAAACACGAGTTCCTGCGGGGCCTGGGCGCCGACGAACTCATCGACTACACGACGACCGACTTCACGACCGTACAGAAGGTGGACGTCGTCCTGGACACGATCAGCAACGACTACGGGCCGAGGTCGCTGCGCACGCTCAGCCCCGGCGGCATCCTCATCGACGTCGTGGGCGTCGGAGTCGACCGCACGGCGGTGAAGGAGCAGGCGGAGGCGAATGGCCTGCGGTTCGTCGAGTACTACCTCGAACCCACCCCGGCCGACATGGCGGGCCTCGCCGGCCTGGTGGAGGAGGGAGCCCTGCGCCCGGTCGTCCAGGAGGTGCTGCCCCTGAGCGATGCGGCCAAGGCGCACGAACTCAGCGAGAGCGGGCGCGTGCGCGGCAAGATCGTGCTTGTGCCGTGAGCGGTTACGGCTCAGGCCGCCGGCCTGCCGGAGCGGTCACTCACGGGCCTCGTCCGCCTTGCTGCTCGCTCGGCCGGACGCCGGCAAGGCCATGACGGACGCGAATGGTGCGGCACCCGTGAGGGGCGCCGCACCGCTTTCAGTAGCCGTCGCCGGGCTGGCAGAGGAGCAGGCTGACGTCACTGGTGGGCTCAGTGCTGGCGCCGAACCCCGGACCCTGCTCCGCTGCCGTGGCGGCCTCCATGACCTGCATATCGAGAAGCACCATCTCGCTCACCTTCCCGTTCCGCTCGGCGATGCCCGCCGGAAGCGGGCTCGTAGAGGCCTTGCCCCGCGAGGCCCCCGGGCAACCAGCCCAGGCCGCGGCCACTGCGGGGCGCGCTCACTCCGGCCCCGAGCCGCACGGCTGCGGCAGTGAAAACGCGTTGGCGGTTCGGCGTCGGGCCGGAATACTCCGCATGTTGAGGGATTCAGGAGGAGATATCACCGTTTTCGTATGCGCGGGATGCGACGCCGCGCTGACCGCTCCCGTGTCGGAAGTCGCACTGCCCGCCCACGCCCACCACACGTACGGGCACGCCATGCTCCCCGCGCTGATGGAGCAGGGGACGTACGCCGTCGACCCGGAGCCTTCCGGGCCGCCGTGGCGGCTGTGGGACGAGATCGGCCCGGACGAAGCGGAAGCCCGGGGCGTGTTCGCACCTGTCTTCTCCCTGTCCTTCGGGGCGCCGGGAGCCGTCGTCATCGCGCCGGGCGACGCCCGCGGCACCGTCCTGATCCCCGAGCGGTGCGAGGGCTACTGCATGGGGATCACCGGGGCCGACGGCCCGAACCTTGCGTGCGCGAACTGCGGGCGGCCCGTGGCGACGCGCGTGGACGACTGTTCCCTCTGGCAGGCCGTGTGGTTCGCCCCGGACGCCGTGCGCCGCGTCCCTGGCGATGGGCCTGGCGATGGCCCCGACGACGGACCCGGTCGGCGTGCGGCCGGCTGGGAGGAACTGTCACAGGAACGGCCGGGCACGCCACCGATCGACCCGTGCGGAGGATGGAACCCGCGCTGGGAAGCGGCGGCCGGGGCGGCTCTCGCCCACCTGCTGGTGGCCTCGGAGGGCAGGCCCGTGGCCCTCCCCGACGGTCTCGTCACGGACATGTTCGGCCACGTGCTCGACGCGCTCCTCCCGCCCGGCCCGCCCGTACGCCCAGCGGCCCTGGCCGGACCCGGCCTGCCCGACCCCGGCCCCGCCGCCGGCATCGTCCTGGTCCCGCGGCATCCGCGGACGGGGGAGGCGTGGCAGCCGGCCGGCGGTGCCGACGTGGTGCCGCTCGCTGCCGAAGTATGGGCACATCTGGCCTTCCACAACGAGCGGTTGCTGGTCCCCGCGACCGGCGGCCTTCCCGACGGCGTCCTCCGCGACGACCCGCCGCCGATGCGGCCCTGGTCACGGTTCCGGCCCGACCCGCACGTGCTCCTCAGCACGCTGGCACGGCTGCCCGCCGTCCGTCAGCCGTGGCTGCGCGGCATCTACGACCGGGTGAAGGCCCAGCCGTACGCCCGCCCGTTCTAGTCCGGTCCGCCGGGTAAGCCTCAGCGCGCGCCGGTGAGGTTGTACTGGTGGTCCAGGGTCAGGGTCATCGTGTACGAGGGCGAGCCGGTCGTGCCGTTCTTGAAGCTGCCGCTCACCAGGTAGGGCCCCGTCCTGGTGCTGCCGCCGGGGCTGGTGTCGGTGTCCGTCGTGGTGCCGGAGCCCTGGATCGTGCCGTCCTGGAACAGTGCCGCGTCCATCGGCCCGAGCTTCTCGTTGAGGAGGGTGGCCACGCCGTTGAAGGCCGGGGCGTAGTTCACCTCGGTGACGGTGATGGTGATGTGCCCGGCCTCGTCGGGGCCGGGGCCGGCCGGGTCGCTCTGCTTCGCGATGTCGACGAAGCACTCGGGGACCGCGCAGACCGCACCGTTCAGGGTTCCGCTGTACGTGCCGTTGACGTCGAAGGACGCCGGTGCCGCGGGCGGAGGGCTCGACGGCTCGGGCGCCGACGGGTTGCCCGGGGCCGGATTCCCCGGCTGCTGCGGTGCCGTCACTCCGGGCGGATGCGGGGGCGGCGACGGCTGGTGCGTGCGGTTCCAGAGGTACACGGCGCCGCCCGCCAGCGCCAGGATGACCAGCCCGCCCGCGATCAGCGTGCCCAGGCCGAGCCCTCCCGCTATGCCGCCCACCGTCTCGGCTGCCGCCGCCCCGCCGACGGCTTCGCCGGTCGCGGCGGCCCCTACGGCCTCCCCGGCCAGCGCGCCCTCCGCGGCGACGCCCTCGCCCACGGCCACTCCCTCGCCTACGGCGGCGCCTTCTCCGACGGCTGCTCCCTCGCCCACGGCCGCCCCTTCGCCCGCTGCGGCGCTCTCGCCCGCCGCGGCAGGGCCGCCTGTCGGGACCTCGGGCCCCACGCCTCCGCCGCCCGGCACCTTCGCCAACTGCGGTCCGGGAGGGCCGCCGGTGGGGACCCCGGAACCCACGCCGGGACCGGCGCCGGGCATCCGCGCCAGCTGCCCGGCGCGTGCGGCCTGCGCTGCCTCTGCCGCTTGCGCTGCTTCCGCGGCCTCGTACTCCTCGGCCATTTGCGTGGCCTTCGCCAGGTCGAGCTCACCCTTCTGCGCAGACACCTGTTCCAGCATCGAGCGTGCGGCCTGCGGCCCTTGCTTCAAGGCCTGTTGGTACGCGGACACCCTCTCCGTTCCGAGCTCGATGGTCTTCTCCAGAAGCTGGATCTCCTTCTGGGCCGTCTGGGCGGTCAGGCCGTAGTTGACGTAATTTCCCGAGAGGAGATAGCGCCTGCAGGTGTCCAGGACCGTCCGTTTGAGGTCCAGGATGCTCTCCCACGCCCGGATCTCCCGCTGCAGTTCTTCCATCTTCAGCAGGTCGTTGACCGCGTCCCACGGGTTCATGGCTGCACCTCGTGCCCCTCATCGCGCTCCTGCGCGTCCCCGGGCAGTTCCACGTGGCGCAGGGCGGCCCCGTCGTAGCAGTACCAGCCGTTCGTGAAGTCCCACATCCACGCCTCCCCGCCGTGCACGACGAGCCCGGCGCGAAACGCCTGGGCGCGGAAGGACGGGGCGTCGATGCGCTTGGCGGCCAGGTCTTCGAGGAGTCGTGAACAGGTCGACAGCGCCGCCTGCAGCTTCGGTACGAGTTCCGCGTCCGCGGAGGAAGCGGACGACGCGGGGTCCTCCAGGCGCCGCCCGTCCACCCAGACGGGCCAGCCGCCGGAGGCCCTCAGTACGCGGGCCCAGCCGCTGGGGGCCCGCTCCAGGAGTTGCACTTCCACGCCGGGAGCCAGACGGCCGTCCGGCTGTTTCATGGCGTCGGGCGCCTGCCAGAAGTCCAAGCCGCCGGCCGGGGTCGTATGACTCGCTCTGAACGGCTCCCGCAACGTGTCGGAACGGTCCATGGCCGCCCCCTCTCAGAGGCCCCTGCTGTCAGTCTCCCACTTGGGGTTACGTAGCAGGTCAGGCCTTTGGCGGGGCGACGAAGGAGCCCATGCCGGGTGTCGTGACGATCAGGCCTTCGGCGCGGAGGGCCGCCGTGACCTTGCGGACCGTTCCGCGAGCCACGTCGAATTCCTGCTCCATCCGCACTTCGGAGATCAGGTGGTTTGGTGGGTACTCGCCGGTCGCGATCCGCTGACGGATCAGCGCGGCGATCTGCTCCCACTTGGGTCGAGTCGGGTCGTACTCCATCACGGGCATGACTGTATGCATCGGTAGGCAACCGAACATAGACACGGGTGTTCATGCCCAGGGCGGTCTAGGGGTGTACAGGGATGTGAAGGCGGGGATAGCGTCGACAGATGGAAGACCCCCGCGACCGCTCGCAACGGCCCGGGGGCATGGCCACCAGCCACGTAGGAGCTGATGACAGTGAAGGACTCTATCTCCCGCCTCCTCGCCCGGACGAGGGCTCTCTTCAGTCATCGCACGGCGCCCGAAACCCCCGTCACGCCGCCCCCGCCGCCCGCCCCGCCGGAGGCGCCCACGCCCTTCCGGCCCCACTGCGGCGTCTACGTCTGGGCCACCGCCCACGGCCTCGACATCCAGCCCAGCAGCAAGCTCTTCACCTGCACCTGTTCCACCAAGTCGCCCCACCCCGCCGACGGCGAAGCGCTCCGCGCCAAAGTGCGCGAGGTCAACGCCCGGAGCACCCAGGGCTGGTAACAGAGCCTCAGTGGTGGAACGCCGTCGCCACCGTCTCCGGCCGCCCGAGCGGCCGGGGCTGGCGGCGGAGTTCCGGCAGCAAAGCGTGGAGGTCGTCCATGAAGAGGTCGGCCAGGTCGTGGGAGAAGCCGTTGCGGCAGACGACGCGGAGGACGGAGAGGTCCTCGCGGTCGGGCGGGAAGGTGTAGGCGGGGACGAGCCAGCCGCGTTCGCGGAGGCGGCGGGAGACGTCGAAGACGTCGTACGCGTCGATGCCGTCGGCCGTCGTGAAGGCGAAGACGGGGAGTTCGTCGCCGCGGGTGAGGAGGCGGAAGTAGCCCGTCTCCTCGATCAGGCCGGAGAGGCGGCAGGCCACGTCGCGGGCGTTCTGCTGCACCGCGCGGTAGCCGTCGCGGCCGAGCCTCAGGAACGTGTAGTACTGGGCGGCCACCTGCGCGCCGGGGCGGGAGAAGTTGAGGGCGAAGGTGGGCATGTCGCCGCCGAGGTAGTTGACGCGGAAGACCAGGTCCTCGGGGAGGGCGGCGCGGTCGCGCCACAGGGCCCAGCCGACGCCCGGGTAGACGAGCCCGTACTTGTGGCCCGAGGTGTTGATGGAGGCGACGCGCGGCAGCCGGAAGTCCCAGACGAGCTCCGGGTCGAGGAAGGGGGCGACCATCGCGCCGGACGCGCCGTCGACGTGGACGGGGATGTCCAGGCCCGTACGGTGCTGGAGTTCGTCGAGGGCCGCGCAGACGTCGCCGACGGGCTCGTAGGAGCCGTCGAACGTCGAGCCCATGACGGTGGCGACCCCGATCGTGTTCTCGTCGCAGAGGGCGGCCGCGGCGCCGGGGTCGATGTGGAAGCGGTCACCGGCCAGCGGCACCTGGCGGGCCTCGACCTCCCAGAAGTTGCAGAACTTGTCCCAGCAGACCTGGACGTTGGCGCCCATCACCAGGTTCGGCCGGACGCCGTCCGCCCGGTAGCGGTGGTCGTTGCGGGTGGCCCAGCGCCGTTTGAGGGCCAGGCCGGCCAGCATGCACGCCTCGCTCGACCCGGTGGTGGAGCAGCCGACGGCGGCGGACGGGTCCGGGGCGTGCCACAGGTCGGCGAGGATGGCCACGCAGCGCCGCTCCAGTTCGGCGGTGCGCGGGTACTCGTCCTTGTCGATCATGTTCTTGTCGCGGCACTCGGACATGAGGACGGCCGCCTGGGGCTCCATCCAGGTGGTGACGAAGGTGGCCAGGTTGAGCCGGGAGTTGCCGTCGAGCATCAGCTCGTCGTGGACGACCTGGTAGGCGGCGTGCGGGGCCATCGGCCCGTCGGGCAGCCGGTGGCGCGGCGGCTCGGCCGCCATCCCGCCGACCGGGTCGGCCTCGCCGTACAGGAACGGGTTCACTGCCAGGCCGTGGCGGCGTGCCGCGGGGCCGCGCCGTACGTCCTCGCCTCGGTGCAGGGCCATGATCGTGACGATACGGACTTGCACCTCACGTAACGGGAGGACGCACCGTTACGCCCGTAAGCGAAAGGAAGCGGACATGAGCTATTCCGTGGGGCAGGTCGCCGCCTTCGCCGGGGTGACCGTACGGACGCTGCACCACTACGACGAGATCGGGCTGCTCTCGCCCGGAGGCCGCAGTCACGCGGGCCACCGGCGCTACGACGACGGCGACCTCGACCGGCTGCAGCAGATCCTGTTCTACCGGGAGCTCGGCTTTCCGCTGGACGAGGTGGCGGTGCTGCTGGACGACCCGGGCGTGGACCCGGCCGAGCACCTGCGCCGCCAGCACGGCCTGCTCACCGAGCGGATCGAGCAGCTCCAGCGCATGGCCACCGCGGTGGAGCACGCCATGGAGGCGAAGAAGATGGGCATCAAGCTCACGCCGGAGGAGAAGTTCGAGGTGTTCGGGGACTTCGACCCCGACGAGCACGCGGAGGAGGTCGAGCAGCGGTGGGGCGACACCGATGCCTACAAGGAGTCGCAGCGCCGGACCGCCTCGTACACGAAGGACGACTGGCAGCGGATCCAGGACGAGATCAACGGGCTCAACGCGCGCATCGCCGCCCTCATGGGCACCGGCGCGGCCGCTGACTCGCCGGAAGCCATGGACCTCGCCGAGGAGCACCGGCAGCAGATCGTGCGGTTCTACTACGACTGCACGTACGAGATTCACACCTGCATCGCGGAGATGTACGTCACAGACGAGCGGTTCGCCGCCTACTACGAGGCGATCCGGCCCGGCATGGGCACCTATCTGCGGGACGCCATCCACGCGAACGCGGTGCGCAAGGTGTGAGGGCTTGGAGAGGGAGGGGGAGGGGGAGCGAAAGGGCGGGGGGACCGGCGCAGCTGCCGGCCGCCCCGCCCGCGGCGGGATTACGGGCGGGGTGAGATCACGACCGCCGTGCCGTACGCGCACACCTCCGTGCCCACGTCCGCCGCCTCCGTCACGTCGAAGCGGAACATCAGCACCGCGTTCGCGCCGCGGGCGCGCGCCTGCTCGATCAGCCGCTCCATGGCCTGGTTGCGGGTCTCCACGAGGGTCTTCGTCAGGCCCTTGAGCTCGCCGCCCACGAGGGACTTCAGGCCCGCGCCGATCTGGCTGCCGATGTGGCGGGAGCGCACGGTGAGACCGAAGACCTCGCCGATGACGCGGTCCACCTTGTAACCCGGCACGTCGTTCGTCGTCACGACCAGGACGTCGGACTGGGACTGCCCGCCGCCGTACTCCTCGATGCCCATCGCATCCACCTCCGTGTGTGCAGTTTTACGGGTGCCTGACCAGGACGCATGGCGGGGCCGCGGGGTTGCGCCGACCGGAGGTACCCGGAGGTACGAGGCGGGGAGGGCGCGGGGAGGGACGCGGGGAGGGCGCGAGGGGGGACGCGGGGCGGGCCGCTGCCGCACACTGGTAATCACACTGGAACGCGGCGGAAGGCCGCCGCGTTGGTAACTTGGGGCCGCACATCGGCCCTCCCCGCCTGTGCCCGGGCCTCGCACGAGCCTGCGCCCTCGACCCAGGAGCCTGTCACCCGTGACCCCCACGACCACTCTCGCGCTCGGCCCGCAGTGGCTGGACGCGAACTATCTGATCGAACAATTCGGTCTGATCGGTGTCCTGGCCATCGTCTTCGCGGAGTCCGGCCTCCTGATCGGCTTCTTCCTCCCCGGCGACTCGCTGCTCTTCACCACGGGCCTGCTCGTCACCACGAACCAGATCAGCAAGCCGCTGTGGCTCGTGTGCACGCTGGTGGCCGTCGCGGCGATCCTCGGCGACCAGGCGGGCTACCTCTTCGGCCGCAAGGTCGGCCCCTCGCTGTTCCGGCGCCCCGACTCCAAGCTCTTCAAGCAGGAGAACGTGGAGAAGGCGCACGAGTTCTTCGAGAAGTACGGGCCGAAATCGCTGGTTCTGGCCCGCTTCGTCCCGGTGATCCGTACGTTCACGCCGATCATCGCCGGTGTGAGCCGGATGAACTACCGCTCGTTCCTCATCTTCAACATCATCGGTGGCGTCCTCTGGGGCGTCGGCGTGACGCTGCTGGGCGCGGCGCTCGGCAAGATCGAGTTCGTCAACAAGAACATCGAGCTGATGCTGGTCGCGATCGTGCTGATCTCGGTCGTGCCGATCATCATCGAATTCCTGCGGGCGCGGTCGAAGAGCAAGAAGGCGGCGGCGGAGGAAGAGGCGCAGGAGGAGGCGCAGGCGGCGGCAGCGCCGATGCCGGCGCCTGCGCCGCAGACGGCGTACGGTGCCGGTGTCGGCGCCGGTTACCCGGGCGTGGGGCAGAGCCCGTACGGCGCGCAGGGGCAGAGCCCGTACGGCGCCGAGGGCCGGAGCCCGTACCCGGGGGCGGGGCAGCAGGGTCAGTACCGCGGTGCGGGCCAGGGGCAGTACCCGGGGCAGGGGCAGGTCCAGGGTCAGGGTCAGGGCCAGTACGCCGCCGCTCCGGGCCGGAACGCCTACCCGGGGCAGAACCCGCATCCGGGCCAGGGCTCGTACCCGGGGCAGGGCCAGAGCCCGTATCCGGGTCAGGGGCAGAGCCCGTACCCGGGGCAGGGCCAGGGGCAGGGGCCGTACCCGGGGCAGGGCCAGGGCTCGTACCCGGGCCAGGGCCAGAACCCGTATCCGGGCCAGAACCCGTATCCGAGGCAGAGCCCGTACCCGGGGCAGACCCCGTACGCGGGCCCCGGCCAGGTGCCGTACCCCGGCGAGGCCCAGGATCACGGTCAGGATCACGACCACGGTCAGGATCACGATCAGGATCACGGCCAGGGCCCGGAGAGCGGCCCCCGCCCGCCCGGCCAGCGGGGCCGGCACGCCCGTCGCTGACGGCCCGCCCTCCCGCGCCCGCCTGTAACCCCATTCCGCATAGAGCCGACCCCACTGGGCACACGCACCCCTGATCAGGCATTGTGACCCTAGGGGTACGGCTCTGCGGGACGTTCCGGCGCCGCGTGGAACGCCCCGGACGACCGGCGGGCAGGGCGTTACGAGGAGAACGAGGTGGCTGAGCGCCAGCGGGGTGAGGCACCGGAGGATCGCAAACCCCAGTCCGACGAGGCGCGCAGCGCCTTCACCCCGCCGCTGGGCGTCCCCCTCCCGCCCCCGCCCGAGGACGAGCACCCGACCTCCGAGTTCGCCGTCCCCGAGGGCATCGCGCCCGAGCTGCCCGGCGAGCCCGAAGGCTCGGCCTTCACCCTCCCCGCGGGCGCCGTCGCGCCCGACTCCAGCATCACCCAGACCAACCTGCTGCCGGGCTACACACCGCCCCACGGCGCGCCCAAGGTCAGCCTGACCAAGGACACGCCCTGGCAGGACCGCATGCGCACCATGCTGCGCATGCCCGTCGGGGAGCGGCCCGCGCCCGAGCGGGCCGCGAAGCAGGACGAGCCCGGCCCGCCCGTGCCCCGCGTCCTCGACCTCACCCTCCGCATCGGCGAGCTGCTGCTCGCGGGCGGCGAGGGCGCGGAGGACGTGGAGGCGGCCATGTTCGGCGTCGCGCACGCCTACGGGCTGCACCGCTGCGAGCCGACGGTCACCTTCACGCTGCTGACCGTCAGCTACCAGCCGTCCCTTGTGGACGATCCCGTCACCGCCAACCGCACGGTGCGGCGGCGCGGCACGGACTACACGCGGCTGGACGCCGTCTTCCGGCTCGTCCACGACGTCACGTCGCAGGGGCTGACGCTGGAGGAGGCGTACCGCCGCCTCGCCGAGATACGCCGCAACCGCCACCCCTACCCGGGGTGGGCGCTGACCGCGGCCTCCGGGCTGCTCGCCGGCGCGGCGAGCATGCTCGTGGGCGGCGGGCTCGTGGTGTTCCTCGCGGCCGCGGCCGGCGCGATGCTGGGCGACCGGCTGGCGTGGCTCGCGTCGGGGCGCGGGCTGCCGGAGTTCTACCAGTTCGTGGCGGCCGCGCTGCCGCCCGCGGCGATGGGCGTGGCGCTCAGCGCCCTCCACGGCTACGTGGACGTGCAGGCGTCCGCGGTGATCACCGGTGGGCTGTTCGCCCTGATCCCCGGGCGGGCGCTCGTGGCGGGCGTCCAGGACGGCCTGACGGGCTACTACATCACCGCCGCGGCCCGGCTGCTGGAAGTCGGCTACCTGATCGCCGGCATCGTCTGCGGCGTGCTGATCGTCCTCTACGGAGGCGTGCACATCGGCGGGGCCACGCTCAACCCGGAGGCGGCGCTGGAACGCGTCGAGCGGCCCGGGGTGCAGATCGTCGCGGCGATGCTGCTGTCGTTCGCGTTCGCCCTGCTGCTCCAGCAGGAACGTCACTCTGTCTGGGTCGCCACGCTCAACGGCGGGGTCGCCTGGGTCGTCTACGGCGCGCTCGCCGACACCGCCGGGCTCGACCCGGTGCCGGCGACGGCGATCTCCGCGGGGCTGGTGGGCCTCTTCGGCCAGCTGCTCTCGCGCTACCGGTACGCGTCCGCGCTGCCGTACGTGACGGCGGCCATCGGGCCGCTGCTGCCCGGTAGCGCGGTGTACTTCGCGCTGCTGAACTTCGCCAAGAACGAGCTCAACACGGGCATCGCCAGCCTCACGAAGGCCGCTGCGCTGGCTCTGGCCATCGCCATCGGGGTGAACCTCGGCTCCGAGATGGCCCGGATGTTCCTCAAGGTCCCGGGCGAAGCGGCGGGGCGCCGCGCCGCGAAGCGGACGCGAGGCTTCTAGCGCAAGCCTTACGTGGAGGGCGCCTGCGCGATCCCGGGCGCCCCGGAAGCTTTTGCCCGCCGCGACGGCGATCCGCCAGAGCGGACGTTCTCGGCGGTGCCGAGCGTGCCTGAGCTCGTACGGCACCGCCGGGCTCCGCCGTCGTGGCCGCGCGCCGCTGCGGCGGGCGGGGCCGGCCGGGACGGCGCCTGTGCGTTCTGGGGGCCGCGGCCCCCCTCCGCCGCGACAGCGAGCCGCCACAGCGGACGTTCTCGGCGGTGCCGAGCGCGGCTCAGCTCGTACGGCACCGCCGGGTTCCGCCGTCGTGGCGTATCGCCGTCGCGGCGGATTCAAGGATGCGGGGCATCCTTGACCGCCAGGACCGCCAGGACCGCCAGGACCGCCAGGACCGCCAGGACCGCCAGGACCGCCAGGACCGCCAGGACCGCCAGGACCGCCAGGACCGCCAGGACCGGCACGGGCCCTCGGCCGTGCCGTGAACGGGCGCGGGGCCGGGGGCCGTACGCGACGTACGGCACCCCGGCCCCGTGGCAAAGCGAGCCGCAGGCTCAGTGGTGGGCGCCGCCCGCCGCCTCGAGGCGCTTGTAGGAGGCCTCGATCTCCGCCTCGGCCTCCGCGCGGCCGACCCAGTCCGCGCCCTCGACCGACTTGCCCGGCTCCAGGTCCTTGTAGACCTCGAAGAAGTGCTGGATCTCCAGGCGGTCGAACTCCGACACGTGGTGGATGTCGCGCAGGTGCTCCATGCGCGGGTCGTTCGCCGGGACGCACAGCAGCTTGTCGTCGCCGCCGGCCTCGTCGGTCATGCGGAACATGCCGATGGCGCGGCACTTGATGAGGCAGCCCGGGAAGGTCGGCTCGTCCAGGATGACGAGGGCGTCCAGCGGGTCGCCGTCCTCACCGAGGGTGTTCTCGACGAAGCCGTAGTCGGCCGGGTAGCTGGTCGAGGTGAAGAGACGGCGGTCCAGGCGGATGCGACCGGTCTCGTGGTCCACCTCGTACTTGTTCCGCGAACCCTTCGGGATCTCGATGGTGACGTCGAACTCCACGGGTGGCTCCTCCATGATCAACACATACGTCTGGTGATTAAGTGTCTCTCACGTGGGTGTGTGCTGGCGAAAGGGGCTGGTCGTGGAGTCGGAGACCAGGTCGTGGCGGCCGCGGCTGCAGCTCCGGCCGCAGCTGCCGCCGTCACTGCGCGGCGGCTCGCCGCGCGCGCGGACCGTCCGCTTCGTCGCGGTGTCCGCGCTGGCCGGCTGCGTCGTGGCGGCGGGCGCCGTGGGCGCGGCGGGC
>NZ_PXWG01000060.1 GCF_003011965.1 Streptosporangium nondiastaticum
CCCGGCGACCCCGCCCCCGCGGGTGCGGTGCGGGCCCCGGCCGCGCCGCCCGCCCCGCAGCCCTGCGCGGCGCCGGGCCGGGTCGGCAGCGCGGAGTGGAATCTCCTCACCGACGAGGCCACCTGGTCCGACGAGCTCTTCCAGCTCTTCGGCCGCAGCCCCGAAGAAGGCCCCCTGACCCTGGACGAGCTGCCCTCCTGGCTGCTCGAGGAGGACCGGGGACAGCTGACCGCGATGGTCACCGGCTGCCTGGTGGACGGCAAGCCCATCGACGGCGAGTTCCGCATCGTGCGCGCCGACGGCTCGACCCGCGCGGTGCACATGATGGGCGAGCCCGTCCTGGACGGCGACGGCACCGCGACCTCCATGTGGGCCGTCTTACGCGACATCAGCGAGCTGCGCCGCAGCCGCCGCGCCGTCGACGAGACGTCCGACTCCCTGCAGCGCCGCCGGCACATCGCCCGGGCCGAGCACCGGATCGCGGTCGAGCTGCAGGAAGCCGTGCTGCCGCCCTGGCGCGGCTCGCTGCGCTTCCCCCAGGGCGGTGCCCCGCAGTCCGACGGCGCCCCCGGCACCCTGGACCTCGCGGCCCACTACCTCCCTTCCGCCAGCAGCGCCCTCGTCGGCGGTGACTGGTTCGACGCCCTGGGGCTGCCCGGCGGGCAGACCCTCCTCAGCGTGGGCGGCCTCACCGGGCACGGCGTGGCCGCCACCTCCGGCATGGCCATGCTGCTCGGCGCGCTGCGCGGCATGGCCGTGACCGGCGCCGAGCCCGGCCCCCTCATGGGCTGGCTCAACCGCCTCCTCGACGCCTCCGCGCAGCCCGCCCTGGGCAGCGCCGTCTGCTGCCGCTACGACCCCGCGAGCCGCACCCTGACCTGGTCCCAGGCGGGCCACCCCGCACCGCTGCTCTTCCGCGGCGGCAGGGGCCGTGCGCTGCAGCCGCCGGAGGGCATGCTGCTCGGGGCCGTCGCGGATGCCGCCTACGGGCAGGCCGAGGAGCTCCTGGAGCCCGGCGACGTCCTTCTCCTGCACACCGACGGACTCTCGCCCCACAGCACGGGGCCGGTCGCCGGGACGGTCACCGACCGTCTGCTGGACCTCGCCCCACGGTTCACCGCGGCGAGATGCGCGCAGGAGTGCGTACGGGCCGTGCTGGAGGAGTTCGGCGGCAAGGAGCGCGAGGACGACGCCTGCCTGCTGATCGGCCGCATCAACGGCTGGACATAGCCGCTTCCCACGGCCGGCTGGATGTACCGGACACCGGACGCGTACTGGCACGTGCCGGCCGGGCGCCGGACACGTACGGCACGCCGGAGACGTACGCGTAGACGTAGACGTACGGGACTTCCCGGCGGCTAGACCGCCATGCCCTTGCCTCCGCTCCCTCCGCCCTTCTTGGGCTGTGCTTTGGGGGCCTTGGGCAGGGCCCGTTTGATCTCCTGCCGGAGATCCTCGATCCGGGCGTATCCGGCGTACTTCCCCGTGAGGCGGTACATCTCGCGGAGCCGGTCCCAGGTGCGGTGCGAGGAGGTCTCGCCGATGGACACCAGTGCCAGTCTGGCGTAGGTGTCCGCCTGCTCGGGGTCGTTGCTGATGAAGCAGGCGGAGGCCATGGAGATGTAGTCGAAGATCATCGAGCGCTGGTGGCCGCTCTTGCGCAGGGCCAGCGCCTCCCTGGCGTGCTGCTGGGCGATGGCCGCGGCCGCCGGGTCGTGCTCGGCGAGGGTGCGGTAGGCCAGGGCCTGCATGCCGTGGAGGTCGGCCTCGTCGAAGTGCTGCATCCAGCTGGGGGGCGGCACGTCCCGCTTGTCGGAGACGAAGAGCTCCTCGGCCTCGCCGAGCGTGCGCCGCATGGCCTGGCCCCGGCCCATCGACGCCTGCGCCCAGGCCTCGATGGTGTAGAGCATGGCGCGGGTGCGGGGCAGGGTCTCGCCGCCGGAGCCGGACTTGGCGAGCGTCATCAGGTCGAGGGCGTCGTCGGGCCGGCCGAGGTGCACCATCTGGCGGGCCGCCCGGGAGAGCGCTTCGCCGGCGCGGGGGCGGTCGCCGCCCTCGCGGGCCGCGTGGGCGGCGATGACGAAGTACTTCTGGGCGGTCGGTTCGAGGCCCACGTCGTGGGACATCCAGCCGGCGAGCACCGCGAGGTTCGCCGCGACGCCCCACAGCCTGCGCTGGAGGTGCTCGGGGTGGTGGTAGGAGAGCATTCCGCCCACCTCGTTGAGCTGGCCCACCACGGCCTTGCGCTGCAGCCCGCCGCCGCGGGCCGCGTCCCAGGCGCGGAACACCTCGACCGAGCGCTCCAGGGCGTCGATCTCGGTGGAGCCCACCGGCGCGGCCTCGTAGCGGTCGAGCCCGGCGGTTTCGGCGTGGAGGCCGTCCCTGCGCAGCGGATCGTCGAAGCGGGGAGAGCGAGGGGAATCTGCGGCGAGTACCGGATCGGAGTGCAGCCAGTCGTGCATGGCGCTGCTGAGTGCTGAGCCTGCGGCGAGCGCGGCGCCCGCGCCCACCAAGCCGCGTCGGTTGAGCATGAGGTCCATTCCCGTGAATTCGGTGAGGACCGCGGCGGTCCGCTCGGGCGGCCAGGGGAGGCCGTCCGCGGACTGCCCCCTACCCGCGCGCCCTCGACGGCCGAACCCGAGGTCCTCGATGGTCACGACACGGCCGAGTCGCTCGGTGAAGAGGGCCGCCAGCACCTTGGGCACGGGATCGCGCGGGGACTCCCCCATGTCGATCCAACGCCGCACTCGCGAGGTGTCGGTCGCCAGCTGCGGGTGGCCCATGACGGCCGCCTGCCGGTTCACGAGCCTCGCCAGTTCGCCCTTGGACCATCCGGCCAGGCCGAACAGATCCGCGAGGCGGGTGTTGGGTTCCCTTGTCACGTCAAGCCCCCAGGTTCTCGGCTGACTTGAAGGTAGCGGCCCGTCATGGACCAGGCGAGTATTCGCCAGGGTTCGCCAGGGTGCGCCAGATGGTGTGCCACCCGCGGACGGGTGTGATGTAGGAACGCGCCACCCCGGTCACCCGGCAGCCGGTACGGATCCGCTGTTCCCCGCGTATGCGGGGAGGGTCCGGCAAGGGGAGACCCCCGTGCATTCCCCAGGGTGCACGGCCGGCCCGGGTACCGGGGCAGCGCGGCAACTCGTCGGCACACGAAGGGATCTGTTCCGCTCATGTATGCAGCCTCGTCCTCCGTGTCCGCCCCGCCCCGGCTCCGTCCCCAGCACGCCGGCGGCGGGCCGTACCTCGACCCCTCCCATGCCGCGGGGGCTGCCTTCGGGGGCGGACGGGCCCGGCGGTCCCCGGGGCTGGGAGGCCAGCCGCTCAGCGGGAGAATCGACCTGTCCGGCCCTCAGGGGGCCCAGTTGCGTACGGTGATCGCCGCGGTGCAGCGCATCTGCCCGGAGTTCAACGCCGTCCAGGTGCTGCGCCAGGGCGGGCACTCGGTCCTGCTGGTCGGCTCCACCGGCCGCACCACAGCGGTGGCCAAGTGTTTACTGGACCCGTCGCCCGCCTGGACCGAGCGGTTCCGGCAGGAAATAGCGACATACCGTGCGTTCGTCCGCCACCGTCCGCCGGTGCGGGTGCCGCGGCTCATCGCCGCGGACCCCGACAACTGCACGCTGGTGATCGAGCGCATGCCCGGGCGGCCCGCGGCCGCGCAGCGCCACCCCACGGACACCCCGCCGCGGGCGGACGTCCGGGCCGCGCTCGGGGCGATCTGCAGGGTCAACCTGTGGCGTCCCCCGGCCGGCATGTTCGACATGCCGCTGGACTACGGCAAGCGCATCGCGCGCTATCACGAGCTGGGCCTGCTGACCGACCGCGACATGGGCGACCTGCAGAAGCTGCTGTACGGGCTGGCCCACGTCCAGGGCCAGTTCTGCCACGGCGACGCCCAGCTCTCCAACATCCTCCTGGCCCCCACCGGCCCGGTGCTGGTGGACTGGGACCAGGCGGGCTGGTATCTCCCGGGGTACGACCTCGCCACGCTCTGGATGGCCCTCGGCGACGCCCCGGTGGCGCGCCGGCACATCAGCCAGGTGGCCCGGCAGGCCGGCACGGTGCAGCGTGACGCCTTTCTGGTGAATCTCATGCTCGTGCTGACCCGCGAGCTCCGCATGTGCGAGACGGCTGTGCAGCGCGCCATGCAGGATCCCGCCCCGGCGGCGCCCGGCGCGGCCGACGCCGGCGAGGAGCAGCGGCTGCTGCTGCGCCGGCTGCACGACGACTGCGCGCTGGCCCGGCGCGCCGTGCGGGCCGCGGTCGGCACCCGCTGACCGCCCGGCCGACGGCACTTCACCGGCCCCTCGGCGACACGCCGCGCCCCGTGCGCGGCGTGTCGCCGTGTGCGGGGCCGGAAAGGGTGCAGCCTCGGCGTCGGGGGTGCAGTGTCCGTACGGGCAACATGCTTCGCAGCAGCATGATTGACGGATCGTCTGCCAGGGACTACCTCTGGTTACGTCCGGTCCCGCACGCCCGCTCGCGCCCCGACCATTTCCCGCGCGTGGCACGGCACGCCCCGAGGAGGCTGCATTGCGAGGATCCGTTCCCGAATCGTGGACCGCTCCCCTGAGAGCCCTCCGAAGAAGCCCGGGGGCTTTCCGGGCGGCCGGGGTCCTGGCTTCGGCCGCCCTGTTGCTGCCCCTGGCGCCCGGCGCGGCGACGGCCACGGACCGCCAGGCGCGCTCCGGCACGCTGCAGCGGGCCTTCGCCGCGGCGTCCCACGAGTACCACGTCCCCCAGAGCGTGCTGCTGGGCGTCTCCTATCTGCAGTCGCGGTGGGACACCCACGGCGGCGCCCCGAGCGTCACCGGCGGCTACGGCCCCATGCACCTGACCGATGCGGCGCACGCCGTGGCCGCGGTTCCGCACCACAGCGACGGCCGTGAGGATCCGCGCGGCGACGGCTCCCGCGCTGCCGCCGGTCCTCCCCGGGCGGCCCGGCCGGCCGTGCTGCCTGCCGGGGAGCTCCCGCCGCGGCTGCGCACCCTGGAGCAGGCGGCCCGGGTGTCCGGCCTGCCGCGGGAGGCCCTGCGCAGGGATCCCGCCGCGAACGTGCGGGGCGGCGCGGCGCTGCTCGCGGCCGCCCAGAAGCGGCTGGGGCTGCCCCTGAGCGAGGATCCGGCGGACTGGTTCGGGGCCGTGGCGGGCTATCCGGGCGCCTCCGACACGGCGTCGGCGACGGCCTTCGCCCGAGACGTCTTCGACGTGATCCGTTCGGGTCAGCGGCGCACGACCGACGTGGGCCAGCGGGTCGCCCTGCCGGCCGCCCCGCGCCTGCCCGACCGTCCGGAGCAGGTGGGGCGGCTGGGCCTGTCGGATCCTCCGGAGGAGGAGACCGAGTGCCCGTCGGCGGTGGCCTGCGAGGAGATCCCGGCCCCGTACGAGAAGCTGCAGGGCGACAACTACGGCAATCACGACCTGGCGGACCGCCCGGACTCGCAGAAGGCGGACTTCATCGTCATCCACGACACGGAGGGGTCCTGGGAGACGACGATCAAGCTGATCAAGGACCCCGCGTACGTCTCGTGGAACTACACGGTGCGCTCTTCCGACGGCCACATCGCCCAGCACGTGCGGACGAAGGACGTGGCCTGGCACGCGGGCAACTGGTACGTGAACGCCAAGTCGGTCGGCATCGAGCACGAGGGCTTCCTCGCCCAGCCCGACGCCTGGTACACGGAGGAGATGTACCGCACCTCGGCCCGCCTGGTGCGGTATCTGTCGCAGGAGCTGGGGGTCCCGCTGGACCGGCAGCACATCCTGGGCCATGACAACGTCCCGGGCACGACCCCGGCGACGATCAAGGACATGCACACCGACCCCGGTCCGTACTGGGACTGGGCGCACTACTTCGACCTGATGGGCAAGCCGTTCCGCCCGACGGGCGGCGCGTACGCGGGCATGGTCACCGTCCTGCCCGACTACGACGCCCACAAGCCCGCCTACACGGGCTGCACGGCGCCGGCGAAGCCCTGCGCCCCGCACGGTTCGGCCGCGGTGCGGCTGTACACGCAGCCGAGCGAGAAGGCGCCGCTGGTGAAGGACGCCGGGCTGCGGCCGGACGGCAGCGCGTCCACGATCGACGTCAACGACACGGGGGCGCGTGCCTCGACGGGCCAGCAGTTCGCGGTGGCGGCCCGCAAGGGCTCGTGGACGGCGATCTGGTATCTGGGGCAGATGGCGTGGTTCAAGAACCCGCTGTCGCGGCCGACCGCGGTCAACGCCTACGGCTCGGTGGTCACGCCGAAGGACGGGCTGGCGGAGGTCCCGGTGTTCGGGCGGGCGTATCCGGAGAAGGAGGCGTATCCCGCGGGGGTGCCGGTGCAGGCCCTGGCCCCGCTGCCGTACAAGCTGCTCGCCGGGCAGGCGTACGTCATGGGGCAGCGGCTCAGGAGCGAGTACCTGTGGGCGAAGACCTTCGATCCCGAAGGCCACAAGGTGATCCAGGGGAAGGACGTGTACTACGAGATCCAGTTCGGCCACCGGGTGGCCTTCGTGAAGGCCTCTGACGTGACCGTGCGGCCCTCGAACCGGTAGGTCCCGGGAGGACGCGAGGAGCCCGGTGCGGCGTGGCCGTACCGGGCTCCGGTGCGTCGGGGTGCGGGGGCCTCGTCAGGCCGTCTGGAACATCTCGGCGGGCAGCGGCTTGAGGAGCTGGTAGAGCTCGTCGGTGATGGGCCGGTCCCAGCTGGCGATGGTGACGAGGACGCCGTCGCTGCGGTCGAACTGGGTGCAGGAGATGCGGCCCTCGGAGCACTTGATGCGCCGGACGATCAGGAGGTTGTCCTCGTGCATGACGGGGATGTCCTCGGTCTCCAGCACCTCCACCGGCTCCTCGTTGCCGAGGGCGGCCAGGAGCTGGGTGACCTCGAAGGGCACCTGGCCCTCGTCCAGCTCGCGCGCCGGGGAGCCCTCGGGCAGATTGCCGATGATCATCGCCGGGCCGCGCCCGCCGAAGAGGTCGTAGCGGAGGAAGACACCCTGGCAGCTGCCGTCGGGCGCGGGCAGCAGCCCGGCCCCGAGATCGCCCGGCCAGTCCCCCGGGTCCATGGCCAGGACGTCGAAGTCCGGCCCGGTGGGCGTGGCGCTGCGGCGGCGGAGGAAGGACATGCCCACATCGTACGTGCCCGGGGCCGTGGCGTGGCGCCGGGGAGAGCTTCGGCGGCGGCCGTGTACGAGGGGGCTCGCAGCCGGGCCTGGGCCCGCCCGGACGCAACTTGTGGGGGCGCTGTCCGGGCGGTCCCGTCGGCCGGCGATCAACCGCCGCGGCGGCACGTTACCAGGCAAAAGCGGGACCACTCCGTACGGAAACCACCGTGCGGAGCAAATGAGTGAATTCCCGAAACTTCCGTTATGCGGCCGAGTTACTCAGGTCGCTTCCCTGTCTGTGAGAGGCAGCTAATCGATCGAAAGGCACAGACCGTGCTCAAGAAGGTACTCACGACGGCCGCCGTGACGGTTACCAGTGTCGGCACCATGGCCGGCCCGGCCATGGCGATCGGCAACGACCAGGACGTCGCCAACGGCAACGCTTCGCACACCGGTTACGGCAACACGATCACCGGTGGCAAGGAAAGCCCGCAGATGAGCCTGATCCAGGGCACTCTCAACAAGCCGTGCCTCGGAATCGGCAAGATCGGCATCCAGTCGGTCCTCGCCCTGGTCGCGAACATCGGCATCCAGGACGTACCGATCCTCACTTCCCAGCAGCAGCAGCAGTGCACCGACAACTCGACGATCAGCGACGGGGACGACCCGCTGTCGCACATCCTCGACGAGATCCCGATCATCTCGGGCAACGGTTCGGGCAACAAGGGCGGCGGCCACCCCGGCTTCGGCGGCCCCGGCTTCAACCACGGCCACTGACCGACGCCGCGACCGGCCGCACGGCCGGCCGGATCTCCCCCTGTCTCGGGTGCACGGGCCCCGGGGCAGGGGGATTCCCTTGCCCGGAAACCGCAGGTCAGGGCCTCTGGCGCGGGTTTCCCGGCGGGTCGTATACGATGGGCGCGTGACTATGCTCGTCAAACGCCGCCACGTGGACCTCCTCCGCGTCACGAGCATGTCCTGTCGCCGTTACGGCTGATCTTCTTTCTGCCGGGCCCCCTTTTTCTCTCGGGCCGTGGCCGCTTTCTTTCTTTTCTCCTTTCCTGCCGTTCTCCCGGTCCCGCTCCGCCCTGCCCGCGCACCCCGCGGCGGCGCCGCGGGCGTCCGGCGCACCGCCGTACGCGATTCCGGGCCCTCACGCTGTGGACAACCCTCATGAGCAACAAGCTTCCCGTCCTCGACCTCTCCGCCGCCTCCGCCGGCCCCGAGGCCCGTGCCCGCTTCCGCGAGGAGCTGCACTCGGCCGCGCGCGACGTGGGCTTCTTCCACCTGACCGGCCACGGCGTCACCGAAGCGGAGACCGCCGAGCTGTGGCGCACCATGCGGGCGTTCTTCGCCCTCCCCGAGGCCGACCGGCTGTCCGTCAGCAACCTCAACTCCCCCCACTTCCGCGGCTACACCCGCATCGGCGACGAGCGGACGGGCGGCAGCCGGGACTGGCGCGACCAGCTCGACATAGGCGCCGAGCGGGAGCCGCGCGTGCCGGGTGCGGACGACCCCGGCTACTGGTGGCTGGAGGGCCCGAACCAGTGGCCGGCGGCCCTGCCTGAGCTGCGGACCGCCGCCCTGCGCTGGATCGACCGGCTGAGCGAGGTCGCCGAGCGGCTGCTGCACGAGCTGCTGGCCTCGATCGGCGCCCCCGAGGACTTCTACGACGAGGCCTTCGCCGACCGTCCCCACCTGCACCTGAAGCTGGTCCGCTACCCCGGCAGCGCCCCCGACGGCGCGGGCCAGGGCGTGGGCGCCCACAAGGACTACGGCTTCCTCACCCTGCTCCTGCAGGACGAGGTGGGCGGCCTCCAGGTGGAGGCGGCGGACGGGTCCTTCATCGACGTGCCGCCGGTGCCGGGCGCGTTCGTGATCAACCTGGGCGAGCTGCTGGAGGTGGCCACGAACGGCTACCTGAAGGCCACCAACCACCGTGTGGTCAGCCCGGCAGGCACCCGTGAGCGGTTCTCGGTGCCGTTCTTCTACAACCCGCGCCTGGACGCGCGCATCGAGCCCGTGCCGTTCCCGTACGCGGACCGGGCGCCGGGCGTCACGCAGGACGCCGGCAACCCGCTGTTCGCGGAGTACGGCCGCAACGAGATCAAGGGCTGGCTGCGCGCGCACCCGCAGGTGGCCCGCCGGCACCACGCGGACCTGCTGACCGAGGGCACGCCCGTCGGCTGATCAGCGGCCGGGGTGAGGGGGAGGCGCGGCCCGCCGCTAGGTGAGGTCGAACTCCCCCTCGCGGGCGCCGAGTACAAAGGCGCGCCACTCCGCGGGCGAGAACACCACCGCGGGGCCCGGATTGCGTCCGTTGCGCATGGCGATGAAGCCTTCGACGAAGGCGACCTGGACGTCGCCCACGCCCTGACTGCCCGGCTGCCAGGCGGCGTTGTCGAGGTCGAGCTCGGGTGCGATGTCGCCCGCCGGTCGTTCGGTGATGCTCTCCGTCACAGTTGCAGCTCCTCCCGGTCGTCGTCCCGCGCCCACCCTAGCGAGCGCGGCGTGCGCCGGACAGGCCGCGCGGCACGGGCGCCGGGAGGCTGCGGCGAATGGCGGCGAACCGCCGTGCTGTGCGCTCCTTCAGGTGGTGGGGGGCCGGTCGCCCACCACCCACATGGAGAAGAACTGTGCGCCCCCTCCGTAGGCGTGGCCGAGCGCCTTGCGGGCGCCGTCGACCTGGTGCTCCCCCGCCGTCCCCCGCACCTGGAGGGCCGCTTCGGCGAAGCGGATCAGGCCGGAGGCGCCGATGGGGTTGGTGGACAGGACGCCGCCCGAGGGGTTGACGGGCAGTTCGCCGCCGAGTTCGGTGGCACCGGAGGCGGTGAGCTTCCAGCCCTCGCCCTCGGCGGCGAAGCCGAGGTTCTCCAGCCACATCGGTTCGTACCAGCTGAAGGGCACGTAGAGTTCGGCGACGTCGAGCTCGCGGCGCGGGTCGGTGATGCCGGCCTGGCGGTAGACCTCGGCGGCGCAGTCGCGGCCCGCGCGCGGGGAGACGAAGTCCTTGCCCGCGAAGAGCGTGGGCTCGCTGCGCATGGCGCCGCCGTGCACCCAGGCGGGCGGGTGCGGGGCGCGGGCGGCTCCGGCCCGGTCGGTGAGGACGACGGCGCAGGCGCCGTCGGAGGAGGGGCAGGTCTCGGAGTAGCGGACCGGGTCCCACAGCATGGGCGAGGAGCGCACCCGCTCCAGGGTGATGCCGTGCTCGTGCACGTGGGCCCAGGGGTTCAGCAGGGCGTTGCGGCGGTCCTTGTAGGCGACGAGCGCGCCCACGCCGCCGGGCGCGCCGCTGCGGCGGATGTAGGCCCGTACGTGCGGGGCGAAGAAGCCTCCGGCGCCGGCCAGCAGGGGCTGCTGGAAGGGCACGGGCAGGGACAGGCCCCACATGGCGTTGGACTCGGACTGCTTCTCGAAGGCGACGGCGAGGACGGTGCGCTGGACGCGCGCCGCGACGAGGTCGGCGGCGACGAGGGCGGTGGAGCCGCCGACGGATCCGGCGGTGTGCACCCGCAGGACGGGTTTGCCGGCGGCGCCGAGGGCGTCGGCGAGGTACAGCTCGGGCATCATGACGCCCTCGAAGAAGTCGGGGGCCTTGCCGAGGACGACGGCGTCGACGTCCGCCCAGGACAGCTGCGCGTCGTCGAGGGCCCGCCGGGCGGCTTCGCGGACGAGCCCGGCGAGCGAGACGTCGCGGCGGGCCGCGGCGTGCTTGGTCTGGCCGATGCCGACGATGGCGACGGGTTCCCTGCTCGTCCGCTGTCCGCTCACCGGTCCTCCCCCTCCAGCACGGCGACGAGGTTGTGCTGCAGGCAGGGGCCGGAGGTGGCGTGGGCCAGGGCCCGGCCGGAAGCGCCCCGGTGGATGCGGGCGGCCGCTTCGCCGAGCCGGACGAGGCCGGTGGTCATGACGGGGTCGGCGGCGAGCGCTCCGCCGGAGGGGTTGACGGTGACGGTGCGGTCGAGGCGCAGGGCCCGCCGCAGGACGACCTCCTGTGCGGTGCAGGGGGCGTGGAGTTCGGCGGTGTCGACGGGGGCGCGGAAGGCTCCGGCGCGTTCGGCGGCCAGGCGGGTGGAGGGCGAGTCGGTGAGGTCCCGCAGGCCGGGGGCCTGGGGTTCGATGCGGTGGTCGATGCCGCGGATCCAGGCGGGCCGGTCGCACATGCGGCGGGCGGTGTCGCCGGCGGCGAGGACGACGGCGGCCGCGCCGTCGACGGGGGCCGGGAAGTCGGCTGCGCGCAGGGGCAGCACGGCGTGGGCCTCCGCGGGGGGCGGCTCGTCGAGGTGGCCGGCGTCGATGAGGGCGCGGGCCTGGAGGGCGGCGAGGGCGTACGGGTCGGGCCACAGGGGGGCGAGGTAGTAGGGGTCGAGCTGGCGGGTGAGGACGTCCGCGAGGTCGCCGGTGGTGGGCTTGCCGTGGGCGTAGACGAGGGCCGTGTCGGCGCGGCCGGTGAGGATCTTCACCCAGGCCTCGTACAGGGCCCAGGCCCCGTCCGTCTCCACGTGGGACTCCGCGACGGGCGGCCAGGCGCCGACGCTGTCGAGGGTGAGGGTGAAGGAGAAGGGGCGGCCGGCGAGGTAGTCGCTCGATCCGGAGCAGGTGAAGTCGGCCTCGCCGGGGGCCAGTCCGGCCTGGCTCAGCGCGTCGTGCAGGACGGGCAGCAGCAGCTCGGGCTCGGACGCGCCGTCCGCCCCGCCGTGGTGGTCGCTGCGTGCGAAGGCGACGACGGCCACGTCGCGGGGCGTCACAGCAGCTCCTTGTAGGTGTCGTAGTCGGCGTCGGGCTCGCCGGTGGGCCGGAAGTGGTCCGGGTGGCGGGCGTCGCCGGTCCACACGGGTGCGACGCGCATGCCCATGCGCACCTCGTCGTAGGGGATGCCGCCGATGCGCGCGTGGAGGGCGAGGTCGGCCCCGTCGAGGGCGATGTGGGCGTACACGTACGGGACGTCTATGTCAGCACTCCTGGCCTTGATGTTGACGACGCAGAAGGTGGTGACGGTGCCGTGCGGTCCGACCTCCGTCTGCTCGGTGGTGGGGACGCCGCAGGTGGGGCAGACGCCCCGGGGCGGGACGTGGACCTTGCGGCAGGAGGGGCAGCGTTCGCCGGTGATCCTGTGCTCGGCGAGGGCGGCGAGGTGACGACTCAGGGCGCGGCCGGGGGTGTAGGTGTAGTCGAGGCGGGCGGGGGTGACGATGCCGGTGACGGGGTCGTCGAAGGCGCCGTCGTGCGGTGCGGCCGGGCCCCCGTGCTCCTCCCCCTCGTACGGCTCGAAGCAGCCGATGTCGGTGATGGCGCCGGTGCGTTCGGGGGCCCAGCGGATGCGGACGCGCATGCCGGTCCGCACGGCGTGCGGACCGGGGGCGTCCAGGACGTGCAGCAGGGCGGTGTCGGCGCCGTCGAGGCGGACGAGGACCCAGGCGAAGGGGGTGCGCAGGGGCTGGTTGTCCCGGGGCGCGGGGTTCCAGGCCCAGGTGGTGACGGTGCCGGTGGGGGCGACTTCGGCGAGGTCGCGGAGCTCCTCGGCGGTGACGGGGTCGTATTCGGCGGGCGGTACGAGGATCCGGCCGTCGGTGGTCCGCACGCCGAGGACGGTGCGCTCCCGGAGGCCGGTGAGGAAGGCGCTCTGGACGGGGCCGAGGGAGCGGGTGAAGGGGAAGGAGACGGTCAGGGGGGCGGTGAGGATCTCCGGCACGGCGGGGCTCCCTTCAGGCGCGCCGGTAGACGGCGGGGCGCTTCTCGGCGAAGGCCCGGGTGCCCTCCTTGGCGTCGGCGCTGCCGAGGACGGGCAGGCCCCGTTCGAGTTCGAGGGCGAGGCCCGCGGCCTCGTCCAGTGCTGCGGTGTCGTGGACGCAGGCCTTGACGGCCTCGACGGCCAGCGGCCCGTTGGCGTTGACGAGCGCGGCGGTCTCCAGGGCCCGGTCCAGGGCCGTGCCGTCGGGGACGACGTGGCCGATGAGCCCGATGCGCGCGGCTTCGGCGGCGGTGTAGGGGCGGCCGGTGAGCAGCATCTCCAGGGCGTGGGTGCGCGGGATCTGGCGGGCGAGGCGGACGGTGGAGCCGCCGACGGGGAAGAGGCCCCGGCGCACTTCGAAGAGGCCGAAGACGGCGCTCTCGCCGGCGATGCGGATGTCGGTGCCCTGGAGGATCTCGGTGCCGCCGGCGACGCAGGGGCCCTCGACGGCGGCGATGACCGGTTTGCGCGGCCGGTGGTGGCGGAGCATGGCCTTCCAGTGCAGGTCGGGGTCGGCCTTGAAGCGTGCGCGGCAGGCGTCGTCCGCCGCCGGGCCGGTGCCGTGCAGCGCCTTGAGGTCCATGCCGGAGCAGAAGGCCCCGCCGGCGCCGGTGAGGACGACGGAGCGGATCGCGTCGTCCTCGTCGGCCTCCAGCCAGCCGTCGTGGAGGCCGGCGAGCATCGGCAGCGACAGGGCGTTCCTCGCTTCCGGCCGGTTGAGGGTGAGCACCAGTGTGGCGCCGACGCGTTCGACCGTGAGGTGTTCGGTCCCGCTCATGGCTTGCCTCCCGTCCCGGCGACGGCAACAGGGTGCAGGAGGCGCGGCCGGGGTTCAAGAGTTTTCTGACTTCCCGTCAGATTTCTTCGGCCTTCCGCCTCCCCGACCCTTCCTCCCTGCGGCCCGCGGCGCTCTAATGGGCGCCGGCCGCCGTTCCCCCGGGCAGGAGGAGACGTGGACTACAACCTCGCGGATCTCTTCGAGTCGGTCGTGGACGCCGTGCCCGGCCGGGAGGCCCTGGTCCACGCGGACCTCCCGGGCGGCGGCGCCGAGCGCCGGCTGACGTACGCGCAGCTCGACGCGGCCGCCAACCGGCTCGCGCACCACCTGCGCGACCAGGGGATCCGGCCCGGCGACCACGTCGGGCTGCACCTCTACAACGGCGTCGAGTACCTGCAGTCGTTCTGGGCCTGCCTGAAGATCCGGGCGGTGCCCGTCAACGTCAACTACCGCTACGTCGAGGACGAACTGGCCTACCTCTACCGGGACGCCGACCTCGTGGCGCTGGTCTTCGACGCCGCGTTCACCGCCCGGGTGGCCGCGGCGCTCCCCCGTACGGACGTGCTGCGCCACCTCGTGCGCGCCGGGACGCCTCCGGAGGGGGCGCCCGAGCCCGCTCTCGCGCCCGTTCCGTTCGCCGAGGCCGAGGCGTCGGGCTCGCCCCTGCGGGGCTTCGGCCCGCGCTCGGCGGACGACCAGGTCGTCATCTACACCGGCGGCACGACCGGCCTGCCCAAGGGCGTGATGTGGCGCCAAGAGGACCTGTTCTTCTCCGGACTCGGCGGCGGCGCGCCCACGGGCGAGCCCGTCAAGCACCCGCGGGAGCTGGCCGAGCGCGTCGCCGAAGGCGGCGAGGGGCTGGTCTTCTTCCCCACCGCGCCGCTGATGCACGGCACGTCCACGCTCACCGCGCTCATCGCCTTCGACTACGGCCAGAAGGTCGTGCTGCACAGCAGGTTCGCCCCCGAGGAGGTGCTGCGCACGGTCGCGCGCGAGAAGGTCACCTGCGTCTCCCTGGTCGGCGACGCGATGCTGCGGCCCCTGGTGGACGCGCTGGCCGGGCCGCTGCGGGGCACCGACTGCTCGTCGCTGTTCAGCGTGAGCAGCTCGGGGGCGATCCTCTCGCCCGCGGTGCGGGAGCAGTTCGCCGCGCTGCTGCCGCACGTGGCGCTGCTGAACAACTTCGGCTCCTCGGAGTCGGGCTTCAACGGCACCGCCGAGGACGGGGCGGGGGCGGAGCGGGGCGGCGGCCTCCGGCTGCGCGTCAACGACCGCACGGCCGTCGTCGACCCGGTCACGCACGAGCGCGTGGCGCCCGGCGGGGAAGGGCGCGTCGCACAGCGCGGCCACGTGCCGCTCGGCTACTACAACGACCCGGAGCGGACCGCGGCGACGTTCTTCCGGGCGGGCGGCGAGCGGTGGGTGCTGCTCGGCGACATGGCGCGGGCGGGCGCGGACGGCGAGATCACGCTGCTCGGGCGGGGCTCGCAGTGCATCAACACGGGCGGCGAGAAGGTGTATCCGGAGGAGGTCGAGCAGGCGCTCAAGGCGCATCCGGACGTGTACGACGTGCTGGTCGCGGGGGTTCCGGACGAGAGGTGGGGGCAGCGGGTGGCCGCCGTCGTCCAGTTGCGCGACGGCGCGGGGCCGCTGCCGGCCGGCGTGCTGCAGGAGCACTGCCGCGGGCGGCTGGCGGGCTACAAGGTGCCGCGCTGCGTGGTCTTCACGGAGCGGGTGCGGCGCTCGCCGAGCGGGAAGGCGGACTACCGGTGGGCGCGCGCGGTCGCGGAGGAGGGCGCGCGGTCCGGGCGTTAGCGCCTCTTGACGCCCGCCGTCACCGCTGGATACTTGACCCCATGCAACGACCGAACGATCGGTTGGTTCTGGGGGACGCTCCCGCCGCTCCATGGGACCCGGCCGAGCGGATGTCCCGCGACGAACTGGCCGCGCTCCAGCTGGAGCGGCTGCAGGCCACCCTGCGGCGCGCGTACGAGCACGTGCCCTTCTACCGGCGGGCCTTCGACGCCGCCGGCGTGCGCCCCGGGGACTGCCGCACCCTCGCCGACCTCGCCCGCCTCCCCTTCACCACCAAGGCGGATCTCCGGGACCACTACCCCTACGGCATGTTCGCCGTTCCCGGCAGCGAGATCCGGCGCATCCACGCCTCCAGCGGCACCACGGGCACCCCCACCGTCGTCGGCTACACCGACCGGGACCTCGACGTCTGGGCCGAGGTCGTCGCCCGCTCGATCCGCGCCGCCGGCGGACGGCCCGGCGACAGGATCCACGTGGCCTACGGCTACGGCCTGTTCACCGGCGGCCTGGGCGCGCACTACGGCGCCGAGCGGCTCGGCTGCACGGTGATCCCCGCCTCCGGCGGCATGACCGCGCGCCAGGTCCGGCTGATCCAGGACCTGGAGCCCCGGATCATCATGGTGACGCCCACCTACATGCTCACCCTGCTCGACGAGTTCGAGCGCCAGGGCATCGACCCCCGGAGCACCTCCCTCGCCACCGGCATCTTCGGAGCCGAGCCCTGGACGGAGGAGATGCGCCGCGAGATCGAGGAACGCTTCGCGATCGACGCCGTCGACATATACGGCCTCTCGGAGGTCATCGGCCCCGGCGTCGCCCAGGAGTGCGCCGAGACGAAGGACGGCCTGCACGTCTGGGAGGACCACTTCTACCCGGAGATCGTCGACCCGGTCACGGGAGAGGTGCTGCCCGACGGCAGCCACGGCGAGCTGGTCCTCACCTCCCTCACCAAGGAGGCCATGCCCGTCGTCCGTTTCCGCACCCGCGACCTCACCCGGCTCCTGCCCGGCACCGCCCGCCCCGCCTTCCGGCGGATGGAGCGGATCACCGGGCGCAGCGACGACCTGATCATCCTGCGCGGGGTCAACCTCTTCCCCGGCCAGATCGAGGAGATCGTGCTGCGCACGCCCGGCCTCGCCCCGCACTTCCAGCTCCGGCTCACCCGCGAGGGCCGCATGGACCACCTCACCGTACGGGCCGAGGCCCGGCCGGAAGCGACGCCGGAGCAGCGCGCGGCCGCCTCCGGCGAGGTGGCACGGCAGGTGAAGGAGGGCATCGGCGTCACGGTGACCGTCGAGGTGGTCGACGGCGGGACGCTGGAGCGGTCGGTGGGCAAGCTGAAGCGGATCGTCGACGAACGGGGGAAACGGTGACGGGGCCGGTGCGTTGCGGGGCCGGGCCGGGGGCTCCGGGGCAGGGTCCCTGGACCGTATATTTACGGCGCCTTACCCCTCTGCGTGTTCTTGCCCCGCACTTGGCGCCACAAATACACGTCAGCGTCCAGGGACCCTGCCCCTGCGCCCCCGGCCCTCCTGCACGTTCCCGCCTGCGGGCCGACTCAAAAACCGCCGCCGCGGCGATCCGGCCCCACCGGGGTGCCCGACGGCGCCGGCAAAAGATACCCGCCGCAACGGCGAGACACCACCGCGGCGCTGGTCCGGCGGATTTCCGCGATCACCGCAGCCTGAATGCGGTCGTCGTCCGCCCGCCCGAGAGGGCAAACCTCAGCTCTCTCTTCAGCACCTTGCCGGAGGCGTTCCGCGGGAGGGCGTCCGTGAACAGCACGCGCTTAGGCACCTTGAAGGGGGCCAGCCGCTCCCGCGCGTACGCCACCAGTTCCTCCTCCAGCTCCTTCTCGGCCACGGTGCCGCGCGCGACGACCACGGCCGTGACGGCCTCGATCCAGCGCGCGTCGGGGAGCCCGACGACCGCCGCCTCCGCGACCGCCGCATGACCGTAGAGCACGTCCTCGACCTCGCGGGAGGCGACCAGCACGCCACCGGAGTTGATGACGTCCTTCAGCCGGTCCACGACCGTGAAGTAGCCCTCGGCGTCCCGGACCGCCATGTCCCCGGAGTGAAACCAGCCGTCCCGGAAGGCCTCCTCGGTCTCCCCGGGCTTGCCCCAGTAGCCCCGGCACAGCTGCGGGGAGCGGTAGACGACCTCGCCCGGGGTGCCGTCGGGCACGTCCGCGCCCTTGCCGTCCACGACGCGCGCCTCGACGAACATCACCGGCCGGCCGCACGAGTCCATCCGCCCTTCGTGCTCCTCGGGCCGCAGCACGGTGGCCAGCGGCCCGATCTCGCTCTGCCCGAAGCAGTTGTAGAACGCGAGACGGGGCAGGCGGGCCCGGAGCCGCTCCAGGACCGGCACGGGCATGACGGACGCGCCGTAGTAGGCCTTGCGCAGCGCCGACAGATCACGGGTGGCGAAGCCGGGGTGGCCGGCCAGCGCGATCCACACGGTCGGCGGGGCGAAGAAGCTGTCGGCCCGCCCCGACTCCACCAGTTCGAGGACGCGGTCCGGGTCGGGCGCGTCGATGAGCGTGTTCTCGGCGCCCACCGCCAGATAGGGCAGCAGGAAGACGTGCATCTGCGCCGAGTGGTACAGCGGCAAGGCGTGCAGCGGCCGGTCCGTCTCCCTGAGGTCCAGGGCGGTGATCGCACTCATGTAGGCGTGCACGAGCGCGCCGTGCGTCATCATCGCGCCCTTGGGCCGCGCGGTGGTGCCGGAGGTGTAGAGCAGCTGCGCGAGGTCGCCCTGGTCCGGGCCGCCGACGACGAGGGTCGCGGTGCCCTCGCGCCGCCGGTACTGCTCCGCCCGCTCCAGCAGGGAGCCCGTGGCGTCGCGCAGCGGCAGGGTGCGGGCGGAGGCGGGCAGCCGGTGGGCCAGGTGCGGGTCGGTGAGCACCAGCGCGCTGCCCGACTGCTCCAGGATGTAGTCTAGTTCGCCGCCCGTGAGCTGGTGGTTGACGGGCACGTGCACCATGCCGGCCCGGGCGCAGGCCAGGAAGCCGATCAGGTAGGCGTCGGAGTTGTGGCCGTAGGCGGCGACGCGGTCGCCGGCGCGCAGCCTGCTGCCGCGCAGGGCCTCGGCGGCGCCCGTCACGGCCTCGTCCAGCTCGCGGTAGGTCCAGGCGCGCTCCTTGTACCGCAGCGCCGTCCGGTCCGGCACGCGCCGGGCCGTGCGCCGCAGGATGCCGTCCACCGTGCTGTCGTGGGCTCCCGTCATGCCCCGGATCCTCGGGCCGCCGCACACGGAAGGTCAAGGGGCGGCCGCGGTGCCGCCGCGGTCAACTCCCGGTGCAGTCCCGGCGTCCGCCGCCGCACCCGACCCTGCGCGGCGGGCGCGCCGTACGATCCCGCGCGGAGTCACGGCACGACCACGATCTTCTGGCCTTCGCCGGAGGCGAATCGTTCGATGGCCTCGGGGTAGTGCTCGAGCGGCAGGCGGTGAGTGATGAACGCTGCCGGATCGAGGACGCCGGCGGCGAAGAGGCCGACCGCGCGTTCGTAGCTGTGCAGGACCGCCATCGAGCCGGTGATGGTGATCTCGTGGCTGTAGACGCGGTGCGGCTCGATGACCGCGGTGGTCGTGGCAGCGCTGACACCGAACTGCAGGAACGTGCCGGCCTTGGCGATCCGTCGCAGGCCGTCCTGGATGGCGGCCGCGTCGCCGGTGGCGTCGACGACCACGTCCCAGCCCCGGGGCTGGTCCAGCTCCTTCGCCGAGCGCACGGCCCGGGTACAGCCCAGGGATCGTGCGGTGGCCAGCCGGGCGGGGTTGATCTCCACGATGTCCACGGAGGCGGCGCCGGTGCGTTTGGCCAGCTCCAGCATCATCAGGCCCATCGTGCCCGCACCGTAGATGAGGACCTCGGCTCCGAGGCGGCTGCCGAGCACGTCGTAGCCGCGCACCGCGCAGGAGAGCGGCTCGATCAGCGGTGCGTCCCGCGTGTCGACGTGCTCGGGCAGCCGGGCGCAGTTGGCCGCCGGGGCGACGGCGTACTCTGCGGCACCGCCCGGGACGGTGACGCCGAGAGCGCCCCGGCGGTCACAGAGGTTGCCCCGGCCGAGGCGGCAGTAGCGGCATTCCTGACAGTAGAGCGACGGGTCGACGGCCACGCGATCGCCGACGGCGAGCCCGGTGACGCGCGCGCCGGTGGCGACGATCTCCCCGGCGAACTCGTGCCCGGGCACGATGGGCAGCCGTGCACCGCACTCGCCTTGGAGGATGTGCAAGTCGGTGCCGCACAGGCCGCACGCGGCGACGCCGACCACGACGTCACGGGGACCAGGGGTCGGGTCGCTCAGGGTGGTGAGACGGATCCGGCCGGGGGCTTCGATGAGGACGGCCCTCATTTCACGGCTCCTAGGGAGAGGCCCTGGACGAGCTTGTCCTGGGCGGCGAGGCCGGCGGCCAGCACCGGCAGCGAGACGACGACCGAGGCGGCGCAGAGCTGGGCCAGGAACAGGCCCTCGCCGGTGATGAATCCCGTCAGGAAGACCGGGGCGGTCTGCGCGGTCACCGATGTGAGCACCTGGGCGAGGAGCAGCTCGTTCCAGCTGAGGATGCAGCAGATCAGCGCGGTCGCGGTGATGCCGGGAGCGATGACGGGGACGAGTATGCGGGCGAGGATCACGGGGAGCCGGGCACCGTCGACGCGGGCGGCTTCGAGGATGGAGACGGGGACGTCCGCGAGGAAGGACTGCGTCATCCATACGGCGATCGGCAGGTTCATGGACGTGTGGAGTACGGCCATCAGCCAGACGTTGTCGAGCAGGCCGGTGTTCCTGGCGAACAGGTACACCGGCAGCAGGCCGGCCACGACCGGCAGCATCTTCGTGGAGAGGAAGAAGAAGAGCGTGTCCCGCCAGCCGCGCACGGGGCGGACGGACAGCGCGTATGCGGCCGGTAAGGCCAGGAGCAGTACCCACGTCGTCGATGTGACGGCGACCGTAGTGGAGTTGATCAGTGCCGGCCAGGGGCTCGTTCCTCCGCCGGAGCCGAAGAACGCGCGGTAGCCGTCCAAGCCGAGTGATGCGGCCACCGTGGGCGGATTGGCGGCCGCGTCCGCCTCGGAGTGCAGCGACGTGAGGAACATCCAGGCCACGGGCAGGAAGAACACGATGCCGGCCAGCCAGGCCAGCATCCCCAGGAACACCCGCCCATGCCGGCTGCGGCGGCTCACGGCAGCGGTGGTGAGGACAGTCATCCGCGGGACGCCTCCCCCCGGAGCAACGACGAGACGACGCGCAGCGCCACGGCGGCGATGACGAGGGAGCCGAGCACGACGAGCACTCCGGCCGCGGACGCCTGCCCGTACTCGTGGGCCTGGTAGAAGATCTGGTAGACGGTGTACGGGAGGTTGGCGGTGCCCAGGCTCCCCGAGGTGATCGTGAACACGGCGTCGAAGTTCTGAACGATGTGGACGGATCCCAGCAGTGCGCCCAGTTCGAGATACGGGCGCAGGTGGGGCAGCGTCAGGTAGCGGAAGACCTGCGCCTCGCTCGCGCCGTCCATCCTGGCGGCCTCCACGCTGTCCGGCGGCCTGCTGCGCAGCCCGGCCAGCACGATCAGCATCATGAACGGGGTCCACTGCCACACCAGCGCGGTTCCCACCGCGATCAGCGGCGCAGCGGAGATCCAGTCCGGCTGTGGCGCGATGCCGTCGCCGACGAGCCGGGCCGCCCAGGTGAGCGCACCGTTGAGCAGGCCGTACTCCGGGTTGAGCAGCAGGTGCTTCCACAGCAGTGCCGCTGCGACGGGCACCAGGAGGAAGGGGGTGATCAGCATGGTGCGCACCAGCGCCCTGCCGGGGAAACGGCGGTTGAGCAGCAGTGCCAATGCCAGTCCCAGGACCAGAGCGGTGGCGACCACGGAGGCCGTGAGGACCATGGTGGTGACGACCGCCTCGCGTACCGCGGTGTCGCCGAGCACCGCGGCGTAGTTGTCGAGGCCGATGAAGCGCCGGCCACCCGGGTGGAACGCGTTCCAGTCGAAGAGGGACAGCACGAGGGTTGCCACGAAGGGCAGTTGGGTGACAGCGATCACGAACACCAAGGCGGGCAGCAGCGGGGCACGGACGGCCCAGGCACCCGGCCCGCGCTTCCGGCGCCGGCGTGCGGCGCCACGCGGTGGGTTCCCGGTGCGGGCCGCGGCGCTTGCGGTGGCGGGGGCGGTCATCGGCTTCGGTACCTCTCGCCGATCCGCTCCGCCATCTTCTGCGACTTCCGCAGGGCTGTCGCGACGGATTGCCGGCCGGCGATCGCGGCACTGATCTCCCGTGACACCTTGGTGCCCAGGTCGGAGAACTCCGGGATCCCGACGAACTGGATGCCCGGGGCGGGCCTCGGCTGGGTTCCCGGACGCCCTGGGTCGGTGGCGGCGATCGAGGCGCGCGTGACGTTCCAGAAGGCTGCAGCGGCCCGGCGGTACGGTTCGCTCTCGTACGTCGAGGCGCGCTTGCCCGCAGGGACGCCGGCCCAGCCGGCCTCCCTGCCGACGAGCGCTTCGTATTCCTTGCCGGATGCCCAGGAGATGAACTTCCACGCCCTGTCCGGATTCCGGGACGCCTTTTGCAGGCCCCACGCCCAGGTGTAGAGCCAGCCGGAGGAGGCGGTCCGCTCCACGGGGGCGGGTGCGTAGCCGATCCTGCCCTTCACCGGGGATCCGGCGGCTTCGAGCGGCCCGGCGGCGGCAGTGGCGTCGTACCACATGGCGGCCCGGCCCTGGATGACACCGTTGAGACACTCGGCGTAGCCGGACTGGGCGGCGCCCTTCTCGCCGTGCTCGCGCACCAGACGGACGTAGAACTCGGTCGCCTTCACGAACTCCGGCGCGGTCAGCCGTGCCTGCCAGTCCTTGGTGAACCACGTGCCGCCGAAGGTGTTCACGACGGTGGTGAGCGGCGCGATGACCTCTCCCCAGCCGGGCTGGCCCCGCAGACAGATGCCCCGCATGCCCTTTCGCGCGCCGTCCACGGCCGCGGCCAGGTCCGCGACCTGCTGCCAGGTGGGGTGAGCGGGCATGGTCAGGCCCTTCTCCGCGAAGACGTCCTTGCGGTACATCAGGAAGGACGACTCACCGTAGAACGGCACCCCGTAGAGCCTGCCGTCGTCGGCGGTCAGCGACCGGCGCACGGGATCGAGGAGGTCGGCCCGGTCGAACGCGGTGTCCTCGGCCGTGTACGGGTCCAAGGGGCGCAGCCAGCCGTTCCGGGCGTAGAACGGGACCTCGAAGTTACTGATGGTCGCCACGTCGTACTGGCCGGCCTGATGGGCGAAGTCCTGCCCGGCTTTGTCCCGGACGGCGTTCTCGGGCAGCGTCGTGAAGTTCACCTCGATTCCGGTGTCCTTGGTGAAGTGCGCCGCGGTGAGCTTGCGGAGCTCGGTCATCTGCGGGTTGTTGACCATGAGGACGTCGACGGCGCCGCCGCGGGGTGAGGAGGCGGCGCCACCTGCTCCGGCGCATCCCGCGAACAGTCCGGCTGCCACTGCCGATGCCATCGCCGTGCGAACGCGGCGTAACGTCCTGCGCGCCAAGGCGGCTCCTGGTGTCTCGGGGGCCCTTCAGACCCTGATGACCTGGGGGCCCATGAGGGAGTAGCGATGAGCCTCCGGCAGGGGCAGAGCCGTGTCGGTGATGATCGTTTCAAAGTCGGACACCTCTGCGAACCGGCAGAAGCTGCCGGCCCCGAATTTGGTGTGCACACCGGCGAACACGCGGCGCCGCGACACCCGGACGGCCTGCGCCTTCACTTCGCTGACCACGGGATCGGGCGTGGTCAGGCCGTGTTCGCGGGAGATGCCGTTGGCGCCGATGAAGGCGAGATCGATCACGAACCCGGACAGCATGTGCGTGGTCCAGTGCCCGACGGTCGCCAAGGTGCCACCGCGCACCCGGCCGCCGAGCAGCAGCACGGTGATCGGATCGTGGTTCGCCAGCGAGGTCGCCGTCGCGAGGGAGGCCGTGACCACGGTGAGGGGGCGGGCGCGGGGCAGTGCCTGCGCGATGAGCTGGGGCGTGAAGCCCTCGTCGACGAAGATTGTTTCCGCGTCGCCCACCAGGTCCCCGGCGGCTGCCGCGATGCGCTGCTTCTCCGGGACGTGCCGGGTGGTGCGGAAGGCCAGGGTGGTCTCGTAGCCGGCGCTCTCGACGGGATACGCCCCGCCGTGCGTGCGCCGCACCAGCCCGTGTGCCTCCATGATGCTCAGGTCCCGGCGGATCGTCTCTTTTGCCACACCGAAGTCGGCGGCGAGCTTGCCGACGTCCACCGATCCGGTCCGGCGTGCCAGCTCCAGGACCCCCCGGCGGCGTTCCTCCGCGTCCATGGCACGTCCCTGTCCGTCCGGTGGTGCCACCATGCCCGTTCGGGCTTTCTCGTGTGTTTTACAAGTGCCCCGGCCACTTGGCCAGGACCGGTACGGCGCTGTTCGTGCCCGGAGGTGCCCGTTGCCGGAACGGGCCTGTGGGCGCCGGGCTGCAGCGGCGTCCCGGCCACGCCGCCGGGCACGCCCGGACCCTCCTCCGGAGGAGCCGTTCCGTGACTGTTTCTCTCGTTCCGCTTTCGTCCCGGGCCCACCGGCTCACCGGCTCACCGTACGAGCATGGGCGTCGTTCCGGGCCGGCCTCTGCAGGCCGTGGCAGCCTCACCATGCAGCACATGGCATCCGCTCCCGGGATCGGTTGAGGTGTTTCCTGGTTGATACCGCACCGATCCGGTTTCGCTCTCCGCCGGTGACAAGCATGGCCGATATGCGCGCAAGCGGTTTCGTGCCGGGTCCGTGGGGATGGTGCGGGCCAAGGCTTGTCATTTCCGCTCCGGACGTCCTCCCGGGCATCGCCCAACGCTTTCACGGGCATTCCTGGAAATCATTCGGGCATCCCGTGTAAACCGTCCACCCGGTCGGCGTCCCGCCCTGGATCCGGCCAAAACGACAACCGTCGATTGACCCGCTTCCACGCACGATGTCACCCTCAACCTGCGCGACATCACACTCCTCCCAGCGCTCAACGAGGTCACATTGCCAGGCGAGTCAGGCACCGCAACACTGCCCGGTCAATGCACGCCGGAGACCTTCCGAGCCACGCTCGGATTCTTCTGTTCCGGTATTACCGTCGTCACCGCAGTGACACCTTCGGGGCCGGTCGGATTCACCTGCCAGGCCTTTTCGGCGCTCTCCTTGAGTCCGCCGCAAGTGCTCCTCTGCCCCGGCCGGACGTCCACGACGTGGCCGGCGATCAGGTCGGCCGGCTCCTTCTGCGTCAACGTCCTGGCAGAGGACCAGGCCCCGCTCAGCGACCGGTTCGCCAGGGCCGGGGGCGGCAGGTTCGAGGGGGTGGAATGGACGTGTTCCGCAGGCGGCCTGCCGGTGCTGCACGGGGTCGCCGCGTGGATCGAATGCGGGCTCCGGTCCGAGTTCCCCGGCGGGGACCACACCATTGTCCGGGGCGACGTACGCCGGCTCGGCGCGACCCCCGGCAGCCATCCTCTGCTGTATTTCCGCGGACAGTACACCCGGATCGCCGAACCGGCCGCAGATCCGGACGGCCCGGATATGTGACCTGCTGTCATTTACGCGACCTGCTCTCATTCGCACAGATTCCACCAGCAAGGAGCAGAAACAGTGATCACCACGCACGGCCAGCCCGGGCCGCTCACCGGCCTCGATGTCTTCATAGGCGGCCCGATTCAGCACGCCATCCTTCCGGACGGATTCGTCGGGCCTCTCCAGGACGCCATTTCCACGGCGATACGGACCGTCCGGGATTCCGGCGGGAACGTGTTCTCCGCCCATGCTGTGGAGCAGTTCGGCGCGAAGACGGCGTCCTTCACACCGGACCAGGTCTCGGTGCGTGACTACCGCTGGATGCAGAAGTGCGATGTCTTTGTTCCGATTCTTCCCGTGCTGGACGACCGGACACTGCGCCGCACCGACGGCACCCACGTCGAACTGGGCTGGGCGACGGCCATGGGCCGTCCGGTCGTCCTCATCACGACACAGCCCTTCGTCGACTCGGCCAGCCACCTCCTGAAGGGGCTGCACCGGGTCGGTGCAGTGCACACCATCGACTTCGACGAGTTCGACGGCAGTCCCGGGCTTCTCATCAGCTCCGTTCTCGAGGCCACTCGGCAGCAACGCGAAGCCGTCGGGGCCGGGATCCCCGCCTAGCTTCCGCAGACACGGATCCCCGCCAAGCTTCCGCAGACAGGAGGAGCAGGTGTCCGCTGCCCACGTCCTGGGCCTGAGGCTCAGGAACACAGTGATCGTCGGGTCCGGGCTGCTCACCGACCAGGAGCGCAACATCCGCAGGCTCCTCGAGACCGGAGCCGGCGCGGTCGTCACCAAGACCATCCATCCCAGCCCGCCCACGGACCTGGACGAGCGGCTCGTACGGCTGCCCACGGGCATGCTCAACAGCACCACGTACTCGAAACGACCGGTCGGCCGCTGGCTGACGGCACTTCGCTCCTTCGCCCAGGACGATCTGCCGGTCATCGCCTCCCTGCACGCCGGCTCGCCCGAGGAACTGGGCGCGCTCGCGGCGGAGGTGCAGACCACCGGGTGCCGGGCGCTCGAACTCGGCATCTCCTGCCTGAACGAGGAGCCGGGTCTTGAGGAGGACACTCCCGACCGCGTCTACGCCTACACCTCCGCCACGCGTTCTCGTACGTCACTGCCCTTCTCCGTGAAGCTGGCCGTCGGTGAGGGGCTGGTGGACCGGACACGCGCCGCGTCGGCGGGCGGGGCCGACGCCATCACGGTGAGCGACACGATCCCAGGAGCCGCGATCTCCCCGGCCACGGGTGAGCTGGAGCTGGGGGGTGTCTTCGGCTACTCCGGTCCCGGCATCAAACCGCTCGTCCTGGCGGCGATCCGGCGGCTGCGGGCCCGTGGTTTCGATCTCCCCATCCTGGGCTGCGGAGGCGTGGCGTCGGGGCGCGACGTCGCCGACTACCTGGCCGTCGGTGCCGATGCCGTACAGGTCTACACGGCTCTGCACACGGACATGCACACCACCCTGGACCGCATCATCACCCAGTCCGCCGCGATCACGGCCGCTGCCCTGGAGAAGACCTCGTGAGCCCTGAACCCCCACCGGCCGCCGCGTTCGACGAACTCACCAGCCCTCAGGTCAGGGAGAGCGTCTCCGCCTGCCGCACACTGGTCTGGCCGATCGGGGCGACGGAGCAGCACGGCCCGCACCTGCCGCTGTCCGTGGACTCCATCCTGGCCGAGGAGTTCGCCCGTCAGATCGCCGCGGACCTGGGCGGACTCACCCTTCCCGTCCAGCCGGTCGCGGCCCGCTCGCTGCCGCAGAGCGGTGGTGGCCTCTCCTTCCCCGGCACGTTGTACGTGCGGGGTGACACGCTCGTCCGATTCCTGCGGGACGCGTTCGCCTCGCTGCTGACGCTGCCCTTCCTCCGCCTGGTCGTGGTCAACGGGCACTACGAGAACGAACCGTTCGTCTTCGAGGCCCTGGACCAGCTGCGGCAGGACGGAGCGGCCGACGGGAAGGAGATCTTCGCCTTCAGCTGGTGGAGCGTCGTCCAGGAATCCTGGCTCACCGCCGAATTCCCGTCCTTCCCGGGCTGGCACGCCGAGCACGCCGGGCTGACCGAGACGAGTCTGATGCTCTACCTGCGCCCGGACCTGGTGCGGGACGACCGGCCCGGCCACGACCACCCGCCCCGCAACGGTGTGTACCTGCACCCCATCGACACGGAACGGACCACCAACCACGGCATCCTGTCGCCCACGTCGGGCTCGAGCGCGGCCTTGGGGGAGAAGCTGTTCCGGCATGTGACCGAGGAGGCCGTCGGCCTGATCCGGGACGGCGACGGACTGCTGTTCGCCCGCACCCGGCCGGACCGGCGCGCGGCGGCCGCCGAGAGCGGAGGGAAGACGCATGACGCGTAAGTTCCATCTCGCCTTCATCTTCAACTTCACCCCCGACGACTGGCAGGGCCCCTTCGGCACAGGAGGAGCACCCTGGGACGGGAAGTTCCACACCGAGGTCGCCCAGGCCCTGGAACGCGCTTGCTTCGACTACGTCATCGTCGAGGACAAGCTCATGGTCCCCGAGAGCTACGGCGGATCATCGGAGGCGGCCCTGCGGCAGGCGATGTCGGTGCCCAAACACGACCCGGTCCCCTTGGCCGTGGCCATGGGGCTCGCCACATCCCACCTGGGCATCGTCGCCACCCTGTCCACGCTGGCCTACCCGCCGTTCATGACGGCGCGCCTCGCCTCGACGATGGACAGCATGCTGGGCGGACGCTTCGGCTGGAACATCGTCACCAGTGCCGAGACCCTGGCGGCACAGAACTTCGGCATGACCGAGCTGCCGCCGCGCAATGTCCGCTACGAAATGGCGGACGAATACGTGGACGTCGTCCGGCAGCTCTTCGCCTCCTGGGACCGGGACGCGGTCGTTCTCGACCGGGACAACGGTATCTACGCCGATCACACCAAGGTCCGGCCGATCCATTTCAAGGGCAAACACTTCAGCGTGCGCGGACCGCTCAACACCGTGCCTTCGCCCCAGCACCGCCCCGCCTTCATCCAGGCCGGTGCCTCACCCCGCGGGCGCGTCTTCGCCGCACGCAACGCGGACTCCGTCATCGCCATCGCCAACGGAGTCGAAGCCATGCGGGAATTCCGTGCCGACGTACGCCGGCACGCCGAGGATTTCGGCCGCGACCCCGACGGCGTCAAAGTGCTGTTCTGCGTCACCCCTGTCCTGGGCGAGACCGAGCAGGACGCCCGGGACAAGCAGGCGCGCATGGTGTCCTCCCCGCAGTTCATCCACGACATTCTCGCCCAGACCTCGGCGCTCACCGAGATCGACTTCGCGCAGTTCGACCTCGACAAGCCCCTGCCGCACCGGCTGGAGACCAACGGCGAGCAAGGATCGCTCGACCAGTTCCAGCAATGGGGCAGCGGAAAGACCCTGCGGGAGCTGGTCGCCGACTCGGCCGGCGGCCTGGTGTCGTCGGTGGAACTGGTCGGAACGCCGGATCAGGTGGCGGCGCGCATGGGCGAGGTCATGGAGGAGGCCGGCGGCGACGGCTTCATGATCACCACCCCACTGCTGCGCCTGAACCGCCGGTACGTCGCAGAGGTCACCGACGGCCTCGTCCCCGCGCTCCAGCGCCTCGGCCTCACCCGGACGGCCTATGCCACCGGTCGCACCCTGAAGGAGAACCTCAGGGAATTCTGACCGTCCCCGGGCGACGCCGCCACGCCGCAGCCTGCCCGCCCGGCTCGACGCGTCTCCGGGCGGGCATGGCAGGCCGGACGACTGACGCAGGAGACATGCCGATGACACCGCCCGGCTCCGCGCTACGACTGGACACCGCGGCTCAGGATCTGCTGTTCCGGCAGGCACATTCCACCCACGTCTTCACCGACGAACCCGTGACCGACGAGACCATCCAGGCTGTCTACGACCTGGTCAAGTACGGTCCCACCGCCTTCAACCAGCAACCGCTGCGCGTGGTGCTCGTGCGTTCCCACGAGGCCCGCCGGAAGCTGGTCGGGCACATGGCTCGCGGAAACCGGGAGAAGACCGCGCGGTCACCGCTGGTCGCCATTCTCGCGGGAGACCGTGACTTCCACACCGAACTCCCTGAACAGTTCCCCCGGTTCCCGGAGGCGGCCACGCGCTTCTACGCCGACCCCGCCGTCCGGGAACGGTCAGCCGAGTTCAACGGCGCCTTGCAAGTCGCCTACTTCATCATCGGCCTCCGGGCGGCCGGACTGGCCGCGGGGCCGATGTCCGGGTTCGACGCCATCGGCATCAACAAGGAATTCTTCGCGGAGAGCGCGCATTTCGTGCTGGCCGTGGTGAACATCGGCTGGCCGCCCGAGGGCGCCCGGCATTCCCGCGGCCCTCGCCTGGACTTCGAGCAGGTGTTCACCACGGCCTGAGCCGAGGCCACCCCCAAGTCGGTATACAGAATGGCACTACGGCACATTCATGACCGTACTTGTACGGTACAGCGGTAGCGGCCGATAGTGCAGCCATGTCGAAGAGTGAAGCGCCGGCGCCCACAGCCTCGTCCCGCCCCCCGGCCGGACCCGTCCCCCCGACGCGGCGCTGGGCGGTCCTGGCCGTGCTCTCCACCAGCCTGCTCCTCTGCGGGATCGACCTGACCGTGCTGCACGTGGCCGTACCGAGCATGACCCGGGACCTGCACCCCAGCGGTGTGCAGCTGCTGTGGATCGTCGACGTGTACTCCCTGACGCTCGCCTCCCTGCTCGTGACGTGCGGAACCCTGGGCGACCGCATCGGCCGCAAGCGCATGGTGCTCAGCGGCTTCGCGCTGTTCGGCCTGGCTTCCGCCGCCGCCGCGTTCTCCACGACCACGCCCCAGCTGATCGCCGCCCGGGTCGCGCTCGGCATCGGCGCGGCCATGATCATGGCATCCACCGTCGCGGTGATCAGGGTCGTCTTCACCGACGACCGCGAACGGGCCGTCGCCATCGGCATCTGGACGGCGGCCCACAGCGTGGGCGCGACTGTCGGACCGCTGGTCGGAGGCCTGGTGACCCAGCGGTGGGGCTGGGGCGCGGTGTTCCTCGTCAACGTCCCGATCGTCCTCGTCATCCTCGTCGTGGGCGCGCGGGTCATCCCGGAATCGAAGAACTCCTCACCCCGGCACTGGGACGTGGCCGGCGTGGCCCTGTCAGTCGCGGGCCTGGCGGGAGTGGTGTACGCGCTCAAGCGGGCCGGCGAGAACTTCAGCGTGCCCTGGACCGTCGCCGTCACCGCCGCGGCCGGAGCGTTCCTGCTGTACCTCTTCGTACGGCGCCAGCGACGGCTCACCGAGCCGTTGCTGGACTTCTCCCTCTTCTCGAGCCGGCGCTTCTCCATGGCCACTGTGTGTGTCATCAGCTGCTTCGGCAGCTACGTCGCCCTGCTGTTCTTCCTCACCCAGTGGCTCCAGCAGACCGGGGGCTACTCGCCGCTGCACGCCGGGCTGGCCCTGATGCCTCTGGCCGCCGCCAACGCCGTGGGAGCCGCGACGGCCCCTTGGCTGTCTGCCCGATGGGGCAACCGGTGGTCGCTCACCGGATCCCTCGCCGCCTTCGCGGCCGCACTGTTCCTGCTGGCACCGGTCGGCGACAGCGGAGCCTACGGCTCGCTCATCGCAACGATGCTCGTCGCGGGATACGGGGCGGGCGTCGTCATGACGCTGGGCGCCGACTCCATCATGAGCGCCGCCGCACCCGAACGCTCCGGCGAGGCCGCTGCGATCCAGGAGACGTCCTTCGAACTCGGCGCCGGCCTGGGCGTGGCCGTCCTCGGCACGGCCTTGACCGCCGCCTATCGTCTGACGCTGCCCTCGTTCACCGGCCTGACCCCCCATGACCGGGCCGTCGCGCAACAGTCCTTCGGCGGGGCCGAGGACGTGGCCGACGGCCTCGACGCGGACACGGCCCGGCGAATCCTGACAGCCGCCCGGCACGCCTACGACCAGGGCTTCACCGCGGTGGCCGCCATCGCCGCGGGAGGGCTGACCCTCACCGCGGTGCTCGCGGCGTTCGTGCTGCGCCCTCGTAAGGCGGGCCGTGCGTCACCCTGACTCGGGCCTCACTAGCTGTGCTCAATCTCCTGATAGCGCCCTCCGGCCCGCCCGGGGAGGGCGCCGTGTCCGAGGCGATCGGCAGTGTGCCGTGCGAGCCGCAGCAGCGGCGCGACCCCTTTTGGACATTAGATCCGCATTTCGCATAACGTGCTGAGCGTGGGGGTGCGTCTGCTCGGTGTCACACACGACGTGGTTCGCCGCCCGTCCCGGCACCACCCGGTGCGGGAGCGCCAACGACGAAAGCACCACTGTGACAGCCACCTCACCCCCCACCGTCATGCCTGTCCTACGCGGCGCGTCCGCCGGCCGTGCCCTGGTGAGGGGCGTGGCCGGGTTGATGCCGCCGGTCGTCGCGTTCGTCCTGGGGGTATGGGGGAATACGGCTCCCTCCGTGTGGACCGACGAGATCGTCACCATTGACGTGGCGCGGCGGTCCTGGCCGCAGATGATGGAGTTGCTGGGTCAGGTCGACGCGGTGCACGGCCTGCACTACGTGCTGATGTGGCTGATCGGGCAGGTGTGCGGCGGGCTCACCGAGTTCTGGCCGCGGGTGGCCTCCGCTGCGGCAGTGGCCGTCGCGGCAGGCGGCCTCACGTGGCTGGGGCGCCTGCTCGGCGGTCCGCGTCTCGGACTGTGCGCGGGGCTGCTGCTGGCCGTCCTGCCGACCGCGTCGCGGTACGCGCAGGAGGCCCGCTCGTTCGCCTTCGTCATGGCGGTGGCAGTGCTGGCCACAGGCGCCCTGGTGAAAATCCTCTCCAGCCGCGCCCGGGGCCGGTGGCTGGTCTGCTATGCCGTGCTGATCGCCCTGCTGGGCTGGTTCAACCTGCTGGGAATGCTGCTGCCGGCCGCCCACGCGATCACCGTGGCCCTGCGGCGCCCCGGCCGCCGCATCGTCGTACGCACCCTCTGGGCCCAGGCCGCAGGCACCGCGGCCGTGGTCCCGCTGCTGATCCTCGCCTCCGCCCAGAGCTCCGCCGTCGGCGACGCCGCACCGATCACCGCCGGAACCCCGTTCAACTACTTCACCTGGCTCCTCACCCCCGGCCAGAACACCCTCCCCACCGCACTCAAACTCCTGCTCACCCTCACCGCCCTCGCCACCCTGACCCTCCTCGTGGTGCGCCGCCGCAAGGCCCCACCCTTGGCCCTCGCGGTAGGCGTGCCCTGGCTGACCGTCCCCCCGCTGCTCCTGGCGGCCGCCTCGCTCGACCACCCCCTGTTCGCCTACCGCTACCTGCTGTTCTGCCTGCCGGCCCTGGCCCTCCTGCTCGCGACGGCCATCACCGTCGCCTCCCTGCGGGTGCAACTGCTGTTCATACTCCTGACAGCCCTTCCCCTCGCCTCGTCCCACCTGGCCATACGCCAGGAGGACAGCCGCCCGTGGGATACCAGCGCCGTGCGCACGACCCTGCGCATCCACGACGCCCCCGGGGACGCCGTTCTCTTCAGCGGTGCCCGGTGCGGCCTGATCGCCACCGCCTTCAAGGAGTCCTTCACGGGCCGCCCCGACCTGAGCAGGGCCCGGACAGCCGCCGAGCTCGGGGCCCTGGACAACCTGCCCGCCGCCCCGGCCGATCTCCAGCAGCGTCTGGCCCACACGTCCCGTGTCTGGCGCATCGACTGCAACCACCTCTCCGCCGGCGCCCGCCAGGCCGCCGCACGCACCGCCGCCGTCCACAAAGAGGCCCTCACCCGCGCTGGATTCGCCCCGGTCTACCACCACAGCGTCAGCGGCGTGGACATCACCCTCGAACAGCGCTCCACCGCCGGCCAGCCCGCCCACTGACCACTACCTTCACACCCCCGGCACAGGCAGTGCCTAAGAAGTACTCCGGAACACCGGCCACCAAGATCCGCGGGTGCCCGCGTCCCGGCCCCGTTTTCTACCTCGCCCGACCGCACGGGCCCACGGCCCCTCGGCCAGGTCCTGCAGTCCCCGATGCTCAACGACCGCAACGACACCCTCCTCCGCCTCGTGCTTCGTCCCCGTCCCCGGCTCCGCCCACGCATCGCCGGGCATCTGGAACATGATCGAGCCGGCGCCGTGGGACTCCGCCCGCGGCGGCTGGTCCGGGGTGCGGCACGGCTCCGGCTACGTCCAGGCCGTCGGCTTCGCGGGCGGCTCCTGCCCGGTGGCCCGCACGCTCCTGACGTACGGGCAGTCCTCGGGCCCCACGTCGCCGCGGGTGGCGCGCGTGAGCGGACGCTGACGGCTCCCGCGGACCAGGGCCGGGCGCCGCTCACACCGGGCGCGCCCGGCCCTTCCAGTAGGGCTCGCGCAGCCGGCGCTTGTAGAGCTTGCCGTTGGGGTCGCGGGGCATGGCGGCGATGAACTCGACGGCCCTGGGCCGCTTGTAGCCGGCCAGGGCGCCGGCGCAGTGCGCGAGGATGTCCGCGGCCAGCGGGGCGCCCGGCGCGTGGCCCTCGGCCGGTTCGACGACCGCGCGGACCTCCTCGCCCCAGTCGTCGTGCGGCACGCCGAAGACGGCGGCGTCGGCGACGGCCGGGTGCCCGAGCAGCACGGCCTCGACCTCCGCGGGGTAGATGTTGACGCCCCCGGAAATGATCAGGTCGATCTTGCGGTCGCGGAGGAAGAGGTAGCCGTCCTCGTCCAGGTGGCCGAGGTCGCCGACGGTGAAGAAGTCGCCGATGCGGCCGGCCCGGGTCTTGCCGTCGTCCTTGTGGTACGCGAAGCCGCCGGTGGTCATCTTCATGTAGACGGTGCCGAGCCGGCCCGCCGGGAGGCGGTTGCCGTCGTCGTCGAAGACGGCGAGCTCGCTGATGGGCCAGGCCTTGCCGACCGTGCCGGGCTTCTTCAGCCAGTCCTCGGCGGTGGCGAAGGCGCCGCCGCCCTCGCTGGCCGCGTAGTACTCCTCGATGCAGCCGCCCCACCAGTCGATCATCGCCCGTTTGACGTGCTCGGGGCAGGGCGCGGCGCCGTGCACGGCGTGGCGCATGGACGACACGTCGTAGCGGGCCCGTACGTGCTCGGGCAGGGCGAGCAGCCGCTGGAACTGGGTGGGGACCATGTGCGTGTGCGTGCACCGGTGGGTCTCGATCAGGCGCAGCATCTCCTCGGGCTCCCACTTGTCCATGACCACCAGCCGGTGGCCGATGTGCAGGGACGCGGCCGCGAACTGGAGGACGGCCGTGTGGTAGAGCGGGGAGCACACCAGGTGGGTGTTGCCGTCGAACGGCCGGATGCCGAAGATGCCGAGGAATCCGCCCAGGTGGCCCTCCTCGGGCGGCCTGCCGGTGAGCGGGCGGCGGATGCCGCGGGGCCGGCCGGTGGTGCCGGAGGTGTAGTTCATGACCCAGCCGGCGGTGCGGTCGGCGGGCGGGGTGTCCGGGCGGTCGTCGAGGAGGGCGGCGTACGGGCGGAAGCCTTCTATGTCCCCGACCGCGTAGCGCCGGGCGGCGGGCAGGGCGGCCTCGTCCGCGGCGGCCGTCGCCGCGGCGGCGAACCGCTCGTGGGCGATGAGCGCCTTGGCCTCGCAGTCGGCGACGATCCAGGCGATCTCCGGCCCGACGAGGTGGTGGTTGACCGGGACCAGGTACAGGCCTGCCTGCGTCGCGGCGAGGTGGGCGGTGAGCAGCTCGGCGCCGTTGGGGAGCACGACGGCGAAGGCGTCCCCGGCCCGCAGCCCCGCGGCGCGCAGCCCGTGGACGAGCCGGTTGGCGGCGGCGTGCAGGCGGCCGGCGGTCCAGGTGCCGCCGGCCGGGTCGACGAGGACGGTGCGGCCGGGGTCGGCGGCGGCCTGCGCCCAGAACCCGTTGGGCGGTTGGGGTGGCATGGGGCCTCCTTCGTCGTGCGGGTGGACGGGGTGGGCGCGCGGCGCGGCGGGCGGGTGGCGCGGGGCCGGCGTCGACGGCGCTGCCGGCCGTCCCCTCGCGCTGCAGCGCGATGAAGGCCTCGCCGCGCACCCCGGCCGTCCACTGCGCCGTCGCGGGCGGGACGGCGTTACCGCGCCTTCGGCACCGGGCGCCGCCGGGATCCGCAGCCGCGGGTCGCGGGGCAGGTTCTGCGCTCACCGGCCGGGCCCGGTGCGGTCGGTGCCGTCCGCGCTGCCGGGCGCCGGGCAGGCTCCGCGGCCGCGGGCCGGTGGCGGCTCCGCTTCCCGCGCGGGGGCGCCCGTCCCCTCCGCGATGCGGTTCAAGCGTCCGACGGCCCGTTCGAAGCCTCTGGTCAGGTCATCGAAGACGGCCTGGACGCCGCGGCGGGTGGTCATGCTGCCGACGATCTGGCCGACCGGCGTGCCCAGGAGCGGCTCGGCCTCGTACTTCTGGATGCGGGTCAGCGCTTCGGCGACGAGGAGGCCCTGGAGGGGCATGGGGAGGGTGCCGGGGCCGGCGGGGTCGTCCCAGGCCTCGGTCCAGGCGGTGCGCAGCTGGCGGGCGGGCTTGCCGGTGAGGGCGCGGGAGCGCACGGTGTCGCCGGAGTCGGCGGCGAGGAGCTTGGCCGTCAGGGCGGGCGAGCCCAGGTCGGCCTCCTCGGTGGTGAGCCAGAGGGAGCCGAGCCAGACGCCCTGGGCGCCGAGGGCGAGCGCGGCGGCGGCCTGCTCGCCGGAGCCGATGCCGCCGGCCGCGAGGACGGGCAGCGGTCCGACGGCGCGGACGATTTCGGGGGTGAGGACCATGGTGGCGATCTCGCCGGTGTGGCCGCCGGCCTCGTAGCCCTGGGCGACGACGACGTCGATGCCGGCGTCGGCGTGCCGGGCGGCGTGCCGGGCGCTGCCGGCGAGCGCGGCGACGAGGACGCCGTGGGCGTGGGCGCGTCGCACGACGTCGGGGGGCGGCGGGCCGAGGGCGTTGGCGAGCAGGGCGATCGGGTGGTCGAAGGCGGTGTCGAGCTGGGCGCGGGCGACGTCCTCCATCCAGCCGGTGATGCGCCAGCCCTGCCGGTCCCCGGCGGCGAGTTCGGGGACGCCGTGCCGGGCGAGGGTCTCCCGGACGAACCGGCGGTGCCCTTCGGGGATCATCGCCTCGACGTCCGCCTCGGTGACGCCCTCCACCTTCTTGGCGGGCATGACGACGTCGAGTCCGTACGGTCTGCCGCCGGTGCGGGCGTCCATCCAGTCGAGGTCCCGGGCGAGGTCCCCGGGGTCGGTGTAGCGGACGGCACCGAGGACGCCGAGCCCTCCGGCGCGGGAGATCGCCGCGGCGACCGCGGGGAAGGGCGTGAAGCCGAAGACGGCGTGCTCGATGCCCAGCCGCCGGCTCAACTCGGTCTGCATGGGCGGCAGGATGCCGCAGGGTGCCGGGCGAGGGAAGAGCTTTTCTGACGTCACGTCAGCTAAAGTCGGTGCTCCGGCCGCTCAGCGGTGCAGCGGCCGCCCCCGCGCGGCCCCGACCCGGCGGACCGCCGCGACCTGCCGGTAGAGCTCCACGGCCTCGGTGGAGCGGCCCAGCTGTTCGAGGCAGTGCGCCTCGTCGTTGCGGCTGGTGAGGGCGTCCGGGTGGTCGGCGCCCAGCACCCGCTGCCGGGCCTGCGCCACGTCGCGGTAGACGGCGAGGGCCTCGGTCCAGCGGCCGAGCCAGCCGAGCCCGACCGCGACCTCGCGCCGGCTGACCAGCGTCTCGGGATGGTCGGCGCCCAGCACCCGCTCGCGCACCGCGCACACGTCGCGCGCCTCGGCCAGGGCCTCCTCCCAGCGCCCGAGGCGGCCGAGGTTGACGCCGAGGCAGTGCCGGGCGCGCAGGGTGTCCGGGTCCTCGGGCCCCTGGGCGCGCGTGCGCTCGTCCACGAGCTCGCGGAACAGCCGCAGGGCCTCCGCGCTGCGCTGGAGGCGGCCGAGGCAGATGCCGGTCTCGTAGCGGGCGGCGAGCGTGTCGGGGTGGCCGGCGCCGAGCACCCGCTGCCGCGCGACGGCCACTTCGCGGTAGGTCTGCAGCGCCTCGGGCCAGCGGCCCAGCTGCCCGAGGGCGTAACCCACCTCGTAGCGGCTGACAAGGGTGTCCGGGTGGGCCGGGCCCAGGACCCGGGAGCGGGTGACCGCCACCTCGCAGGCCATGCGGTACGACTCCTCCAGCCGGCCCAGGCGGCCGAGGTTGAAGGCCAGGTTGTGGCGGCAGCGCAGGGTGTCCGGGTGGTCGGGGCCCGCCGTCCGCTCGCGCGCGGCGAGCACGGCGGCGTACACGTCGTGCGCCTCGAAGTGCCGGCCGAGCTGCCCGAGGACGTACGCCGTCTCCTGGCGCGCGGCGAGCGTGGCGGGGTGGTCCGGCCCGAGGACGCGCTCGCGCCCGGCCGCGGCGCGGGCGTACTCGCGCAGCGCCTCGCCGGAGCGGCCCAGCATGCTGAGGGCGAAGGCGGCCTCGTAGCGGCTGGTGAGCGTGTCGGGGTGGTCGGGGCCGAGGAGGCGGTCGCGGCCGTCCGCGACGGCGGCGTGCGCGCGTCCGGCCTCCTCCCATGGGCGGGCGTCGCGGTCGCGGTCTCCCTGGTCGCCTCCGCCGTTCTCATGATCGGGCCGCATCCGCGCGTCGTCTGGGGCATGGGCGAGGACGTCGCCCTGCTCGTCCTCTTCACCCTCGTCGTCAG
>NZ_PXWG01000061.1 GCF_003011965.1 Streptosporangium nondiastaticum
CGCGGCGCCGTCGCCGTCCCCGGCGGCGAGGGCGCGGCGGGCCTCGGCGAGGGCGGCGGTGGCGAAGGAGAGCCGGTCGCGGGCCTCGGCGGGGTGGCGGGCGACGGCGGCGAGGGCGGTCGCGGTGCAGTGCCCGGCGAGGACGTGCAGCGCGCCTTCGGCGGTGGTGACGCGCGGGGCGAGGTCTTCCGCGGCGGCCTCGGCCCGGGCCAGGATGCCCGCCGCGTTGTCCCTGAGGCCGCGCAGCACGTCGAAGGAGGCGGATTCGGCGTCGAGGCGCCGGTTGGCGCTGGTGCAGTGGGAGCAGATCTCGTCGAGCGTGCGGCGGCGGATCTCCTCGTCCTCGTAGGGCGCGTCGTCGAGGGCCTGGCGCAGCCGGAAGGCGTCGGCGAGCTCGCTCCGGGCGTAGGCGACGGCCTCGGCGAAGGGCCGGACGGCGGCGTCGCCCAACTGGGCGGCGGCGAGGTGGAGTTCTTCGGCGCTGGTGCGGACGGCGTCGTCGGTCTCGACGAGGGCCCGGGCGGCTTCCGCGTCGAGCTCGGGGAGCGGGGTCAGGGGCCGGGCCATGCGTGCGGGGCCGGGCGGCGCGCCCGCGCCGGACACCGTCCCGCCCCGCGCCACGACCCGCAGCATGTCCTCCGCTTCCGCGGCGCCGAGCCGCAGCGCGGGGTCCTTGCGCAGCAGCCCTTCCAGGACGGGCGCGAGCGCCCCCGCCCGGACCGGCGCGGGGAGCTGCTGGTCCACCACGGCCCGCATGGTGGAGAGCGGGGTGTCCTGGCGGAAGGGGGAGACGCCCTCCACCGTCGCGTACAGCGTCACGCCCAGCGACCAGAGGTCGGAGGCGGGGCCCGGCGGATGCCCGAGCGCCCGCTCGGGGGCGAGGAACTCGGGGGAGCCCACCAGTTCCCCGGTGCGGGTCAGCGCCGAGCTCCCCTCGACCGTCGCGATGCCGAAGTCGGTGAGCACGACACGCCCGTCGTTGGCGAGGAGGACATTGCCCGGTTTCACGTCGCGGTGCAGCACGCCCGCCGCGTGCGCTCCCCGGAGCGCGGCGAGCACCCCGGCGCCGATGTGCGCCGCGTGCGCCGGGGGCAGCGGGCCCTCCGCCTGCAGGGCGTCGGCCAGGGAGAGGCCGCGCACCAGCTCCATCACGATCCACGGCCGGCCCTCGTCGGAGGCCACGTCGAAGACGGTGACGACGTGGGGGTGCGCGATCCGCGCAGCGGCCCTGGCCTCGCGTTCCAGCCGTACGTACAGCTGCCGGATCTCGTGGTCGAGCAGGCCCGCGGGGGCCCGCACCTCCTTGACGGCCACCTCGCGGTCGAGGACCTCGTCCCGCGCGCGCCACACCACTCCCATGCCGCCCCGGCCCAGCTGTTCCAGCAGCCGGTACCGGCCCGCCACCACCCGGCCCGGCGGCACCGCTGCCCCCTCCGGACCGCCCCCGGACATCCCGCTCATCGACGGGCCCCCTCCAGCAAGAGAGCGATTCGGGGTGAATCTACCGCAACGGAGCGTGATTGCCCCCTCTTCTGCATATCCTTGACCCGCTAACTCGCCCACAGTGACGGCAGGTTCACGCCAGCCCTGTCAACGCCCTTGACGGAGTGGTGAATCCGCCCCGCCGATGCGCGGGTGACGGAAGAGGGCGGTAGGGTTACCCTGCCTGAGCCGGGTGCCTCGTTCGGGTGGGGAGTCTCAATGGATCAGATAGCAATGCGCGGCAGGCCACGGGTGCCTGCCATCAGCTGCAACAGCGGCGCGTCCAGCGCGCGCCTCGACCGCCATCTCGCGGTGCTGGGCGGGCCTGCCGTGCCCCAGCGCGAAGTCGAGGGGGCGACCCTGCTGATGCGCGAGCTGACCACACGTGATCACGCGCGCGCCAAGCAGAGCCGGACCGCCAAGGTCTCCCTCCTCGCGCCGCTCAGACGGCTGCGCCGCTCCCTGTTCGGCAACCACGACTGAACCCCGGCCCCGAGCGCAAGCGCCCCACCGTCGACGCCGTCGGCCCTCCACCCTCTCCCCAGGGCGCGGCCGCACGGCGCCGAGGCATGTCCGGCCCTCTTCTCCGGCATGCCGTGCTCAGGCCGTGCCGCGTGCGTACCGCCCGACCGTGAGCGGTACGAAGACCGCGAGCAGCAGCACCGCCCAGCCGGTCGCCGCGAGGACGGGGTGGGCGACCGGCCATGACGCGTCCGCGGCGGGCCGGCCGTTGCCGAAGAGCTCCCGGCAGGCGGTGGTGAGCGCGCTGATCGGGTTCCACTCGGCCACCGTGCGCAGCCAGCCGGGCATGCCCTCGGTCGGCACGTAGGCGTTCGACAGCAGCGGCAGCATGAAGGTCGCGCTGGCCAGCTGGCCCGCGCTCTCCTCGTTGCCGATGACCAGGCCCAGGTAGTGGCCGACCCAGGCCGTGACCAGCCGGAAGAGCAGCAGCAGCGCGAAGGCGCCCGCGGCGCCGGCCGCACCGCCCTCGATCCGCCAGCCGACGGCCAGCCCGCAGAGCACGAGCGGTACGAGCCCGAGCGCCGCGAGCACCACGTCGGCCGCCGTCTGCCCGGCCGGAAGGGCGAAGCGGCTCATGGGCAGGGTGCGGAAGCGGTCCATGACGCCGCGCTGGAGGTCCTGCGCGGACGCCAGCATCGCCGTCATCACGCCGTTGACGGCGGTCACCGCGAACAGCCCCGGCACGAGGTACGCCCGGTAGTTCGCGCCCCCCTCCAGCGCCACTGCGCTGCCGAAGACGTAGCCGAAGAAGAGCAGCATCGTGACCGGCATGGTCAGGGTGATGACGAGCAGTCCGGGCACGCGGCGCATCCGCTGCAGGTGGCGGCCGAGCACGGCCCGGGTGTCGGACAGGGCGAGCGTGGTCATGCGGCGGCCTCCCCGGCCTCGGTGCGGGCGCCGTCGCCGGCGGTCAGGTGCAGGAAGACCTCGTCCAGCGTGGGCTGCCGCAGGGCGGCGTCGACGACGGGGACGCCCGACGCGTCGAGCTCGCGCACGAGGTGAGGGAGCGTCAGCTCCGGGTCGGTGGTGACCGCGGCGGCCGAGCGCCGTGCGGGGTCGAGGGCCGGGCGGCCGCCCGTGAGCCGGGCCAGGACGGCCGCCGCGCCCGCGAGGGCGGACTCCTCCGCGACGACCACTTCGGCGTGGGCGCCGAGCCGGGCCTTGAGCTGCGCGGGGGTGCCCCGCACGGCCGCCCGCCCGTCGTCGACGAGCACGACCTCGTCGGCCAACTGATCGGCCTCCTCCAGGTATTGCGTGGTGAGGAGCACGGTGGTGCCGTGCTCGGTCAGCTCGCGGACGGCGTCCCAGATGGCGCCGCGGCTCGCCGGGTCGAGGCCGGTCGTCGGCTCGTCCAGGAAGAGCACGCGGGGCTTGGTGAGCACGCTCGCGGCGAGGTCGAGGCGGCGGCGCATGCCGCCGGAGTAGGTGCGGGCCGGGCGGTCCGCGGCGTCCCCGAGGCCGAAGTGGTCGAGGAGGACGTCGGCGCGGGCGCGGGCCGTGGCGCGGCCGAGCCGGTGCAGGCGGGCGAAGAGCCGCAGGTTCTCGCGGCCCGTCAGGTCGGCGTCGACGGAGGTCGACTGCCCGGTGACGCCGATCGCGCGGCGCACGTCCCGGGGCGCGCGGCGCACGTCGTGCCCGGCGACCCGCGCCGTTCCCGCGTCGGGGGCGATGAGGGTGGTCAGGAGGCGGACGGCGGTGGTCTTGCCCGCGCCGTTGCGCCCGAGGAGCCCGCAGACGGTGCCCTCGGGCACGGCGAGGTCGAGCCCGCGCAGCGCGTGCACGGTGCCGAAGCGCTTCTCCAGCCCCTCACTAAGTACAGCGTACGTAGTCATGGCCGCGACCCTACCCCACTACGTACGCTGTACGTAACTAGGATGGTGGGCGAGGTGATGATCCATGGCAGCCAGCGGCCGTACGGCCCGCCCCGAGGTGATCTGGGCCCGGCCCGAACGCGCCGCGCGCGGCCCGCGCCCCGCGCACACCCGCGCGGAGATCGCGGCGGCGGCGGTGCGCGTCGCGGACGCGGAGGGGCCCGGCGGCGTCTCGATGCGCCGCGTGGCGGCCGAGATCGGCTGCGGCACGATGTCGCTCTACAACTACGTCCCGCGCAAGGAGGACCTGTACGAGCTGATGGTCGACGCCGTCAGCGCCGAGTACGACCTCTCCGCGGAGCCGTCGGGCGACTGGCGGGCGGACACCCTCGCCCTCGCGGCGCAGACCCGCGCCCTGATGCACCGCCACCCCTGGCTGCCGCGGCTGATGTCGCCCGCCCACGGCTTCAGCCCGAACGCCCTGCGGTACCTGGAGCACTTCCTGTGGGTGCTGGAGCCCCTCGACGTCCCCGGGGGCACCAAGATGGAGCTCATCTCGATGGTCAACGGCGTCGTCTCCACCTATGTGGTCAACGAGCTCTCCGAGGCCGAGCGGGCCCGCACCTCGCCCTTCCCGCCCGGCCAGGAACACGCCGCCCGCATGGCCCTGCTGGCGCGCGAGCTCTCGCGCGGCGACCACCCGCGCCTGGCCGCCGTCCTCGGCGCGGGCTTCGCCGCCGTGGACCTCGACGCGCACTTCGCGCGCGCCCTCGGCCGGCTGCTCGACGGCTTCGACCCGGAGCGTGTCAGTCCGCCGCCGGGTCCGTCCGCTCCTCCGTCTCCAGCGTGACGGTGAAGGAGAACCGGTCGCCGCGGTAGCGGATCCGGGCCACGTCCACGGCCCGGCCCGACGTGTCGTACGTCACGCCCGTGTAGTGCAGGATCGGGCTCAGCAGCGGCACCTGCAGCAGCCGCGCCGTCTCCGGGTCGGCGAGCCGGGCCTCGACCGTGTCCGTGATCCGGCTGATCCGGACGCCCACGGAGTCCCGCAGCACCTTCGTCATCGGCCAGCGGGCCAGGTCCGCCACGTCGATGCGCGCGGCGACCTCCGGGTGCACCAGGTTCTCCGCCCAGTTCGTCGGCTCGCCCGACTCCCCGTCGCGGCGCAGCCGCCGGAAGACGACCGTCTCCGGCAGGCCGGGGAAGTGGCCGGCCAGCTCCGCCGGGACGGGGGCGGGACCGTGGTCCAGCACGGTCGTCCGCTCGCCGGACTGCTGCGCCACGATCGCGTCCACCGAGCCGAGCAGCCGCACGGGGGAGCCGCGCCGGGCGCTCGGCTCGATGAAGGTGCCGCGCCGCCGGTGCCGGCTGATCAGCCCTTCCTCCTCCAGCTCCTTCAGCGCCTGCCGCATGGTCAGGACGCTCACGCCGTAGTGCTCGGCGAGGGCGTCCTCGGTGGGCAGGCGCAGCGGGTCGTCCGGGCAGCGCCCGAGTATCGAGGCCCGCAGCGACTGCGACACCTGGTACCAGAGCGGCAGCTTGCGGTTGAGCGCGAGGGAGTCGGGGGCGAAGGTGGTCACGGGGAGCTCCGTGGGCGTCAGCGACGGAAGTGGCGCTGCAGACCCTGCCACACGCCGTCGTAGCCCGTCTGCAGGTGGTCGGCCCCGGCCGCGTGCGGGGTGAGCGTCACCGGCCAGCGCGTCTCGAACATGAAGGCCAGTCCGTCGTCCACCTTCTGCGGCTTCAGCTCGGCCGCGCTCGCCCGCTCGAACGTCTCCCGGTCGGGCCCGTGCGCCGACATCATGTTGTGCAGCGACCCGCCGCCCGGCACGAAGCCTCCCTCACCGGCGGTCTTCGCGTCGTACGCGCCCTCGATCAGGCCCATGTACTCGCTCATCACGTTCCGGTGGAAGTACGGCGGCCGGAAGGTGTCCTCGCCCACGAGCCAGCGCGGCGCGAAGACGACGAAGTCGACGCCCGCCAGGCCCGGGGTGTCCGACGGCGAGGTGAGCACCGTGAAGACCGACGGGTCCGGGTGGTCGTAGCTGATCGAGCCGATGACGTTGAAGCGGCGCAGGTCATAGACGTACGGGACGAGGTTGCCGTGCCAGGCGACCACGTCCAGCGGGGAGTGGTCGTACGTCGCCGTCCAGAGGTTGCCGCAGAACTTGTTGACCACCTCCACCGGCCCTTCGGTGTCCTCGTACGCCGCGACCGGCGCGAGGAAGTCCCGCGCGTTCGCCAGCCCGTTCGCGCCGATCGGCCCCAGCTCGGGCAGGACGAAGGGCTGACCGTAGTTCTCGCACACGTAGCCGCGGGCGGTGGGGCCGAGGAGCTCGACGCGGAAGCGCACCCCGCGCGGGATCAGCGCCACGTGCCCCGGCTCGGCGCGCAGCAGCCCGAACTCCGTGCGCAGCAGCAGCCCGCCGCTCTCGGGCACGATCAGCAGCTCGCCGTCGGAGTCGCTGAACACCCGGTCGGTCATGGAGGCGTTCGCGGCGTAGAGGTGGACGGCCATGCCGGTGCGCTGGGTGACGTCGCCGTTGCCGCCGAGCGTCCACAGGCCGGCGAGGAAGTCCGTGCCCGCGGGCGGCTCGGGCAGCGGGTTCCAGCGCAGCCGGTTGGGGTCGGGCACGGCGTCGGTGAACGGCGCGCTCGCCAGGTGGCCGTTGCCGGTGCGGGTGAACTGCGGGTGCGCGGCGGAGGGCCGGATGCGGTAGAGCCAGGACCGGCGGTTGCTGTGCCGGGGCTCGGTGAAGGCCGTGCCGCTCAGCTGCTCCGCGTACAGCCCGAGCGGAGCCCGCTGCGGGGAGTTGCGCCCCTCGGGCAGCGCCCCCGGAACGGCCTCGCTGCTGTGCTCGTTGCCGAAACCGGCCGAGTAGGCGAGCCCCTCGGCGGTCTTCCGCGCCTGCTCGTTGCCCGTACCGCTCATCGCGTGCTCCCAGCGCCGGTGGATTCCTATGGGAGACCGTAGGATTCCCGGCGGGGCGCGTCAATGGATCAGCCCGCGAAACGGGCCCCTACTTCTTCGCGTACCCCACCATGCGCAGCGCCAGGTCCGCGTACAGCTCGCCCACCTCGTCCGGCGTGCGCTTGCCCTCCGCGTTGAACCAGCGGGCCACGTCGATGCACAGGGACAGCACGGCCAGCGTCGTCCCCGGGACGTCCGGGGTGTCGAACTCGCCCGCCGCCACGCCGTCCTCCACGATGGCGCGGACGGCGGCGTCGGTGTCCCGGCGCAGCGCGACGATCTCCGCGTAGTGCTCCTCGGCGAGCGCCCCCAGCTCGTACTGCACGACGCGCGCCGTCGTGTGGTGCTCGGCGTGCCAGCGGACGAAGCACCGCACGGCCTCGGAGAGCCGGTCGGCGGGGCTGCCCGCGGAGTCCCGCGCCCGGCGCAGGATGTCCAGGGCGAGCCGGTGGCCGACGATGCTGATGCGGTAGAGCAGCTCTTCCTTCGTCTTGTAGTGGATGTAGAGCGCGGCGGGGCTCATGCCGGCGCGGCCCGCGATGTCGCGGGTGGTGGTGGCGTGGTAGCCGCGCTCGGCGAAGGCCTCGACGGCGGCGGTCACCAGCCGCCGCGCGGCATCGGGCGTGACATCGGCCCACTGCCCGCTCTGCTGCCCCTCCGCACCCATCCCACGCCCCGCTCTCCCGGTCCGCCCCGGGCCCTGCGCCCGCGGAACGAACACCATACCCCGGGGTGAGCGGGCGCTTAGGAAGTCGTGGAGGGGCCCCGGCCACCGGTTCCGGCCGGTGGTCCGGGGCGCTCGGGCGGCGGCCCCGCGCCGCCGCCGTCCCTGGCCGCGCCCGCTACGGCCGCAGCGCCCGCATCAGCAGATCGGCCAGGTGACCCGCCACCTGCTGCGCGCTCAGCCTGCCCTCCGCGCGGTACCAGGCGCCCAGGTGGTGGACCGAGCCGAAGTGGTAGTCGACCACCAGGTCCGCGGGGGTGGCCGCGGTGAACACGCCGCTGCGCTGGCCCTCCTCGACCAGGGCCCGGAAGCGCTCGTGGTAGCGGCGCCGCTCCGCCCGGACCTGCGCGAGCTTCTCCGGCCCCAGGTGGTGCATGGAGCGGAAGAAGATCGTCGTGTCGTCGAGGTTCTCGATGGTGGTGACCACGACGTCGGCCGCGGCCTCGCGCAGCCGCGTCTCGACGGGCGCCCGCGAGCCCGCGAACGCGTCCAGGCGCTCCTGCTGCAGCCGCAGCACGCGCCCGTAGACCTCGTGCAGCAGGTCGTCCTTCGAGCCGAAGTAGTGGTAGAGGGCGCCCTTCGTGACGCCCGCCGCCTCCACGATCTCCTGCACCGACGTGCGGTCGTAGCCCCGCTCGGCGAAGAGCCGGGTGGCGGCGGCGAGCAGCCGCTGCGGCACGGGCTCGCCCTCCGGCGCGGCGCACCGCGCCCCGCTCACGCTCCGCCGCCCGGCGGCCGCATCGCTCACAGCCCCTCTTCCAGCTTGCGCTGGAGGTGGTTCATGCCGCGCAGCCAGCGGTCGGGGTCGGTCGCGCGGGCCGCGTAGTAGTCCGCGACCTCCGGGTGCGGCAGGATCAGGAAGCGGCCCGCGGCCATCCCCTCGAAGAGGGCGTCCGCCACCTGCGCGGGCTCGATCGCGGTGGGCACGAGGATCAGGTCCCCGGCCGGGCCCGTGCCGCGCAGCATGTCCGTCCGCACGCCCTGCGGGCAGATGGCGTGCACGTCGACGCCGCAGTGGCGGTAGGTGAGCGAGAGCCACTCGGCGAAGGCGAGGGCCGCGTGCTTGGAAACGCTGTACGGGGCCGAGCCGAGCATCGTGAGCAGCCCGGCCGCGGAGACCGTGGACACGAACCGGCCGCTGCCGCGGTCGAGCCACTCGGGCAGCAACTGGCGCGCCGCGCGCACGTGGGCCATGACGTTGACGTCCCAGGCGGTCTCCCAGAGATCCTCCTCGGCCTCCGGGCCGCCCGCCGGGGCGACCCCGGCGTTGGCGCAGTAGACGTCGATGCGGCCGCCGAGCGCCTCGCGGGCGGCCGGCACGATGCCGGAGGCGTCGCCGGGCACGGCCGTCGCGCCGATCTCCGCCGCGACCGCCTCGGCCTTGGCGGCGTCGAGGTCGTTGACCGCGACCCGCGCCCCTTCGGCCGCGAACCGGCGGGCCAGCGCGGCCCCGATGCCGCCTCCCGCTCCGGTGACGACGACTCCCGCGTCCCGCACGATGCCCACGCTCGGTCTCCCTCGGCTCGGCTGCACCGCGCAGACTAACCAGTCGGTATGTGCCGGGGGAAGAGGCCGGGAACGCGCCCGGAGGCACGCCCTCCGACATTCTCCCGGCCGGGCCGCCGGAGCGTTAGCGTGCATGACCATGCGGCACTCTTCCGGGGGACGCCCCCCGAACGCACGGCGCGTGACGAGGCGCCAGGTGCTGGGCACGGCGGCCGCTGGCGCCCTCGCCGGCCCGGCCGCCGCACCGGCGCGGGCCGCGGCCGCCCCGCGCGTCCGCACCGGCTTCGACCGGCTGGCGGAGAGCGGCTACGCCCTGCTCGCCGGGGACCGCGTCGGCGTCGTCACCAACCCCACGGGCGTCACCGCCGGCCTCCGGCACGTCGTGGACGTCCTGCACGCCGACCGGCGCGTCGACCTCCGCGCGGTCTTCGGCCCCGAGCACGGCTTCCGCGGCACGGCACAGGCCGGCGGCTCGGAGCCCACGCGCACGGACCCCGCCACCGGCCTCCCGGTCCACGACATCCACGGCAAGCGCGGCCGCGAGCTCGCCGCCCTGTTCCGCCGCGCCGGCGTGGACACCGTCGTGTTCGACATCCAGGACGTGGGAGCGCGCTTCTACACGTACGTGTGGACGCTGTACGACTGCCTGATCGCCACGGCGCTCGCGGGCCTGCGGACCGTGGTCCTGGACCGGCCGGCCCCCCTCACGGGCCGCGGCGCGCACGGCCCGGTCCTGGAGCGCTCCCTGGCTTCCGGCGTGGGCCGCGAGCCGATCGCGCAGGCGCACGGCATGACCGTGGCCGAGCTGGCCCTGCTGTTCAACGCCGCGCACGTGCCGGCGGCGGCCGGGCGGCCCGCACGGCTGGACACCGTGCCCATGAGCGGCTGGCGGCGCGGCGACCTCTTCGGCGACACCGGGCTGCCGTGGGTCCCGCCCAGCCCCAACATGCCCACGCCCGGCACCGCCCTCGCCTACCCGGGCACCTGCCTGCTGGAGGGCACGAACCTCTCCGAGGGCCGCGGCACCACCCTCCCGTTCGAACTCGTGGGCGCCGAAGGCATCGACCACCGCTGGGCCGACGCCCTGAACGCCCTGGACCTGCCCGGCGTGCGCTTCCGGGAGGCGTACGCGGTGCCCGCCTTCTCCAAGTTCCAGGGGCGCACCATCGGCGGCGTGCACCTCCACGTCCACGACCCCCGGGCCTTCCAGCACGTACGGACGGGCATCGCGCTGCTCGTGACGGCCCGGCAGGTGTGGCCGGGCTTCGCATGGCGCCCCGACCGGTGGATCGACCGGCTCGCGGGGACCGCGTCCGTACGCACCATGACCGACGCGGGCGCCCCCGTGGACGACATCGTGGCCGCCTGGCAGCCCGGGCTGGAGGAGTTCCGGGCCCTGCGCGAGGAGCACCTGCTCTACGGCTGACCGCCACGGCCCCCGGGGGCTGTCCCCACCCCGCCCCCGGGGGCGCATCGGATGGTGCCGGAACGGCGCGCCGGGAATCGTGGAACGAGCCACCACGAACGGCCCAGCGACCCGAGGAGCGACCCCGATGACCCCCCAGCGCCGCCGCCGGCGCACCGGCCTGCCCGCCGCTCTGCTGCTCACCCTGATCCTGTGCGTCCTCTCCTGGACGCCCGCCCTCGTGCAGCAGGCGCGGGCTCGCACCGCCGGCCCCGTGGCGGCCCTCGCCGCCGCGGCCCACCCCCTGCGCACCACCGAGCCGGGCGGCGGCGTCGCGGACCTGCGCCCCCTCGGCGCCATGGTCGGCGACGCCACGGTGGTCGGCGTCGGGGAGGCCACGCACAGCTCGCACGAGTTCTTCACCAACAAGCACCGCATCTTCCGCTACCTCGTGGAGGAGAAGGGCTTCACGGCCTTCGCCCTGGAAGCCAACTGGAGCGCGGGCCTGCGCATCAACGACTACGTGCTGCACGGCAAGGGCGACCTGCGGCAGATCATGCGGGAGGAGTTCCAGGACGCGTACCGCCTCTGGAACACCCGCGAGTACCTCGACCTGTTCACGTGGATGCGCGACTACAACGCCCATCACGCGCGCAAGGTGCAGTTCGTGGGCAACGACGCCGCCTACGCCGGACCGGAGCTGTTCGACCGGGTGACCGGATACGCCCGCGCGCACCACCCCGCGATCCTGCCCCGCCTCGCCGGGCTCTACCGCGGGCAGCGCCCCGAGCCCGGCACCAGTGTGCGGGACACCATGCAGGCGCTGCTGAAGAAGCCCCTCGCCGAGCGCCGCGCCGACGCCGGCCGCGCCCGGGAGGCCCTCGCCCTGCTGGCCGGGCAGCACCCCCGCGACGACCGCCGCGCCTTCGACCGCGCGGTGCAGGACGCGCGCGCCGTCGCCCAGGTCGCCGGCATGTACGCCTACGACCTCGGCGACCCGAAGTCCGTCGCCGACTGCATGCGCTACCGCGACCGGGTCATGGCGGAGAACACCGTCTGGTGGCAGCGGCACACCGGGCAGAAGATCCTCCTGTCCGCGCACAACGCCCACGTCTCCTACGTGAGCGACGACCCGGCCCAGTACCCGAAGATGCAGGGCGCGTTCCTGCGCGACCGCCTCGGCGCCGCGTACGTCAACGTCCGGCTCACCTTCTCCGAGGGCTCCTTCAACACCCTCGACGACGAGGGACGCACCAAGCCCGTCACCCTCGGCCCCGCGGAACCCGGCAGCAACGAGCACACCCTCGACCAGGTCGCCCACCGCCGGGCCTGGCTGCTGGACATGCGCAACGCGCCCCGCGCCGCGAAGGACTGGCTGTCCACCGCCCGGCCGACCCGCAACATCGGCACCGCCTACCCGGAGCCCGCGTACATGACCGCGCTCGGCCGCTCGTACGACCTCCTCATCCACGTCCACGGCATCCGGGCGGCCGAACTCCTGGCCCCCTGACGATGCCCTGATCCGCGGTACGCACGGTTCCAGGACACGGACGCGTGAAGCGCGTGACGGGAGTCTGGACAGTCCCCCTCGGCAGCGGGACGATGCGCCGGCATCGGGCTGCTCGAGGGGGAATGCCATGTCCGGCATGAGTGCGGAACCGTACTGGGAGCTGACGTTCGACGCCGACGGGGACGCCGACACCGGCGAGCGCGACGCCCTGATCCGCGGTGCCGTGAGCGAGGGCCTCACCGACCTCGTGGTGTTCGCGCACGGGTGGAACAACGACAGGCCGATGGCCACGGCCCTCTACTCCCGCTTCTACGCGCCCTTCCCGGGCCTGGTCGCCCGCGCGCCCGGCGTGCGCCTGGGGTACGCGGGCGTGATCTGGCCGTCGATGCGCTTCCCGGGCGAGGCCGTCCCCGACTTCCCGTCGGCGGTCCCCGAGGCGCCGCCCGCCCCGCCCGTCCTCGACGCCGCCACCCGCGAGGCCCTGATCAGGATCCTGCCGTGCGAGCGGGCCGTGCTGGACCGGCTCGCGGAGCTGGCCGCGGAGCAGCCCGAGGACCCCGCGCGCCTGGAGGAGTTCGTCTCCCTCGTCCGCGGCCTCGCCCCCGCCCCGCCGCAGGGGCTCGCGGCCGCGGACGCCGGTGAGGACGACGCCTCCTACCTGCTCACGGGCGACGCCCTGCGCGTGTGCGAGAGCTTCGCCGGCGCCCTGGACCGCATGGGCGCCCTGCCGCCCGCCTTCCTCGGCGGAGGCCTGAAACGGCTGTGGGGCGGCGCCCTCGAAGTGCTCCGGCAGATGTCGTACTACACGATGAAGCGGCGCGCGGGCATCGTCGGCGAGAAGGGCCTCGGGCCCGCGCTCGCCCTGCTCGCCGAGTCCGCCACCGGGCTGCGCGTCCACCTGGCCGGGCACAGCTTCGGCGCCCGCCTCGTGTCCTTCGCGCTGCGCGGACTGCCCGACGGCGGCACCGCCCTGGGCAGCGTGACCCTCCTCCAGGGCGCCTTCTCGCACTACGCCTTCTCGTCCAGCCTGCCGTTCGACACCGGCCGCGGCGGGGCGCTCGACGGGCTGTACCGGCGGATCCGCGGGCCGCTGGTGGCCTGCCACTCGAGCCACGACTCCGCGCTGGGCACCCTCTATCCCCTCGCGTCCATGGTGTCCCGCGAGGACGACGAGCTCCTCGGTCTCGGCGACGGCCGGTGGGGCGCCGTCGGCCACGACGGCATCCGGGCCGTCGACCCCTGCGCCAGGATCGCCCTGGACGAGGCGCTGCGCGGCGCCCTGCCCGCCGAGGGGTGCGTGAGCGTCGACGCCTCATCGGTCGTCGCCCGCGGCGGGCCCCCGTCGGGCGCCCACAGCGACATCTGCCACGAGGAGCTGGCCCGCGTCATCCTCCACGCCGGCCGCGTCCTCCCCGCCGGGCCGTGAACCGTGCCCCTGAGCCGGGCCGGGCCGACCGGGCCCGGTGAGCCGGGCCGAACGAACCGAGGCGAATGAACCGAGGCGGTTGAACCGAGCCGAATGAACCGGGTTCCACATCCCGGCGCGACTTCGGGGTAGCAGAGCGGAGTCGGCCGCGCACCGCGGCCGAGGGATCCGAATGGCGATGAGTTACGTCCCTTCCATGTCGATCCGAGTCCGCGCTGTCGGAGGTGGGATGCAGTGGCAGGTTTCAGAGCACTCGCACGAGAGGTGCGCAATCCACGGAACACCATCGCCTTGCGGCGGACCTCCCTGCGCAAGTGCCTCGAGCGCTTCGCCCCGTACGGGCACCGGGCGACCTGGCACCACCTGTGCGACCTGGCCGGGATCGCCCCGGCCGACCGGGCCCCCGACCCGGCCCGGCTGGTCGTCGCGCTGACCGAGCTGGAGGAGGCCCGCGCGGTCTGGCTCGCCTACGAGGCGTCCTTCGCCGACCGCCGCAAGCGTGAGAAGCACGACGGCATCCGGCAGCCCGCCGCCGTCGACGCGTGGCACCGCAACACCTGGGGCGGCTGCGACATCGTGCCCTGCGTGAGCCCCGACGTCTACCCGGCCGCCCGGCTCTCCGACGTGCTGCGCCGGGTCATCGCCGCCATGGAGGCCGACCCCGGGGACGTCTGCCCCGTCTGCTCGCAGGACCGCCTGGAGTGGCGCCCCGACCTCGACCGCTGCCCCGCGCAGGGCCCCGTCTGCGCGGACTGCGGCATCGTGGTCCCCGCGCCCGTACTCACCCCGGGGGCGCTGGCCGCGGCCCGCCGCCGGGTGCTGGAAGACCGTTACGCGGCGGTGTGAGCCCGGCCGCGGTCGCAGGGAGGGAACGGCCGGGAGGCCGGAAGGGGGGTGTCCGCCGTCCGCCGGTGGTGCGAGGATGCGGCACGGCCCACCGGTGTGCGAGAAGAGGCGGACGGCATGGCGCAGTTGCACGATCTGACCGCGTTGGAGCAGGGGGCGGCGGTGCGGGCGGGAGAGGTGTCGCCCGTCGAGCTGACCGAGCACTACCTGGAGCGCATCGGGCGGCTGGACGCCACCGTAGGGGCGTTCGTCACCGTCACCCCCGAGACGGCGCGCAAGCAGGCGGCCGACGCCGAGAGCGCGGCCTCGGCCGCCCGGCGCGAGGGCCGCGCGCTGCCGCCGCTGCACGGCGTGCCCGTGCCGGTCAAGGATCTCAGCCAGGTCGCCGGCGTGCGCTGCACGATGGGCTCGGCCGCGTACGCCGGCAACGTCGCCACGACGGACGACCACCTCGTGACGCGGCTGCGGGAGGCGGGCACGGTCCTGCTGGGAAAGACCAGCACGCCCGAGTTCGGCCTGTCCTCGCACACCGAGAACGCCCTCGTGCCGCCCGCCCGCACCCCCTGGGACCTCGGCCGTTCGGCCGGCGGGTCGAGCGGCGGGGCCGCGGCCGCGGTCGCCGCGGGCCTCGCGCCGCTCGCGCACGGCAGCGACGGGGGCGGCTCCATCCGCATCCCGGCGTCCGCGTGCGGCCTGTTCGGCATCAAGCCCAGCCGCGGCCGGGTGAGCCCCGGCCCGCTCCTGCACGACGTGACCGGCCTGCTGACGCACGGGCCCCTGGCCCGCACGGTCGCGGACGCCGCCGCGCTCCTCGACGCCCTCGCGGGGCCGATGCCCGGCGACCCGTACGCCGCGCCCTCGCTCCCGCCCGGCGAGACCTTCGCCGAGCACGCGCGGCGCGCCCCGGGCCGGCTGCGCATCGGCCACATCACGGAGGCGCCCGTCCCCGGGGTGGAGGTGCACCCCGAGTGCCGGCGCGCCGCTGAGGAGACGGCGGACCTGCTGCGGGACCTCGGCCACGACGTGGAGGAACTGACGCTCCCGGGCGACGAGTCCCTGGCCCGGGCCTTCACCACCGTCTGGGACGTGCTGTCGACGGTCATTCCCGTGCCGCCCGGCGGCGAGCGGCTCCTGCTGCCCCTCACCCGCCACCTGCGCGAGCGCGGCGCCCGCGTCACCGCCACGGAGTTCGCCGGGGCCCTCCAGCGGATGCGCGGGATCGCCCAGCTCGTCGACGACGTCCTGCAGGCGCCCGGCACCGGCTACGACGTGCTCCTGTCGCCCACCCTCGCCCGGCTCCCGCTGCCCGTCGGCGGGCTGCGCAACGACGACGACCCGGAGCGGGAGTTCGCGGACGTGGCCGGCTTCACGCCGTTCTGCCCGCTCTACAACGCGACCGGCCGGCCCGCCGTGAGCGTGCCGCTGCACTGGACGCCCGAGGGCCTGCCCGTCGGGATCATGCTCGGCGGCCGCTACGGCGACGAGGCCGGCCTCATCTCGCTCTCCGCCCAGCTGGAGGAGGCCCGGCCGTGGGCCGGGCGGCGGCCCGCCCTGTGGTGAGCGGCCCGCAGCAGCCCCGGGGAGCGGCGTTCCTCAGCGCTCGACCAGCAGGCGCGAGCCCGCTCCCCGCAGGCCGTTGCGGTCGTCGGGGTTGGACAGCGCGCAGGTCTCCAGCGAGAGGCAGCCGCAGCCGATGCAGTCGTCCAGGTGGTCCCGCAGCCGGGTCAGCTGCTTGATGCGCTGCTCCAGCTCGCCGCGCCACGTCTCGGACAGCCGGGCCCAGTCCTCCCGGTTCGGGGTGCGCTCGTCGGGCAGCTCCGAGAGCGCCTCCCGGATCGTGGCCAGCGGGATGCCCACCCGCTGCGCGGCGCGGATGAAGGCGACGCGGCGCAGGGCGTCACGGTCGTAGCGGCGCTGGTTGCCGGAGGTGCGGCGGCTGCTGATCAGGCCCTTGGTCTCGTAGAAGTGCAGCGCCGAGACGGCCGCGCCGCTGCGCGCGGACAGCTGGCCTACGGTCAGTTCCTGGATCGTGTACGTAATCTGCGGCACAGCTCAGACCTTACGTGACCGGCGGCTCCCGGCATTGAGACGACGGCCACACCGCCGCGGGGAGCGCACTCTGGTACGGGCGGTGCGCCCGGCGCTAGCGTGGGCGCTTTCCGGTCCCGTTCCGCTTCCGCGAGGAGACGACCCGTGAACCCGCACGACGGCATGTACATCGACGGAGCCTGGCGACCCGCCGTGGGCGCGGGGACGATCGAGGTGGTGAACCCGGCCGACGAGCAGGTCATCGGCACCGTCCCGGCCGGCGACGCCCGGGACGTCGACGCGGCCGTCCGGGCGGCCCGCGCGGCCCTGCCCGGCTGGGCGGCCACGCCGCCCGCGGAGCGCGGGAAGCACATCGCCGCCCTGCGCGACGCGATGGCCGCCCGCCAGGACGAGCTCGCCGCCACGGTCACGGCCGAGCTCGGCTCGCCCAAGGGCTTCGCGCAGCGGGTCCACACCGGCCTGCCGATCGCCGTGGCCGGTTCGTACGCCGAGCTCGCCGCGAGCCATCCCTTCGAGGAGCGGATCGGCAGTTCGACCGTCCTCCACGAGCCCGTGGGCGTCGTCGCCGCGATCACGCCCTGGAACTACCCGCTCCACCAGGTCGTGTCCAAGGTCGCCCCGGCGCTGGCCGCGGGCTGCACGGTCGTCCTCAAGCCCGCCGAGGACACCCCGCTGACCGCGCAGCTCTTCGCCGAGTGCGTGGACGCGGCCGGGATCCCCGCGGGCGTCTTCAACCTCGTCACCGGGCTCGGGCCGGTGGCCGGCCAGGCGCTCGCCGAGCACCCCGGCGTCGACCTCGTCTCCTTCACCGGCTCCACGGCCGTGGGCAAGCGGATCGGCGCGGTGGCCGGCGCGGCCGTCAAGCGCGTCGCCCTGGAGCTGGGCGGCAAGTCCGCCAACGTCATCCTGCCCGGCGCCGACCTGGCCGAGGCCGTCGCCGCGAACGTCGCCGACGTGTGCCGCAACACCGGCCAGTCCTGCAACGCCCTCACCCGCACGCTCGTCCACGCCGACGTGTACGAGGAGGCCGTCGCCCTCGCCGCCGCCGCGCTCGCGGACTTCGCGCCCGGCGACCCGACGCAGGACGGGGTCCGGGTCGGCCCGCTCGTCAACGCCAAGCAGCACGCGCGCGTGCGCGGCTACATCGACAAGGGAATCGAGGAGGGCGCGCGCCTCGTCGCCGGCGGCGCGACGCCCCCCGAGGGCCACGACAAGGGCTACTACGTCACCCCCACCGTCTTCGCCGACGTCACGCCCGAGATGACCATCGCCCAGGAGGAGATCTTCGGCCCCGTGCTCTCCTTCATCAAGTACGAGGACGAGGACGAGGCCGCCCGGATCGCCAACGGCACGGTCTACGGCCTCGCCGCCGCGGTCTGGGCGGCCGACAAGGACGAGGCCGCCGCCTTCGCGCGCCGCCTGGACGCCGGCCAGGTGGAGATCAACGGCGGCGGGTTCAACATCCTGGCGCCCTTCGGCGGCTACAAGGAGTCGGGCGTCGGGCGCGAGCTGGGCGTCCACGGGCTGGGGGAGTACCTGCAGACCAAGTCCCTCCAGTTCTGACGCCCGGTCCTCGCTCCCCCTGCCGTCACTGTCGAGAGGAATGGCATGGTCCGCGCCGCCGTACTGCCCGCCGTGGGCGCTCCGCTGCAGATGGCCGAGATCGACCTGCCCGCGCCCGGCCCCGGGCAGGTGCGGATCCGCCTCGCCGCCGCCGGGGTGTGCCACTCCGACCTCTCCCTGTCCAACGGGACGCTGCGCCAGCCCGTGCCCGCCGTCCTCGGGCACGAGGGCGCGGGCCGGGTCACCGCGGCCGGCGAGGGGGTGACGCACGTGGCGCCGGGCGACCTGGTCGTCCTCAACTGGGCGCCCTCCTGCGGCGGCTGCCACTTCTGCGGGCTCGGCGAGCCCTGGCTGTGCGCGGGCGCCGCCGCGGCCTCCGCCGTCCCCTACGCGACCCTGGCCGCCGACGGCAGCGCGCTCTACCCGGGCCTCGGCACGGCCGTGTTCGCCGAGGAGACCGTCGTCCGGGCCGATGCGGCCATTCCGCTGCCCGGGGGGATACCGCCGGTCGAGGCGGCCCTGCTGGGCTGCGCCGTGCTCACCGGATACGGCGCGGTCCACCACTCCGCGAAGGTGCGCGCGGGCGAGTCCGTCGCGGTCTACGGCGTCGGCGGCGTCGGGCTCGCCACCCTGCAGTCCGCGCGGATCGCCGGCGCGGGCACCATCGTGGCCGTCGACGTCTCCCCGGAGAAGGAGGAGCTGGCCCGCGCCGCCGGCGCCACCGAGTTCGTCGTCGCGGGAGCGGACACGGCCAAGGCCGTCCGCAAACTCACCGGCGGCTGGGGCGCGGACGTCGCCATCGAGTGCGCGGGGCGGGCGGACGCGATCCGCACGGCCTGGTCGTCGACGCGCAAGGGCGGCAGGACCACTGTCGTCGGCATCGGCGGCCTGGACCAGCAGGTGACGTTCTCCGCGCTGGAGCTCTTCCACTTCGGGCGCACGCTCTCGGGCTGCGTCTACGGCAACAGCGACCCGGCGAAGGACCTGCCCGTGATCGCCGAGCACGTGCGCGCGGGCCGCTTCGACCTGTCCGCCCTGGTCACGGCGCGGATCGGGCTCGACGGCATCGCGGGTGCCTTCGAGGCGATGCTCGCGGGGCGGGGCGGGCGGTCGCTCGTGGTGTTCTCCGAGGGGGCGTAGGTCAGCCCTCGGGGGAATGCCACTGCGGGGACGGCAGGTGGATCAGCACGAGCACGAACCCCGCCAGCAGGAAGTTCCGCCCGGCGGCCTGCAGGCCGTTCCACTTCTGGGACTGCCACATCGCGAACCACTCGCCGCCGATCGCGATGAACCCCGCGCCGAACAGCAGCAGGACCATCACCAGCCCGAGCGTGCTGAGCCGCCGCGCGCGCCGGAAGCCCGTGCCGCGGCTCGTGAGGCCGCGCACCCACAGGACCGTCGCGGCCACGAGCACGACCGCGGCCAGCGTCTCCCAGACGATGATCGCGAGGTAGGCGATGTCCTGCAGCGTGCGGTCCGTGACGGCCCGCCACATCAGGTCGTCGTCCCGGAACGTCGTGTCCATCGCCAGGACGTGCCGGACGAACTCCTGGTTCGTCCCGAAGTCGGTGATGTTGCCGAAGGCGACGAGCGCGATGTAGAGCGCGACGGTGCCGGTGAGCGCCGCCGCCGCGAACGGCAGCCCCCCGAGCCGCACGGCGTCGCGCGGCCCCCGCACCTTCCACTTGGCGGCCATGCGACCTCCCCCTCCGGCCTCGCCCGTACAGATATTCCTGCCCGCCGGGCGAGGCCGCTACGCGGCGGAGCGGCCCGCGCGGCTACCGGTCTGCGTAGTCGCGGTCTGCGTAGTCACCGGTGTGCCTGTCACTGGTGTGCCTGGTCACCGGTGTGCCAGCCTGGTCACTGGTGTGCCTGGTCACCGGTACTGCCGCAACTCCCGCCGCGCCAGCGACCGCTGGTGCACCTCGTCCGGCCCGTCGGCCAGGCGCAGCGTCCGCGCCGCGGCCCACAGCTCCGCCAGCGGGAAGTCCTGGCTCACGCCGCCCGCCCCGTGCAGCTGTACGGCCTTGTCGAGGATGTCCACGACCGTCCGCGGAGTGGCGATCTTGATGGCCTGGATCTCGGTGTGCGCGCCGCGGTTGCCCACGGTGTCCATCAGCCACGCCGTCTTGAGCACCAGCAGCCTCAACTGCTCCACCGCCACCCGCGAGTCGGCGATCCACTGCTGCACGACGCCCTGCCCGGCCAGCGGCTTGCCGAAGGCCGTGCGGTCCAGGGCGCGCCGGCACATGAGCTCGATCGCCCGCTCGGCCATGCCGATCAGCCGCATGCAGTGGTGGATGCGGCCGGGGCCGAGGCGCGCCTGCGCGATCGCGAAGCCGCCGCCCTCCTCGCCCACGAGGTTGGCCACCGGTACCCGTACGCGGTCGAAGACGATCTCGGCGTGGCCGCCGTGGTAGTGGTCCTCGTAGCCGTAGACCCGCATGGCGCGCCGCACCCGCAGGCCGGGCGCGTCCCGCGGGACCAGGACCATCGACTGCTGGCGCCGCGGGTCGGCCCCGTCCGGATCGGTCTTCCCCATCACCACGAAGATCTCGCAGGCGGGGTTCATGGCACCGGAGATGTACCACTTGCGGCCGGTGATGACGTACGCGTCGCCGTCGCGCTCGATGCGGGTCCCGATGTTCGTCGCGTCGGAGGAGGCGACGTCGGGCTCGGTCATCGCGAACGCCGACCGGATCCGGCCGTCGAGCAGCGGCTCCAGCCAGCGCTTGCGCTGCTCCTCGCTGCCGAACTGGGCGAGCAGCTCCATGTTCCCGGTGTCGGGGGCGGCGCAGTTGAGGGCGGTGGGGGCCAGTTGCGGGCTGCGGCCGGTGATCTCGGCGAGCGGGGCGTACTGGAGGTTGGTCAGCCCGCCCCCGTACGCCGCGTCCGGGAGGCCGTGCTCGTTGGTGAAAAAGAGGTTCCACAACCCCCGCCGCCGGGCCTCCGCCTGGAGCTCGGCGACGACGGGCGGAGCCGTCCACGGGTCGTCCAGGCCGGCCCGCTGCTCCTCGGCGACGTCCTCCGCCGGGTACACGTGCTCGTCCATGAACGCGAGCAGCCGCCTGCGCAGTTCCTCGGTGCGGGCGTCGAATGCGAAGTCCATGGCCGGTCAGCCCTTCCGGAGGGTGGTGAGTCCGTTGTCGATGAAGCGCGGGACGAGCTGCCCGATGCGGTCGAAGCCCGCGCCGACGGTCTGCCCGAGGGTGTAGCGGTAGTGGATGCCCTCCAGGATCACGGCGAGCTTGAAGTAGGCGAAGGCCGTGTACCAGGGGAGCGCGGAGACGTCGCGGCCGGACGCGGCGGCGTAGCGCTCCACGATCTCGGCGGGCTCGGGGTGGCCGGGGGCGTCGCGCGTCGTGCTGATGGGCGAGCCCGGGACGGGCTCCTGCTCGCTGTACATCACCAGCAGGCCGAGGTCGGTGAGCGGGTCGCCGAGCGTGGACATCTCCCAGTCCAGGACGGCGGCGACGCTGTCGTCCGCGCCGATCAGGACGTTGTCGAGCCGGTAGTCGCCGTGCACGACCGCGGCGGCGGGGGAGGCGGGCAGCGCGGCGGCGAGAGCGGAGCGCAGCGCGTCGATGCCCGGCAGCTCCCGGTTGCGGGACGCCTCCAGCTGCTTGCCCCAGCGCCGCAACTGCCGCTCCAGGAAGCCTTCCGGGCGCCCGAAGTCCGCGAGACCGGCCGCCTCCGGGTCGACGGCGTGCAGCTGGACGAGCGTGTCGGCGAGCCCCAGCACGACCCGCCGGGTGCGGTCCGGCCCGATCGCGGCGAGCTGCCCGGCCGTCCGGTACGGCGTCCCGTCCACGAACTCCATCACGTAGAACGGCGCCCCGAGCACGCTGTCGTCCTCGCACAGCAACAGCGCCCCGGGCACCGGCACCGCCGTGCCGTGCAGCGCGCTGATCACCCGGTGCTCGCGCCGCATGTCGTGGGCGGTGGCCAGCACGTGCCCGAGCGGCGGCCGGCGCACCACCCACCGGCCCGTGCCGTCGCTGACGGCGTACGTGAGGTTGGACCGTCCCCCCTCGATCAGCCGGGCCGTCAGCGGCCCCCGCACGAGCCCCGGAAGCTCCTGCTCCAGATGGGCCCGCAGCCGTTCCGGATCGAGTCCGGGGGGATTGCCCTTGCTCATCGCACGCTCCTCGTCAGGGGAGTTGGCCGGTACGTCCGCGGGCCATCATGCCGACCGGTCGGTATGCCGTCCAGGGTGCGTGTGGTCCCGCACGTGCCCGCGCGTGCGTGCCTATGCCTGCCTATGCCTCCCGCCTATGCCTGTCTATGCCTGTCTACGCGTGGCAGACCATCGGCCGGCCGCCGTTCATCGTCATCATGTCGCCGAGGACGGTCGGCAGGTCGAGCGGCTCCCCCAGGGGCCGGCCCTCCAGTTCGGCGTAGGCGCGGTGCAGGTTGGCGACCAGGCGCTCGCTCTCGTGCAGGGCCGCGAACTCGCCGAGGTCGGCGGCGCGGGCGGCCTCCAGGGGAGTGCGGCCGGCGGCGTGCTCGGTGCGGGCCAGGTCCTGGATCCAGCGGAAGTAGCGTTCGAGGACGTCGTAGACGCCGGGGTCGGTGACCGGGCCGTGACCGGGCACGACCGTCTCGGCGTCCAGCTCGCGCAGGACCTTCAGGGAGTGGAGCGAGCCCGCGAGGGAGCCCATCAGGAGGAAGGGGGTACCGCCGTTGAAGACCAGGTCGCCGGTGAAGACGACGCGCTGCTCCGGCAGCCAGGCGATGGTGTCGCCCACGGTGTGCGCCGGGCCCGGGTGGATCAGCCGGATCTCGGTGTCGCCCACGTGCAGGGCGAGGGTGTCGGTGTAGGTGACCTCGGCGGGTGTGATGCGGACGTCACCGTACTCGACCTCGGGCCAGATGCCGTGCAACTGCAGGCCCGAGTCGACGGTCTGGCGGCGGCACTCCTCGTGACCGACGACGGTCGCCTCGGGGAAGACGCAGTTGCCGTAGGTGTGGTCGCCGTGGTGGTGCGTGTTGACGATCGTGGTCGGCAGGGGCGCGCCCGCGTCCGCGACGGCGTCGCGCAGCAGCCGCGCCCGGCGGACGGTGGCCGTGGTGTCGATCAGCGCCGTCCGGCCGCCGCCGGTCACGATCCCCGCGTTGTTCAGGCACCAGCCGCCGTCGGGCTGGACGAAGGCCGTGACCCCCGGGGCGAGGCGGACGGTGTAGGGCTCGGCCGGCTCCGCTCCGACGGACGCGACCGGGCTCGTGCTGCACATGGAAGACCTCCCCTTGCCTCCGCGCGGGGTGCGCGGAACGGACTGCCCGTCAGAATACGGGCGCCGGGAAGGCGGCGCGGAGGATGTCAGCCGCGGTGCTCCAGGCCGGGGCGCAGCCGCTCCAGGAGCCCGTACAGCGTGGTGCGCTCCTCCTCGTCGAGGGTGTCGAGCGCGCTGTGGGTGGCCTGCATCTCGGCGCGGACGCGGCGGATGGTCTCGTGGCCCTCGTCGGTGGCGACCACGTTCTTCACGCGGCGGTCGGCGGGGTCGGGCTCGCGGCGCACCAGGCCGCGGGCCTCCAGGCGGTCCACGATGCCCGTGACGTTGGAGGCGTCGCACACCAGCAGCGTGGCGAGCCCGCGCATGGGGACGGGGCCCTTGAGCTGGGAGAGGAGCTTGGCCTGGACGGACGTGAGGCCGTGCCGGGCAGCGGCGGCGGCGAAGTCCTGCCACTGGGCGGTGCCGAGCGCCGCCACGAGCTCCAGGAGCTGGGCCTTGGTCGGGGTCCGGGGTGCGGTGGCGGTCATGGTTCGAGTGTACTCAAGAGGTTGAGGTAATAAAACATTAACTTGACTACCTGAAGTATTGCGGCCTACCGTGGTCCGGGTTGCTTGACGATCTCAAGCATCAATGTCGTGAAGTAACAGAAGGATTTCCCCTTGACCTCCTCACCGGCTCCCGCACCGGCCTCCCCACGCAACGAGACGGTCATCGTCTTCGCCCTGAGCCTCGCCGCCATGGTCGTGTCGATGATGCAGACCCTGGTCGTCCCGATCCTCGGCCTCATCCAGAGCGACCTGGAGACCAGCTCCGCCAACGTCAGCTGGGTCACCACCGCGACCCTGCTCTCCGCCGCCGTCTTCACCCCGCTCCTCGGCCGCTTCGGCGACCAGCACGGCAAGAAGAAGACCCTGGTCGGCGTGCTGGTCGTCATGGTCGCCGGCTCCGTCCTCGCCGCCGTCACCCACTCCCTGCTGTGGCTGATCGTCGGCCGCGTGCTCCAGGGCGCCGCCACCGCGATCTTCCCGCTCGCGCTCTCCGTGCTGCGCGAAGAGGTCCGCCCCGCGAAGCTGCCCGGCGCCATGGCCATGGTCAGCGGCACCCTCGCCTTCGGCAGCGGCCTCGCCCTCGTCGCCACCGGCCTGCTCACCTCCGGCGACGACCCCGACTACCGCAGCGCGTTCTGGCTGGCCACCGGCCTCGCCGCGCTCGCGCTCCTCGCCGTCGCCCTCCTCGTCCCCGCCACCCGCGAGACCACCGGCGGCCGCACCGACGTCCTCGGCGCGCTCACCCTGGCCGCCACCCTCGTCCTGCTCCTGCTGCCCATCACCCAGGGCCACGAGTGGGGCTGGTCCTCCGGCCGCACCCTCGGCTGCTTCGCCGGCGCCGTCGTCATGGCCGCGCTCTGGACGCTGGTCGAGCGCAAGGTGCGCGAGCCGCTGGTCGACATGAAGATGTTCGCCCACCGCCCGGTCCTCTTCGCCAACATCGCCGGCCTCCTCGTCGGCTTCGGCTCCTTCGCCCTCTTCATCGGCGTGTCCTACCTCGTCCAGATGCCCGACAAGATCGCCGGCTACGGGTTCTCCGCCAGCGTGCTGCGCGCCTCCGTCGAGTACCTGCTGCCCAGCACCATCGTGTCGCTGCTCGCCGCCCCGGTCGGCGGCCAGCTCGTCCGCCACAAGGGCCCCCGCCTGGTCCTGCTGCTCGCCTCCCTCATCGGCACCGCCGGCTTCGTGTGGATCGCGCTCGACCACGAGCACACGGTCTCCGTGATCGCCGCCGGCATGTTCGTCGGCGCCGCCATCAGCTTCGGCTACGCCGCCATGCCCGCCGTGATCGTCGCCAGCGTCCCGCCCCGGCAGACCGGCATCGCCAACGGCATCAACTCCATCTCCCGCTCCACGGGCAGCGCCATCGGCAGCGCCATGATCACCACGGTGCTGGCCTCCAAGAGCCTTGAACACCTGCCGCCGGGCGCGCCCAAGCTGCCCGCCGAGAGCCAGTTCACGCTCACCTTCGTCATCGCCGGCACGGCGTTCCTGCTCGTCGCCCTCGTCGCCGGGCTCGGCCTGCGGAAGATCCACGCCCGGCGCGCCGAAGTGGCGGAGCCCGCCGCCGCGGCGGACGCTGAGACCGCACCCGCCGGCGCCTGACGCGCGCCCCGTACCCCGCGAGGAGCACCACCCATGAAGGCCATCAGCTACCGGACCTACGGAGGACCCGAGGTCCTCGAATTCGGCGAGCGGCCGAACCCCAAGGTCGGCCCCGACTCCGTCCTGGTCAAGGTCAAGGCCGCCGCGGTCAACCCCGTCGACTGGAAGGCCCGCTCCGGCTACCTCGACCCCGCCCTCGACGCGGTCTTCCCCGTCATCCCCGGCTGGGACGTCGCGGGCGTCGTGGTCCGGCCCGGCGCCGACGTCACCGAGTTCGCCGAGGGCGACGAGGTCATCGGCTACGTCCGCGAGGACTTCCTCTCCCGCGGCACCTTCGCCGAATACGTCGCCGCGCCCGTACGGACCCTCGCGCGCAAGCCGAAGAACCTCACCTTCGAGGAGGCCGCTGGCCTGCCGCTGGCCGGGCTCACCGCCTACCAGGCCCTGGTCAAGGCGCTCCGGCTGTGGGAGGGCGAGACCGTGCTGATCCACGCCGCGTCCGGCGGCGTCGGCACCATGGCCGTCCAGATCGCCCGGCACTTCGGCGCGCGCGTCATCGGCACGGCGAGCGAGCGCAACCACGACTACCTGCGCTCCCTCGGCGCGGAGCCCGTCCTGTACGGGGACGGGCTCGCCGAGCGGGTGCGGGCGCTCGCCCCGGAGGGCGTCGACTCCGTGCTCGACCTCGCCGGCGGCGACGCGCTCGCGGTCTCGCCCGGGCTCCTCGCCCACGGCGGCCGGCTCGCCTCCGTCGCCGACCCGGCCGTCCTCGGCCACGGCGGCCGCTATGTCTTCGTCCGCCCGGACCGGTCCGACCTCACGGCCCTCACCGATCTGGCGGAGAACGGCAAGCTCACGGTGGAGGTGGCGAAGGTCTTCCCCCTGGAACGCACTGCGGAAGCCCACCGCCTCAGCGAGCAGGGTCACACCCGCGGCAAGATCGTAGTAACGGTCGACTAGCCGCCACGCGCGGAGCCCGGTGGCTCGGCCGCGCCCACTTTCCTCCGCCGCGGCGGTGATCAGCCCCGGTGGCGGGTTCCGGCGGTGCCGTTCCGGGCGCGCCTGGTTTCGGCACCGCCGGTCAGGCGTGTGGTGGTTGCTCGCCGTGGCGGCGGAGGGGGTGTGCGGGGCGCGGCCCGGGGGCTGGTGCAGGCTTCGCACCTTTCTTCCGCCGCGATGGTGATCAGCCCCGGCGGCGGGTTCCGGCGGTGCCGTTCCGGGCGCGCCTGGTTTCGGCACCGCCGGTAGGGGCGCGTGGTGGTTGCTCGCCGTGGCGGCGGAGGGGGTGCGCGGGGCGCGGCCCGGGGGCTGGTGCCGGCTTCGCACCTTTTTCCGCCGCGATGGTGATCAGCCCCGGTGGCGGGTTCCGGCGGTGCCGTGCCGGGTGCGCCTGGTTTCGGGACCGCCGGTAGGGGCGCGTGGTGGTTGCTCGCCGTGGCGGCGGAGGGGACGCGCGCGGCCCGGTGCCGGTGCCGGCTCCGCACTTTTCTTCCGCCGCGACGGCGATCAACCCCTACGGCGGGTTCCGGCGGTGCCGTGCCGACCGCGGCCGCGCCCGCCGCCTGCGCCCCCGGCGCGCCGTTCCACCGGCAACCCCGCCCGGCAGGGCTCACCGCTCGGCAGGGCTCACCGCCCCCGGAGTCGGCGGTACGCCTCGAAGCCGTCCGGGACCCAGTCCCACTCGCCGAGCCGGGCGTGGAGCTCCTCCTCGGAGAGGAACCCGTGCCAGGCGACCTCCGACACCTGCGGGCTGACCGCCAGGTCGCACCGCACCTCGTAGACCGCCGACCACCACGATCCCCCCGGCCCCTCGTAGAGGAACCGGAACAGCGGCGTCGGCGCCGGCAGCCCGGAGACGCCGAGTTCCTCCTCGGCCTCCCGCAGCGCCGCCTCGTCGTACGACTCGCCCGCCCCCACGACCCCGCCCACGAACATGTCGTGGCGCGAGGGGAAGACCAGCTTCCCCGGGGTGCGCCGGTGGACGAAGATCCGCCCGTCGGCGTCCCGGGCGAGGACGAACACGCAGCGGTGGCGCAGGCCGCGCGCGTATGCCTCCCCGCGCGGGGCCTGCCCGACCACCCGGTCCTGCTCGTCGACGATGTCCAGCACTTCGTCCGCCGGCTGCGGTGTCAGATCGCTCATGCGCCCATGAAAGCAGCGCGCCCCGCCCCGCCGCTCAGTGCGGCTGGAGATCGCGCACCCGGTCCACTTCCGCCGTCCCCGACGGCATCGCCGGATGCCGCCCGATCAGCACGATGCCGATCACGATGGCCACCAGCCCGGCCGCCTCCCAGGCGAGCGCCCCGGGCGAGGTGTCCAGCCGGTCGCCGAGGAACCCCACTCCGCAGGCGATCCCGGCGAGCGGCTGCGCCGCGGTCAGGGCGGGCAGGGACATCCGCAGCGGGGCCGTCTCGAAGGCGCTCTGGACGAAGAGCAGAGCCGTGAGGCCGAGCACGAGCACCCCGTACGGCTGCCAGGTCAGGAAGAACGCCGTCAGGCCGTCCTCGGACAGCCGTTTGCCACTGACGCGCGTGAGGGCGTCCTGCAGCCCGTAGAGCAGCCCGGCGGCGATCGCCAGCATCGGCGCTTCGACGCTCATCCGGGCCCGTTTGGAGGCCGCGGCGAGCGCGAGCGCGCCGCCCACCACGATGCCGATGATGAGCCAGTGCCGCAGAGGATCGGTGACGGTGGCTCCGCCGTGCGGCTGACCCGCGACGATGAAGGCCGCGACGCCGCCGGCCAGCAGCCACAGCCCGCCCCACCCCGACCGGCCCAGCGGCTGGCGGGTCTGCCAGCGGGAGAGGGCCATCGCGAACAGCAGGTTCGTCGCGAGGAGGGGCTCGACCAGCGACACCTCGCCCTGCCCCAGCGCGATCGCGCCGAGGACCATCCCGCACACCATCATCCCGATGCCGGCCAGCCAGCGCGGCATCCGGACGAGGTCGAGCAGCAGCCGGAGGGAGAGGAAGTCGCTCATCGGGGCCCGCTGCGCGGCGTTCTGCTGGAGGACGAAGCCGATGCCCAGGCAGCAGGCCGCGCTCACGGCGAAGGCGAAGACCATCACGTCGCGCACCTCAAGACCATTCGGTCGTCGGGGACTTGACAGAAAAACGATAGCCGCCTTGTGGGCGGTGTGACGGCCGAGTACCCCTCTTTCGTGCGGCCATCCCCTCCAACGGTCGACACCTCCCGGGAGTGCCCCGCCGTTCGTCGAACTGCTGTCCGTAGGGTGGGTGTGCGAGTCGCGTACGGCAGTGCGGGGCGCGGGGGAGTGAACCGCGGTAACCGGAACTGACCTCTTGTGAGTTGATGAACTGTCAGCCCCAAGATCGGGTCTTGACTCGGAGTAGTGACTACCGCTTTGCTGTGCGTGACTGACGTGGATGCATGCGGACGCCCCGACCAGGCGGCCGGAGGGGACGTACGCCGTGGAGGAAGCCCGCAGATGACGCCCCCGCGCCCCCTAGGGAAAGCGGCCCGGGCTGCCCGCTCCCGGAACAAGGACGGGGTGGCCTTCGACGCCGCCCTCGACGACGGCGCGCTCGCCACCGTCCGTGACGCCCTCGCCCGGGGCCGCTGGACCGAGGCCCGCCGGCTGCTCGCCGAGACCGGCGACGACTGGGACCGCCGCGGCCACCGCCTCGTCGTCCTCGCCGAGGGCCCCTCCAGCCTCGCCTGGGCCCGCGAGTGGCAGCTCGCCGAGCCCGACAGCCCGGACGCCGCGGCCCTCCTCGCCTGCGCCACCGTCTTCCGCGCCGTCGACGGCAAGGACAGCCCCGAGACGGCCCGCGCCGCCTGCCTGGTGGCGGCCAGGATGGCCCCCACGGACCCGTCCCCCTGGCTCGCCGTCCTCATCCTCGCCCGCCGCACCGGCACCGACGACGAGCGCGTGCGCGCCTTCGACCAGGTCCGCGCCCGGCACCGGGACCACCACCACGCCCACCACCTCATGGCCGCCTGCCTCGCCGAGCACCAGGAGGGCGACCGCGACGACCCCCTGCACGAGGTCTACGACTTCGCCTCCTGGGCCGCCGAACAGGCGCCCGCGGACTCGCCCTTGGCCGTCCTGCCCGTCGTCGCCCACGCCGAGCGCTACCGCGTCCTCGCCCGCGCCGGCCTCGAACCCGGCGACCCCGCGCTCTCCCGCCACTGGACCAGCCGCCGCGCCCGCCAGGTGATGAAGGCCGCCTTCGACTGGTGGCTCGAATGGGACATAGACGAGAACGACGAGCACACCGGCGCGCCCGCCGGCGGCGCCCACCCCCGCCGCAAGGTCGACCTGAACTACCTCGCCCACGCCAAGCTCCACGAAGGCCGGCTCGCCGAGGCGGCGGCCCTGCTCACGCGCATAGGGCCGCACGCCACCCCCGCGCCCTGGTCCTACCCCGACCGGGACGCGGGCCGGGCGTTCCAGGACGCGCGCCGCGCCGCCCTCGGCTCCGCCTGACCCCGTCCGGCAGCCGCGCCACCCCTGCACCACTGTCCCCGCTCTCCCCACGGGAAGGACCACCCCGCCATGACGACGGGCACGACGAGCGAGATCAGCACGTTCAAGGGCCAGGAGAGACGCCTGCGCGCCGACCGCATAGGGCTCGCCGGCCTGCTCCTGTCCGTGGTCGCCGCCAGCGCGCCGCTCATGGTGACGGCCGGCGTCATGCCCACCACGTACGGCACGATGGCCATCGTCGGGCAGCCCCTGCTCTTCGTCATCCTCGGCGTGGTGCTGACCCTCTTCAGCTTCGGCTACGCCGAGATGAGCCGCCACGTCCACAACGCCGGCGCCTTCTACGCCTACATCGCCCGCGGTCTCGGCGGCACCGCCGGCGCGGCCGCCTCCGTCGTCGCCCTCGTCGCCTACAGCCCCATGCAGTTCGGCATCTACGGCATCTTCGGCTACGAGCTCTCCGGTCTGCTCCACGAGCACCTCGGCATCGGCGTCGCCTGGTGGGTCCCCGCCCTGGCCGCCGTCCTCGTCGTCGGCGTCCTCGGCTGGCTGAAGATAGACCTCAGCGCCAAGGTCCTCGGCGTGCTGCTGCTCATCGAGTGCGTGATGGTCGTCGCGTTCGACGTCGCGGGCGTCGCGAGCCCCGGCCCGGAGGGCGTCTCCTTCCACGCCTTCGATCCCGCCACCCTCGGCGGCGGCGGGCTCGGCACCGCCCTCTGCTTCACCATCGCCGCCTTCGTCGGCTTCGAGCAGGCCGCCGTCTACGCCGAGGAGACCAGCCGCCCGAACGTCGTCGTCGCCCGCGTCACCTTCCTCGCCGTCGGCTTCGTCGCCCTCTTCTTCGCCCTCAGCTCGTGGGCCCTCAGCGTCGCCGCCGGGCCCGGGCACATCGTCGGCCTCGCCCAGGAACAGGGCCCGAACCTCCTCTTCGGCCTCACCGAGGACCGGCTCGGCGGCACCTTCACCGACGTCATGCACGTCTTCTACGTGACCGGCATGTTCGCCGCCATGCTCAGCTTCCACAACGTCGTCGCCCGCTACGCCTTCGCCATGGGCCGCGAGGGCCTGCTGCCCGCCGCCGTCGGCCGCACCTCCCGGGCGAGCGGCGCCCCCGCCTACGGGTCCCTGCTGCAGAGCGGCGTGTCGCTGCTGGCGGTGCTGCTCTTCGCGCTGACCGACGGCCGCCCGCAGGGCGACCCCACCGCGCCGGTCCTGCGCCTGTTCACCTGGAGCGGCAACGTCGGCGCCCTCGGCGTCATCATGCTGATGGCCGCCGCGTCCGCCGCCGTCATCGCCTTCTTCGTGCGGCGCGGTGCCGCGCGGGCCCAGGCGCCCCGCCTCGTCGCCTCCGGCGTCGCCGGCGCCGCCCTCCTCGTGATCGCCGCGTACGCGGTCAAGGACTTCGACGTCCTCCTCGGCGCCGACCCCGGCTCGCCCCTGCGCTGGATCCTGCCCGGCACCATCGGCGCGGCCGTCGTCGTCGGCATCGGCTACGGCATCGTCCTCAAGTACGTGCGGCCCGGCGTGCACGGCAGCATCGGCCTGGGGAACGAGGCGTTCCAGCTGGAGAAGGCGGCCGCGGCGGCCGAGCGCGCCTAGCGGGCCCGGCGGGGAAGGCCGCGCGCCGGCCCTCCACGGCCACTAGCCCTCCACGGCCTTCCCCACCCGCCGCGACACCGTGAACGCGTACAGGTCCAGCACCCCCGGCGGCTCCGCCAGCCCGGGCCCGCCGGCCCGCACCCAGGCGGCTATGTCCGCGAGCACGTCGTCGTCGTTGACCAGCCCGAGCCAGACGGGCCGGCCCCCGGCCGCCCGCCCCGCCGCCGACGGCTGGACGACCACCACGTTCGCCTGGTCGCACACGTCCAGGCACTCGGACGCCCGCACCTGCGCGGCACCGCCCAACGCGGCCCGCAGCCGCGGGATCTGCCCCGCGTGATCCACCCCCGGCACCTTCCGGGCGTCCCCGCAGCAGCAGCCGCGGCAGACGGTGATCCGGCAGGGGGCGGAGGAGACCGCCGGCGCCGTGCGCCGGGACTGGTTCGTGATCATCCGCCCGATGATACGCACGGGCCGCCCGGGCCCGGCCTCCGTCGGGCGGGGGAAGACGGCCGTGGGAAAACGACCCGGGCGCGGGAAAACGAAAGGAGCCCCAGCAATCGCTGGGGCTCCTCGCCGGTGTCCGAGGGGGGACTTGAACCCCCACGCCCGATAAAGGGCACTAGCACCTCAAGCTAGCGCGTCTGCCATTCCGCCACCCGGACCAGGTGTTTCGCCGTCCGGGCCGTGGCCCTTCCGACGAGGAAAACAATACCAAAGATCCGGGGGTGCTCGATCACCTGCCCGGTGGCGGCGGTGCGGGGGAGTGTGACGGGCGGATGTCGGCGGATGTCGGGCGCATTGCGGCCTTGGGCCGGGGCGGGCGGAGAGAGAGGATGGCCGAGGACCCACGCCGCGGACCGCCCCAGCAGGGCGGGCCGCGGCAGCGAACCACGAGGAGGCAGCGTGAGCGAGTCGAAGCCGGCCGGGGCGGGCAGCGGCGGCAGGGGCGGCGAGGACGAGGTCGTCGACCTCTGCCGCGATCTGATCCGGATCGACACCAGCAACTACGGCGACCACTCCGGGCCCGGCGAGCGAGCCGCCGCCGAGTACGTGGCGGAGAAGCTCGCCGAGGTCGGGCTCGAACCGCAGATCTTCGAGTCCCACAAGGGACGCGCGTCGACCGTGGCGCGGATCGAGGGCGAGGACCCCTCCCGGCCCGCCCTGCTCATCCACGGCCACACCGACGTCGTGCCGGCCAACGCCGCCGACTGGACCCACCACCCCTTCGCGGGCGAGATCGCGGACGGGTGCCTGTGGGGCCGCGGTGCCGTGGACATGAAGGACATGGACGCGATGACCCTCGCGGTCGTCCGCGACCGCATGCGCACGGGCCGCAAGCCCCCGCGCGACGTGGTGCTCGCCTTCCTCGCCGACGAGGAGGCCGGCGGCGTCTACGGTGCGCGCCACCTGGTCGACAAGCACCCCGGCCTCTTCGAGGGCGTGACGGAGGCGATCGGCGAGGTCGGCGGCTTCTCCTTCACGGTCAACGAGAACCTGCGGCTCTATCTGATCGAGACCGCCCAGAAGGGCATGCACTGGATGCGGCTCACGGTCGAGGGCACCGCGGGCCACGGTTCGATGACGAACAAGGACAACGCGATCACCGAGCTGTGCGAGGCGGTCGGCCGGCTCGGTCGGCACGAGTTCCCGGTCCGGATGACCAAGACCGTGCGGTCCTTCCTCGACGAGCTCTCCGACGCGCTCGGCACCCCGCTCGACCCCGAGGACATGGAGACGACGCTCGCCAAGCTCGGCGGCATCGCCAAGATGATCGGCACCACGCTGCGCAACACCGCGGCCCCGACGATGCTCGGCGCCGGGTACAAGGTCAACGTGATCCCGGGACAGGCCACGGCGCACGTGGACGGAAGGTTCCTGCCGGGGTACGAGGAGGAGTTCCTCGCCGACCTCGACCGCATCCTCGGGCCGCGGGTCAAGCGCGAGGACGTGCACGCGGACAAGGCGCTGGAGACGAGCTTCGACGGCAAGCTGGTCGACGCGATGCAGTCGGCGCTGAAGGCGGAGGACCCGATCGCGCGCGCCGTCCCGTACATGCTCTCGGGCGGCACGGACGCGAAGTCGTTCGACGACCTGGGCATCCGGTGCTTCGGTTTCGCGCCGCTGCAGCTGCCGCCGGAGCTGGACTTCGCGGGCATGTTCCACGGCGTTGACGAACGAGTGCCCCTGGAGGGCCTGAAGTTCGGCGCACGGGTTCTCGACCGCTTCCTCGATCAGTGCTGAATCGGGGGCTAAACTCCGTAAGTTTGTGCCGAGTTAACCGTAACGAGTGAATGATTCTAGGGTTGCGTAGCCCGATTACCTCCTCGTCGTTACAGGTGTGCGGTCCGCGGCTGGGACCGCATTGCCCACAAGGAGGAATCCATGATCAAGAAGGTCGTCGCTTCCGCGGCCGTTACCGGTGGTCTCGTGCTCGCGGGTGCTGGCCTTGCCGCTGCGGACGGACAGGCCCAGGGGGCTGCCGTCAACTCGCCCGGCGTGGTCTCCGGCAACGTGCTCCAGGTGCCGGTCCACGTGCCGGTCAACGTCTGCGGCAACTCGATCGACGTGGTCGGGCTGCTCAACCCCACGTTCGGCAACACCTGCGTCAACGACTGACGTCGTGCCTCAACCCGTAAGGGGCTGACATGGGCGGCTCCGGAGTGACATGCGCGCACTCCGGAGCCGCCCGGGCTTTCGATGCGCGAGCAGTGGGCACTTTGTCCCTATTGCTGGCGCATATCCGTATAGCGCAAGCAGAGAGGCAGGACTCAATGCGACAGGTCACCAAGAAGGGCCTGATCACCGCAGCGGCGGCGAGCGGCGTGCTCGCGGCCGTGACCGGCAGCTACGCCCAGGCGTCCTCGGGCGCCTCGGGCCACTCCGTCAACTCGCCCGGCGTGGCGTCCGGCAACACCGTCCAGGTCCCGGTCCACGTGCCGGTCAACGCCTGCGGCAACACGGTGAACGTGATCGGGGCGCTCAACCCCGCGGTGGGCAACCACTGCTTCAACGGCGGCGGTCACCAGGGCGGCGGGCACGGCGATCAGGGCCACGGCGGTGGCAACCACGGGCACGGTGGATCCAGCGCCCACGGCGCCGCCACCGACTCGCCCGGCGTGGCGTCGGGCAACACCGTCCAGGTCCCGGTCGACGTGCCGGTCAACGCCTGCGGCAACAGCGTCAACGTCGTCGGCGTGGGCAACCACACCACCGGCAACGAGTGCGCCAACGTGAGCGAGGGCGGGCACGAGTGGCCCGGCCACCCCGGTCACAAGCCCCCGCACAAGCCCGGCGACCACGACGGGGCCCACAAGCCGCCGTCGCGTCCGGGCCACCCCGGCGGGCACGACTGCGACCACAAGCCGCCGGCCAAGGACCACGACAAGCCGGCCGGCCACGAGCCGGGCAGCCACACCCCGGGCCAGGACAAGCCGGGCGACCACGCCCCTGCCGGGCAGAAGCCCGCGCAGACGGCCGCCGCGCACATCCCCGCCCCCGCGGTGAAGGACGCCCACAAGGGCGCCCCGATGGCCGCCCCGGCCAAGGTCGCGGCCTCTCCGGCCGCCAAGGCCGTTGAGCTCGCGCACACCGGCGCGGGTCAGCTGGGCATGGCCGGCGCCGCCAGCGCCGGTCTGCTGCTCGGCGGCGCGGTCATCTACCGCCGCGCGCGTGCCGGGCAGAACTGACCCGGTCGCTCGCAGCACCGTCTGACGACACGGAGCGGGTCCCGCCACGCGGGGCCCGCTCCGTGCGCACGCTCACCAGGTGGCGCGCACCTGACGGATGATCCTGCGGCGCAGCCGCACTCTGCGACTGCCGTCGGGGTAGAGGCGAAGGCGGTCCAACTCCCAGTGTCCGTACTCGGCGTGATCGGTCAGCAGGCGTGTGGCGGCACCCCGGGAGACCCCCCGCGGCACATACACATCACAGAATTCGTATTCCGGCATCGCATCTATTGTGCGGGAACGGGCCCGGTGCGGATAGCGTCTGCACTATGTCTGATGCTGCGCAGCCATCCGCTGCCGAGGTACGCGCCGCCGCCGAGGCGGTCAAAGCCGCTCTGGACCGCCACCTCGACGCCGTCGAACGCCGGTCGGGCGAGGACGACCCGGCCGTCTACGCCGCGTTCAACGAGCTGGCCGCGACAGCCGAGGCCTACGACGAGCTGCTCTACGACACCTATGACGAGGTCACGCCCTTCGAGATCCCCGGCGACGACACCCTGCCCGCCTATGCCGGGCCGGAGGAGCCGAGCGCGCTCAGCGTCCTGATCCGCAGGGACTACGCCGTGGTGGAGCCGCAGCGGCTGCTCGCCCAGGCCCAGCGCGTCGCCGACCTCGACCCCGACCTCGACACGCCGCCCGGGACGGCCGGCGCCGCCGTGGGCAACGTGGGTGGCAGCGTGCACGCCGCGCTCGGGGTGATCTTCGGTGAGTACGAGCCGGACGAGATCGCTTCGCGGCACAAGGAGTTCGGCCTGGAGGAGGGCGACTCCACGCTCTGGGTCACCGCGGCGGAGGACCCCGCCGAGCCGGGGGAGTGGCTGTCGGCCCCCTTCGACCAGGCCGATCCGCAGCGGGTGATCTGCCGTTTCGACGTCAGCGCGGTCTTCGACGAGGAGCAGGACCTGGACGACGACGGCGATGACGACGCGGATGACGTCGACGACGGTGACGATGTCGACGACGGTGACGACGTCCTGGACGTCGATGCCGACGACGACGCGGACGCCGCGCCGGAGAGAGGCAGCGGCGGCGCGCCGGCCTCGCCGTCCGGCCGCTGACCCGCCTCGGGCCCGGGCTCCCGCCCGGGCCCGGACTTGCTCACCCGGCCTGGTGCGCCTGGGCCCGCAGCAGGGCCCGCAGCCGGGTCGTCCGCTCCTTCGCCGGGACCTCCGCGACGGCGCGGGGCAGTGCCTGGTCCACGCCGTGCACGACGGAAAGGTGCCGCTCGGCCCGGCCGAAGGCCGTGTAGACCCACGAGCGCGTGAGCGTACGGGCCGCGTCGCCCGGCAGGACGACCACGGCCGCCGGCCAGCGGATGCCGGCCGCCTGGTGGGCGGTGACGGCCCAGCCGTGGCGGACCGCCTCGGCCACGCGCTCCCGCGGGACGAGGACGGAGGAGCCGCCGCAGTCCAGCCGGAGCCCCTCGGGCTCCGCGCCCGCCACGGTGCCGGGGACCATGCGGCCCGGCGCCGGCACGTACGCCACGCGGTCGCCCGGGTCGAAGCCGCCGAAGCGGCCGGGGCCGGGGTTCAGCCGCTCCTTCAGCGCCGCGTTGAGCGCGCGGGTGCCGGCGGGGCCGCCGTGGCCCGGGGTGATCACCTGGGTCTGCTCGGCGGGCACGCCGATCGCCCGCGGGATGGAGTCCGCGACCAGCTGCACCGTCCGGTGCACGGCCTCGCCCGGATCCCGCACCGGGACGATCACGACCTCCTTGCCGGGGGCCGCCGGCTGCGTCAGCTCGCCGACGCCGATCCCCGACACCAGCTCGCCGACCGGGCCCTCGTCGGGCGTGCGGGAGACGACCGCCGGGCAGGCGCGGGCCGCCACCACGTCCGCGAACACGCGGCCCGGGCCGGCGGACCACAGCACGGCCGGGTCGCCGCTGAGCACCAGGCGGGTGCCGTCGGCGAGCGACTCCACCAGCACGGCCGCCGTCTCGACGTCGAGCTGCGGGGCGTCCAGGACGGCCAGCACGTCGACCTCCTTCCTCGACGCCATCCGGCGCAACGCCGACCGCATGCAGCGGGTGATCGCCGACCTGCTGCTGACCACCCGGATGCGGGCCACCGCCGGCCTGGAGCTGGAATTCGGCGACGTGGAGGTGGA
>NZ_PXWG01000062.1 GCF_003011965.1 Streptosporangium nondiastaticum
GAGACGCCCGGGCGTTCCGGCGGGAGGTCAACCGGTGGCTGCGGCTAGCCCAGAAGCAGGGCTGGGACTCGCTCAGCCCGGCCGAGAAGGGCAAGTTGCGCGCTCTGACCGTACCCGCCAGGGTAGTAGGCCTGGCGCGAGGCGCTGGCGGCGGCCCGCGCCGCGGCGGCGGAGCCGCGCCTGGGGCCGGTCGCGGAGTGGGGGGACATCGGCCCGTACCGCGTGCTGGCCGCCCTGCCGGCCGGGGCCGCGGCGGACACCTCGGTGCGCCCCCTGCTGGCCCCGGCCCACGCGGAGCTGGCCCGCACGGCGGAGGTGTTCCTCGACTGCGCGGGCCAGGCGGGCCGCACGGCCGCCGCCCTGGGCATCCACCGGCAGACGCTGTACTACCGCCTGGCGCGCGTGGAGCAGCTCACCGGCCTGGACCTGGACGAGGGCGAGGGCCGGCTGCTGCTCCACATGGCCCTGAAGGCGGCCCGGCTGTGAGGGCCGCACAGGCGGCCCGCTCGTAGCTGCGGCCGGCCCGCGCCCTCCTCGCCCGCTAGACCTCCTCCAGAGTGATGGCCTGCACGGGGCAGGCCCGGACGGCCTCCTTGACCATCGGCTCGCCCGCACCGTCCTCACGGCCGGGCCGCACCATGCCGAAGCCGTCGTCGTCCTGGTCGAAGACGCTCGGCGCGGTGAGGGCGCACTGCCCCGAGCCGATGCAGACGCCGGAGTCGATGGAGACGCGGTGAGGGCTCATAGCGGGTTCCGTTCTGTCGTCATCGCCGGTCACCAGGCGACGGGCAGGGCGTGGAGCCCCTGCAGGGTGTCACCGGGCTTCACGGACACCTCGCCGGGAGCAACGGCGAGGTGCAGGTCCGGGATACGGGTGAAGAGCGTGCCGAGGGCGATCTCCATCTCCGCGCGGGCCAGGTTCTGCCCCAGGCACTGGTGGACGCCGTAGCCGAAGGCGACGTGGTGGCGGGCCGAGCGGCCGACGTCGAGGGCGTCGGGCCCGGGGTAGGCGGCGGCGTCGCGGTTGACGAGCGAGGTACTGATCACGATCCCGTCGCCCGCGCGCACGGTGTGCCCGGCGATCCCGATGTCCTCCGTGGCGACCCGCACGAGGCCGTCGGCGATGGACAGGAAGCGCAGCAGCTCCTCCACGGCGGTGGGCATGAGGCCGGGGGCGGCGCGCAGGGCGGCGAGCTGCTCGGGGTGTTCGAGGAGCGTGTACACGCCGAGCGAGATCATGTTGGACGTGGTCTCGTGGCCGGCGATGAGCAGCAGCAGCGCCATCATGACCAGTTCGTCGCGGTCGACCTGGCCGTCGCCCAGGCGCTCCGCGATGAGCTCGTCGAGCAGCCCGTCGCCGGGCTCGGTCTCCTTGCGGGCCACGAGGCGGTGGAGGTAGTCGCGCAGGTCGTCGCGCGCGGCGACGGCCTCCGCGGAGGTCGGTGCGCTCACCAGCCGCCGGGAGCATCCCTCGAAGTAGTCGTGGTCGGCGTACGGGACGCCCAGCAGGCTGCAGATCACCATGGACGGCACGGGCAGGGAGTACGCGGAGACGAGTTCGGCGCTGCTGCCCTTGGCGAGCATGGTGTCGATGAGGCCGTCGACGACGAGCTGGATGCGGGGCCGGAGGGCATTGGCGTGCTTGACGGTGAAGCGCGGGATCAGCATGCGGCGCTGGCGGGCGTGTTCGGGGTCGTCCACGCCGAGCAGCGGGACGACCACCGAGGCCTGGTCCTCGGCGCGCGGCGCGAAGACGGGAAAGGCCGGATTCCGGCGGTCGGACGAGACGCGGGGGTCCGTGAGCAGGGAGCGGGCCTCGGTGTGGCCCGTCACGAGCCACACCACGCGTCCGTCGTACAGCGTGACGTGCGTCAGCGGGCCGCGGGCGGCCAGGTCCTGGTAGCCCGCGGGCGGCTGGTAGGGGCAGGTGCGGTCGCTGGGGAAGGAGGGAGCCGAGGTGCTGGTGGACTGGGTCCCGGTGTCGGTCATATGCGTCCTTCCAGGCGTTCGGACTGTTGTCCTCTACATCCGGTTCACCCAGTCCAAGCCCGTTTCACGCTGCGGGCTACGAGCATTCCGGCCATGTTCCGCACAACGCCCGACAAACGCCCGACATCCGCCGCAACCGGCCCGTGCCCGCACCTTTGCCGCGGCTCCCCCGGTTTGCCGCGGCTCCCCCGGCTCACCCCTCGCGGAACACGTCCAGCAGGCGGGTGAAGCTGTCGCCCCCGTACCCGCGCTCCATGCCGCGCCGGAAGACCTCCAGGACGGCGGCGGGCAGGGTGGTGCCGACCCCCGAGCCCTCGGCCGTATGGAGGACGTGGTCGACGCTCGCGACGCCCATGGCGAGCTTGTCGACGTCGCCCTCGTGGTTGCCGGCGTCGATGCGCGGCGCGTAGAACGCGAGGAAGTTCGGCAGCGAGGCCATGGTGGACTGCGCGTACGGCAGGAACTCCTGGGCGGTGATGCCGTTCGCCGCGGCGACGGCGGTGGCGTGCAGGTAGCTGAGCATCGCGGTCCAGAACATGTCCATCTGGATCTGGTAGTACAGCGCGGCCAGGCCGGGGTCGGTGCCGCGGTAGTCGGCGCCGGTGAGCACCTTCAGCGCGGCCTCGTGGGCCTCGAAGACCTCCTTGGGGCCGCTGTAGAAGGTGGACGACTCGGGGGACCCGATCCCGGAGGGCGGCGACTGCACCCCGCCGGTGAGGTGCTCGGCCCCGTGCCCGGCGGCCCAGGCGGCGGCCTCGCGGGCCCGCTCCGGAGTGTCCGAGCTCAGGTTCACCAGGACCCGGCCGCGCAGGGCGCCCGCGGCGGGCTCCAGGATCGCGTACACCGCGTCGTAATCGGTCAGGCTCAGGATCACCAGCTCGTTGACGGCCAGCGCCTCCTCGACCGTCTCCGCACGGAGCGCGCCCCGTGCGACGAGGGCGGCGGCCCTGGCCGCGGTGCGGTTCCAGACCGTCACCTCGTAGCCGGCGTCCAGATACGCCCCCGCCATGGCCTGCCCCATGGGGCCGAGGCCGATGACCGTCACTGCTGCCTTGTTCGCGGAAACCATGAATCCACACCCCTCTAGAACGAACGCTCTATCTAGCGACGGGAACAACGTAGCACGCTTCTAGAACGAACGCTCTACCTATATTCTCGGGAAGGTGAAGACCACCTCGGAGCAGAGCACCCCGGAGCAGACCGCCTCGGAGCAGACCGCCTCCCGGCAGCACGACGGAGCGGCCGCGGACCCCGGCGCCGGCCTCGGCACGCGCGAGCGGATCGTCCGCGCGACCGCACGACTGATGCAGCGTCAGGGCTATGAGGGCACGGGGATCAAGCAGATCTCCAAGGAGGCGGAGGCGACGCTCGGGTCGGTCTACCACTTCTTCCCGGGCGGCAAGCAGGAGCTGGCCGCCGAGGCGATCCGGCACGGCGACCGGGAGTTCGCCGAGATGCTGCGCCGGGCGCTGGAGGGCCGGCCGGACCCGGCCGAGGCGGTGCTCGCCGTCGCGCAGGACGTGGCCGCCGAACTCCGCGCTTCCGACTGGCTGGACGGCTGTCCCGTCACGGCCACGTCGCTGGGGACCGCCGCCCACGCCCCCGGCATCCAGCGCGCGGCGGAGGAGGCGTTCGAGCGCTGGCGGGGCCTCGTGCGCGACAAGCTCCTCGCCTGCGGCTTCGGCGCGCAGGACGCCCGGGAGCTCGCGCACACGGTGATCAACACTCTGGAGGGCGCCGAGTTCACGGCCCAGGTCGCCCGGGACGAGGAGCCCCTGCTGATCGCGGGGCGCCACCTGGCGCGCCTGATCGACTCCTACCGCTGAGCCCGGCGCGCGGCGGGCCCAGCGGCACGCTCCGTCAGCGGCCCGCCTCCCCCGGCGCGTTCAGCACCGTGCCCGCGAGCGCCCGCCGGGCGCCCTCGACGATCTCCTTGCCGGTGGGCGCCGCCGCGGGGTCGATGAGCCACTGCGTCAACAGCCCGATGAACAGGGCGTGGTAGAAGGCGCCCACCGTACGGGTCGCCTCCGGGCCGACCTCACTGTCGTCGACGCCCTCGAAGAGCGCCACCATGCCCTCGCGCCCGCCGGGCTGCACCGCGGCGAACTTCTCCCTGAGCTCGGGGTTCTTCACCAGCTGACCGATGATCTCCAGCTGCGCCGACCAGAACGCGCGGTCGTTCGCGAAGCCCGCGGTCACCCGGTCCAGCGTGGCGGCGAGGCGGTCCTCGCGCGGCGCGTCCGGATCCACGGCGGAGGCGATGACGGGCGCCGCCCCGTCGGCCCACTCCACGGTCAGCTGGATGAACGCCTCCATCATCAGCGCCTCCTTCGACCCGTAGTGGTAGCCGATGGAGGCGAGGTTGGCCCCCGAGGCGGCCACGATGTCGCGCGCCGTGGTGCGCGTCCAGCCCTTGTCGAGCAGGCAGCGCTTGGCGCCTTCGAGCAGATCTTCGCGATGTCCCATGAGGGCAGCGTAGCCGTAGCCATACGTACGTCCTAGACACCCGTCTCATACACCCGTCCAACAAAAGCGGACCCTATACAAGCGTTCTATACGACCGTCATAGACAAGCGTTTAAGACGTGCGTATAGTCCCGCCCATGACAACCCCTCCGGCGGCTCCGCCCACCACCCGCAACCTCGCAGGACGCAAGGAATGGACGGCCTTCGTCGTCCTCCTGCTGCCCCTCCTCCTGGTCTCGATGGACGTCTCCGTCCTCTTCTTCGCCATGCCGGCCATCAGCCGGGACCTGGAGCCGACCGGCACCCAGCAGCTGTGGATCTTCGACAGCTACGCCTTCGCCCTCGCCGGACTGCTGATCACGATGGGGTCGCTGGGCGACCGGATCGGCCGCCGCAAGCTGCTGCTGGCCGGGGCGCTCGCCTTCGGCGCCGCGTCGGTCGCCGCCGCGTACGCACAGAGCGCGGAGATGCTGATAGCCGCGCGCGCCGTGCTGGGTCTGGGCGGGGCCACCCTGATGCCCTCGACCATGGCGCTGGTGCGCAACCTGTTCCACGACGAGCAGCAGCGCAGCAAGGCCGTCGGCATCTGGTCCGGGGCGATGGCGGGCGGCATCGCGCTCGGCTCGGTCCTCGGCGGGCTGCTGCTGGACCACTTCTGGTGGGGCTCGGCGTTCCTCGTCAACGTGCCCGCGATGGTGCTGCTGCTGGTGCTCGTGCCGCTGCTCGTCCCGGAGTTCAAGGACCCCGCCCCGGGCCGCTTCGACTTCCTGAGCGTGCCGCTGTCCATGGGTTCCGTCGTCCCGGTCATCTACGGGATCAAGGAGATCGCGGCCGACGGGTTCGCGCTCGTCCCCGCCTCGTGCGTGGCCGCGGGCCTGCTCCTCGGCGTCGCGTTCGTCCGGCGCCAGCGCAGCCGCGGCGACGCGATGATCAGCCGTGAGCTGTTCCGGCACCGCGTGTTCGGGGTGGGCGTCGGCATCAACACCCTCGCCACGTTCGGCATGATGGGCTCCGCCTACTTCAGCACGCAGTACCTGCAGTCCGTGCTCGGCAAGGGCCCGCTGGAGGCGGCGCTGTGGGGCGCGATCCCCTCGGTCGCGGTCGGCTGCGTCGCGCCGCTCGCGGCCATGGCCGGGCAGAAGTTTCCCAAGGCCCGCGTCATGGCCGCCGGTTTCGTCGTCGCGGCCGCCGGCTACGGGCTGCTCACCTGCGCCGGCACCCGCTCCCTGGCCCTGACGCTGACCGGATCGGCGGTCATCGCCTGCGGCATCGTCGCGGTCATGGCCCTCGTCTCCGACATGGCGCTCGGCGCCACCCCGCCCGAGAAGGCCGGCAGCGCGGCCTCCGTGCTGGAGACCGGCCAGGAGCTCGGCGGCGCGCTGGGCATGGCGCTGTTCGGCAGCGTGGGCATCGCCGTCTACCGCCGCGACATGGCCGGCGAGCTCCCCGCGGACCTGCCGCACGGGGCGCTGGACGCGGCCCGCGAGACGCTCGGCGGTGCGGCGGCGGTCGCGGGGCAGCTGCCGGGGCGGGTGGGCGAGGCGGTCCTCACCGCCTCCCGCGAGGCCTTCACGCACGGCATGAACGTCGCCGCGGTCGGCGGTGCGGTTGCGCTGCTGCTGTCCGCGGTGATCACCGTGACGGCGCTGCGGCGGCGGTGACCCCACGCCCCGGCGGTGCCGGACCCGGCCCCGGGTACGTACGGCACCGCCGGACTCCGCCGTGGTGGCTGATCGCCGCTGCGGCGGATTCATGGGGGCGACGCACCCACACCCCTCGGCGGCGGGGGCCGGAAGCCGAGCGCCCTCTACGTGCCGCCGGTGTGCTGTTCCACGTACACGGCCAGGCCGTCCAGGAGGCGGGCCAGGCCGAAGGCGAAGGCCGCGTCGAGGGCGGCGGCATCGGGCCCGTCCGCCAGGCTGACGGCCATGCCGCGCACGTAGCCGGTGACCGCCGCCGCGGTGCGGGCCACCGCGGCGGGCTCCAGGCCCCGGCGGAGCGCCGGTGCCATGGCCCATTCCATGAGGCCGGCGGCGGCCGGGGGAAGCCCGGCCCCGGCCAGCCAGGGGTGGCGCCGGTAGCGGGCCCACTGGTGGCGGGCCGCCGCCTCCAGGCGGCCGCGCCAGCCGGCCGGGGCACGGCCGGTGAGGCCGCACTCGGCGAAGGCGGCGTCCGCCATCAGGGCGACGAGCTCGCCCTTGCCCGGCACGTGCCGGTACAACGCCATCGGGGGGACGCCGAGTTCGGCGGCGAGGGCGCGCATGGACAGCGCCGCCGCCCCGTGGACGTCCGCCAGCGCGACGGCGGTCCGCACGATGTGGTCGCGGGTGAGCGTGCGCGGCGCGCCGTCCGGGCGACCGGGCGGCGGCCCCGCGGCGGTCCCGACGACGGTGCCGACGCCCGGCACGGCGTGCACGAGGCCCTCGGCACGGAGCACCGACAGCACCTTGCCGGCCGTGGCCGTGGCGATGCCCCACTCCTGCGCGATCTGCCGGACGGAGGGGACCTTCTCGCCCGCGCGGATCTCGCCGGAGGCGATGCGGGCACGGAGTTCGGCGGCGATCCGGAGGTACGGGGCGGGCGCCGGAGCCGCGGGCTGTTCCAGTACACCCATAGCCGGAAGGTTAGGAGCGCTACGGGGCGCGGCGGAAGCGCATGAGGCCCCGCATGGGGCCCCGCATGGGGCCCCGCATGGGGCCCGCCCTGCATGAGGCCCCACCGCATGAGGCCCCACCGCCCCACACAGGGCAGCCGGGCCTCACCACGTCAGTCCGTAAGGCTCACCGTAAGGCTTGCCCTCAGGCTCGCCCTCAGTCCGTCAGGTTCACCGCGCGCGCCGACGCCGCGCCGATCTCCTCGGCGATCTCCGACAGCACGGGCGGGGTGACCGACTCGTCGACCGTGAGGGCGACGAGCGCCTCGCCGCCCTCCGTGGCGCGGGAGACCTGCATGCCGGCGATGTTGATGCCGGCCTCGCCGAGGATGCGGCCCAGGGTGCCGACGACGCCGGGGCGGTCGGCGTAGCGGAAGAACGCCATGTGGTCGGCGAGCGCGAGGTCCACGTCGTGGTCGCCGACCGCGACGATCTTCTGCTGGTTCTTCGGGCCGGCCAGCGTGCCGGAGATGGAGACCTCGTCGCCCCCGGCGAGCGTGCCGCGCACGGTGACCACGTTGCGGTGCTCGGTCGACTCGGAGCTCGTGGTCAGCCGCACCTCGACGCCGCGCTCCTGCGCGAACAGCGGGGCGTTGACGTAGGAGACGGTCTCGTCGACGACGTCCTCGAAGACGCCCTTGAGGGCGGACAGCTCCAGGACCTTGACGTCGTACTGAGTGAGCTCGCCGTAGACCTCGACGTCGAGGCGGACGGCGACCTCGCCGGCCAGGGCCGTGAAGATCCGGCCGAGCTTCTCGGCGAGCGGCAGGGCCGGCTTGACGTCCTCGGCGATGACGCCGCCCTGGACGTTGACCGCGTCCGGCACCAGTTCGCCCGCCAGCGCCAGCCGCACGGACTTGGCGACGGCGATGCCGGCCTTCTCCTGGGCCTCGCCCGTGGAGGCGCCGAGGTGCGGGGTTGCCACCACGTTGTCGAACTCGAAGAGCGGGGAGTCGGTGCAGGGCTCGGAGGCGTAGACGTCGAGGCCGGCGCCGGCGACACGGCCCTCCTTGAGGGCCGAGGCGAGGGCCGTCTCGTCGACGATGCCGCCGCGCGCGGCGTTGACGATGCGGACACTGGGCTTGACCTTGTGGAGCGCCTCGTCGCCGATGAGGCCGAGCGTCTCGGGCGTCTTGGGCAGGTGCACGGTGATGAAGTCCGCGACCTCCAGCAGCTCGTCGAGCGTGAGGAGCTTGACGCCCATCTGGGCGGCGCGCGCGGGCTGGACGTACGGGTCGTAGGCGACGACCTTCATGCCGAAGGCGGACATCCGCTGGGCGACGAGCACGCCGATCCGGCCGAGGCCGACGACGCCGAGGGTCTTCTCGGAGAGCTCGACGCCGGTGTACTTGGAGCGCTTCCACTCGCCGTTCTTCAGCGCGGAGTTGGCCTGCGGGATGTTGCGGGCGGTGGCGATGAGCAGGCCGCAGGCGAGCTCGGCGGCGGTGACGATGTTGGAGGTGGGGGCGTTGACGACCATCACGCCGGCCTTGGTGGCGGCGGAGACGTCCACGTTGTCCAGGCCGACGCCGGCGCGGGCGATGACGCGCAGCTTCGTGGCGGCGGCGATGGCCTCGGCGTCGACCTTGGTGGCGCTGCGGACCAGGATGGCGTCGACGTCGGCGACGGCGGGCAGGAGCTCCGCTCGGTCGGCGCCGTTGCAGTGGCGGATCTCGAAGTCGGGGCCGAGGGCGTCGACGGTGGCCGGGGAGAGCTCCTCGGCGATGAGGACGACGGGTTTGCGGGGCGAAGCAGTGCTCACGGGTTCCTCACTGGTCCTTGGCGGACGGCCGTCCCGACGGCCGAAGGCGGTGAAGGGGGCAGGCAGCCGCGTGGAAGACGCACGACGCTGTGAGCCTGGTACGCGCTTGTTGGTGTGCAGTGTATCGGCGCTCGTCGCGGGCTCGCGCGAGCTTCGCCCGCAATCACCGGGCGGGGCGGACGGCCGCGCCGGGCGGGCCGGGTGACCGGCCCGCCCGGCGATCAGGGCGAAGGAGCGTTTTACTCCGTTTCCTGCTCCCTGTCTTACTCCTGGCCTTACTCCTTGCCTTACTCCTTGTCGTCCATCCAGCTCATCAGCTTGCGCAGCTTCTTGCCCGTGGTCTCCAGCAGGTGGTCCTCGTCGGCCTTCTTGTACTCGTTGTACTTGGGCAGGCCGGCCTGGTACTCCTTCATCCAGTTGTTGGCGAAGGTGCCGTCCTGGATCTCGCCGAGGACCTTCTTCATCTCGGCCTTGGTGCCCTCGTTGACGATGCGCGGGCCGGTGACGTAGTCGCCCCACTCGGCGGTCTCGGAGACCGACCAGCGCATCTTCTCCAGGCCGCCCTCGTACATCAGGTCGACGATGAGCTTGAGCTCGTGGAGGCACTCGAAGTAGGCGATCTCCGGCTGGTAGCCGGCCTCGACCAGCGTCTCGAAGCCGGCCTTCACCAGCGCCGAGGCGCCGCCGCACAGGACGGCCTGCTCGCCGAAGAGGTCGGTCTCGGTCTCCTCGGTGAAGGTGGTCTTGATGACGCCGGCGCGGGTGCCGCCGATCGCCTTGGCGTAGGAGAGCGCGAGCTGGAAGGCGTTGCCGGAGGCGTCCTGCTCGACGGCCGCGATGCACGGGACGCCGCGGCCCTCCTCGTACTGGCGGCGCACGAGGTGGCCCGGGCCCTTGGGGGCGACCATGCAGACGTCGACGCCGGCCGGGGGCTTGATGAAGCCGAAGCGGATGTTGAAGCCGTGGCCGAAGAAGAGGGCGTCGCCGTCCTTGAGGTTGTCCTTGACGGACTCCTCGTAGACCTTGGCCTGGATCGGGTCCGGGACGAGGATCATGATGACGTCGGCCTCGGCCGCCGCCTCGGCCGGGGTGACGACGCGCAGGCCCTGCTCCTCGGCCTTCTGCTTGGACTTGGAGCCCTCGTGCAGGCCCACGCGGACGTCGACGCCCGAGTCGCGCAGGGACAGCGCGTGGGCGTGGCCCTGGCTGCCGTAGCCGAGGACCGCGACCTTGCGGCCCTGGATGATGGACAGGTCGGCGTCGTTGTCGTAGAAGAGCTCGGCAGCCACGTTGGGTTATCTCCTTGTTTCCGGTTGTCCGGTTGTGCGTCCCACCGTATGACGGGCGGGCGGGGGAAAGATTTCAGGTCTCGGTATACGGATGAACTGATTCCGGCCGGATCCGGCCGGTCGGGCCGATCGGGACGGAATGCGGTCGAGCCGGACGGACGGCCGGTCAGGCCGAGCGGTCCAGCGCGCGCAGGCTGCGGTCCGTGATGGACCGGGCGCCGCGCCCTATGGCGATCGTCCCGGACTGCACCAGTTCCTTGATGCCGAACGGCTCCAGCATCTTGAGCATGGCGCCGAGCTTGTCGCTGCCGCCGGTGGCCTCGATGGTGACGGCCTCCGGGGAGACGTCGACGGTCTTGGCGCGGAACAGCTGGACGATCTCGACGATCTGGGAGCGGGTCTCGTTGTCGGCGCGGACCTTCACCAGGACGAGCTCGCGGTGGATCGCCTGGCTGTCCTCCAGCTCGACGATCTTCAGCACGTTGACGAGCTTGTTGAGCTGCTTGGTGACCTGCTCCAGCGGCAGCGACTCGACGTTGACGACGATGGTGATGCGGGAGATGTCCGGGTGTTCGGTGACGCCGACGGCGAGGGAGTCGATGTTGAAGCCGCGGCGGGCGAACAGGGCGGCGATCCGGGTGAGGATGCCGGGGGTGTTCTCCACCAGGACGGAGAGCGTGTGCTTGGTCATCTGCTCGTTCTCTCTCTTCTCGCGGTCCCTCAGTCGTCCTCGCCGTCGCCGAAGTCCGGGCGGACTCCGCGCGCGGCGAGGATCTCGTCGTTGGAGGTGCCGGCGGCGACCATCGGCCAGACCATGGCGTCCTGGTGGACGATGAAGTCGACCACGACCGGCCGGTCGTTGATGGCGTTGGCCTGCTGGATGACGGCGTCCAGGTCCTCCGGGCGCTCGCAGCGCAGGCCGACGCAGCCCATGGCCTCGGAGAGCTTGACGAAGTCCGGGACGCGGGTGCCGGCGAAGGCCTTGGTGCCGGAGCCCGCGGCGGAGTCGCCGCCGGACGCCGCCGGGCCCGAGTCGAGCACGGTGTTGGAGTAGCGCTGGTTGTAGAACAGGGTCTGCCACTGGCGGACCATGCCCAGGGCGCCGTTGTTGATGATGGCGATCTTGACGGGGATGTTGTTCAGGGCACAGGTGACCAGTTCCTGATTGGTCATCTGGAAGCAGCCGTCGCCGTCGATGGCCCAGACGGTGCGGTCGGGCAGGCCGGCCTTGGCGCCCATCGCGGCGGGCACCGCGTAGCCCATCGTCCCGGCGCCGCCGGAGTTGAGCCAGGTGGCGGGCTGCTCGTACTCGATGAAGTGCGCGGCCCACATCTGGTGCTGGCCGACGCCGGCGGCGTAGATGGTGTCCTCGGGGGCGAGCTGCCCGATGCGCTGGATGACCTGCTGGGGGGCGAGGGTGCCGTCGGCGGGCTGGTCGAAGCCGAGCGGGTAGGTGTCGCGCCAGCGGTCGAGGTCCTGCCACCAGGCGGCGTAGCGCTCGCGGGCGGCCTCGCCGCTGCGGCCCTCGGCGAGCTCGGACTGGAGGGCGACGATCAGGTCGGCGATGACCTCGCGGGCGTCGCCGACGATCGGCACGTCGGCGGCGCGGTTCTTGCCGATCTCGGCGGGGTCGATGTCGGCGTGGACGACCTTGGCGTACGGGGCGAAGGAGTCCAGCTTGCCGGTGACGCGGTCGTCGAAGCGGGCGCCGAGGGCGATGATCAGGTCGGACTTCTGCAGGGCGGTGACGGCGGCGACGGAGCCGTGCATGCCGGGCATGCCCAGGTGCTGGGGGTGGCTGTCGGGGAAGGCGCCCAGGGCCATCAGGGTGGTGGTGACGGGGGCGCCGGTCAGCTCGGCGAGGACCTTCAGCTCGGCGGTGGCGCGGGCCTTGAGGACGCCGCCGCCGACGTAGAGCACGGGGCGGGCGGCCTGGCCGATCAGCTTGGCGGCCTCGCGGATCTGCTTGGAGTGCGGCTTGGTCACCGGGCGGTAGCCGGGCAGGTCGGTGTGCGGCGGCCAGCTGAAGGTGGTCTGGGCCTGCAGGGCGTCCTTGGCGATGTCCACGAGCACGGGGCCGGGGCGGCCGGTGGAGGCGACGTGGAAGGCCTCGGCGATGGTGCGGGGGATCTCGGCGGGGTCGGTGACCAGCCAGTTGTGCTTGGTGATCGGCATGGTGATGCCGCAGATGTCCGCCTCCTGGAAGGCGTCCGTGCCGATCGACTTGGAGGCGACCTGACCGGTGATGGCGACCAGCGGGACGGAGTCCATGTGGGCGTCGGCGATCGGCGTGACGAGGTTGGTGGCGCCGGGGCCGGAGGTGGCCATGCAGACCCCGACCTTGCCGGTGGCCTGGGCGTATCCGGTCGCGGCGTGGCCCGCGCCCTGCTCGTGGCGGACCAGGACGTGGCGGACCTTCGAGGAGTCCATCATCGGGTCGTAGGCGGGGAGGATCGCCCCGCCCGGGATCCCGAACACGATCTCGGCCCCGACCTCCTCCAGCGAGCGGATGAGGGACTGCGCGCCCGTGACGTGCTCGACGGTGGCGGGCTGCTGCGCCGCGCTACGGGCCCGCGGCTGCGGATGGTGGGCCCCGGTGGCCTGCTCGGTCATCGACATTCTCTTCTCGAAGGATTCGACGGGATTCGACGGGGATTCGACGGGGACGTCTGGAGGAGCGAAGGGCGGTTTGGGTGGGTCTGTCACGTTCTAGTGCAACAAAAAACCCCTCGTGCCGTGAGGCAAGCGAGGGGAGCGCGCCGGTGTGGTCAGCAGGGCTTGTATGAGGGCCTGCTTCAGCCGACGCGCTGTCCAAGTACGAGAATTCGGGTGCGCATGGAACCGACCCTCCACCCGCCACCAGCGAAGTGTCAAGTGGGTGGGACGGGCGTCTCATTATTTGAGCGCAATGGAGCATGGGCCAGCGATCCGGCGCCCCCCGCGGACGCCGATCGCGTACCGGACGGTACTGCCCCCGCGGGCAGGGCGGCGCCTGTGACCCACGCATTCGCGCCATCCACGGACGCGCTGGGTACGGGATAGGCCCCGAGGTCGAGCGCGTGCCGCAGCCGGTGCTCGTCGAGCGGGCCCGCGAAGGCGGCGCCCAGCCCGTGGGTGCATCCCATGGCGCGCAGGGCGAGCGCCTGCTCGGGGACGTCGACGCCGTCGGCCACGGACTGCATGCCCAGGTCGGTGGCGATCCTCAGCAGCCCGGCGGTGATCTTGTGCAGCCGGGCGGACTCCACGACCCCGTCGACGAGCCCCCGGTCGAGCTTGAGGGTGTCGATGGGCAGCCGGCGCAGGGCACTGATCGCGGCATAGCCGCTGCCGAAGCCGTCGAGGGCGATCCGCACGCCCATCCGGCGGAGGGCGGCGAGCCGCCGCTCCAGCTCGTCGAGCGGCACCCGGGGGTCGCTCCCGGACAGCTCCAGGACGAGCGCCCCGGAGGGCAGCCCGTGCCGGATCAGGAGGCCCTCCAGGTTCTTGGCGGGCAGCGACCGGTCCATCAGCCGGGCGGCGGACAGCCGGACGTACACCGGGACGGCGTGGCCCGCGCGGAAGCGCTGGGCGGCCTGCTCCACGGCCTTCTCCACCGTCCAGCGGCCGAGCTCGGCGATGCGGGCGGCCTCGTCGCCCCGCTCGTTCTCGGCCACGCGGAGATACTCCGCAGGAGTGAACAGTATTCCCTGGGCGGAGCGCCAGCGGGGCTGTGCGGCGACCGCGGTGATCACACCCGTGCCCAGGTCCACGACGGGCTGGTGGAGCAGGGCGAACTCGCCCTCGTGCAGGGCGGTGCGCAGCCGGGTGGCGAGCTCGGCGCGGCGGACCACGTCGGCCTGCATCTGGGGTGCGTAGAGCTCGACGCGGCCCTTGCCTGCCTGCTTGGCGCGGTACATCGCGAGGTCGGCGTTGCGCATCAGCTCGCCCGGGGTGATGCCGGGCTCGGCGAAGGCCACGCCGATGCTGGCGGCGACGCGGACCTCGGTGCCTCCTTCCACGCGGTAGGGCTGGGAGAGGGTGACCCGCAGCCGGTCGGCGATCTCGTGGATGCGGTACTCGCGGGCGGCGGGGTCGCGGGTGCCGTCGCCGATGATCAGCGCCGCGAACTCGTCGCCTCCGAAGCGGGCCGTGGAGTCCCCCGCGCGGACGGAGTCCTGGAGGCGACGGGCCGCCTGGACGAGCAGCTCGTCGCCGGCTTGGTGGCCGACGCTGTCGTTCACCGCCTTGAAGCCGTCGAGGTCGATGAAGAGCACGGCGGTGCCCGCGTCGGTCGCTCTGCGGCCGGTGAGGGCTTGCTGGACGCGCTTGGTGAACAGGGCGCGGTTGGGCAGGTCCGTGAGCGGGTCGTGCTCGGCGGTGTGCTGGAGCTGGGCCTGGAGGCGGACGCGCTCGGTGACGTCGCGGCTGTTGAAGATCAGGCCGCCGTGGTGGCGGTTGACGGTGGACTCCACGTTGAGCCACTCGCCGCCGCCCGAGCGGAAGCGGCACTCGATGCGGGTGGTGGGCTCCTCGGCGGGCGGCGCGGCGAGGAAGCGGCGCACCTCGTGGACGACTCTGCCGAGGTCCTCCGGGTGGATGAGCGAGGCCAGTTCGGAGCCGACGAGGTCCTCGGCCTCGCGGCCGTAGACGCCGGCGGCGGCCGGGCTGACGTAGCGCAGTATGCCCGTGGGCGCGGCGATCATGATGACGTCGCTGGAGCCCTGGACGAGGGAGCGGAAGTGGTTCTCCTTCTGGGCCAGTTCCTGGGTGAGGGAGATGTTGTCCAGCAGCATGATGCCCTGGCGGATGACCAGGGCCAGGACGACCGTGCAGCCGGTGAACAGGACGACTTTGTCGACCTGGTGGCCGTCCAGGACGTTGTAGAGGATGCCCAGGGTGCACACGGCGGCGGCCAGGTACGGCGTGAGGGCCGCGAGGGAGCCGGCGATGGGGCGGCTGGGGTGGTGCGGGTGCTGGGCCGAGCGGGCCGGGGCGTCGTCGCCCTCCTCGCGGGCGACCCAGGGGGCGTACGCCATGAGCATGTAGCCCGCGAACCAGCCCGCGTCGAGGATCTGGCCCGAGCGGTAGTGCGAGCGCAGCAGCGGTGAGGTGAACAGGGCGTCGCACAGGACCGTCAGGGCGAGGGCCGCGATGGCGGTGTTGATGGCCGAGCGGTTGGCCGTCGAGCGCCGGAAGTGCAGCGCCAGCACCATGGACACCAGGGCGATGTCCAGCAGCGGATAGGCCAGGGAGAGCGCGGCGTGCGCGACGCTCTCGCCCTCGAAGTGGGCGGTGTGGGCGAGCGCCAGGCTCCAGGAGAGCGTGAGCAGCGAGCCGCCGGTGAGCCACGCGTCGAGGGCCAGGCACACCCAGCCGGCCCGGGTGACGGGGCGGCGGGCGAGGACCAGCAGGCCGATGATGGCCGGCGGCGCGAAGAGCAGGAAGCAGAAGTCGGCGATGGACGGCGTCGGCACGCGGGCGTCGAGGACGACCTCGTACCAGCCCCAGACAACGTTGCCGAGACCTGCCATGGCGGAGGACGCCGCGAAGAGGAACCACGCGAGGCGGAACCGGGTGCGGTGCGTGCGCCCGTACCAGAAGCAGGAGACGGCGGCGAGCACGGCGGCCCCGCCGAGGCCGAAGTCGCCCATGGCGGAGGCGAGCTCGCTCGATCCCCAGCCGAAGGCCGCCCCCGTGGCGTAGCCGCCGCAGACGAGGGCCAGCAGGAGCTGGGAGACCGGGCCCGTGCCGCCGGACGGGCGGGGCAGGGCCGCTCCTGGGGCGCTCACCGCGCCGCCGTCCGCAGCAGCGGGACCCATGGGAGCCACAGGAGCAGGGTCGCCACGCAGTGCGGGCGCGGTGCACGGTGCAGGGCACGGTGCGGTCGTGGTCGGTGCGTGAGCCGCGTCGGGTTGATCGTCCATTGGCCGTGCATCGCCCGTCGCCCCCCTCGAGTTCCGGTCCTCGCTGCGGCCGTTCCCGTGCACGCCGCAGCCCCCGTCCGGACGATACACCAGACTCGTCACTCAGGGACATAGCTCATATACATAGCGTAATCAGCCACGGGGTTATGGACACTGAGTGCAGTCGAACGGTACCTCTACGTGGTAACTAGCGGGCTGTGACTACGACATTTTGCAGTGGCGCGTCCAGAGCGAATCTGGCCAGCTGATCGCGGAGCAGCCGCGCCGCGCGGGGCATGAAGGCCGAGGAGGGCCCACCCACATGGGGGGTGATGAGCACCCCCGGAGCGCTCCACAGCGGGTGGCCCGGCGGCAGCGGTTCGGGGTCCGTGACGTCCAGCGCGGCACGCAGCCGACCTGCGTCCAGTTCGGCCAGGAGGGCCTTGGTGTCGACGACGGGACCGCGCGCGACGTTCACCAGCAGCGCCCCGTCCTTCATCCTGGCCAGGAAACCGGCGTTGACGAGTCCCCGGGTCTCCTCGGTCAGCGGCGTGGCGAGCACCACGACGTCGGCGTCGGGGAGCAAGCCGGGCAGGGCGGCGATCGGGTGCACGGGACCGCGCGCACTGTCCCGCGCGGAGCGCGCGACGCGTGTGACCCGCGCGCACTCGAAGGGCGCGAGCCGGTCCTCGATGGCGCTGCCGATCGAACCGTAACCCACAATGAGCACCGACTTGTCGGCCAGCGCGGGCCGGAAGCCCTGCCGCCACTCCCCCGCGTCCTGCGCGCGCACGAAGCCGGGGATGTCGCGCAGCGAGGCGAGCGTGAGGGTCAGGGCCAGTTCGGCGGTGCTCGCGTCGTGCAGCCCGCGGGCGTTGCACAGCACGGCGCCCTCCGGCAGGTGCCGCACGGCGGGCAGCAGGTGGTCCACGCCCGCGGTGAGCGCCTGCACGACCCGTACGCGCGTCATCGCGGCCAGCGGGCGCAGGCACGGCTCGGGGTCGGTGACGTACGGGACCGCGTAGAAGTCGCAGCGGGCGGGGTCGGTCGGGTACTCCGGGCCGCCGTCCCAGAAGGCGTAGTCGAGGCTCTCCGGCAGTTCCCCGATCCGCTCGGGCGGGAAGGGCAGCCAGACCAGGGGGCGGCCGGAACCGCTGTCATCTGCACTCATGCCTGGAGGCTATGCGATCGGGCCGGACGGCAGAGGTTAGCTTTGGGGGCGAGGAACGGGAGGGGTACGGCCGGTGGAGCGCAGGAATATCGGTGCGACGGCGCTCGAAGCGGGCGCGATCGGCCTGGGGTGCATGCCCATGCACTGGGGATACACCGCCTCCCAGCAGAGCGGGGAGACCGCGCTGCGCACGGTGCACGCGGCGCTCGACGCAGGAACGACTCTGCTGGACACCGCCGACATGTACGGGCCGTTCACCAACGAGCTGCTGGTGGGGCGGGTGCTGCGGGAGAGGCGTTCCGAGGCGTTCGTGTCGACCAAATGCGGGCTGCTGGTGGGCGACAGCCACGTCGTCGCCAACGGCCGCCCGGGGTACGTGAAGCGCGCGTGCGACGCCTCCCTGCGCCGGCTGCAGACCGATGTGATCGACATGTACCAGCTGCACCGGCCGGACCCCGAAGTGCCGGTGGAGGAGACCTGGGGGGCCATGGCGGAGCTGGTCTCCGCGGGCAAGGTGCGGGCACTCGGCTGGTGCGCGATCGGTGCCCGGGTGCGCCGCAGGTCGCGCGCCGGGCTGTACGACGCGACGATACGACAGCTCGAACGGGTGCAGCAGGTGTTCCCGGTGAGCTGTGTGCAGGCGGAGTTGTCGGTGTGGTCCAGGGAGGCGCTCGACGCGCTGGTGCCCTGGTGCGCCTCCCGGGGTGTCGGCCTGCTGGCCGCGATGCCCCTGGGAAACGGTTTCCTCAGCGGCACGCTGACGCCCGGGCAGGGCTTCGAACCGCAGGACCTGCGGGCCCGCCACCCCCGCTTCACCGCCGAGATGATGGCCGCCAACCAGCCGATCGTGGCGGGGCTGCGGCGGGTCGCGCTGCGCCACGACGCGACGGCCGCGCAGGTCGCGCTCGCGTGGGTGCTGGCCCAGGGCCGGCACGTCATACCCGTGCCGGGCACGAAGAAGCCGGTGTGGGCGGTGCAGAACGCCGCAGCCTCGCGGCTGCGGCTGACACCGGAGGATCTCGCGGAGATAGCGGGGCTGCCACGGGCGTTGGGGTCGTGGGACTGACTGCCCTTCGGGCGGACCCCTGCGAACGTACGGCTTCCGCAGGCGCGCATTCCGCCGGACGCTCGCCGCGGTGGCTGTTCGCCGTTGCGGCGGGCAGTTGCAGGCGGAGCCCTCGCCGCCGGCCTCCCGTCCGCCGCAACCCGGGTGCACACTCCGCCGGACCCTCGCCGCGGTGGCTCTGCGCCGATGCGGCGGACACGTGTGAGCCGGGGCCTCACCGGCACGGCGCTTCCGCCCGGTGCAACCGGGACGCATTCCGCCGGACCCTCGCCGCGGTGACGCAACGCCGTTGCGGCGGAGAGGGGTGAGCCGGCTCCTCGCGGCGGCGGTCGCACGCCGTTGCGGCGGGCGAGCTCGGGCCGGTTCCCGGCAGCCCGGATCCCGCCGCTGTGGCGGCGATCGGCCCGCCCCCGGGCGCTTTTCCTCCGCCGCAGCGGCGGTTCACCCCCACGGGCTGACCGGCGGTGCCCGCCGGCCGTACGAAGTCGGGGCTGCGCCCCCGCCGTATGGCACAGTGCCGACTGAACGAGAAGCGCTCCCGGCGAGAGGAACCCGCACCGTGCGACGACGTCCCCGTGCCCGTATCCGCGCCGCCGCCCTGGCCGCCGCCGCCCTGGCCGCCGCCGCGCTGCTCGCCGCCGCCGGCTGTTCGAGCGAGGACGGCTTCCCCGGCGAGGGGCCGCGGCAGGGTTCCTCCGCCAAGTCGCCCGGCGCCGCGGCCTCTTCGGGCGCCCCGGGGGCCTCTCCCGCGCCGGCCACCGGCTCGGTCAAGGTCGTCCGGACGCTCACCACGAAGCTCGGCACGCCGTGGGGCGTCGCCGCGCTGCCCGGCGGTGACCTCCTGATCGGCTCCCGCGACACGGGGAAGATCGTCCGGGTGGCCGCCAAGGACGGCGCGCAGACCGAGGTCGGCGAGGTGCCCGGTGTCGTCAAGGGCGGAGAGGGCGGCCTGCTGGGCCTCGCGGTCTCCCCCGACTTCGCCACCGACCGGCTGGTGTACGCGTACTTCACCACCGACTCGGACAACCGCATCGCCCGCCTGCGCTACGACGAGGGCAAGCCGGCGGGGCAGCGGCTGGGGGCTCCCGACACGGTGCTCCGCGGCATCCCCAAGGGCACGATCCACAACGGCGGGCGCATCGCCTTCGGCCCGGACCGGATGCTCTACGCCGGCACGGGCGAGGCCGGGCAGCGCGGCCCGGCGCAGGACCCGAAGCCGCTCGGGGGGAAGATCCTGCGCATGACGCCGGACGGCCGCCCCGCGTACGGCAACCCCGACGGGGACTCGGTGGTCTACTCCTCCGGCCACCGCAACGTGCAGGGCCTGGCGTGGGACGCGGGCGAGCGCCTGTGGGCGTCGGAGTTCGGCCAGGACACCTGGGACGAGCTCAACCTGATCCGGCCGGGCGGCAACTACGGCTGGCCCGTCGCCGAGGGCAGGGCGGGCAGGTCCGGCTACACCGACCCCGTCGAGCAGTGGAAGACCGCGGACGCCTCCCCCAGCGGCCTCGCGTACGCCAAGGGGTCGCTGTGGATGGCGGGCCTGCGCGGCGAGCGCCTGTGGCGGATCCCCCTGGACGGCACCAGGCCCGTGGCCGCCCCGCAGGCGTTCCTGCAGGGCGAGTACGGGCGGCTGCGCACGGTGCTCGCCACGGACGACGGCGGGCTCTGGGTGACGACGAGCAACACCGACGGGCGCGGGAAGCCGGGCGCGGAGGACGACCGCGTCCTGCGCCTGGAAGTGAGCTGACGCGCTCCGCCGCCGATTCCCGTGGACCGTACATCCGTCCGCCTATGCTGGACGGACGGGACGGCGACGGGAGTCGGGATGTTCAACATTTTCGAGGAAGTGTTCGCACCGGGCCGGAAACACGCGCACGACGAGCAGAAGCGCCTGGAACTCACCCGTGAGGACACCGGCGACGCCGATCCCGCCCGCGGCCCGGTCGACCTCGACTCGGGCCGCGTGGTCATACGCCTGCCGCAGCAAGGCTCCGCTCAGGACTGACCCCGGAGGCCTCCGGCTCCGCCGCCACGGGCGCGAGCGGCTCCACCGGCTCGGGCGGCTCGATGCTGATCCGGGGCAGGCGGCGGTCCAGCCACGCGGGCAGCCACCAGTTGGCGCCGCCGAGCATGTGCATGAGGGCCGGGACCAGCAGCGTGCGCAGCACGAAGGCGTCGAGGGCGACGGCGGTGGCGAGGCCGATGCCGAACATCGCGATGACACGGTCGCCGCTGAGCACGAAGGCCAGGAAGACCGAGATCATGATCACCGCCGCGGAGTTGATGACGCGGCTGGTCTCGGCGAGGCCGACCCGCACCGCGCGGCGGTTGTCGCGCGTGGCCAGCCACTCCTCGTACATCCGGCTGACCAGGAAGACCTGGTAGTCCATGGACAGCCCGAAGAGGACCGAGACCATGACGACGGGCAGGAACGGTTCTATCGGGCCCGCGCCGCCGAGGCCGAGGAGCTCGCTGCCCCGGCCCCACTGGAACATCGCGACGACGACGCCGAAGGACGAGGCGACGGCGGCGATGTTCATGACCGCGGCCTTCAGGGGGATGCCGATGCTGCGGAAGGCCAGCAGGAGCAGCAGGCAGCCCAGGCCGACGACGGTGCCGACGAAGAGCGGCAGCTTGCCGAGGATGATCCCGGCGAAGTCGTCGTAGCTCGCGGTCATGCCGCCCACGTGGACGTCCACGCCGGTGCCTGCGGTGGCCTTCGGCAGCACGGTGCCGCGCAGCCGGTCCACGAGGTCGCTGGTGTCGCGCGACTGCGGGGAGGTGGTGGGGATGACGCTGATGACGCCCGTGTCGCCGCTGGTGTTCACCTCGGCGGGCGACGCGGCGGCGACGCCCTCGGTGTGCCGCAGGGCCTCCGGGAGCTTGGTGAAGGCGAGCCGGTCGGCGGCGCTGTCCAGGCCGGCCACGAGCGTCAGGGGGCCGTTGACACCGGGGCCGAAGCCGCGGCCGAGCATGTCGTACGCCTGCCGGGTCGTGGACGAGGCCGGGCCGGTCCCCTGGTCCGAGGTGCCGAGGTGGAGGGAGAGCGTGGGCACCGCGAGCACGAGCATGACGGCGGCCGCCAGGGTGCCCAGCAGCTTGGGGTGACGCTCGACGAACGCGGACCAGCGGGCGGCCGCGCCGGTGGGCTGCTCGTCGGGGCCGGGGCCGCCGGCCGCGAGGCGGCGGCGCTCGCGGCGGCCGAGGGCGCGGTGGCCGATGACGCCGAGGAGCGCGGGCAGCAGCGTGACGGATGCGGCGACGGTGAGGACGACGGTGAGCGAGGCGGCAATGGCGACGCCGTTGAGGAAGCTCAGCCGCAGGATGAGCATGCCGAGCAGCGCGACGCACACGGTGCCGCCCGCGAAGACGACGGCGCGGCCGGTGGTGGCCACGGCCCGTTCGGCCGCGAGGGCCACGGGCAGGCCGGCCCGCAGGCCCTTGCGGTGCCGGGTGACGATGAACAGGGCGTAGTCGATGCCCACGCCGAGGCCGATGAGGGTGCCGAGCATGGGCGCGAAGTCGGCGACGTTCATGACGTGGCCGAGCAGCTGGGTGCCCATGGAGGCGGTGCCGACGCCCACGAGGGCGGTGGCGATCGGCAGCAGGCTCGCGGCGAGCGAGCCGAAGACGACGAAGAGCACGACGGCCGCCACGGCGATGCCGATGATCTCGCTGAGGTGCCCGCCCTTGCCCTCCGCGCCGGCGATGCCGGTGCCGCCCAGGGCGACCTGGAGGTTGCCGTCCGCCGCGGACCGCGCGGTGTCGACGGCCTTCTTGGCGAGGCCCTTGCCGGGGGCGGCGTCCGTGAAGGTGAGGGAGGCGTACGCGGTGTGCCCGTCGGCGCTGATCCGGGCGGCGCCGTCGGGGCCGCTGTACGGGCCGCTGACGGCCTCGACGCCGGGGAGCGCGGCCACCTCGTGCAGGACCTCGGTCATGCGCTGCTCGACGGCGGCGGCGCGCACGGTGCCGCGGTCGGTGTGCCAGACGATGGTGTCGTCGCCGCCCTGGCCGGGGAAGCCGGCGTCGAGGAGAGCGCTCGCGCGGGCGGCCTCGGTGCCGGGCACGGCGTAGTCGTTCGAGTAGGCCGGGCCGCTGAGCAGGGCGGCGGCCGCGGTGCCCGCGAGGGCGACGAGCCACAGCACGATGACGGCGGTGCGGCGGCGCAGGCACCACCGTGCGAGTGAGGTCATACGGGCTGCTTCCCGGGTATCGCGTCGAGCTCGCCGGGATGCCGACCCGTGCTGTTCCGAGCGCTGGGGCTACTGGGCTCGGGGCCCCGGAGCGCATCGGGTGCAGACGATGCGGAGGGGCCCCTTGCCGAACCACTGTGACAGCCGGAAAAGATCCTTTGTCCGCTTTGTGGCCCACCCCACACGGGGGTGCGCGGGGCCCCGCACGGGGGTGCGGGGGGCCGCTCAGCCCAGGGACCGCCAGCTGTGGGCGACGTCCACGACGATGCGGTTGCGCTCCTGGAAGACGCGGAAGGGCAGGCGCGCGCGGACGCCGACGCCGACGAGGGTCTCGCCCTCGAAGCTGCTGGCGAAGCGGGTGTCCTGGAACGTCCTGAAGCCGGTGAGGTCCACACCGGTCAGCGGTTGTCCGGCGCGGCCGGGGTAGCGGGTCTCACCGGTGTTCGGGTCGTAGCTCGGGGCGGACACGCGGACGGCCAGGACCGCTCCCCCGGCGACGGCGATCGGGTCGCCCGAGCCGTCCTGGTGCAGCTGGTCCACGTACTCGACGCGGTAGCCGATGCGGTGGTCGCCGATGCCCTGGACGTCGAAGACCAGGCGGTCGAAGCACTCGTGCTTGCCCGCCCGGATGTCCAGGAGCGGTTTGTACGCGGACGTCGTGGCCGTCTTGGTCAGGCTCCCCCAGCCCGCCTCGCACTTCGCCTCGGTGGCGGCCCGGCCCGCCTGCTGCGGCGCCGCGCCGGCCGGGACCGTCGTGGCCAGCAGGCCGGCGCCCGCCAGGGTCACCGCCGCCAGCGCCCTGCTCAACCGTCTCATGTGCCAACCCCCATACCTCGGTGACGGGCACACGGTGGGCCCGCCCACTTCCGGGATCATGCCGGACGGGGGCCGCGAAGGCCATAGAGGGCAAGGAACCAGCCATTCCCGGCATAATTCCGGACAGACAATGGCCGCCCCTCCGAAAAGGGGCGGCCATGAATCGTCAGGCACGAAGCGGAAGGTCAGCCTTCGACGCCGAGGCGCTCCAGGATGAGCTCCCGGACCCGGGCCGCGTCGGCCTGGCCGCGCGTGGCCTTCATGACCGCGCCGACCAGCGCACCGGCCGCCGCGACCTTGCCGGCGCGGATCTTGTCCGCGATGCCCGCGTTGGCCGCGATGGCCTCGTCCACGGCAGCACCCAGGGCACTGTCGTCGGAGACGACCTTCAGGCCGCGCTTCTCGACGACCTCGTCCGGGCCGCCCTCGCCCGCGAGCACGCCCTCGATGACCTGGCGGGCCAGCTTGTCGTTGAGGGAGCCCTCGGCGACGAGCGCCGCCACCCGGGCGACCTGCGCCGGGGTGATCGGCAGCGCCGCGAGGTCCGTGCCGGACTCGTTGGCGCTGCGGGCCAGCTCGCCCATCCACCACTTGCGGGCGGCGGCGGAGTCGGCACCGGCCTCGACGGTGGCGGTGATCAGGTCGACCGCGCCCGCGTTGAGGATCGACTGCATGTCGTGCTCGCTGACGCCCCACTCCTCGCGGAGGCGGTTGCGGCGCACGCGCGGCAGCTCGGGCAGGGTCCCCCGCAGCTCCTCCACCCACTCGCGGGAAGGGGCCACCGGCACCAGGTCCGGCTCGGGGAAGTAGCGGTAGTCCTCGGCCTCTTCCTTGATGCGGCCGGACGTCGTCGACCCGTCCTCCTCGTGGAAGTGGCGGGTCTCCTGCACGATCGTGCCGCCGGCCGAGAGGACGGAGGCGTGCCGCTGGACCTCGAAGCGCACCGCGCGCTCGACGGAGCGCAGCGAGTTGACGTTCTTGGTCTCGGAGCGGGTGCCGAACTTCTCGGTGCCGTTCGGGCGCAGCGACAGGTTCACGTCGCAGCGCATCTGGCCCATCTCCATGCGGGCCTCGGAGACGCCCAGCGCCTTGATGAGCTCGCGGAGCTCGGCGACGTACGCCTTGGCGACCTCGGGGGCCCGCTCGCCCGCGCCCTCGATCGGCTTGGTGACGATCTCGATGAGCGGGATGCCGGCGCGGTTGTAGTCCAGCAGGGAGTGCTGGGCGCCGTGGATGCGGCCGGTGGCACCGCCCACGTGCGTGGACTTGCCGGTGTCCTCCTCCATGTGGGCGCGCTCGATCTCCACGCGGAAGACCTCGCCGTCCTCCAGCTGCACGTCGAGGTAGCCGTTGAAGGCGATCGGCTCGTCGTACTGGGAAGTCTGGAAGTTCTTCGGCATGTCCGGATAGAAGTAGTTCTTCCGGGCGAAGCGGCACCACTCGGCGATCTCGCAGTTCAGCGCGAGACCGATCTTGATGGCGGACTCGACGCCGATGGCGTTGACCACGGGCAGGGCGCCGGGCATGCCGAGGCAGACCGGGCAGGTCTGGGTGTTGGGGTCCGCGCCCAGCTCCGTGGAGCAGCCGCAGAACATCTTCGTCTTGGTGCCGAGCTCGACATGGACCTCCAGGCCCATGACGGGGTCGTAGGAAGCCAGCGCGTCCTCGTACGACACCAGTTCAGTGACGGTCACGGAAAACTAACCTCTCAGGTCCTGGCTCAGTCCGCGAGGACGTCGTCGCTGTTCATCCGGCGCAGCTCGCGCACCAGCAGCGCGACGCCGGTGGCGATGGCGGCGGCGGAGACGATGGCGTCGACCAGCTGGAGCGTGTCCTGCTCGCCGCGCGCCTTCTTCGCCTGCTTCATCACGCTGACCGCGCCGAACAGCGTGGTGCCGATCGACAGGTACGTGCCGGGCTTGGACTTCTTGAAGCCCTTGGCCTTCTTCAGAGCGCTCGTCTTGCTCACCTCGGTGCTCACAGCGACGGTGCCTCCTCAAGCAGGTGGTGGCCCCAGCGAGCGGTGAACGCGGCCTCGACCGCGGCACCGACCTTGTAGAGCCGGTCGTCCTTCAGGGCGGGAGCGATGATCTGCAGACCGACCGGCAGGTTGTCCTCGGGCGCCAGGCCGCACGGCAGCGACATGGCGGCGTTGCCCGCCAGGTTGGTCGGGATGGTGCACAGGTCCGCGAGGTACATCGCCATCGGGTCGTCGGCGCGCTCGCCGATCGCGAAGGCGGTGGTCGGGGTGGTCGGCGAGACGATCACGTCGACCTGCTCGAACGCCTTCTCGAAGTCGCGCGTGATGAGCGTGCGGACCTTCTGCGCCGAGCCGTAGTAGGCGTCGTAGTAGCCCGAGCTCAGGGCGTACGTGCCGAGCATGACGCGGCGCTTGACCTCGGGGCCGAAGCCGGCCTCGCGGGTGAGGGCGGTGACGTCCTCGGCCGAGCGGGTGCCGTCGTCGCCGGTCCGCAGGCCGTAGCGCAGGCCGTCGAAGCGGGCCAGGTTCGAGGAGCACTCGGACGGCGCGATCAGGTAGTACGCGGCCAGGGCCAGGTCGAAGGACGGGCAGTCCAGCTCGACGATCTCGGCGCCAAGCTCCTTCAGCAGCTCCACCGACTCGTCGAAGCGCTGCAGGACGCCGGCCTGGTAGCCCTCGCCGCGGAACTGCTTGACGACGCCGACGCGCATGCCGGCGACGGAGCCGTTGCGGGCCGCCTCGACGACCGGCGGGACCGGGGCGTCGATGGACGTGGAGTCCATCGGGTCGTGGCCGGCGATGACCTCGTGCAGCAGGGCCGCGTCCAGGACCGTGCGGGCGCAGGGGCCGCCCTGGTCGAGGGAGGAGGAGAACGCCACCATGCCGTAGCGCGAGACCGCGCCGTAGGTGGGCTTGACGCCGACCGTGCCGGTGACGGCGGCGGGCTGGCGGATCGAGCCGCCGGTGTCCGTGCCGATGGCGAGCGGGGCCTCGTACGCGGCGAGGGCCGCGCTGGAGCCGCCGCCGGAGCCGCCGGGGATCTTGGTGAGGTCCCAGGGGTTGCCGGTCGGGCCGTAGGCGCTGTTCTCCGTGGAGGAGCCCATCGCGAACTCGTCCATGTTGGTCTTGCCGAGGATGACGACGTCCGCGTCCTTCAGGCGCTTGGTGAGCGTCGCGTCGTACGGCGGGATCCAGCCTTCGAGGATCTTCGAGCCGACCGTGGTCGGGATCCCCTTGGTGGTGAAGATGTCCTTCAGCGCGAGCGGGACGCCGGCCAGCGGGCCGAGCTTCTCGCCGCGGGCGCGCTTGGCGTCGACCTCGCGGGCCTGGGCGAGGGCGCCCTCGCGGTCCACGTGGAGGAAGGCGTGCACCTTCTCGTCCACGGCCTCGATGCGGGCCAGGTGGGCCTCGGTGACCTGGACGGCGGTGAGCTCGCCGGAGGCGATCTTCTCCGCGATCTCGGCGGCGGTGAGCTTGATGATGTCCGTCATAGCGGTTTAGTCCTCCCCCAGGATCTGCGGCACCTTGAAACGCTGCTGCTCCTGGGCGGGGGCGCCGGAGAGCGCCTCCTGCGGGGTCAGCGACGGACGGACCTCGTCCGGGCGCATGACGTTGGTCAGCGGCAGCGGGTGGGACGTCGGGGGAACGTCCTGCTCGGCGACCTCGGAGACGCGGGCGACCGCGCCGATGATGTCGTCGAGCTGGCCGGCGAAGTGCTCGAGCTCTTCGTCCTTGAGCTCCAGACGTGCCAGCCGGGCGAGGTGGGCTACCTCCTCGCGCGTGATGCCAGGCATGCGGCGATCCTCAGGGTTTGTGACGGATTCTGGGCGTGTTGTGCGCCCAATCCTATGGCTCCGGGAGCCGTGCCTGCTAAACGCTTTCCGCGTGGCTGCGACGGGGGTGCGCTCCGGCACCGCCGGGGCCCGCCTGCCCCGCGGGCGCGGGGTCGTTCGGCACCGCCGGATTCCCCGGCGGGGGCGGGCCGCCGTCGCGGCGGAGGAGAGTGCGGGCGCCGCGCCCGGCCCGTACGGGCTCGCCCGGGTGTGTCCTTCCGCCGCCGCGGCGCGCAAGCCCCACCGGGGTGACCGGCGGTGCCGGACTTCCTCGGCGCCGGGGCGCCCGGTGCCACCGGACACGCTTCGGAGCTGTCCGGCAGCGCCGGACACTTGCTCCCGCCGCGACGGCGACCCGCCCGCACCGGAGGTGACCGGCGGTGCCGGACCGGGCGCGACCCCTACGTGACCGCATCCTCCTCCGCGGGGGCGGACGCCGCCGCGGTGACGCGGTCGGCCTCCCGGTGCCAGCCGGACTCGTTGCGGAGGCGGAGCCAGGCCGTCGTCTCGTCCGGCGGCATGGCCGCGGCGACGAGCCAGCCCTGGACCGCGTCGCAGCCCAGGTCCCGCAGCCGCTCCCACGTCTCGTCGTCCTCGACGCCCTCGGCGACGACGAGCAGTCCGAGGGAATGCGCGAGGTCGAGCGTGCAGCGGACGATCTCCGCGTCCTCGTTGTCGATGGCGAGCCGGGCCACGAACGACCGGTCGATCTTCAGTTCGCTCACCGGGAGCCGGCGGAGGTGGACCAGCGACGAATAGCCCGTGCCGAAGTCGTCCAGGGACATCTTCACGCCGTGCCCGGTGAGCCCCGCGAGCGTGTCCGCCGCCCGCTGCGGGTCCTCCAGCAGGACGTGCTCGGTTATCTCCAGCTGCAGCGCCCCGGCAGGGACCCCGTGCCGGGCGAGCCGCGCCGCGACCGAGCCCGCGAACCCGGGGGTGTGGACGTCGCGCGGCGAGACATTGACGGCGACGGGCACTTCCAGGCCCATGGCCCGCCACTTCGCGACCTGCCCGAGGGCGGTCTCCAGGACGTACTCGGTCAGCCGGGGCATCAGCCCCGACGATTCGGCGATCGCGATGAACTCGTCCGGGGAGACGCGGCCCCGCTCGGGGTGGACCCAGCGCACCAGCGCCTCCAGCCCCTCGACGTGCCCGTCGAAACCGACCTTGGGCTGGTAGTGCAGTTCGACGTCGCCCGCGTCGAGCGCGCGCCGCAGGTCGCCGAGGAGGCCGAGCCGGTCGGGGGTGTTGCCGTCGCGCCGCGCCTCGTAGACCTCGACGCCGCTGCGGTCGCGCTTGGCCTGGTACATGGCGACGTCGGCGCGGCGCAGCAGCCCCTCGGCGTCGAGGGCGTGGTCGGGGTAGACGGCGACGCCGGCGCTGGCCTCCAGGACGAGGGTGAGCCCGTCGAGGTCGAGGGGCGAGCCGAGCGCGGCGACGAGGGAACGGGCCACGCGCTGGGCGCCGGTGAGGGAGTCCGCGGTGGGCAGCAGCACCGCGAACTCGTCGCCGCCGAGCCGCGCCGCCTCGGCGTCCCGCGGCAGGGCGAGGCGCAGCCGCTCCGCTATCTGCAGCAGCAGCCTGTCCCCGGCGAGGTGGCCGAGGGTGTCGTTGACGGAGCGGAAGCGGTCGAGGTCGATGAGGACGAGCGCGGAGCGGGTGCCGGCGCGCTCGGCCTCGTCGAGGGCGCTCCAGGTGCGCTCCAGGAGCCACTGGCGGTTGGGCAGTCCGGTGAGCGGATCGCGCAGCTGCTCCTCGGCGCGGGCGCGGGCGATCCACAGGGTGGAGTCGAGGGCGATGAGGGGGACGGCGAACAGCGGCAGCAGCAGCGGCGCGTGGTCGGCGACGACGGCGATCAGCGGGGCGATGCCGAGCAGGGCGCCGCCGACGAGGGCCTGCCGGACGAGGGCGGTGCGGGCGATGGTGCTGAGGCCGGCGCGGGGCGCCATGGAGTACCAGAGCAGGGCGCGGGTGACGGCGAGGTAGAGGAAGGCGGCGAGGGCCACTTTGGGGATGGCGGTGAGCGGCCACTCGTCGGGCATCCAGGGGTTCTCGACGGTGGAGACGACGCCGCACACGGCGAGGGCGAGGCCGGCGGCGCCGATGCCGAGGATGTCGACGGCACCGTGGAGTAAGGCCTGGCGCCAGCGGTGGCGGCGGGCGGTGGCGACGAGCAGGACGACGGCGATGCTGATGAGGACGGCGGGCAGCCAGCCGTAGAGCAGCAGGACGGCGAGGGTGAGGGCGGCTCCGGAGCCCGTGCCGCCCCACCAGCGGTCGCGCCCGAGGGCGACGAGGTGCGCGACGATGAGGCCGGTGAGGACGGCCAGGGAAGCGCCGACGGCGTGTCCGGGGAAGACGGAGTGGCCCGCGCCGATCACCCGGAAGACGCCGGCGGCGAGCGCGACCGCCGCCACGGTGACGCAGACCGTCGGCAGCGCGGGCGGAGGAACCCGGCGCAGCCGGGATGCCGGTTCGGCGCTGTCGGTGGGTTTCATGCCCGTCCCTCTCACAGCCGGCGGTGCCCGCGCCACGGCAGGCGCACATCTCAACAGTAGGCCGCAGAAGGCTACGGCGGGCAGCGATCGGCAGCGGTTGCCCGATTGGGATCCGGCCTCTTGTAGCCATCTGGTATGCGCTGTAGGGGTAATGCCCACTGACTATGCGGGCATTACTCCGCTGGGGTGGCGACCGGTGTGCGGACCTGCCTTCCGGTGGCGGTGCCGCTTCGCGTGGGGCGGGTGGCGGCGGAGGTGACGAAGGGGGTACGGAGGGGGTGCGAAGGGGCTACCCGCACCCCCCGTCCGCTACGCCTCGCTGTGGGCGCTCCCGTCCTCGCCCGCGCCCCCGGCCGCTTCCGCGCCCTCTTGCGGAACGGCCGCTTCGCGTGCGGCGTCGGGGCCTTCGGCGAGGAGCACGGCGAAGCCGTCCTCCTCCAGGACGGGCACCTTCAGCTGCATGGCCTTGTCGAACTTGGAGCCGGGGTTGTCGCCGACGACGACGAAGTCCGTCTTCTTCGACACCGAGCCGGTGACCTTGGCGCCCCGGCTCTGCAGGGCCTCCTTGGCGCCGTCGCGGGTGTAGGAGGAGAGGGTGCCGGTGACGACGACGGTGAGGCCGGCGAGGGGGCGCGGGCCCTCGTCCTCGGCGGCCTCCTCCTCCATGCGGACGCCGGCGGCCCGCCACTTCTCGATGATCTCGCGGCGCCAGTCCTCGGCGAACCACTCCTTGACGGCGGCGGCGACGATCGCGCCGACGCCGTCCACCGCGGCCAGCTCCTCCTCGCTGGCCTCCGCGATGCGGTCGATCGAGCGGAACTCGCGGGCGAGGGCGACCGAGGCGACGGGCCCCACGTGCCGGATCGACAGCCCGGTGAGGATGCGGGCGAGCGGTCGCTGCTTGGCGGCCTCGATGTTGGACAGCATGGCGAGGGCGTTCTTCTTCGGCTCGCCCTTCTGGTTGGCGAAGAAGGTGACGACCTTCGGCTCGCCCGTCTCCGGGTCGCGCTTGGGCAGGCCGGAGTCGGGGTCGACCACGTAGGACTTGATGGGCAGCAGCTGTTCGATGGTCATGCCGAACAGGTCGCCCTCGTTCTTCAGGGGCGGCTCGGCGGGCTCCAGGGGCTGGGTCAGCGCGGTGGCGGCGACGTAGCCGAGGTTCTCGATGTCGAGGCTCTTGCGGCCGGCGAGGTAGAAGAGGCGCTCGCGGATCTGGGCGGGGCAGGAACGGGCGTTGGGGCAGCGGAGGTCGATGTCGCCCTCCTTCATGGGCCGCAGCTCCGTGCCGCACTCGGGGCACTCGGCGGGCATCACGAACTCGCGCTCCGTGCCGTCCCGGAGGTCGGCCACGGGGCCGAGGATCTCGGGGATGACGTCGCCGGCCTTGCGGAGCACGACGGTGTCGCCGATGAGGACGCCCTTGGTCTTGACGACTTCCTGGTTGTGCAGGGTGGCGAACTCGACCTCGGAGCCCGCGACGGTGACCGGCTCGACCACGGCGTACGGCGTGACCCGGCCCGTCCGGCCGACGCCCACGCGGATGTCGACGAGCTTGGTGTTGACCTCTTCCGGGGGGTACTTCCAGGCGATGGCCCAGCGGGGGGCGCGGGAGGTGGAGCCGAGGCGGCCCTGCAGGGGGATCTCGTCGAGCTTGACGACGACGCCGTCGATCTCGTGCTCCATGGAGTGGCGCACGGCGGGCTCGCCGTAGTGGGCGATGAACTTCCGCACGCCCGCGAGGTCGTCGACGACCGAGGCGTGGGCCGCCGTCGGCAGGCCCCACTCGCGCAGCAGTTCGTACGCCTGGGACTGGCGGTCGATGTCGAAGCCCTCGCGCGCGCCGACGCCGTGGACGACCATGTGCAGCGGCCGGGTGGCGGTGACGCGCGGGTCCTTCTGGCGCAGCGAGCCCGCGGCGGCGTTGCGCGGGTTGGCGAAGGGGGGCTTGCCGGCCTCCACCAGGGCGGCGTTGAGCTCCTCGAACTTCTCCATGGGGAAGTAGACCTCGCCGCGCACCTCGACGAGGGCCGGGATGCGGTCGCCCTTGAGGCGGTCGGGAATCTCGGCGATCGTGCGGACGTTGGGCGTGATGTCCTCGCCGGTGCGGCCGTCGCCGCGGGTGGCAGCGCGGGTGAGGCGGCCGTGCTCGTAGGTGAGGTTGACGGCGAGGCCGTCGACCTTGAGCTCGCACAGGAAGTGGTACGCGGTGCCGCCGCCGATGTCCTTGGCGATGCGCTCGGCCCAGGCGGCGAGCTCCTCGTCGTCGAAGGCGTTGTCGAGGGAGAGCATGCGCTCGCGGTGCTCGACCGCGGAGAACGCCGTAAACACAGCTTCGTACGACCCGGCGACCTTCTGCGTGGGCGAGTCGGGCGTGCGCAGCTCCGGGTGCTTCTCCTCCAGGGCCTCCAGCGAGCGCAGCAGCTTGTCGAACTCGGCGTCGCTGATGACGGGGGCGTCCTTGACGTAATACCGGAAGCGGTGCTCCTCGACCTGCTCGGCCAGCAGGGCGTGCTTCTCCCGTGCCGGTGCGGGCACGGAGGAGCCCGCCGCGAGCTCTTCGCCCTGCTGTCCGCCCTGCCGTCCGCCCTGCTGTTCGACAGCCACCGTCTCGTCCTCCCGTTGATCCATGAGCGCCGTCACTCAGGGTTGTCTGCGAGTGATTTCGCCGCCCGGACGCAGTGCGCGAGGGCCGTGCGGGCATATGCGGGCGAAGCGCCCGCGAGGCCGCACGAGGGAGTGACGACCACGGACTCCGCGAGGGTCCCCGGTGCCAGCCCCAGCCTGCGCCACAGCGTCCTGACACCCATGACGCTACCGGCAGGGTCTGACAACGGGCCGTCCGTGCCGGGCACCACGCCCACGAACAGCGTCGTCCCCGCCTCGACCGCCTCTCCCACCGCTTCTTCCTCACGCTCGGTGAAGAGCGAGAAATCGAACGAGATGCCTTGGACGCCGGCCCGGCGCAGCAGCGCGAAAGGCACGCCGGGGGCGCACGCGTGCACGACGGGCGCCTGGCCGGTGGCCTCGCGGGCGACCGTCACGAGGTCGCGCAGGGCGCCTTCCACGACGGCCCGGTCGACGGCCCGGTAGGTGCGGTACCCGCTGGCGGTGCGGACCCGCCCGGTGAGGACGGACGTCAGGGAGGGCTCGTCCAGCTGGAGCACGACCTGAGCGCCGGGCACCCGCCGCCGCACGTCGGCGAGGTGGCCCCGCAGGCCCTCGGCGAGGGAGGCCGTGAGGTCGCGGCAGGCGCCGGCGTCGCCGAGCGCGGCCTCGCCGCCGCGCAGTTCCAGGGCCGCCGCGAGGGTCCAGGGGCCGACGGCGGAGACCTTGAGCGCGCCCTCGTAGCCCTGGGTGTACTCCTCCAGGGCGTCGAGGTCCTCGCCCAGCCAGGAGCGGGCGCGCTTGGTGTCGCGCCCGGGCCGGTCGCTGACGCGCCATCCGCTGGGCTCGACGTGCGCGTAGACGTCGACCAGGAGGCCGGTGGTGCGGCCGATCATGTCGGCGCCCGGGCCGCGGGCGGGCAGCTCCGGCAGGTACGGCAGGGTCTCCAGGGACCCGGTGACGGTCTTCGCGGCCTCGCGGGCGTCGCCCCCGGGCATCGATCCGACGCCGGTGGCCGCCCCCGCGCCCCAGATCTTCCCCGCTGCCGGCGGACGGCCGCCGGGCCCCTGCTCGTTGTTGCTCTTGTCGCTCACGCAGGAAGCCTACGGGGCGCGCGGCAGCGGCCGCGCAGGCCGAGCCGGGCGACGGCTGGGGCGGACGCGGGAAGCCCCCGGGGCGGCCGGCCCCGGGGGCTTCCGCCGTCAGCGGCCGGGCCGGACCGACAGGTCGTTGATCTCCGCGTCGCGCGGGAGGTCGATCGCGAGCAGGATCGTCGTCGCGACCGACTCGGGGTCGATCCACCGCGCCGGGTCGTACGGCTTGCCCTCCTGCTGGTGCACCTTCGCCTGCATCGGGGTCGCGGTGCGGCCCGGGTAGACGCTGGTGACGCGCACGCCGGCCGCGTGCTCCTCGGCGCGCAGCGAGTCCGCGAGCGCCTTCAGGCCGTGCTTGCTCGCGGCGTACGCGCTCCACGTGGCGTGGGCGTTCAGCCCGGCGCCGGAGTTGACGAAGAGGACGTGCCCCTTCGTCACGCGCAGCTGCGGCAGGAACAGCCGGGTCAGCTCCGCCGGGGAGACCAGGTTGGCGGCGAGCGTGCTGTTCCACGTCTTGGGCGTCAGCTCGCCCACGGCGCCGAGTTCGACGACGCCGGCGATGTGCAGGAGCGTGTCGACGCGGTCCGGCAGGGGCTGCTTGTCGAGGGCCCAGGAGAGCCGGTCCGGGTTGGACAGGTCGGCCACGAGCGTGCGGGCGCCCGGGAACTCCGCCGCCAGCTCCCTGGCCCGGCCCGCGTCGCGCGCGAAGAGGTGGACCTCGTCGCCCCGGTCGAGGAGCCGGCGCGCGACCGCCGCCCCGATGCCGGAGCCGGCCCCGGTGATCAGATGTGTTGCCATGGGAGCCAGCTTGCCCTACGGCGGGGGCGGGCGCGCGGCCGCGGTGCTAGCGCAGGCCCGCGGACTCCTCCAGGTACGCCATCGCGCCCAGCCCGTCCTCCGCGAAGAAGACGAGGGCGGTCAGCGGCAGCGGCAGGAAGCCCTCGTCCTCCATGCGCTGGAACTGCGCCTTGAGGCCGTCGTAGAAGCCGGCCGTGTTGAGCAGGACGACGGGCTTGTCGTGGATGCCGTGCTTCTTCAGCTCCAGGATCTCCGTCGCCTCGTCCAGCGTGCCGGTGCCGCCCACCATGATGACGACGGCGTCGGCGCGCGCGAGCAACTGCGCCTTGCGCTCGGCGAGGTCGCGGGTGACGACCATCTCGTCGGCGTTCGCGCGCGCCCGCGCGGCGAGGAACTCGACCGAGACGCCGACCAGTCGGCCGCCGCTCTCCTGCACGCCGTCGGCCATCACCTTCATCAGGCCGGACTCCGAGCCTCCCCACACCAGGGTGTGCCCGCCGCGGCCGATGAGTTCGGCGAACTCGCGGGCGGGAGCGGTGTAGCGGGCGTCGAGGTCGGCGGCGGAGCAGAAGACGGCGATGTTCATGAACGCCACCGTACGTGCCGTCCGTACGGGGTCGCACCGCCCGGGCCCCTGTGGGCTGTTTTCAGACCGTTTCCTGTCCCTGTCAGGGCCCCGTTCGGTTGCGGGTTCGTCACAGGGAGCGGCCTGGTTTGGAGCCTTGTAAGTGCGCTGTTAGCGTGACGTGCACTCGTCAGCCGGGCGTCAACAGGCGCTGTTTCCAGCCAGTTCATCGGGGGAATTTTCCAGTGAAGCTTCGTCATGTCCGCGCGGCCGCCGTCTTCGGAATCGCCGTCGTCGCCCTGACCGGAGCCCGCGGGCACCACGGCGGCAGCTGCAGCGGCGGCAGCTCAAGCCACCACAGCAGCAGCTCCACCTCGGGCGGCACCACCACGACGGGCGGCACGACCGGAGGCACGACCGGCGGCTCCACGAGCACGGACGGGGGCCTCACCACCGGCGGTTCCACGAGCGGCGGCACGTCCACCAGCGGGCTCACCTCGGGCGGCATCACCACCGGTGGCGGCAGCGGGAGCGCCTCGCGCGACCTGAAGATCGTCAGCTGTGACTACAGCGACGCCCGCGGCATCACCGCGAAGATCAGCGTCACCAACCCCAGCGCCACGGACAACTACACCTACACGTTCTCCGTGAAGTTCACCGACTCCAATGGCATGGTGATCGGAACCCGCAACCGCACCATCCCCTTCGTCGGCCCCGGCAAGACCGACACGCAGGACGTCTCCCAGGTGTACGTGCCGAAGGCGGGCGCCAGCGTCAGCGGCAAGTGCGAGGTCAACAACGTGACCCGCACCAAGTCGTAACGGGGGCGCACCGCCCGGACGGGCCGTGCGGGTCAGGCGCTCCGCGCCGCCTGCGCGGCCCGCGCCCTTTCGGTCGTGGCGATCGTCGCCGAGCCGACCACGCGCGTGCCGTCGTACAGCACGATCGCCTGGCCCGGGGCCACGCCGCGGACCGGCTCGGCGAAGCGGACCCGGAGCTCGTCCCCGACGAGCTCCGCCGTCACCTCGGTCTCGCCGCCGTGGGCGCGCAGCTGGGCCGTGTACGTGCCGGGGCCCTGCGGGGCCGCGCCGCACCAGCGGGGACGGATGGCGGTCAGGGCGGCGACGTCCAGCGCCTCCACCGGGCCCACCGTCACCGTGTTGTTCACCGGCGAGATGTCCAGGACGTAGCGCGGCTTGCCGTCCGGGGCCGGGTGGCCGATCCGCAGGCCCTTGCGCTGGCCGATCGTGAAGCCGTACGCGCCCTCGTGCGTGCCGACCTTCGCGCCCGTCTCGTCGACGATGTCGCCCTCGGCCCGGCCGAGGCGCTGCGCGAGGAAGCCGCGGGTGTCGCCGTCGGCGATGAAGCAGATGTCGTGGCTGTCCGGCTTCTTCGCCACGGCCAGGCCGCGGCGCTCCGCCTCCGCGCGGATCTCGTCCTTCGTGGTCACCGTGTCGCCCAGCGGGAACATCGCGTGGGCCAGCTGCCGGTCGTCCAGGACGCCGAGGACGTAGGACTGGTCCTTGGCCATGTCGCTGGCGCGGTGCAGCTCGCGCGTGCCGTCGTCCTTGGTGACGACCGTCGCGTAGTGGCCCGTGCACACCGCGTCGAAGCCGAGCGCGAGCGCCTTGTCCAGCAGCGCCGCGAACTTGATCTTCTCGTTGCAGCGGAGGCAGGGGTTGGGCGTGCGGCCGGCCTCGTACTCGGCGACGAAGTCCTCGACGACGTCCTCGCGGAAGCGTTCCGCCAGGTCCCAGCAGTAGAACGGGATGCCGATCACGTCCGCGGCGCGGCGGGCGTCGCGGGAGTCCTCGATCGTGCAGCAGCCGCGGGCGCCCGTCCGGAACGACTGCGGGTTCGCGGACAGCGCGAGGTGCACGCCGGTCACGTCGTGCCCGGCCTCGGCGGCGCGGGCCGCGGCGACGGCGGAGTCGACGCCGCCGGACATGGCGGCGAGCACGCGGAGCCCCTTGCGGGGGGCCTTCGGATCGGGGGCACCGGGGAAGTCAGTCAGGGGCACGTTACGGCCGTTGACGCGGACGACGAGGTCCTTCCGCTCGCCGCCGACCTCGGCCGTGCCGTACACGTATCCGTCGGCGCCGAGCTCCTCCACGACGTTGACGGTGACGGCGAGACCCGCC
>NZ_PXWG01000063.1 GCF_003011965.1 Streptosporangium nondiastaticum
GGCGGGCGCGGGGGTGCGGGCGTCCGCGGCGTCGTCGAGGGCGAGCGGGTCGAGCCCGGCCGCGGCCGCCGCGGCGAGGGCGGCCGCGGTGAGCCCGGCGGTGTGCAGCCGCCCCCGGCAGAACTCCTCAAGGGTCGGCCCGTCGGTGATCCGCCCGGCTTTGACGGCGGCCTCCGCCCCGCCGGAGTGCGCGTGCCCTCCGGCGGGGAAGCGCCCGTCCGCGAGGACGAGGAGGGCGGCGAAGCCACCCGTCACCGTCCCGGCCCGTGCCGGGGGTGCGGGGGACTCCGCGGTCTCGGTCGTCGTGCTCATCAGAACAGGAAGTAGCGCTGGGCCATCGGCAGTTCCGCCGTCGGCCGCGGTTCGATGACTTCGCCGTCGACGGTGACGGTGAACGTGTCGGGGTCGACCTCGACCCTCGGCCTGGCGTCGTTGTTGCGCATGTCCGCCTTGGTCACGCCGCGCGTGGACCGTATGGGAACGAACCGCTTGCCGAGCCCCAGCCGCTCCGGGAGCCCGTCGTCCATGGCCCACTGGGTGACGAAGTTGAGGGAGTTGGAGGCGGGCGCGCGGCCGTGGGCGCCGAACATGGGCCGGGGCAGGACGGGTTGCGGGGTGGGGATGGACGCGTTGGCGTCGCCCATCTGCGCGTAGGCGATCTGGCCGCCCTTGATGACGAGCTGCGGGCGCACGCCGAAGAAGGCGGGGTCCCAGAGCACGAGGTCGGCGAGCTTGCCCTGTTCGACGGAGCCGATCTCGTGGTCGAGGCCCTGCGCGACGGCGGGGTTGATGGTGTATTTGGCGACGTAGCGCCGGGCCCGTGCGTTGTCGGCGGGGCCGTCGCCGGGCAGGGCTCCGCGCCGTGCCTTCATCACGTGCGCGGTCTGCCAGGTGCGCAGGACGACCTCCCCGATGCGGCCCATGGCCTGGGAGTCGGAGGAGATGATGGATATGGCTCCGAGGTCGTGCAGGACGTCCTCGGCGGCGATGGTGCCCGGCCGGATGCGGGATTCGGCGAAGGCGAGGTCTTCGGGGACGGCCGGGTTGAGGTGGTGGCAGACCATCAGCATGTCGAGGTGTTCGTCGACGGTGTTGACGGTGTGCGGCCGGGTGGGGTTGGTGGAGCTGGGCAGGACGTTGGCCTCGGAGACGACGGTGATGATGTCGGGCGCGTGCCCGCCGCCGGCGCCTTCGGTGTGGTAGGCGTGGATGGAGCGGCCGGCTATGGCGGCGAGGGTGTCGCCGACGAAGCCGGCCTCGTTGAGGGTGTCGGTGTGGATGGCGAGCTGGGCGCCGCTCTCCTCGCACACGGCGAGGCAGGCGTCGATGGCGGCGGGCGTCGCCCCCCAGTCCTCGTGGATCTTGAAGCCGACGGCCCCGGCCCGCAGCTGGGCGCGCATCGAGTCGTACGAGACGGTGTTGCCCTTGCCCAGCAGGCCGATGTTGACGGGGTAGCCCTCCATGGCCTCGAACATCCGGGCGAGGTGCCAGGCGCCGGGGGTGATGGTGGTGGCCTTGCTGCCCTCGGCGGGCCCGGTGCCTCCCCCGAGGAGGGTGGTGACGCCGGAGGCGAGGGCCTCGTCGGCGGCCTGCGGGCAGATGAAGTGGACGTGGGCGTCGACGGCGCCGGCGGTGAGAATCTTCCCGTTGCCGGCGATGATCTCGGTCTCGGGGCCGATGACGAGGTCGGGGTGGACGCCGTCCATGGTGTCGGGGTTGCCGGCCTTGCCGATGCCGGTGATGCGGCCGTCGCGGATCCCGACGTCGGCCTTGACGATTCCCCAGTGGTCGAGGACGAGCGCGCCGGTGATGACGGTGTCGGGGGCTCCGTCGGCGCGGGTCGCGCGGGACTGGCCCATGGACTCGCGGATGACCTTGCCGCCGCCGAAGACGGCCTCGTCGCCGGCGTGGCCGGGGCCGCCGCTGCGGTCCTCCTCGATCTCGACGACGAGGCCGGTGTCGGCGAGGCGGACGCGGTCGCCGGCGGTCGGCCCGTAGAGGTCGGCGTAGGCGACGCGGCTGAGCTCACTCATCGAGCGGTCCCCCGCACTCGCCGCGCAATCCCTCGACGATGCGCTTGCCGCCGATGGGCACGAGGTCGACCTGGACGGGGATGCCCGGCTCGAAGCGGACGGCGGTGCCCGCGGCGATGTCGAGGCGCTTGCCGCGGGCCGCGGCCCGGTCGAAGTCGAGGCCGGGGTTGGCCTCGGCGAAGTGGTAGTGCGAGCCGACCTGCACGGGGCGGTCGGCGGCGTTGAGCACGGTGAGCCGGGTGCGGTGCAGGCCCTGGTTGAGGGCCACGGGCCCGGCGGCGTGCAGGATCTCTCCGGGGATCATCGGTCCGCCCCTTCAGCAGATGGGATCGTGGACGGTGACGAGCTTGGTGCCGTCGGGGAAGGTGGCCTCGACCTGGACGTCGGGGATCATCTCGGGGATGCCCTCCATGACCTCGCCCCGGGTGAGCACCTTGCGTCCGGAGGACATGAGCTCGGCGACGGTGCGGCCGTCCCGGGCGCCTTCCAGGACGTGCACGGTGATGAGGGCCACCGCCTCGGGGTGGTTGAGGAGCAGACCGCGGGCCTTGCGGCGCGCGGCGACGTCGGCCGCCACGTGGAGGAGCAGGCGTTCCTGCTCGCGTGGGGAGAGTTGCATGCGTGCCACCTCACTGTCGTCCCGGGGGTCCCGGATGGACACACCGGGCCGCCACCCGAAGTTCAACACGGTGTTGACCTGGGGTTCTTCGGCCGGGGGCCAGGGATTGCAGATTAGGGCCGAACCTTTTCCAACGCGTTAACTCACTCTTTGCGTTGTCATGGCCAGAGCACTGCGGGCCCGCTGTCGCATGCATCTACTGGATCATCTGGGCCGGATCATGGCCGTCCGTCCGCACGACACGTACCGCCGGCTACGGGCACCGCAGACGCCGCCGTCGCCGCGCCGGGGCCGCGGCGCGGTTCGCAGGCGTGTGCGAACCGGGCGAACGGGAGATGTGAACGGGCCGTGCCGACGCGGGCGGTACGGGGCTCCGGCGCAGAGCGCCGGGGGCGAAGGGATCTCCGCGCCATGTGCGCCGGAGGGCCGGGGGTCCGCACGCGAATAAACCCGGCTCCGCCCCATGGAGGATCACGGCGTAGACGGGGCGCGGTGATCGAATTGGGGCGGACGGCCGGATTGCGCCCGGCCGGGTACGAACCGCCGCAGGCCAGCGCCTCAGCCGGCTTGGGCCGACATCACCAATTCGCCCTGTGTCCACCGGAATTGCCCAGAAGTGATCAGCCTCACATACCCCTGGTTCCGCTCGGAATCCGCACGACGGCTGCGCCAAGATCCCTGCGACGACAAGACCCCGCCACCCCGGCGGGGCGGTCCCGGCGGACGCCGAACCCTGCCGCCGACGGGATGCCGGGTCGACTTGAGTGCACGGCAGGGATGGAGGACCCAAGAGTGGTGGGACGACCAAGAGTAGTGCGGTCGGCCCTTGGGGTGAAGCCGTTACGACGGCCGGGCAACCTTCGCCTGCCCGAACCCGACAGGTCATCCTTCACAGGCGGCTGACGAAGGGTTAGCGCATGGGCGCGCACAAACGTCCGTCGAAGCTGTCCAGGGCCGGTGCCGCATCGGCCCTCACTCTCGCCGCAGTCGGTGCCACGGTGCTGGCCCCGGGCGGCGCGGCAGAGGCGGAGGCGTCTTCCGTCTCCACCACGGCACTCCGGATCGCGGCCTCGAAGCAGGGCTCCCCGTACCAGTGGGGAGCGACCGGACCCCACCGGTTCGACTGCTCGGGCCTCACGCTCTACTCCTTCAAGCGGGCCGGCAAGTCCCTGCCCCGCACCGCCGCCCAGCAGTACAACAGCACGCAGCACATCCCGCGCTCCGCACGCGAACGCGGCGACCTGGTCTTCTTCATCTCCGGGCGCGGGATCTACCACGTCGGGATATACGCCGGGGACGGGAGGATCTGGCACGCGCCCAAGACGGGCGCGGTCGTCCGCCTGGAGCGGATCTGGACCAACAGCGTCCTCTACGGCCGGGTCGACTGATCCGCTGATCCCCGGGTCCCCGGACGAACGGGCCCGGGACCGCCCCGAAGGAGTCCGAGGCCCCCCGCACCCCGTGCGGGGGGCCTGGCCGGCCGGAGGGGAGTTCAGCGCTCGGCGCTGACCGGCACGGTCCAGGGGAGGGAGATCCACACCGTCTTGCCGCCGTCGGAGGTCGGCGTGAAGAACAGCCGGCCTCCGTACTCCGCGGTGAGACAGCGAATGATCACCATGCCGCGGCCGTTGTCCTGCTGGACCGCGGCGGGCAGCCGCCGGGGAAAGCGGGGGTGGCTGTCCGTGACCCCGATGCGCAGCTGCTGGTCGCGGTCGAGGCGGACGTCCACGGTGAAGGTGGGCGACTGTCCCCGGGTGTGCTGCACGGCGTTGGTGGCGAGCTCCGAGACGATCAGGCGCACGGTCTCGGCGGTGTCCGTCCCGCCCGGCAGCCCCCAGTCGGCCAGCACCCCCGCGACATAGCGCCGCGCCGTGGACACCGAGCCGGGGGCGCTCGGCAGGGTGACGGTGGCTTCTTGGTGGTCTGCTGCCATGGCGGTGGCCCTTTCAGCCGAGGTCCCGCCGAAAGCCGGACCCCCGTGCACCGGCGGTCAGGGAGCATGCCGTACGTCAGTGGGGGTCGTGAGCGGCCTCGGGCGGCTCTGGGCGACAGCCTGCCACTGATAACGCCTGTGATGGGAGCGATCCACCAAGATATGCATATATCTGTCGCTCAAAGCGGTGAACTCTACGACGAGCGACCGTATTCGCCCGGCACACTGGGCTATTGACACTGACGTATGACAGTGACAGTGACAGTGATCTAGGGGAGGGCAGGGCCGAATGCGGTACGGACCTGCGGTGCGCCGCCGCAAGCTGGGCGCGGAGCTGCGCCGCCAGCGCGAACTGGCCGGGCTGACGAGCCTGGAGGCCGCCCGCGCGGTGGGCTGGCACCAGTCGAAGGTCAGCCGGATCGAGACGGGCGCCAGTGGCGTGAAACCGGCGGACGTGGCCCGGCTCCTGGACGCCTACGGGGTCACCGACCCCGAACTGCGCGCGCTGCTGGGGGCGCTGTGCGGCGCGGGATCGCCCGTGCCGGGCGAGGGCGCGGGGGCCCGGCGCGGCTGGTGGTACGCCTACCGCGACCGGCTGCCGCCCGCCTATCTGGACTTCATCAGCCTGGAGTCGGAGGCGTCGCGGTTAAGCACCCTGGAGACCACCGTGGTGCCCGGCCTGCTGCAGACGCCCGCCTACGCCCGGGCCGTGACGCGCGCGGCGCTGGGCGATCCCGCCCCGGAACAGGTCGAGGAGCTGGTGCGGGTGCGCATGGCGCGGCAGGCGGTGCTGCGGGGCGAGCGGCCGCTGGAGGTGTGCGCCGTGCTGGACGAGGCGGTACTGCGCCATGAGGTGGGCGGGCCGGAGGTCATGGCCGGGCAGTTGCGGCATCTGGTGGAGACGGGGTCGCTGCGGCACGTGCGGTTGCACGTCCTGCCGTTCTCCAGCGGCGGCCATATCGGCATCACCGGACCTTTTGTTATCTTCTCATTTCCGCGCATTGCTGATCTGGATGTGGTTGTTCTCGACCACTTGACGAGTAGCCTCTACCTGGAGCGGAAAGAAGACCTCCGGGCGTACGGCGCGGCATTCACGACGCTGCGCGAACACGCGCTCTCGCACGAGAACTCACTGGAATTCATCGCCGGGATCAACGACGGCGCGTAAGGAGGCACCATGTCCGCAATGCCTCGGTACGTACCTGCCGCCCCTTCGCTTCTCCGCGGCGCCTCGTGGCGGCGCAGTAGCTACAGCACCGGATACAACAACTGCGTCGAGACGGCCGGGCCGCTCCCCGGCAGCCTCCTCGCCGTGCGCGACTCCAAGAACACGGCCGGTCCCGCCCTGCTCTTCCGCTCCGCCTCGTGGGCCTGCTTCGTCGAAGGGCTGCGCGCCGGCCTCCACTAGGACCGCCGCGGGCTCACACGGCCGGCGCGGTCCGCACGATCGCGTCGGCCGCCGCCGTCACCTGTCCGTCCGACAGGTCCGCCCGGGCGGTCAGCCGCAGCCGTGAGACGCCGTCCGGCACGGACGGCGGCCGGAAGCAGCCGACCGCGAAGCCGGCCTCCCGGCAGTCCGCCGCCCACCGCACGGCCGCCTCCGGCGAGGGCGCGCGGACGGACACCACCGCCGCGTCGGGCCGCACCGCCTGGAAGCCCGCCGCCACGATCCTGCGGTGCAGCTCGGCGGCGATCTCCCGGACGCGGGCCGCGCGCTGCGGCTCGCGGCGCAGCACCGTGAGGGCCGCCAGCGCGGCGCCGGCCGCCGCCGGGGCGAGCCCGGTGTCGAAGATGAACGTCCGGGCGTTGCTCACGAGGTGCCGGATCACACGCGCGGGGCCGAGCACCGCACCGCCCTGGCTGCCGAGCGACTTCGACAGGGTGACCGTGGCGACGACGTCGGGATCGCCCGCGAGCCCCGCCGCGTGCACCGCGCCGCGGCCGCCCTCGCCGAGGACGCCGAGCCCGTGCGCGTCGTCCACGAGCAGCGCCGCGCCGTGCTCGCGGCACGCCGCGGCCAGGGCGGTCAGCGGCGCCGCGTCGCCGTCGACGGAGAAGACGGAGTCGGTGACGGCCAGGGCGCTGCCGGCGTGCGCGGCGAGGGTCTTGCGGACGGCGGCGGGGTCGGCGTGCGGCACGATCGCCTTCTCGGCGCGGGCGAGCCGGCAGCCGTCGATCAGCGAGGCGTGGTTGCCCTCGTCGGAGACGAGCAGGCCCCCGCCGGCTCCGCCGCCCGGGCCGGCGAGCGCGGTGACGGCGGCGAGGTTGGCGGTGTAGCCGGAGGAGAACACGAGCGCCGCCTCGAAGCCGCAGAACGCGGCGAGCTCCTCCTCCAGCCGCGCGTGCAGGGCGGTGCTTCCGGTGACCAGGCGGGAACCGGTCGCGCCCGCTCCCCACTGCCGGGCGGCCGCCGCGGCGGCCTCGGTGACCTCCGGGTGGCGGGTGAGGCCGAGGTAGTCGTTGCCCGCCAGGTCCACCAGCGGCGCGTCGGCCCCCCGCGGCCGCAGGGTCCGTACGAGACCGGCCGCGAGGCGCCGCTCGTGGTGGGCGTCGATCCAGCCGAAGGCGTCGTCCTGAGGCATGCGGCCGTCCTTCGCGTTCCGGGGAGCTGGGGGCAGGTTCCGCCGGTGCTTCTGTGGAGCCCGGATAGAACCTCCCTAGAACGTAGCGGCCGTCACTCCTGGTCAGGGTGTGGCAATACACACACATCAATCAGCCCCTGTTGTGTAATCCCTACCTTGGCCGGGGACGCGGCCGTGAGCGAGGATCACCGCCATGGACCTGCTGAACACGCTGGTGGACAAGGGGCTGCGGCGCGAGCTGCCGACCCGTGAAGAGGCGCTCGCCGTACTGGCGACCTCCGACGACGACCTGCTCGACGTGGTGGCCGCGGCCGGCAAGGTGCGCCGCAAGTGGTTCGGGCGCCGGGTGAAGCTCAACTACCTCGTCAACCTGAAGTCGGGGCTCTGCCCCGAGGACTGCTCGTACTGCTCGCAGCGGCTCGGCTCCAAGGCCGAGATCCTCAAGTACACCTGGCTCAAGCCGGAGGACGCCTCCAAGGCCGCCGCGGCCGGTGTCGCGGGCGGCGCGAAGCGGGTCTGCCTGGTCGCCAGCGGGCGCGGGCCCACGGACCGGGACATCGACCGCGTCTCGAAGACCATCGAGGCGATCAAGGAGCAGAACGAGGACGTCGAGGTGTGCGCGTGCCTCGGGCTGCTCTCCGCCGGACAGGCCGAGCGGCTGCGCGCCGCGGGCGCCGACGCCTACAACCACAACCTCAACACCTCGGAAGCCACCTACGGCGGCATCACCACCACCCACACCTACGCCGACCGCGTCGACACCGTGCAGCAGGCCCAGGCGGCGGGCATGTCCGCCTGCTCCGGCCTGATCGCGGGCATGGGCGAGAGCGACGAGGACCTGGTCGACGTCGTCTTCTCGCTGCGCGCGCTGGACCCGGACTCCGTGCCGGTGAACTTCCTCATCCCCTTCGAGGGCACGCCGCTGGCCAAGGAGTGGAACCTCACGCCGCAGCGGGCGCTGCGCATCCTGGCCATGGTGCGGTTCGTCTGCCCGGACGTGGAGGTCCGGCTGGCCGGCGGGCGCGAGGTGCACCTGCGGTCGATGCAGCCGCTCGCCCTGCACCTGGTCAACTCGATCTTCCTCGGCGACTACCTGACCAGCGAGGGCCAGGAGGGCAAGGCCGACCTGGACATGATCGCGGACGCCGGGTTCGAGGTGGAGGGCGCGGGCGAGACGACCCTTCCGGCGCACCGGGCGGACGCCGTCGCGGCCGCCGCGGGCTGCGGCGGGGGCTCGTGCGGGCCCTGCGGGGACGACTCCCCCGAGGCCGCTTCCGTCGAGGCCGCTGCCCCCGAGGCCGCTGCCGTCGAGGCCGCTGCCCCCGAGGCCGCTGCCGTCGCCGACCAGGACGCGCGTACGGACCTGGTCGCCGTGCGGCGCCGGGGCGCGGGCACGGACCTGCCGCCCAATGCCTGAGCCGCTGACCGCCGGTGAGCTCCTCGCCCTCGACCGGCAGCACGTGTGGCACCCCTACGGTCCGATGCCGGGCCGCCAGGAGCCGCTGCTCGTCGCGTCCGCGTCGGGGGTGCGGCTGCGGCTCGCCGAGCCGGCCTGGGGCGTGGACGAGCTGATCGACGGGATGTCGTCGTGGTGGTCCGCCGTCCACGGCTACAACCACCCCGTCCTCAACGAGGCCGCGCGGGCGCAGCTCGGGCGGATGAGCCACGTGATGTTCGGCGGGCTCACCCACGAGCCCGCCGTGCGGCTCGCCGCCCGGCTCGTGGAGATCACCCCCGAGGGCCTGGAACACGTCTTCCTCACCGACTCCGGCTCGGTGTCGGTCGAGGTGGCCGTCAAGATGTGCCTGCAGTACTGGCGCTCGGCCGGGCGGCCGGAGAAGCGCCGGCTGATGACGTGGCGCGGCGGCTACCACGGGGACACGTGGCAGCCGATGGCCGTGTGCGACCCCGACGGCGGGATGCACGAGCTGTGGTCCGGGGCGCTCCCGAAACAGGTCTTCGCGGACGCTCCGCCGGCCCCGTCCGGCGACCCCGAGACCGTACGGGCGTACGCGGCGCACTTGCGCGAGACGGTCGCGGCCCATGCGCACGAGGTCGCGGCGGTCATCGTCGAACCGGTCGTGCAGGGCGCGGGCGGGATGCGCTTCCACGACCCGGAGTTCCTGCGGGTCCTGCGCGAAGCGTGCGACGAGCACGACGTGCTCCTCGTCTTCGACGAGATCGCCACCGGCTTCGGCCGTACGGGCCGGCTGTTCGCGGCCGAGCACGCCGACGTCACGCCCGACGTGATGTGCCTCGGCAAGGCGCTCACCGGCGGCTATCTGACGATGGCGGCGACCCTGTGCACGACGCGGGTCGCGGACGGCATCTCGCGGGGCGAGGTGCCGGTGCTGGCGCACGGTCCGACGTTCATGGGCAACCCGCTCGCCGCGGCGGTCGCGTGCGCCTCGATCGACCTCCTCCTCGGCCAGGACTGGCAGACGGAGGTCAAGCGGATCGAGGCGGGCCTGCGGGACGGCCTCGCCGAGGCGGCGTCGCTGCCCGGCGTCCGGGACGTCCGGGTGCTCGGCGCGATCGGCGTCGTCCAGCTCGACCACGAGGCCGACGTCCCGGCGGCGACACGGGCGGCCGTCCGCGAAGGCGTCTGGATCCGGCCGTTCCGTGACCTGCTGTACGTGATGCCGCCGTACGTGACGGACGACGAGGACGTGGCCCGGGTGTGCGCGGCGGTGTGCGCGGCGGCCCGCGTCGCGTGACGCGGGCCGCACCGGCGAGGCCGGGGCGAGGCCCGTCCGGCACCGCCGGACAGCACCACGGTGGCTGATCACCGCTGCGGCGGAGGAATACAGCGCTGCTGCGCATCTTGTTTTCCGCCGCAGCGGCGCTCGGCCGAGACGGCGCAGCCCGGCGGTGCCGGACAGCCCTCGGCCAGTGACCAGGAGCAAAAGAGAGAAGGCTGAGGACGCTCATGTCCGTACTCGTCGTCACAGGGACCGGCACCGAGGTCGGCAAGACCATCGTCACCGCGGCCGTCGCGGCGGCGGCGCGTGCCGCGGGCCGTAGCGTCGCCGTGCTCAAGCCCGCGCAGACCGGTGTCGCCCCGGGCGAGCCCGGCGACGTCGCCGAGGTGCGGCGGCTCGCGGGGGACGCGGTGACCGGGGAGGAGCTCGCGCGGTTCCCCGAGCCGCTCGCGCCGGGCACGGCCGCGGCCCGGGCGGGCCTCTCCCCCGTGCGCCCGCCGGAGATCGCGGAGGCGGCCGCGCGGCTCGCGGAGAGCCACGACCTGGTCCTCGTCGAGGGCGCCGGCGGCCTCCTCGTCCGCCTGGACGAGGACGGCGCGACCCTCGCGGACGCTGCACGCCTGCTCGGCGCACCGGTCCTGCTCGTCGCGCAGGCCGGCCTCGGCACCCTCAACACGACCGCCCTCACCGCGGAGGCGCTGGACGCGCGGGGCCTGCGCTGCGCGGGCGTCGTGATCGGCAGCTGGCCGGCCGCCCCGGACCTGGCGATGCGCTGCAACCTCGCCGACCTGCCGGAGGCGGCCGGCGCCCCGCTGCTGGGCGCGGTCCCGGAGGGCGCGGGCGCCCTCCCGCCGGAGGCGTTCCGCACGGCGGCCCTCACCTGGCTGGCGCCGGAGCTGTCCGGCGCCTGGGACGCCGAAGGCTTCACCGCGGCCCACCGCTGACCCCACTCGCCACGGCCGCCTCACGCACCCCGCCCGCCCCAACTGCCGCGACAGCAGCGGAGCTTGCGGCGCGGCGACGGTGCGAGCCGGTCCGGCCGGGGAACAATCGCGGTAGCCGTCGTCCCCGGAAAGGGGTGTGTGCCATGCCGCCGCTTCGGAGCACCAGGTTGCCGCACGACGCCGTGCACCATCCGGTCTTCGCCCGCTTCTACGCGAAGGTGAGCCCGATCATCGACGAGCGGGCGGGCATCGGCGAGCACCGGCGCGAGCTGCTGGCCGGCCTGTCGGGCCGGGTGATCGAGATCGGCGCGGGGAACGGCCTGAACTTCCCCTTCTACCCGCCGACGGTCTCCGAGGTGGTGGCGATCGAGCCGGAGCGCGGCCTGCGCCGGATCGCGGTGGAGGCGGCGGTGCGGGCGGGCGTGCCGGTGGACGTGGTGCCGGGCGCGGCCGAGGCGCTGCCGGTGAAGAGCGAGGCGTTCGACGCGGCGGTGACCTCGCTGGTGCTGTGCTCCGTACGGGATGTGCGGCGCGCGCTGGCGGAGCTGCGGCGGGTGCTCCGGCCGGGCGGTGAGCTGCGGTTCTTCGAGCACGGGCGGGCGGAGGGCCGGGCTCTGGCGGTCACCCAGTACGCGCTGGACCGGACGGTCTGGCCGGTGCTGTTCGGCGGGTGTCACACGGCGCGGGATCCGCTGGCGTCGATCGAGGCGGCGGGGTTCGAGCTCGGCGCGTACAGCCGGCTGCGGGTCCCGCAGACCCGGGTGCCGACCCCGGCCTCGCCCTGCGTCCTGGGCGTGGCCAGACGGCCCGCCGTACCGGGCCCGGCGGGTTCTGCGGGTCCGGCGAGTCCGGCGGGCGGTCGCGCGTGAGCCCCCTCCCCTGAGTCACGCTTGAGCCCCTCCGCTGAGGGGCTCCGCTCGGCACCGGGGGCTTTTGCCGGTCCTTTACCATGGGTGGACAGCTTCCCGTACGACATGAAAGGTGTGAGCGTCCGCCCATGGGCGAGCCTCCCAGTAGCCCCCGCAGCCGACATCGCGCGGTCCCCGTCCCTCCGTCCGATCATGGAACGGAGGTGAACCGATGACCGAGGTAGTCCTGCTGGTGGTCGCCCTGCTGCTGACGCTGGCCTGCGCCGTCTTCGTCGCGGCGGAGTTCTCGCTCACCACCGTCGAGCGCGCCGACCTCGAGCGCGCCGCCGAGAACGGCGAGCGCGGCGCGGCGGGCGCGATCCAGGCCGTGCGCAGCCTCACCTTCCAGCTCTCCGGCGCCCAGCTCGGCATCACCGTCACCGGCCTGATCATCGGCATGATCTCCAAGCCGTCCATCGCGGCGCTGCTCACGGGCCCGATGGAGGCGATCGGCCTCGGCGCCGCCGCGGCCTCCTCGACGGCCCTGGTGCTGGCCACGGTGCTGTCCACCGTCGTGCTGATGGTGGTCGGCGAGCTCGTTCCGAAGAACTGGGCGATCTCCCGGCCGCTGCCGGTCGCCAAGCGGGTCGCGGGCCCGCAGCGCGCGTTCTCCGCCGCGTTCCGCCCGCTGATCCGGCACCTGAACAACACCGCGAACCGGACCCTGCACCGGATGGGCCTGGAACCCGCCGAGGAGCTGGCCTCGGCGCGCGGCCCGCAGGAGCTGGCCGCGCTCGCCCGCCACTCCGCCAAGGAGGGCACCCTGGAGGCGGACGCCGCCGAGCTGTTCGTGCGGACCCTGAGCCTCGCCGACCTCACGGCGGAGAACGTGATGACGCCCCGCGTCCAGGTCATCGCCCTGGACGCCCAGGCCACCGCGGAGGACGTCGCGAACGCCACCCGCGCGACCGGCCTGTCCCGCTTCCCCGTCTACCGCAACAACCTCGACACGGTCGTCGGCATCGCCCACATCAAGGACGTGCTGGCGATACCCGCCGACCGGCGCCCCCGCCACCCCGTCGCCTCGATCCTGCGCGAGCCCCTGCTCGTACCGGAGTCGCTGACGGTGGACCGGCTCCTGGACCGGCTGTCGGGCAAGCGCACGATGGCCGTCGTCATCGACGAGTACGGCGGCACCGCCGGCGTCGTCACCCTGGAGGACATCGTGGAGGAGGTCGTCGGCGAGGTCCGCGACGAGCACGACCCCCGCGAGGTGCCCGACCTCGCGCCCACCGGCACGGACCCCGGCGGCCGCCCCCTGTACGACGCGGACGGCGCGGCCCGCACCGACCAGCTGGAGATCATCGGGCTGCGCGCGCCGGACGGGCCGTACGAGACCCTGGCCGGTCTCGTCGCCACCGAGCTCGGCCGGATCCCCGTCCGGGGCGACACCGTGGAGGTCGCGGGCTGGCGCGTCGACGTCGTCGACGCGACCGGGCACCGCGCGGCCCGCGTCCGCCTGACCGGGCCGCCCGCGGACGCGGGCACCGGCACCGGCACCGAGGTCCCGGAGGCCGGCCGATGACGTTCGTCCAGTTGCTGATCGGCCTGGCGACGCTCGTCGTCAACGCCTTCTTCGTGGGCGCGGAGTTCGCCCTGATCTCGGTGCGCCGCAGCCAGATCGAGCCGTACGCCGACCGGGGCGACCGGCGCGCCCGCAGCGTCCTGTGGGGCCTGCGGCACATCTCGGCGCTGATGGCCGCGGCCCAGCTCGGCATCACGCTGTGCACACTGGTCCTGGGCGTGGTCGCCGAGCCCGCGATCGCCCACCTGCTGGAGCCCGTCTTCGACGTGCTCGGCGTGCCGCACGGCCTGGTGCACCCCATCTCGTTCGTCATCGCGCTGGCCGTGGCGACGTACCTGCACATGCTGTTCGGCGAGATGGTGCCGAAGAACATCGCGCTGGCCGAGCCGGTGCGCACCGCCCTGCGGCTCGGCCCGCCGCTGGTCGCCCTGGCGCGGGCGCTGCGCCCGTTCGTCTTCGCCATCAACTCCTTCGCCAACGGCCTGCTGAAGCTGTTGCGGGTGGAGCCGAAGGACGAGGTGGCGGCGACGTACTCGGACGACCAGCTCGCGCGGATCGTCGCCGACTCCAGCGCGGCCGGCCTGCTCGACTCGCGGGCCACGGAGCGGCTGCGCGACGCCCTGGAGCTGGGCAAGCGCCCGGTGCGGGACGTGGTCACGCCCGTCGAACGGGTGGTCTCGGCGCCCCTGGGCGTCACCCCCGAGGGGCTGGAGCGGCTGGCGGCCGACTCCGGGTTCTCGCGGTTCCCGGTGGTGGACACGGCGGGCCGCCTCCTGGGCTACCTGCACGTGAAGGACGCCCTGGACGCCCGGCCGCGGGACTTCCCCTTCCCGCTGCAGCGGATGCGCCGGATCGCGACGGTCCCGGCGACGACGCCGCTGGACGACGCCATCACCACGATGCGGGGCACGGGCACGCACCTCGCCGCGGTGATAGGCGAGGACGGCAAGCTGGCCGGCCTCGTCACCCTGGAGGACCTGCTGCGCGAACTGGTGGGCCGCCCGGCGCAGTAACGCGCACCGACGGCGCCCTCGGCCGCCCCGGCCCGCGCGGACGCTGTTGACGCATTCGGCCCGGTCTTGCAGCGAGCCCGCGCTCACTGCAAGACCGGGCTGGTGCTCAACCGCAGCGTTGCAGGGTTCAGAGGGCTCCGGTGTCCGCGGTCAGTGCCGGGCCCGGGCAAGGAAGGCCTGGTACCAGGCGAGGGTGTCGTCCAGGGTCGCGTCGAAGGCGACCGGCTTGATACCGAAGGTCTCCTGGATCGCGGTGGAGTCCATCACCTGCGGTTCGGTGTGCTGGTAGAACAGCTCGGCGTAGGAGTCTATGAACACCTCGTCGAACGGCCCGAAGGGGCGCGGCTCGCTCATGATGGTGATCTTCAGGGGCTGCCCGACCTTCCGCTCGATCTGCTGGAAGATCTCGCGGGTGGACCGGGTGGGAGCGGTGGGCAGGTGCCAGACGCGGCCGTCGCCGTCGGGACGTTCCCCCAGGGTGGCCAGGCCGGCGGCGACGTCGCGGATGTCGGTGTAGCTGTGAGGCAGGTCGATGTCACCCAGGCCCAGCACGTCGGTTCCGGTCAGGGCGCCGGGGAAGACGGCGCCGCCCAGGGTGGAGTTGAGCACGCCGGGGCCGACGAAGTCCGCCGAGCGGCCGAGCACGACACGGGCCCGGCCGTCACGGTGCGCGGCCAGGTACTTCTCGTCGAGGGCGGCCCGCATCCTGCCCTTGGCACCGGTCGCGTTCCAGGGGGTGTCTTCGGTCATGACCTGACCGTGGGTTTTGCCGTAGGGGTAGAGGGTGTCAAGGACGACGAGGCGCGCCCCGGCGGTCTCCACCGCGCCGAGGATCGCGTCCTGGATGCCGGGCATCACCTCGACCTGCAGGTGATAGGCGACATTCACGCAGTGGTAGACGACACCGGCGCCCTCGATCGCCGTCAGCGCTCCCTCGATGGTGCTCACATCGCCCCTGCGACGTTCGACTCCGTCGATGGGCTCCCCGGCCCCCGAGCGGTCGACGAGACGGACCCCGTGCCCACGGCGGGCGAGTTCGGTGGCAACGGCGGTGCCCGCGGGGCCCGCACCCAGGACGACGTGGAAATCAGCGGCATTCATGAGAGATGTCCTCCGGCTCTTCGTACGGCTGTTATCCGCGCGAGGCGGCCTGTGCGTTACGATGAATCACATCTGTTAGACACCATAACTCTCCCGGGTGCGGTTCGGGCAAGGTCTACCGAGTTCTCCGGACCCGGGACACCGGACAGACAGCACAGGAGGACCGTCATGGCCGCCGCAGCATCCAGCCCCCGGGTCCGCTACCGGGAGCAGACCCGCGCCCAGATCAAGGAGATCGCCCTGGCGCAGCTGGCCGAGGGCGGAGCCTCCGCCGTGGCCCTCACCCGCATCGCCAAGGAGATCGGGCTGTCCGGCCCGGCCCTGTACCGGTACTTCGCCGGCCGCGACGACCTGCTCCACGCCCTGGTCCGGGACGCCTACGACGACATCGCCGCCGCGATCCGGCACGCGGCCGCCGACCTGCCCGACAGTCCCGCCGCCGCCCTGCACCGCCTGGCCGATGCCCACCTCGACTGGGCCATCACCGAACCCCACCGTTACCTGCTGATCCAGGGCAACCCGATCCCCGGCTACGCCGCCCCGCCCGACACAGTGCGCCGCGCCCGCGCCGGCATGGGCCCCTTCGTGAAGGTCTTCGCCGCCGGCCGGCCCACCGATACGGTCCAGTCGGTCGTCGACGAAATGACCACCTGGCTGCACCAGGACGAAACGGCCGCCGACTGGCTGGGCGAGTACGCCGGCCTCACCCCCGACGACCCGAACGCGGGCTGCGCCCTTGCCGGCCCGGTGCTCGCTTGGTCCCACCTGCACGGCACCGCCCACCTGGAAGTGTCCGGCCAGTACACGGGCATGGGCCACCACGCCCGAACCCTCCTGAGGGCCCAGATGAGCATGCTGGCCACCGCCTTCCGCCTCTCCTGACCCGCCTCCGCCCTGCGGGCGGGCGGCGGCCACGAGGTACGAGGGCACTCCCCGTCATCTTCCGTGTTTTCAGTCCGATTTCATCAGCCCGTGCAAACTCGTGGCGTGAGGACTGCGGCCACCCCGTGGCCGATATCAGGCCAAATGATCAAAGGGGCGGACGATGTGTCCGGGGTCTTCATAGGCTCGTCATGCTTCACAGGAAGTTCACGGAGTCACCAGGGAAGGTCACATGCTTAGACACCCCAAGGGCGTCAGACGCCTCATAGCTGCCCCGTTCCTCGCCCTGCTCATGCTCACCACCGGCGCCGGCGTCATCGCCACCGCCACCACCGCGCAGGCCGCGGACTCCGATGCCTGGACGTTCACCAATCCGGACGGCACCCTCAACGCGACCGGCAACAACGATGGAAACCAGATCTCTGTCACTCCCGACGGCACCAACTACCGGGACTGGCGGCTGATCAAGCTCGGCGCCCCCGGCACGTTCAACATCGCCAGCACCTCCTCCGGGAAGTGCATCTACGCCACCCAGCCCGCCGTTCAGCAGTCCTGCGGCAAGGACGGCGAGCAGTGGAACTTCCGCCCCGTCGACGGCAAGCCCAACACCTTCGGCATCGTCCGCCGCGACGACCGCAGCGGCACTGAGTGGTGCATGGACAACCGGGGCGGGCTCCACCTGTGGGGCATTCTCGCCCAGCCCAACGTCTGCAACGGCAGCGCGAGCCAGGAATGGACGGTCCCCGCGTCGAAGGCGGCCGAGGCGCGGAAGCTCGCCCTCGACTACTACGCCGACCTGTGCTCCAAGAAGACCTCCACCTGCTCGTGGACGCAGAAGTCCGAGGGGCAGCCCGAGGTCCTGCCGCGCCAGCCCGCCTCGTCGGTCTGGTACAACGACACCAGCGGCACCATGAAGCAGGTCTTCACCACGATCTACCACTCCGGCTGGGCACAGACGTACTCCGCGGGCGTGTCGACCTCCGTCGGTGTCTCCACCCCGGTCCAGGCCATGATCTCCAGCCAGCTCACCGCGACGCAGACCTACACCTCCGACGAGACCACCGTGAACGGCATCGCGATCGACGTCCCGGCCAAGAGCTACGGATGGGTCGACTTCGCCGCCGTCGGCAAGAAGGTCACCGGCACGTGGACCTTCGACACCGACAACCAGCCGTGGACCACGGACGCGACCGTCACCGTCCCCGTCATCAACTCGGCGGCCGGATCCACCATGTACGTCGCCCGCACCAGCACGACCGCACCCGGCACCGGCACAGGCACCGGCAGCCCGGACGTCAAGCCCGCCGCCCTCGCCGCGACCACGACGAACACCGTGGACATGCCGAAGGGCACCCACCTGACCGCCTACAAGGGCGGTGTACGGGCCATCGACGACAGCGACGGCAGCACGATCGCGACGATTCTTCCCGGAACGGTCAAGGCCACCGACGGCACCACCCACAAGATCAACACGTCCGTCGACGGGAACAAAGTCACCCAGATCATCGACGGCGTCACCGGAAGCACCATCGAAGGCACCGTGACCCCGCCGGTCTTCTCCGTCGGCACCGCGGACCCCACCCCGGTCGGCACCGTGGCTGCGAAGACGGCCCTCGCAAAGAAGACGGTCCTTGCGCTGCGTACCGCCTCCGCCGACAAGGATGAGGACAAGGACAAGAAGCTGAACTGCATCAGGGACAAGATGGTCGCCGGAATCATCGGGGGGTTCGTGGGCACCATCGAGGCGGGCGGCGCCGGAGCGATGCCCGGTGCCCTCGGCGGCCTCGCCATCGGAATCGCGACCTGCAAGTGATCTGACCGTACAACCTGAACGACCGTGTCCCCCTGTCCCCCTGCCTGCGGGCCGGCAGGGGGACGCGGCGCTTCCGGGGGATCGGGCCGGAGGAGTAGGATCGCCCGCGCCATGCAGATGAATGCCACGTACACCAGTTTTGTCGCGGTCGGGGACTCCTTCACCGAGGGCATGTCCGACGGGCTGCCGGACGGCTCCTACCGGGGCTGGGCCGACCTCCTCGCCGCACGGCTGGCGGCCCGCCACCCCGGCTTCCGCTACGCGAACCTCGCCGTGCGCGGCAAGCTGATCGGCCAGATCGCGGACGAGCAGTCCGCGCCGGCCGCCGCGCTGGGCGCGGACCTGGTGACGCTGGTCGGCGGCCTGAACGACGTGCTGCGGCCCAAGTGCGACGTCGACGCGGTGTGCGCCCGGCTGGCGGAGGCCGCGGAGCGGCTCGCGCCGAGCTGCAAGCAGCTGGTGCTGATGCGCAGCCCCGGCCGGCGCGGCCCGGTCCTGGAGCGGTTCCGCCCCCGCATGGAGCAGCTCTTCTCGTTCGTCGAGGCGCTGGCGGAGCGGCACGGGGCCGTGGTCGTGGACCTCTTCGGCGCCGAGGTGCTGGGCGACGCGCGGCTGTGGGCCGACGACCGCCTGCACCTGAACGCCGAGGGACACCGGCGGGTGGCCGAGGCCATGTGGCAGGCGCTCGGCCACGAGCCGGAGGACGACTGGCGCGCCCCCCTGCCCCCGGCCGTCCGCCCGGGCTGGGCGGCGCGCCGCGCCTCCGACGCCCGCTTCACCCGCGAGCACCTCGTGCCGTGGATCGGGCGCCGCCTCACGGGCCGCTCGTCCGGTGACGGGCGGGCGGGCGCGCACTTCAGCGCGGACGAGGGCCGTGCGTTCTGGGTGTCGCCGCCGGCCGGCGGGGCCGGGACCGGCGACGTGACGGGGTGGCTGCGGGCGCAGCCATAGGCTCCCGCCGCCCGCAGAGGCCGTAGAGGTCCGTCCCCCGGCTGCTCAGCTCTCCAGCAGCCGGTGCAGGGCGGCCTTGAAGGCGGCGACGAAGGCGTCGCGCGTCTCCGGGGCCACGAGGTCCAGGGACAGGTACGGGTTGAGGTCCTCCAGCTCGACCAGCAGGAGCTCGCCCCCCGGGGCGCGGCAGGCGTCCACGCGCTGGATGCCGTGCTCGATCCCGTTCCACTCGACGAAGCGCTGCGCGAAGGCCAGGTCCTCCGCGGTGGGCTCGTACGGCACGAGCTCCCAGCGGCGGCCGGGGTCGGGCGCGTGGAGGGCGTACTGGAAGGCGTCGTCGACGAAGTAGAACGACACCTCGTAGCGGAAACGGATCCGCGGCTGGACGAGGACACCGTCGTAGGAGAGGTCCGCGAGCTCCTCGCGCGGAACGAAGCGCAGGCCTATGGAGTCCGCGCCGAGCTTCGGCTTGACCACGTACTCGTCGGCGGCGGGCAGCAGACCGGTGTCCTCGGCGCGGTCGACGGTCGGGATGACGGGGTGGCCGGCGGCGGTGAGGTCCAGCAGGTACTGCTTGCCGGCCATGTCGGCCTTGCCGGTCAGCTGGTTGTAGACGCGCACACCGCCCTCGGCCGCGCGGCGCGCGAAGTCGTCGTACGCGGCCTGGTAGTGCAGCACGGGCCCGCTGTTGCGGACCACGACGGCGTCGAAGGCGTCCATCAGCGCGGCGGCGTCGAGCGGGTGGCACAGGGCGACGTCGAAGTCCTCGCGCAGCCGGGAGGACAGGAAGATGTCCTCGTCGCAGTACCTGCGCCCGCGCGCCGGGTAGGCGAGGTCGGTGACGTAGAGGACGCGGGGCTGGGCGGACGGCATGGCTCTCCTGAGGCGCTGGGCTGCCCGGTGGCCCCATTGACGGCCCACGGGCTGTCCGGTCGATGATATCCGTGCAGGTCAGACGGAGATCGTCCGGTGTTCCCGAGCGAAGGAGAAACGGCGTGCCTGTCGACGGAAAGGCCCATGTGCGCATCGCCCGCCCGTCCCGCGACCTCGCGGCGGCGGAGCGGTTCTGGACCGGGGGGCTCGGCCTCTCGGTGCTCTATCGGCACGAGGCGGCCCCGGACGCCCCGCCCAGGGAGGACCACTCGCTGCTGATGCTGGGCTGGCCGGACGCGGGCTGGCACCTCGAACTGGTCGTCTCGGAGGGCGAGTTCGTCCGTCCCGCGCCCACCGTGGAGGACCTTCTCGTCGTCTACGTCGCCGAGGAGGTACCGCAGGAGCTCGTCGACCGCCTGGAGGCGCACGGCGGCAGGCGCGTCGAGGCCCACAACCCCTACTGGGACAGGTGGGGCGTCACGGTCGAGGACCCCGACGGCTACCGCCTGGTGCTGTCCACGCGCGACTGGTCCAACGCGTAGGGATTTTCCGGCGGATCACCGGCCGAGGGGCCCGTCCATTCCGCCGGACCCTCCCCGCCGGGCAGACTCGATCGCAGGCGCGCCGGCGTTCAGCGCGTGGCGTCGAGGATGACCCTCGCCACGAGCGCCGGGGCGTCGTTCATGGGCACGTGCCCGCAGCCGGGCAGCCGGACCAGGCGCGCTCCGGGGATCACCTGCTTGGCCCGGACGCCCTGGCGGCGCGGCAGCAGCCGGTCGCGCGTGCCCCACGCGACGGTCACGGGGACGTCCGCGATGTCGTGGGTGAAGAGGCCGGTCCGGCCCGCGGCGAGGGTGGGTGCGAAGCCGGTGGCCTCGCGCAGCGCCCGCGTCTCGGCCATCACGGCGTCGGGCGAACGGCGGCCCGGGCGGGCGTAGATGGTGCCGGTCAGCGCCGCGCGCCCGGCGGTCGTGCGGGCCAGCCGGGCGACGGCCTGCGGGGGCAGCGACTCGGCGCCGCGCCGCATCGCGCGCAGCACGGCGAAGGCGTAGCGGCGCTCGGCCTCGGTCCAGAAGCCGGCGGGCGAGAGGGTGACCGCGGTCCGCACGAGCTTCTCGTGCGCGAGCTGCAGGGCCAGCAGCCCGCCGAGGGAGTTGCCCGCGACGTGCGGCCGGTCCAGGCCCAGGGCCTCGAAGAGCGCTCTGAGGACGGGGACCACGCCGGGCAGGTCGTAGGTGACGCCGTCCGGCAGCGCGGGCGAGTCGCCGAAGCCGGGCAGGTCGACGGCGATGACGTCGCGCTCCGCGGCGAGGATGCCCGTGACCGGGTCCCACGCCTGCAGGTGGTGGCCGATGCCGTGCAGGAGCACCAGCGGCTCCCCGCCGCCGAGCCGTTCGTAGGACACCTCCGCCGTCCGCCGTCCGGCGGGGGTGTCGATGGGGAAGACGACCGTGTCGGCCATGGGTGGCTCCTCGTCATCCTGGGGTGACCGGTGAGGTATTGAGACAGGATGTCAGTAAGAGTTACCGCAGGGTAGACCCTGTGCGAAGAGCCGTACGATGAGCCGGTGACCGCACGTGACGCCGCGCTCGGCGCCTTCGAGGAACACCGCTCCGTCCTCACGGGGGTGGCCTACCGCATGCTCGGCCGCGTCACCGACGCCGAGGACGTCGTCCAGGAGGCGTGGCTGCGCTGGTCCGGCGCGGACCGGGAGGAGGTGCGCGACCCGCGCGGCTACCTCGTCCGGGTCACCACCCGGCTGGCCGTCGACCGGCTGCGCCAGGTCCAGGCGCGGCGCGAGGCGTACGTGGGCCCCTGGCTGCCCGAGCCGATCGCCACCGACTACGGCCCGGCCGTCCCGGACACCGCCGAGCGGGCGGTGCTGGCGGACTCCGTCTCGCTCGCCGTGCTCGTGGTCCTGGAGTCCCTGTCACCGCTGGAGCGGGCGGTCTTCGTGCTGCGGGAGGCCTTCGGCTTCCCCTTCGGCGAGATCGCCGTCACTCTCGACCGCTCGGAGGCGTCCGTGCGGCAGCTCGCGAGCCGGGCCCGCCGCCATGTCGACGAGCGCAGGCCGCGCTTCACCGTGGACCCGGCCGAGCAGCGCGACCTCACCGAGAAGTTCCTGGCGGCGGCCACGGGCGGCAGCATCGGGAGCCTGCTGGAGCTGCTCGCTCCCGACGTCCGGCTCGTCGGCGACAGCGGCGGCAAGTCCAAGGCGCCGCTGCGCGTCATCGAGACCGCGGACAAGGTCGGGCGCTTCCTGCACGCGGTGGCCCGGCAGCCCCTGCCGGGGGCGGAGGCCCGTTTCATGGAGATCAACGGCCGTCCGGGCCTCCTCGTCCTGTCCGGGGGACGCCCCGACACCGCGTTCAGCCTCGACGTGGCGGACGGCCGGATCACGACGGTCTACCTCGTGCGCAACCCCGACAAGCTCAGCGGCCTGACCGGCTAGCCGGACGCTACAGGCCGCCGCCCACGCGCAGCACCGCGCCCGTCGTGTACGACGCCTCCGGCGACATCAGCCACGCCACCGCCCCCGCGACCTCGTCGGGCGTGCCGGCGCGGCCCATGGGCACGACGGCCGCCTTGCGCGCCGGCCGGTCGGGGTCGCCCATCGCCGCGTGGATGTCCGTGACGATCAGCCCGGGCTGCACGGAGTTGACGCGCACGCCGTCCTCGGCGAGCTCCTTGGACAGTCCCACGGTCATCGCGTCCACGGCCGCCTTGCTCGCCGCGTAGTGCACATACTCGCCGGGGCTGCCGAGGGTGGCCGCGGCCGAGGAGATGTTCACTATCGCGCCGCCGTGGCCGCCGTGCCGGGCCGACATCTCCAGGGCCGCGCGGCGGGCGCAGATCAGAGCACCCGTCACGTTCACGTCGACGACGCGGCGCATCCGCTCCACCGGCGTCTCGGTGAACCGGCCGAGCAGGCCCGTGACGCCGGCGTTGTTCACCAGGCCCGTGACCGGGCCCAGCTCCGCGCGCACCGTGTCGAACAGCTTGTCGACCTGGCTCTCCACGCTGGTGTCGGCCTGGACGACCACGCACCGGACGCCCTCGGCGCGCACGGCTTCGGCCGTCGCCTCGGCGGCCTCGCGCGCGTGCTCGTAGCCGATGCCCACGCTGTGGCCCGCCCGCGCCAGCCGCACCGCGACCGCCGCGCCGATCCCCCGGCCGCCTCCCGTGACCACCGTGACCTGATCCATGGCGCCCCGCCCCCTCGTCCTTCGCCCGCTGTCTTCCACCGTCTTACGCCCGTACGGTAATCGGGGCATTGGTCTTGACCAAGTCCGAGCACCGTCCTATGGTCGCCATACTGCAACAACCTTTAATAAAGAAGCGCGCAAAATGCTTTGCGGAGGAACAGGGTGGGGACCACGCAGCTCGACACGGTGCCGGAGCCGAAGTACTGGCACCTGAAGACCGTGCTCAGCGAGGCGCTCGACTCCGAGTTCGCGGTGGGTGAGATCCTGCCGAACGAGCGGGAGCTCGCCGCCCGGTTCGGCGTCGCACGGGCCACGCTCCGGCAGGCGCTCGAACAACTGGAGCTCGAAGGGCGGCTGCAGCGCCGCCGCGGCGTCGGCACCACCGTCGCCCCGCCCCGCGTGGGCGTGGCCGTCGGTGACGCCGAGCAGGCCTGGCCGGGCACCGCCGCGGACTCCTGGCAGGCCGTCGACTGCCTGGAGGCGGCTCCGCCCGCGGCCGTCGCCCGGCTGCTCGGCACGCCCGCCGGGCGCCCGGTGCACACCGTCCGCCGGATCCGCCGGACGCACGGCCAGCCCGTGGCCGCCGAGCTGCTCTACGTGCCGGGGCACTCCGTCCCGGGCCTCGCCGCGATCGACACCGCATCGGGCGCCGCCCGCGCCCGGACGGTCCTGCGCGAGCTCCAGCGCCTCGCCCTGGAGGGCCAGGACCGCGCGGTCGAGCTGGGCTCGGCCCGCGCCGAGGACGCCAAACAGCTCGACCGGCTCCCCGGCGCGCCCGTCCTCCTCGTCACCACGCGCTACTTCGCCGAGGGCGCGACCGCGGCGGTGGCCGTGGCGACGTACCGGGCGGACACCTGCCGGCTCACCTTCGGTGAGACCGGGGTGCAGCTCCTCGCCGCGGGCTAGACCGGCGCCTCGGACGTACGGTCCCGGTGGGCTCGCATTCCGCCGGGGGCTCGCCGTCGTGGCTCGTCGCCGTTGCGGCGGGCCATTTGGGTCGGGCAGGCCCTTAGGAGATGCGGCTCCGCTGTCGGCTGAGCAGCGCGGCCGACGACGCGTCCTGGACGTACCGTCGCAGTGGGCTCGTATTCCGCCGGGCCCTCGCCATCGCGGCGGGCATTTTTTCGTACGCGCCCGGGTGAGGTGCGGTTCCGCGCCGCCACGACCGGCGTCGTCTCGGCAGGCGCTTGGTCCGGACGTGTCAGCGGCGTGCCGTGACCGTGCTCTCCACCGCGAACAGCTGCTTCTCCACGTGGTCGAGGGCCAAGCGCAGCGCCCCCGTGGCCACCGCCGCCTCGCCGAGCATCGACTGCACCACCTGCGGCGGCCGCAGGCAGTAGCGGGACAGTTCCGCGCGCAGCGGTTCCAGGACGCCGCTGAGTCCCGCCGCCCAGCCTCCGACGACGACCAGCTCGGGGTCCAGGGCCAGTACCAGCGCGGCCACGTCGTGCACCAGCCTGCGCATGAAGCGCTCCACGGCCGCCGCGGCCCCCTCGTCGCCCTCGCGCGCCAGCGCGAAGACCCGCGCCACCTGCGCCTCGTCCAGCGGGTGCAGCGGCTCCCCCGTCGTGGACAGCACTTCCTCCGGCGTGGCCTCGCGGCCCAGCAGGTGCAGCGCGCCGATCTCGCCGGCCGCGCCCCCGAAGCCGCGGTGCAGCCGCCCGCCGATCAGCGAGCCGGCCCCGGGGCTGAGCCCCGCCAGAACGAACACGACGTCGTCGGACCCGGTGGCCGCGCCCTTCCAGTGCTCGGCCACCGCGGCCGCGTTCGCGTCGTTCTCCACCAGCACCGGGCAGCGGAACGAGCGGCGCAGGCGCTCCCCCAGCGGCAGGCCCGTCCAGCCGGGGAGCGCCGTGCCCAGCCGGACCGTGCCGTCGGCCTCGACGATGCCCGGGGTGGCCACGCCGACGGCGCGCAGCCCGCTGCGCGGCACGCCCGAGCGCGCCAGCAGGTCGGCGACGGCGTCCCGCACGCGGTCCAGCCGCTCGTCCGCCGGGGCCTTCTCGGCGACGTCCACGGACGCCGAACCCGTGACGCGCCCGCTCAGGTCGGCCATCAGGGCGGCGATCCGGTGCGGCCCGATCTCGATGCCGAGCAGGTGGCCCGCCTCGACGCGGAAGCGGAAGCGGCGCGCGGGCCGGCCCTGGCGCCGGGCCTCGCCCTCCTCCGCGGGGGCCTCCACCACCAGGCCGGACTCCATCAGGCCCTCGACCACGCCCTCGACGGTCGGCCGGGACAGGCCGGTGACCTTGACCAGGTCCGTGAGGGTGGGCGCGGCGGCCAGCGGGGACGCCGGCGACGCTGCCGTGCGGAGCGCGTGCAGCACGACGGCCGAGTTGATCCGCCGCAGCAGGGACGGGTCCCCGCCGGTGAGCCGCCCCAACGTCGCCGCCTCCTCGCGTTTACGCGTCCTTTGCCTACTGGCCGGATCGTATCGGGTGCGGTGGCCCGCGGCGAGCCTCGGGACTCAGCCGGGGGTCAGCCGGGGGTCACGAACCCCGACTCGTAGGCGGCGATCACCGCCTGCGTGCGGTCCCGCGCCCCGAGCTTCGCGAGCACCGCGCTGACGTGCGTCTTCACCGTTTCGGCGCCGAGCGTCAGGGTCCGGGCGATCTCCGCGTTGGACAGGCCGCGGGCCATGTGGCGCAGCACCTCGGCCTCGCGCGCGGTCAGGGCCGCCCGCTCCATGGCCGCCCGGGCCCGCTCGTTGCCGCGCCCGGCGGCGAGCCGCCGCAGCGCGGCCGGGAACAGCAGCGAGTCGCCGGCGGCCACCGTGCGGACCGCCTGGACGATCTCGGCGGGCGCGGACCGCTTGAGGAGGAAGCCGTCGGCGCCGGCGCGCAGCGCGTCGTAGACGTACTCGTCGTTCTCGAAGGTGGTGATGACCACGATCTTCGGCGGTTGGTCGACCGTGCGGAGGACGGCCCGGGTCGCTTCGATGCCGTCCAGCAGCGGCATCCTGACGTCCATCGCGACGACGTCCGGCCGCAGCTGACGGACCATCGGCACCACGGCCGCGCCGTCCGCAGCCTCGCCCGCGACCTCGATGTCGTGCTGTGCTTCGAGGATGGCGCGCAGCCCCGCGCGCACCAAGGGTTCGTCGTCGACGAGCAGAACGGATATCGGCATCGGGCCACCATAGATCGTGCCGCCGGGATCGGCGGGCACCGCCGGACCGCCTCGTCGTCGTCACTCGCCGCTGGGCGGAAGAAAGACCCCCGCCGCAGCGGCGAGGCACCACGACGGCGAGGGTCCGGCGGAATGCGCACCCGCCGGGGAGAGCTCACACCCCCAGCGGAAGCACCACCCGCACCCGCCACGCGCCCTCGTGCACACCGGTCTCGGCGTGGCCGCCGAGGAGCGCAGCGCGCTCGCGGATGCCCCGCAGCCCGCTGCCGCCGCCCCTGACGGCGCTGCCCGCGGGCCCGGGAAGGGGGTTGCGGATGTCCAGCTCCAGAACGTCCGCGCGGACCGCTATGCGCAGCGACACCCGCACGGGGCCCGCGTGCCGCACCACATTGGTCAGCGCCTCCTGGGCGATGCGGTAGCCCTCGCGCGAGACCGGGCCCGGCAGGGCCTCCAGGGCGCCGCTGACCTCGGCCGCGACCTCGGTGCCGGAGCCCCGGGCGGCGGTGAGCAGCCGTTCGACGTCGGTCAGGGCGGGGCGTCCCGCCGCCGTCCCGGAGGCGTCCTCGCGCAGGATCTTCAGGACACGGTCCAGGTCCTCCAGCGCGTGCCGGCCCGTCTCCTCAATGGCGGCGAGCGCCTTGTCGGTGAACTCGGGCGAGCCCGCGGCGCGGGCCGCACCCGCCTGGAGCACGGCGACCGTCAGGGCGTGCCCCACGGAGTCGTGCAGCTCCCGGGCGAGCCGGTTGTGTTCCAGCAGGCGTTCCGTCCGCTCCTCCAGCGCGGCCAGGCGCTGGGCCGCCGAGGGGCCGAGGAGCGCCCGCGCGGCCCGCGCCAGCGCTTCGCCCGCGAAGACGACGAAGGCGAGGAAGAGCACGGGCACCAGCAGGCCCAGGAGGGCGTACGACCAGTGGCCCGGCCCGGGCGTCCACAGCGGCGTGCGCACCGCATCGCTCCCGGAGGCGCTGCCGATGAGATTGATCACCAGCGCCGGCACGTGGACCGAGAGGAACGCGGTCACCACGCCCGCCTCGTACCGCACGATCAGCCACACGGCCGTGCGCCGGCGATCCGCCCACGAAGCCGAGCGCGCGGGGGTGAAGTCCGGCTCCGGGGTGTTCTCCCCCGCCGGGAACAGGAGCAGCTGCGCCTGCATGCCCTCCGACAGCCGCACCCCCGGGACCATGGCCGCCGCGGCCAGGAAGGGCAGCGGCACCACGAGCAGCCAGGCGCCCGCCGGGCTGTTCACGTTGCCGAGCCCGGGGACCACGAACGCGAACACCATCGCGAGGACCGCCGCCATGACGAGGTGCAGCCAGCGGGTGTACGTGACCGTGCGGGTCACCGGGCGCAGCGCAGTGATCATGACGTCATCCTCCCAAGGCGGCCCGGCCGGCGGCCTCCCCCGCGTGGGGGAGACGGTCCCCGCGCCAGGGGGAAGCGCCGCCTCCGGCCCGGGCGCGAGCCTTGGGCCATGACCTTGATCGAGATTCGCGGACTCACCAAGCGGTACGGCCCGGTGTGCGCCCTGGACGGGCTCACCGTGACCGTCCGGCCCGGCCGGGTCACCGGCTTCCTGGGCCCCAACGGCGCCGGCAAGTCCACCACGATGCGCATCCTCCTCGGCCTCGACCGGCCCACCTCCGGTACGGCCCTGGTCGGCGGCAGGCCGTACGCCTCGTTCGCCGAGCCGCTGCGGCACGTCGGCGCGCTGCTGGACGCCTCGGCCGCCCACCCGGCCCGGACCGCCCGCGACCACCTGCTCACCCTCGCCCTCAGCAACCGCATCCCCGCCCGCCGCGTCGACGAGGTGCTGGAGGAGACGGGGATCGCGGGCGCGGCCCGGCGGCGCGTGCGCACCTTCTCCCTGGGGATGCGGCAGCGCCTGGGGCTGGCCGCGGCGCTGCTGGGCGACCCGCCCGTGGTGCTGCTCGACGAGCCCGCCAACGGCCTCGACCCGGAGGGCATCCTCCAGCTGCGGAGACTGGCCCGGCGCCTGGCCGGGGAGGGGCGGACCGTCCTCCTCTCCAGCCACCTCATGGGCGAGATGGCACGGACCGCCGACCACCTGGTGGTCCTGGGCCGGGGCCGGCTGCTGGCCGACGCGCCCCTGGACGAGTTCGTCGGCGGAAGCGCCTCGCTGGAGGAGGCCTACTTCGCCCTGACCGCCGGCTCCGCCGAGTTCACGCACCAGGAAGGCACGCCCTCATGACGACCCCTACGACCACTCCCACGACCACCCCCGCGACCGCCACCCCCGCGGCCGCCCTCACAGCCGCCCTCGCGCCCGTCGTCCGCTCCGAGTGGGTGAAGCTCCGCTCCGTGCGGTCCCTGCTCGTGGCCCTCTTCGCCGCGTTCGTCTGCACGGTCGGCGTGACCGTGCTCGCCCACGCCATGGTCGGCAAGGCCGAGGCCGGCAACGCGGACTTCGAGCCCGTGTACGGCTCCTACTTCGGCCTCAACTTCGGGCACATCGCCGCCGTCTGCTTCGGCGTGATGGCGGTCGCCGGGGAGTACGCGGGCGGCGGGATCAGGCTCTCGCTCACCGCCGTCCCCCGCCGCGGCCTGTTCTTCGGCGGCAAGCTGCTCGTCGTGGGCGCCGCGGCCCTGCCGGTGGGCCTGGCGACCGGCTTCGGCTGCTTCCTCGGCGCGCAGGCCCTGCTCGGCGAGTACGGGGTGGGGCTGGGGGCGCCCGGCGCGCTGCGGTCGGCGATCGGCTGCGGTCTGTACCTCACGCTGCTCACCGTGTTCTCTGCGGGCGTGGCCGCGGTGCTGCGCAGCCAGGTCGGCGCGCTGTCGGTGCTCACGCCCGTGGTCTTCCTGATCTCGCCGGTCTTCGCGGGGGTCCCGGGCATCGGGACGGTGGTGGCCTTCCTCCCGGACCGGGCGGGCCAGCAGATCCTTCACCCGGTCCCGGAGGGCCCGCTGGGGGCCTGGTCCGGGATGGGAGTGATGGCTTTGTGGGCGGCGCTCGCCGCGGCGGCGGGCTGGTGGTCGCTGCACCGCCGCGATGCGTGACCCCGCCGGGGAGGGGCGGCCGGTGTGCGGGGTGCGCTCACCAGTGTGCGGGGCGCACTCACCCCTCGCCGTCGGCCGCCGCCCGCAGCCGCGCGAACTCCTCCGCCATCTTCGGCAGCGGCCAGTGGGCATTGAGCCCGCTGGGGTTGGGCAGGGCCCAGATGCGGGTGGCGCCTATCGTCCGCTCCTGCGGGCCGATCTTCGCGTGCTTGTCGCCGAAGGCGACGCGGTAGGCGGTCACCCCGACGACCGCGAGCCAGCGCGGCTTCAGCAGCTCCACCTTGGCGGTCAGGATGCGGCCGCCCTCGACGTACTCCGCGGTGCTCAGCTCGTCCGCGCGCGCCGAGGCCCGGGCGACGACGTTGGTGATGCCGAGCCCGTAGCCGAGCAGTTCCTCCTGCTCCGCCGGGGCGAGCCGCCGCGGCGTGAAGCCGGAGGCGTGCAGGACGGGCCAGAAGCGGTTGCCCGGGCGGGCGAAGTGGTGGCCTGTGGCCGCCGACATCAGGCCGGGGTTGATGCCGCAGAAGAGAACGCGGAGGCCGTCCGCGACCACGTCGGGTACGAGGCGGTCGCGGGCGGCCTCCAGCTCTGCCGGTGTCAGAGGATCGCCCCCGGCGCGTACGCGGCGGCCTCCGGGTGGCGCTTGGCGATCTCCTCGATGCGGGAGACCACGAGGGCGGCCTGGTCGGCGGCGGCGCCGGTGAACGACAGCTTGTCGGCCATCAGGGCGTCGAGGCCGGCCCGGTCCAGCGGGATGCGCTCGTCGGCGGCGAGCTTGTCGAGGAGCTCGTTGCGCTCGGCGCCCTGCTCGCGCATGGCGAGCGCGGAGGCCACGGCGTGCTCCTTGATCGCCTCGTGGGCGACCTCGCGGCCGACGCCGGCGCGCACGGCCGCCATCAGCACCTTGGTGGTGGCGAGGAACGGCAGGTAGCGGTCCAGCTCGCGGGCGACGACGGCCGGGAAGGCGCCGAACTCGTCGAGCACGGTGAGGAAGGTCTCCATGAGGCCGTCGAGCGCGAAGAAGGCGTCCGGCAGGGCCACGCGGCGGACCACGGAGCAGGAGACGTCGCCCTCGTTCCACTGGTCGCCCGCGAGCTCGCCGGCCATGGAGGCGTAGCCGCGCAGGATGACCATGAGGCCGTTGACGCGCTCGCAGGAGCGGGTGTTCATCTTGTGCGGCATGGCGGAGGATCCGACCTGGCCGGGCTTGAAGCCCTCGGTGACCAGCTCGTGCCCGGCCATCAGGCGGATCGTCTTGGCGAGCGAGGACGGCGCGGCGGCCAGCTGCACCAGGGAGGTCACGACCTCGTAGTCGAGCGAGCGCGGGTAGACCTGGCCGACGGAGGTGAAGGCCTGCGCGAAGCCGAGGTGGTGGGCGATGCGCCGCTCCAGCTCGTCCAGCTTGGCGGCGTCGCCGCCGAGGAGGTCCAGCATGTCCTGGGCGGTGCCGACGGGGCCCTTGATGCCGCGCAGCGGGTAGCGGCCGAGGAGCTCCTCCAGGCGGGCGAAGGCGACGAGGAGCTCGTCGGCGCCGGTGGCGAAGCGCTTGCCGAGGGTGGTGGCCTGGGCGGCGACGTTGTGCGAGCGGCCGGCCATGACCAGCTCGGCGTTCTCCGCGGCGAGCTTGCCGAGGCGGGCGAGGACGGCGACGGACCGGTCCCGGACGAGCTCCAGGGACAGCCGGATCTGCAGCTGCTCGACGTTCTCCGTGAGGTCGCGGGACGTCATGCCCTTGTGGATGTGCTCGTGGCCGGCGAGGGCGTTGAACTCCTCGATGCGGGCCTTCACGTCGTGCCGGGTGACCTTCTCGCGCTCGGCGATGGAGGCGAGGTCGACCTGGTCGAGCACGCGCTCGTAGTCGGCGAGGGCGGCGTCCGGCACCTCGATCCCCAGGTCCTTCTGGGCGCGCAGGACGGCGAGCCACAGCCGCCGCTCCAGCGTCACCTTGTACTCGGGGGACCACAGGACGGCCAGCTCGGCGGAGGCGTAGCGGCCGGCCAGGACATTGGGGATGCGGGGCTTCACAGACACGCTGCCGAGTCTACTGTCGGTTGCTGCAGACTCCGGCACGGGGCTCGTTCGTAGCTTGCTACGAGCTACGGCGTCGCCTTCAGGGTGTACTCACAGCCCCTGACGGAGCCGCCGCCCCCGCCCGCCGCGACCTGCTTCCCGTCGACCTTGATCACGCAGGGCGGGGTGGCGAACTTGTCGTCGTGCTCCGGGCCGGTGCCGTAGACGGAGCCGGGGACCAGGGCCAGCAGGACGCCGCCCTTGGGCTCCGTGCCGCGGAACGTGACGTCGACGGTCTTCGTCCACGGCAGGGAGACCTGCTCGGTGGCGTTGCGGTCCCAGGCCACGTAGGTGACCTGGGAGGAGCCCGTGCCGTGCAGCTCGAAGGTCACCCGGCGCACGGGCGGCCTGCCGTCCGCCGCGTCGCCCTCCGCGCCGGTCCGGCGCTGCGCCGCGGCCGCGGAGCCGCCGGCCTTCCCCAGCCCGCTCCCGCAGCCCGCCACCAGCGTGGCCGCCGTCACGGCGAGCGCCGTCCACGTGACCGCCTTGCGCATGTCTCCCCCAGAGCCCGGTCCGACGCGGAAGCATGATCGCTTCCGGCCGACGGTGATCATAGTGGGGATGCGCGGGGCCTCAGCGGGGCCTCAGCGGGGGACTTCCGCGGCGCCTCCCTCCCGGATGCGGTCGAGGACCCGGGCGTGCAGGGCCGCCAGGCCGTCCTCGGGGACGGGCACCGGGCTGCCGGTGAGGGTGTACCACTCCTCGGCTCCGGTGTACTGGACGTCGACGCGCGCCTTCCCGCCGGGCAGGGCGCTGGTGGCGACGGTGAGGTCGCCGGTGATGACGCCGACGTCATCGGTCATCGCCCCGCCCGGCCCCGCGGTCACCTGGTCCACGAGGGGCCCGCCGGCCTGTCCGCCGGTCACCGGTTGCTGCTCGTGCTGCTCATCGGTCGCATGAGTCCAGCATGGCAGCAAGGGTGTCCTGCTCGCCCTGGGTGACGCTCAGCTTGTACACGTGCTTGACGTGGGTCCAGGCGCGGGAGTACGTGCACCAGTAGGAGCCCAGCGGCGGGCGCCACTGGTCGGGGCTCTGGTCGCCCTTGGAGCGGTTGGAGGCGGCGGACACCGCGATCAGCTGAGGGTTGGTCAGGTCGTTGGCGAACCGTTTGCGCTGGTCGGTCGTCCAGGAGTCGGCCCCGGACCGCCAGGCGTTGGCGAGGGGCACCATGTGGTCGATGTCGAGCTGGTTCGCCGCCGTGAAGTCCTTGCCGTCGTAGGCGCTGTGCCAGCGGCCGGCGACCGAGCGGCACTGGTCGTCGGTCTTCACGTCCTGGCCGTCGCGGGAGAGGACGACCTCGCGGGTGTCGCAGGTGCCCATCTGCTTGATCCAGTGGGGGAACTTGGCGCGGCTGTACCCGGCCATCGAGTGCGGCAGCTCGACCGTGAGCCCGGCCAGCTCCTCCTTGGCCACGGATGCCGCGGGCGGCTCCGGCAGGTCGTGCGGGACGGGCGGCGGCGCGGCCGAGGCCGGGACGCCGGCGGGGGCGAGGACGGCGGACAGACACAGGGCTGCGGCAGTGGCGGCGCGGCGCCACCGGATTCGTGGGATCACAGACCAACAGATACCGGCACTCACTCCTCGATACGGAACATATACCCCGGACGGCGACGTGCCGGGGTGCCCCGTTGACGCCGCGGCCCAAGGCACCTCATGTTCACGGTGCGTTCGGCCGCCGGGCACCTCGCGCCGGTAGGAACGCACCGTCAGGAACAGGCGAACGAGGAGGATTCGATGACTCAGGGGCCCGGGTTCGGCGTGGGCAGACGAGCCGTCCTGCGAGGCGCGGCGGGCGCCGCCGCGGTCACCGCGCTGCCCGCGGCGGCCGGCACGGCACCGGCCCTGGCGCTGTCCGGGCGGCCGGAGGCGCGCTGGGGCGTGCAGACCGGTGACGTGACGGCGTCGTCGGGCCTCGTATGGGTGCGCGCCGACCGGCCCGCCCGGATGATCGTGGAGACCTCGGCCACGGAGTCGTTCCGCAAGGTGCGCCGCATCACGGGCCCGCTCGTCGGGCCGGACACGGACTTCACCGGCCGCACCGCGCTGCACGGCCTGCCGCCCGGGCAGGAGATCCACTACCGCGTGCTGCTCGCCGACCCGGACGACCCGCGCCGCACCGGCCGCCCGGTCCCCGGCACCTTCCGCACGGCACCGGCCCGCCGCTCGGACGTGCGCTTCCTGTGGTCCGGCGACCTGGCCGGGCAGGGCTGGGGCATCAACCCCGACCGCGGCGGCTACCGCATCTACGAGCACATGCGCCGCCTCGCGCCGGACTTCTTCCTCTGCAGCGGCGACAACATCTACGCCGACAGCCCCATCGCGCCGTCCGTGACCCTGCCGGACGGCAGCATCTGGCGGAACGTCACCACGGAGGAGAAGGCGAAGGTCGCCGAGACCCTGGCCGAGTTCCGCGGCGCGTTCCGCTACAACCTCCTGGACGCCAACCTGCGCCGGTTCAACGCCGAGGTGCCCACCGTCGTCCAGTGGGACGACCACGAGGTGCACAACAACTGGTACCCGGGCCAGATCCTCGACGACGCGCGGTACGCGGAGAAGCGGATCGACGTGCTCGCCGCGCGGTCGCGGCGGGCCTTCTCTGAGTACTTCCCGCTGTCCACCCAGCGGGAGGACGGCGACGGCCGCGTCTACCGCGTCCTGCCCCACGGCCCCCTGCTGGACGTGTTCGTGCTGGACATGCGCACGTACCGGAACGCGAACTCGCCCGGCCGCCGGCCCGACGACACCCAGGGCATCCTGGGCGCCCGCCAGCTCGAGTGGCTCAAGCGGGAGCTCTCGCGCTCGCGCGCCGTGTGGAAGGTGATCGCCTCCGACATGCCGCTGGGCCTCGTGGTCACCGACGGCCCCACGGACTTCGAGGCCGTGGCCCAGGGCGATCCGGGGGCGCCGCTCGGCCGGGAGCTGCAGATCGCCGAGCTGCTGCGGCACATCAAGCACCGGCGGATCACCGGCACGGTCTGGCTGACGGCCGACGTGCACTACACCTCGGCGCAGCACTACGAGCCGGAGCGGGCCGCGTTCAAGGACTTCGCGCCGTTCTGGGAATTCGTCTCGGGCCCGCTCAACGCGGGCGGCTTCCCCGCCAACAAGCTGGACGGCACGTTCGGCCCGCGGCAGGCGTTCCTCAAGGCGCCGGCCACGGCCAACGTCCCGCCCGGGCAGGGCAGTCAGTTCTTCGGCGAGGTGGCCATCGCGGGCGACAGCGGGGAGCTGACCGTGCGGCTGCGGGACGAGGACGGGGCGGTGCTGTTCACCAAGGTGCTGCAGCCGGGGCGCGTCGGACAGTGACGCTGTCAGCCGGTGGTGGGAAGGTGGGGCTGTCCGGCCGACCCGAGCGGAAGGTGGCTTGCCATGACCGAGCAGGTGGACGTCGTCGTCATCGGGCTGGGCCCGGGCGGTGAGCATGTCGCGGGCCGGCTCGCCGACGCCGGGCTGAGTGTCGTGGGCGTCGAGGCGGAGCTGGTCGGCGGCGAGTGCCCGTACTGGGGGTGCGTGCCGAGCAAGATGATGATCCGCGCGGGGAACCTGCTGGCGGAGGCGCGGCGCGTGCCCGGCATGGCGGGGGCCGTGGGGCAGGTCGCCCCCGACTGGGCGCCGGTGGCGGCCCGGATCCGCGACGAGGCCACCGACGACTGGAACGACCAGGTGGCGGCCGACCGCTTCACCGGCAAGGGCGGCCGCCTGGTCCGCGGCCGCGGCAGGCTCACCGGCCCGCGCCGGGTGGCGGTCGAGGGCGGCGACGGCGACGGCCTGCGGTTCGAGGCCCGGCTGGGCGTGGTCCTCGCGACCGGCTCGCGACCGCAGGTCCCGCCGGTGCCGGGCCTGGCGGACGTGCCGTACTGGACGAACCGGGACGCGGTCTCGGCGAAGGAGGCGCCGCGCTCGCTGCTCGTCCTCGGCGGCGGCGCGATCGGCCTGGAGGTCGCCCAGGTCTACGCCCGCTTCGGCACGCACGTCACGATCGTGGAGGCGATGGACCGGCTGGTCCCGGGCGAGGAGCCGGAGGCGGGCGCCCTGCTGGCCGAGGTGCTCGGCCGGGAGGGGCTCGCCCTGCGCACGGGCGCCCGGGCGGCCGGCGCGCGCCACGAGGGCGACGTGTTCGCGCTGGCGCTGGAGGACGGCACCGAGCTGACGGGGGATCAGCTGCTGGTGGCCACCGGCCGCCGGGTGGACCTGAGCGGCCTGGGCCTGGAGACCGTCGGCCTCGACCCCGGCGGGCGGGCCCTCGCCGTCGACGGCCGGATGCAGGCCGCACCGGGGCTGTGGGGCGTGGGCGACGTGACGGGCCACGGCGCGTTCACGCACGTGGCGATGTACGAGGCGGAGATCGCCGTCCGCTCGGTCCTCGGCGAGCCCGGCCCCCACGCCGACTACCGGGCCCTGCCGCGGGTGACGTTCACCGACCCGGAGGTCGGCGCGGTCGGCCTGACCGAGCAGCAGGCCCGCGACAAGGGGCTGCGGGTGCGCACGGGCCTCTCGCGCGTGCCGTCCTCGGCGCGCGGCTGGATCCACAAGGCCGGCAACGACGGCCTGGTCAAGCTGGTCGAGGACGCGGACCGCGGGGTGCTCGTGGGGGCGACGACGGCCGGGCCCATGGGCGGCGAGGTGCTGTACGGGCTGGCCGTGGCCGTCCAGGCGGAGGTGCCCGTGGAGTCGCTGCGGCACATGATCTACGCGTACCCGACGTTCCACCGGGGCGTCGAGGACGCGCTCGCGGACCTCCGCGCGCGGGAGTCCTCGCCGGACGCTTAGGAGTGTCACCGGTTGCGGTGCGGCGGATACTTCTTCCGGCGGACACTTCTTCCCGATTCGGGAGAGTTGGTAAAAAGAACCCGCTTAACCCATCGGTCACAAGCCGTTTGTGATCACGCAACACCCCTCCGTCAGGGTGGTGCCCATGACGGACGAGACCACCGCGAAGCCCCATCGCCCCCCTCACTGGCGGCGGGACATGGTCGAGCTGGCCGCCCTGTTCACCGCTGTCACCGCCGCCGACACCATGGCCGACACCGTCGTCCACGGCCCCGACGGGCCCGTGCTGCTCGCCTCCTCGGCCGCCGCCCTGCTGGCCACCACCGCCTTCCACACCTGGTGGGCGCGGCGCGGCCGCAGCCGCACTCCCTCGCCGGCGCAGGCCGGCGCCGCACCCGCGGCGCCGCGCA
>NZ_PXWG01000064.1 GCF_003011965.1 Streptosporangium nondiastaticum
GCCGCCCCGGCGCCAGCCAGGGCGTCCACCCCGCCCCGCAGACGCCACGGCACCAGGCCCCGCCGGCCGCGCCGCGCAGCCCCTCGGGCGGCTCGTCGGCCTCCAGCGGCGCGGGCAGCACGTCGAGCAGCACCGGCGGCGGCTCGTCCTCCGGCGGCTCGTCCGGCGGCAGCACGGGCGCGCTCGGCGGCCTCCTGGGCTGATCACCCCCGCCTGCCCGAACGGCCCCGCTCGCTCGAACGGCCCCGCACCCTTCCGGGTGCGGGGCCGTTCCGCAGTCCTACGCGCCGGCCAGCTCCTTGGCCGCCTCGGTCAGATCCTTCGCCGTGTCGATGGCCCGCCAGTACGCGCCGTGCGGCAGCGGATAGCCCGCGAGCCGCCGCTCGCGCGCCAGCCGGGGAAACGTCGTGCGCTCGTGGTCCCCGCGCTCCGGCAGCAGGTCCGTGAAGGCGGCGGAGAACACGTAGACGCCCGCATTGATCAGATACGGAGAGGGCGGGGACTCGATGAAGTCCAGCACGTGCCCGAACTCGTCGGTCTCGACGGCCCCCCAGGGGATCCGGGGCCGGGCCAGAGCCAGCGTGGCCGCCGCGTCACGCTCGTGGTGGAAGGCGGCCATCTCGCGCAGCGAGAAGCGGGTCCAGATGTCGCCGTTGGTGGCGTACCAGGGCCGGTCGGGGTGGGGCAGCGAGGCCGCCGCGAACTTCAGGCCGCCGCCCCGGCCGAGCGGCTCCTTCTCGACGACGGTGGTCACCCGCAGCGGCAGTTCGGCCGACACGAGCCAGTCCTGCAGGACTTCGGCCAGATGGCCGCACGAGACCACGGCGTCAGTGACGCCCTCGGCGGCCAGCCAGGCCAGTTGATGGCCGATGATCGGGGTCCCGGTGCCGGGGATCTCGACCATCGGCTTCGGTCGGTCGTCGGTGTACGGGCGCAGCCGCGACCCCTGGCCGCCGGCCAGGATCACGGCTTGGGTGGGGTACGGATACGCGTGCGTGCCGGTCATGCCCCGCACGATATGCGGTGCCGTCCGCGGGCGGACCGGTGGTGCCGCGGCAGCCGTGCCCCCCGGCGGCGGTCAGCGGGCCTGGACGCCGGAGGCGTACGAGGTGTCGCAGACGGGCCGGGCGTAACTCTGGGCCTGCTTGGGGCCGTACCTCGCGACCGCCGCGCGACCGATGCTGCGCGCGATCTCGACGCAGTGCCGGGCCAGCGAGGGGCGGCCGTTGACGGCCTGCTGCAGGTGAGTGAGGGCGACGCCCGGGTTCTTCTCCTGCATCTCGGTCAGCAGCTTGTCGCGCAGCACCTCATGCGGGGCGAGGCCCCGGGCCTGGGTGGAGGCGGTGTTGGACGACGCGGTGAGCACCTGCGAATCGGCAGGCGCGGCCCACGGGACGCGGGTCACCGCGAGGGTTCCCGAAAGGACGAGAACGACGGGGAGTACGAAGGCAAGGGTTCTGCCGATGTGGCGGGCGGCCTGGTTCATGCCGCAGATGGTAGCGAGGGGTAATGACGCCGCGACATCTAGTCACCCGGTCGAGGGATACGTCAGGGGGTGCGACGTGTCGCCGAGTTGACGCACGGCACTCGAAAAGGGCGGTCTGCCGGGGAAAACGGCAACCGGTGCTGCTTCGACCCGAAAAACACCCCGCCCCCGGCCTTTTGGTAGCACGGGGGCGGAGGTTTCGACCGGGCGGCGGGCCCGGCGCCGGCGTCAGTCGCTCAGGCGCTCGCCGGAGGAGGTCGAGAAGACGTGCAGCTCACCCGGGCGCGGGACGACGTGCAGGATGGAGCCCTTCTCGGGCACGTTACGGCCGTTGACGCGGACGACGAGGTCCTTCCGCTCGCCGCCGACCTCGGCCGTGCCGTACACGTATCCGTCGGCGCCGAGCTCCTCCACGACGTTGACGGTGACGGCGAGACCCGCCGGCGCGTCCTTCGACTCCTTGCCGAGCGACCTGGCCGCCTCGCCGTTCTGTTCGACCACGTCGAAGTGCTCCGGGCGAACACCCACCGTGACCGTACGGTCACCCTTGCCGGTGCCCGCGAGCGCCTCGCGCGACACCGGGACGACGCTGTTGCCGAACTTCACGCCGCCGTCCGTCACCGGCACCTCGACCAGGTTCATGGCCGGCGAGCCGATGAACCCGGCGACGAACAGGTTCGCCGGCCGGTCGTACATGTTCCGCGGCGTGTCGACCTGCTGCAGCAGCCCGTCCTTGAGGACGGCCACGCGGTCGCCCATCGTCATGGCCTCGACCTGGTCGTGCGTGACGTACACCGTGGTGATGCCGAGCCGGCGCTGCAGCCCGGCGATCTGCGTGCGCGTCTGCACGCGCAGCTTCGCGTCGAGGTTCGACAGCGGCTCGTCCATCAGGAACACCTGCGGCTCGCGCACGATCGCCCGCCCCATCGCCACGCGCTGCCGCTGACCGCCCGAGAGCGCCTTCGGCTTGCGCCCCAGGTACTCGGTGAGGTCCAGGATCTTCGCCGCGTCCTCCACCTTCTGGCGGATCTCCGACTTGGGCACGCCCGCGATCTTCAGTGCGAAGCCCATGTTGTCGGCGACGGTCATGTGCGGGTAGAGCGCGTAGTTCTGGAACACCATGGCGATGTCCCGGTCCTTCGGCGGCAGATGGGTGACGTCCCGGTCCCCGATCCTGATCGATCCGCCGTTGACGTCCTCCAGCCCCGCGAGCATCCGCAGCGAGGTGGACTTCCCGCACCCGGACGGGCCGACCAGGACGAGGAACTCACCGTCCTCGATGGCGATGTCGAGCTGATCGACGGCGGGCTTGTCGGCCCCCGGGTAGATCCGGGTGGCTTTGTCGTACGTGACCGTGGCCATGGTGATGCGGTCCCTTCACCGGCAGGAACGTGCCGGACGATCCGTTGTAGAGGGAGTGGTCCAGTCCATTTGGACCGGGTTGGGGGTGACGGTACCCGGGGGAGGGTCTTCTGTCACTGGCAGAGCACCTCTCTTTTGGCCGCTGCTCTGGTGAGAGCTTCCTGCCTCCGCCGTCCCGTGGACGGATTGCGCCCGCTGCCAGCAACAGGCAGGTCTCCCTGCCCGCAGGGGTCCCTCGAAGGGGACCACCGACTGGTCCTGCGCGGACTCCACAGGCTTTACGGCCGACGGCCCGTCGGTCCGTGCTGCATCGTTTGCCTATCCTGCCGCCGCGTATTCCGCGAAATCGGCAGCCCGGATCACTGAGGGCAGCGTCTTCCCCGTTGGCAGCGCCCTCACCACCAGCTCGTACAGCCGCAGCCCCTCCTCGCGGAGATTGATCGCCGCGTTCACGTCCCGATCACGCTCCGTGCCGCACAAGGCACAGGTCCATACCCGTACGGACAGCTCCTTCGGCCCGCTGAGGGTGTGGCAGGCGGAGCAACGCCGGGTGGACGGGAAGTGACGGTCCACGACGACGAGCGTGCGGCCGTACCACTCCGCCTTGTAGGTGAGCTGCCGCAGCAGTTCGCTCCACCCGGCATCCGAGATGGCTTCATTGAGCCGGGCCTTTCGACGGGCCTGCATACCGGGCCGATCACGCTTCATGCCCGCGATGTCCAGGTCCTCCACCACGAGCACTTGGTTCTCGCGCACGAGGCGGGTGGTGAGCTGGTCGAGCATGTCCTTGCGGATGTCGCTGATGCGCGCATACAGCCGGGCGATCGCGAGCCGGGCCTTGTTCCTGTTGCTGGAACCCCTCTTCTTGCGGTGCAACTGCCTTTGCAGCGTCGCCAGCCGCGCCCGGTAGCGGCGAAGGAGACGCGGATGGTCGGTCTTGGTGCCGTCGTCGAGCGTGACCAGGTGGGTGATGCCCAGATCCAGGCCAACGGCTTTTACGGCGGGTGTCACTGCCGGAGGCAAGGCGGCTATGCGCTCCTCCACCAGGACGAGGAGGAAGTAGCGCCCTGCCCGGTCCCGGGTCACTGTCACCTTGACCGGAAGCGCCCCGGCGGGCAGGGGGCGTGACCAGCGCAGGTCCAGCGGCTCGGCGTGCTTGGCGAGGTGGAACAGCCCGGTGCCGGGCCGTTCTGGGTCCTCGAACCACCGGAAACCCGTCCGTACGTAGGTCGCAGAGTCCTTCGCCTGCCCCTTCTTCTTCCGCTTCGGGCGACACGCCCCACCCCGGAAGAACCGCGAGAAGGCCTTGTCCAGATGCCGTAACGACTGCTGCAGAACCGCCGACGACACCTCCCGTAACCACGACGTCTCCTCGGCCCGCCGCCAGCCGGTCAGTGCCCGGCACGTCTCCGTGTAGCCGATCGAGACCCGGTGCTGCTCCCAGCTGCTGTTCCGTAGCTCAAGGCCCTGGTTGTAGACCCACCGGCACGCACCGAAGGTCTTGGCGAGCTGCTCGGCCTGGGCTGCGGTCGGGTAGAAGCGGTAACGGTACGTACGTTCGCGCGTCCCCGCTTCCTTCGTTCGGCCCTTCATCACCCCTCCCCTGCGCTGGCGATCGGACCAGCACACCAGTCTCAACGACTCCCATTCGAAAAGGTCACCGGCAACAAGCCTGTGGCTGGTGGAACGGGCCGCTGTGTAGAGTGGTGCCGCGTTCGTGGGCGGTGTCCGCGCACGTCAGGCCGCCTTAGCTCAGTTGGTAGAGCAACGCCCTTGTAATGCGTAGGTCGTCGGTTCGATTCCGACAGGCGGCTCAAGAAAGCGCAGCTCAGCGCACCAATGGCCCTCCGTGAAAGATCACGGAGGGCCATTGCTCTTTGCGTTCGCGTACGGCTAGCGCCTCAGCTGTGGATCTCCTCCTCCGCCGCGCGGTGGCGGCCCTGGCCCTGGGCCGGGAACGGTCCGGTCGCCGGTTCGGCCCGCGGAGCGTCCTGGTGGCCCGGCCACCAGGCCTTGTGGCCCAGGAGGGACGTGACCGTCGGGACGAGGAGCATGGCCATCACGAAGGCCGTGAGCAGTATGCCGAAGGCGACGGCGAAGCCCATCTGCTGGAGCATCGAGTTGTCGGCCAGCAGAAGGACGCCGAAGGTGCCGGCGAGGATGATCGCGGCGGAGGCGATGGTGGGGGCCGAGCGGGCGACGGCGGTGCGGACGGCCTCGCGGGCGGGGACGCCGCGCCGGACCTCCTCGCGCAGGCGGGCGACCATGAGGATGTTGTAGTCGGTGCCGATGGCGACGACGAAGAGGTAGACGATGACCGGCAGCATGAACAGCAGGCCGTTCTTGTGCTGGAGGTCCTGGAAGAGCCAGACGGTGGAGCCGAGCGTGGCGCCGAAGCCGAGGGCGACGGCGATCATCAGGTAGAGCGGGGCGACGAGGCTGCGGAGCAGCAGGCCCAGGATGACCATGATCGCGAGGCCGGCGATGGGGAACACGAGCTTGTAGTCGTGGTTGACGGCCTTCTCGACGTCGGCGAGGACGGCGGAGGTGCCGCCGACGTAGGCCTTGGCGCCGTCGGGCGCGGCCTTGTGGGCGCTGTCGCGGAGGGCGCCGCCCGCGAGCTCGATGGCCTTGTCCTCGGTGGGGCGGTACTTGAGGACGACGCTGTACTGGGCGACGGTGCCGTCGGGGCTGATGACCGGGTCGGAGACGCCGCCGACGCCGTCGATCCCGGCGAGCTCCTTCTTGTACGTGCCGAGGGCGCCCTTGTCGAGGGCCCCGCCGCGGGATTCGACGTAGACCATGGCGGGGTCGGACTGGCCGGCGGAGAAGCCGCGCTGCAGGTCCTTCATGGCCTGGACGGATTCCAGCTTCTGCGGCAGCTGGCTGTCGGTGTCGAACTGGGCCTTGAAGCTGAGGGCGCCGACGGCGAGGGCGGCCAGGACGGCGGCGGAGAGCGCGGCGATGGCGGCGGGGCGGCGGGCGACGAGCGAGCCGAGGCCGTTGGCGACGCGGTTGCGGGGGCGCTTCTTCCAGGCCTTGGAGGGCCAGAAGGCCTTGGTGCCGAGGAGGGAGAAGACGGCCGGCACGAGGGTGAGGGCGGCGACGAGGGTCACGCCGACGGCGATGGCGAGCGAGGGGCCCATCGCGCGCATCATGCCCATGGTGGAGAGCAGGAGGGCGAGGAAGGCGACGATGACGGCGCCGGCGGCGGAGGCGATGGTCTCGCCGACGCGGGCGACGGCGTTGGTGAGGGCCTCCTTGGGCTGCTGTCCGGCGCGCAGTTCTTCGCGGTAGCGGAAGAGGAGGAAGAGGATGTAGTCGGTGCCGACGCCGAAGAGGACGACGATGAGGATCGCGGAGATGGAGTTGTCGGCCTTGAGTCCGCCGAGGTGGGCGGCGGTGCCGATGAGTCCGAGGGCGACGGCGAAGACGAGGGCGATGATGAGGACGGGCATCAGCGCTATCAGCGGGCTGCGGAAGATGACCAGCAGCAGGATGATGATCAGGAGGAGCGTGGCCGACATGATCATCGCGTCGGTGTCGCCGGAGGATTCCTGGGCGTCGAGGTTGGTGGCGGCCTGGCCGGTGAAGCCGGCTTTGAGGTGGGTGCCGTCGAGGAGGCCCTTGGCGTCCTCGCGGAGGTCCTTGACGGCCTTGGGCAGGGTGCCGTCCTGGGAGTTCCTGTCGGTCGCGACGATGTTGGCGAGGGCGATCTCGCCGTTGGGGGAGACGGCCTGCGGGGTGGTCACGATGCGGGCGACGCCCTTGCGGTGCTTGTCGTCCAGGCCGCGGGTGACCTTGGCGACGTCGGCGCGGTCGGCGTCGGTGAGTTTTCCGCCGTCGGAGCGCTGGAAGACGACGATGGCGGAGGGTTGTTCGGTCTTGGGGAAGGCCTTTTCCTGGAGTTTGCCCGCCTGCACGGATTCATAATGTGAAGGAAGGAATTCCGTTTCATCGGTGGTGGACTTCAGCCCCGGTGCCAGCAGGACGAGGGCCACTGCGGCGACGATCCAGCCGGCGATGGTGAGCCATGGTCGGTGGACGGCGAACCGCCCGACTCGTCGGAACATGCTTGGGGTGCTCCTAGCTAGGTGATTCCCGCTGTCGCTTCAGGTGGATGGACGGCAGGCAGGCATGAACACGCTAGACAGGCCCGAATTGCCTCCACAACGGAATCGCCGGGAAATCGGCCCTGGGTCGGGGTAGCTCTCATCCGGCCGGATGAGGGAGTGTCACCCGAGAGGTAGAGAAACGCGGCGCCGGGCGCCTTCGTCAGGATTACGCTGCCCTCATGAGCGATGCCGCCGCCCCCGCCCCGAACCCGCCCGGTGGACCCGCGGGCGGGCCGGCCTATGCCGACCGCCTGCAGCGCGCCGCCGTCGAGGCCGCCGACGCCGGTCTGGCCGGTCTGATCGTCACACCGGGCCCCGACTTGGAGTGGCTCACGGGCTACCGCCCGCCGCCCACCGAGCGGTTGACCGTCCTGCTGATCGCGCCCGGGGAGCGGCCGCGGCTGCTGGTCCCCGCCCTGGAGCGGCCCGACGCCGAACGCGCCCCGGCGGCCCGGTCGTTGTCGGTCACCGGCTGGAGCGACGGCCAGGATCCGTACGCGGCGCTGGCCCCGCTGCTCGGGCCGAGGAGCCGCTACGGCGTTTCGGACAACGCCTGGGCGCTGCACCTGCTGGGCCTGCAACGGGCCTGCCCGGAGGTGGCGTACGGAGCGTTCTCCGAGGTCATGCCGATGCTGCGGGCGGTGAAGGACGCCTACGAGGTGGAGCGGCTCGCGGCCGCGGGCGCGGCGGCGGACGCCGCGTACGAGGACGTGTCGGGGTTGCAGTTCGAGGGGCGTCAGGAGCGGGAGGTGGCGGCCGACCTGGCGCGTCTGCTGCTTGAACACGGCCACAGCCGGGTGGATTTCACGATTGTCGGATCGGGTCCGAACGGTGCCAATCCGCATCACGAGGCGGGGGAGCGGGTCATCGAGCTGGGCGACATGGTCGTCATGGACTTCGGCGGCCTGAAGGACGGCTACGGCTCGGATACGACGCGCACGGTGCACGTGGGGACGCCGACGGCCGAGGAGCGCAAGGTGCACGACGTGGTGCGCGAGGCGCAGCAGGCGGCGTTCGAGGCGGTGCGGCCGGGTGTGGCGTGCCAGGAGGTCGACCGGGTGGCGCGGCAGGTGATCCGGGCGGCGGGCTTCGGGGAATACTTCATTCACCGTACGGGGCACGGTATCGGTGTGACGACGCACGAGCCGCCGTATCTGGTGGAGGGTGAACACCTGCCGCTGGTGCCGGGGATGTGTTTCTCGATCGAGCCGGGGATTTACCTTCCGGGGCGTTTCGGCGTGCGGATCGAGGACATCGTGGTGTGCACGGAGTCGGGTGGGCGGCGGTTGAACAATACGGCGCACGGGATGCGGGTGGTGGCCTAGCGGCCACCGGTTCCGCCTCGGTGGTTTACTCCTGATCCGGCTGCTTACAGCTGCAGGTACATGATGTGCAGGCCGGTGTACGTGCCGTCGGGGAGCTGGTAGGCCTCGGGCAGGGTGCCGATGATGCGGAATCCGAGGGATTTCCAGAGGGCTACGGCGCGGGTGTTGGTCTCGACGACGGCGTTGAACTGGATGGCGCGGTATCCCTGCTCGCGGGCCCAGGCGATGACGTGCTCGCCGAGGGCCCGGCCGATGCCGAGGCCGGCGGCCTCGGGGCGGACCATGAAGCTCGCACCGGCGATGTGGGAGGCGGGGCCCATGTGGTTCGGGTTCATCTTGGCGGTGGCCAGGACGGTGCCCTCTTCGTCGGTGGCGACGACCGTGCGGCCGGGGGCGTCGAGCATCCACATGGCGCGGCCGGTGTCCTCGTCGAGGTCGCGCGGGAAGGTGTAGGTGAGGCCCGCGGCGGCGGTGTCGCGGACGAGGGGCCAGACGGCGGGCCAGTCGGTGTCGCGGGCGTCCCTGATCTCGATCTTCATGGGGCTCAGGATGGGGTCGGGGGCGGGGCGTGGCCAGCGATTTTTACGGCGGGAGGCGGCAGGCGGCAGGCAGGGGTGCGACGGTCACGGGGGGCCGTCCTCCGGCTCGTGGGCGCGCATGTGGTGCCGCTCCTCGGCCTCGGCGGCCTCCGCTCCGGGCGTGCCTGCTCCGGGCGTGCCCGCTTCGATGTCCCCGAGCGGGCTCGCGTGCTCGGGCGGTCCGGCCGTGACCAGGATGCCGCCGACGAGTCCGGCGAGGAGCATGATGCCCGAGCCCCAGGCGATCGCGACGTGGAAGCCGTGGACGACGCCGGTCTTGACGACCGTGTCGCGGGCGGCGGGGGTCAGGGCGCCACCGGTCGCGGCTGCGGTGGCGGCGGCGGTCTTGAGGTGCGCGGTGATGAAGGCGGCGCTGGTGGACGTGGCGATGGTGTTGAGGAGGGCGGTGCCGATGGAGCCGCCCACCTGCTGCGCGGTGTTGACCGTGGCGGAGGTGACGCCGGCGTCCTGCGGGGCGACGCCTGCGGTGGCGGTGGCCATGACGGGCATGAAGATCAGGCCCATGCCGAGGCCGACGAGGAGCTCGGCGGGCAGGACGTGGCTGGCGTAGGCGGGCTCGACGGGCAGGAAGGTGAGCAGGAACAGCCCGCCGGCGGCGAGGACGGCGCCGGGCACCATGAGCGCCCGCGGGGGCACGTGGTTCAGCAGGCGGGCGGAGATCTGGGTGGAGCCGACGACGATGGCCGCGGTCATGGGGAGGAACGCGAGGCCGGTCTTCACGGGGGAGTAGCCGAGGACGACCTGCAGGTAGTAGGTCATGAACAGGAACATGCCGAACATGGCGATGACGGCCAGGCCCATCGTCAGGAACGCCCCGCTGCGGTTGCGGTCGCGGACGATCTGCAGGGGGAGCAGCGGGCTCGGCGCGCGGCCCTGCCACCAGGCGAAGGCGGCCAGGAGCGCCACGCCGCCGCACAGCAGGCCGAGGACGAGGGGGTCGCTCCAGCCGCGCGGTTCGGCCTCGCTGCAGGCGTAGACGATTGCGACGAGGCCGCCGCAGCCGAGGAGGACGCCGCGGATGTCGAGGCGGGGGCGTTCGCCGCGGCGGCGCCGGTCGTCGTGGAGGAAGGCTCCGGCGCCGAGCAGGGCGGCCAGGGCGATGGGCACGTTCACGTAGAGGCACCAGCGCCAGTCGAGGTACTCGGTGAGCAGGCCGCCCGCGATCAGTCCGATCGCGGCGCCGCCGCCCGCGATGGCGCCGTAGATGCCGAAGGCCTTCGCGCGTTCCTTGCCGACGGTGAAGGTGGTGGTCAGCAGGGAGAGCGCGGAGGGGGCCAGGAGTGCGGCGAAGGCGCCTTGCAGGGCGCGGGCCATGAACAGCAGGCCGGAGGTGTGGGCGGCGCCGCCGAGCGCGGAGGCGGCGGCGAAGCCGACGAGGCCGGTCATGAAGGTGCGTTTGCGGCCGGCCAGGTCGGCGATCCTGCCGCCGAGCAGCAGCAGGCCGCCGAAGGCCAGGGTGTAGGCGGTGATGACCCACTGCCGGTTGCCGTCCGACATGTGGAGGGCGCGCTGTGCGGACGGCAGGGCGATGTTCACGATGGTGGCGTCGAGGACGACCATCAGCTGGGCGATCGCGATGACGACCAGGGCCCACCAGCGGCGGGGGTCGGGTGCGGAAGGGGATATCGGTATGGAGCCTGTGTCCGAGGAACCCGTGGAACCCGTTGAACTCATGGGACCTGCTCTCACGGCCGTACGTGCGGAGATCCGCACTCCAGAGTAGGCCGATCGGGTGAGGGACGCCTGTCGAACGCGGGGCTCCTTTTACGGGACGGGTGCTACGGGGTTATGGGACGGGCTCGGCGGGACGGTTACGGGATGAGCACCACCTTGCCGACGGTCTTCCGGGTTTCGAGGGCCCGGTGGGCTTCGGCGGCCTCGGCGAGCGGGAAGCGGGTGACCAGCGGGGTGACGCGGCCCGCGGCGGCGTCGGCGAGGGCCGCGGCCTCCAGGCGGCGCATTCCTTCGGGGCCGCCGACGCGCTCCATCATGGGGGCGCCGAGGACGTTGCGGGAGGTGATGCCGCGCTCGGCGAGCTCCTCCTCGCTGAGGGTGAACGACGGGCCCTCGGTCACGCCGTCGGCGGACCAGCCGAAGACCAGGTGGCTGCCGCCGGGGCCGAGCAGGCCGACGGCGTTGCGGGCGGCCTCGCCGCCGACTCCGTCGAAGACGACGGTGGCGGCCCGTCCGCCGAGGGCCTCGCGGGCGGCGTCCGGCCAGGCGGGGTCGTTGTAGTCGAGGGCGACGTCGGCGCCCAGGGCGCGCACGCGTGCGGCCTTGACGGGGCCGCCGGCGAGGCCGAGGACGGTGGCGCCCGCGTTCTTGGCGTACTGCACGAGGAGCGCGCCGATGCCGCCGGCGGCGGAGGTCACCACGACGACGTCCTTGCTGCTCAGCTCGGTGAAGCTGAGGATGGCGAGCGTGGTGCGGCCGGTGCCGACCATGGCGATGGCCTCGGCCTCGCCGAGCCCGTCGGGCAGCTCGTGGACCTTCTCGGCGGCGGTGACGGCGAGCTCGGCGTAGCCGCCGGGGACCATGCCGAGGTGGGCGACGACGCGCCGGCCGAGCCGGCTCGGGTCGACTCCTTCGCCGAGGGCGTCGACCGTGCCGGCGACCTCGCGGCCGGGGATGGTGGGCAGCTCGGCGGCGGTGTGGATCGCGCTGCTGTAGCCGGAGCGCAGGGCGGTGTCGAGGAGGTGCACGCCGGCGGCGGCGACGGCTATCCGGACCTGGCCGGGGCCGGGGACGGGGTCTTCGACGTGCTCGTGGACGAGGTTCTCGGCGGGGCCGAAGGCGTGCAGTCGTACGGCGTGCATGGGTGGTCTCCAGGGCGTTCTGCGGGGCGCGTGTCGCGCTGTTGATGCCCTTGAGTCTTCAACCTCGACCAAGATCGAGGTCAAGCGCCGTTGTCAGTGCCCTGTGTCACCGTGGACGGCATGACGACTCACGGCGGGAAGACCGCTCGCGGCGGGAAGCGGACGGGTGCGGCGTTCCCGGAGGTGAAGGTCCCGGAGGTGCGGCTGCCCCCGCTGCGGCCCCACGACGGCGCGGAGCTGGAGCCCGAGGGCGACTACGACGGCCTCGCGTTCACGGACGCCGGCTTCGCTGGGCAGTCGGGCATAGGGGCCCGCTTCCTGGACTGCGGGCTGTACCGCTGCGCGCTGGACGAGACGGAGCTGGTGGCGGCCCGGTTCACGGACTGCGTGCTGGACGGGGTCCGCGGCGTGGGCACCGACCTGTCGAAGGCCGGCCTGCGGGACGTGGAGATCCTTGACGCCCGGCTCGGCGGCACGCAGCTGCACGGCGCGGCGCTGGAGCGGGTCGTCGTCCGCGGCGGCAAGATCGACTATCTGAACCTGCGCGGGGCGGCGCTGAAGGACGTCACCTTCGAGGGAGTCGTCCTCTCCGAGGCCGACTTCGGCGGGGCGCGGCTGGAGCGCGTCGTCTTCCGCGACTGCACGCTGCGCCGCGCGGACTTCACGGGGGCCCGGATGACGGACGTGGACCTGAGGACGGTGGCGCAGCTCGACATCGCCCGCGGCGTCGGTCACCTGGCGGGCGCGGTGATCAGCCCGTCCCAACTCCTGGATCTCGCTCCGGCGTTCGCCGCGCAGATAGGTGTGCGGGTGGAGAGTTCGCCTGTGGAGGGGTGAAGTCCCCGGGCGTGCCGCGAATGGCGGGAAACAGCTGTTGCCTCCATCAAGCGGAGGTTGGGATTCTGGCAGAACGTCGTGGTGCCGGGCACCCATGAACCGGCCTTCGCCGGGTGTGCCGAGCCCCCTGTCACCCCCCCATGTCGACCCCCCTCTCAATCCCTGCCGAACCCCGGACATCACCGAGAAGGAGATCCCGTGAGTGTGCTCACGCGAGCTCTGGACACTCCGGAGCTTCGTGAACTGCTGGACCGTCTGTCGGAAAAAGCCGCCGCCGACTACTACAACCCCTACCGGACCTTCGACTGGCCCGCATCCCTGCCGACCGACCGCCTGTGGATGTCGCCGGACCTGCTCTCCGTCCACGGCACGCCGTACGAGGCCTCCCTTTCCGAGGAGCAGTTGTACGCGCTGAGCCGGTGGGAGAGCGTCAACTTCTACAGCCTCAACGTCCATGGGATCCGCGAGCTGCTGATCGAGGTCACCCGCCGTATCCACCGCCCGGGTTTCGGGCCGACCTCGGAGTTCTTCCACCACTTCATCGGTGAGGAGAACGAGCACATGTGGTTCTTCGCCCGTTTCTGCCTCCGCTACGGCGGGAAGATCTACCCCGACCGGAGCCTGACCCTGGGACAGGAGACCGGGGGCGGCGGCAGCGATCCCGCGGTGGCGGATTTCCTGGTGTTCGCGCGGATCCTCATCTTCGAGCAGATCGTCGACTACTACAACATGCGGATGGCCGCGGACGAGAGCCTCGCGCCGACCATCCGCGCGGTGAACCGCGTCCATCACCAGGACGAGTCCCGGCACATCGCCTGCGGCAGCAGGATCGTGGAGCTGCTGTGGCGCGCGCTGGAGGAATCGGACAAGACCGCCGAGCAGCTGGACGAGCTGCGGGCGTATCTCAAGCGGTACACCGAAACCAGCATCGAGAACTTCTACAACCCCTCCTGCTACCGCGACGCGAATATTCCCGACGGCTTCGCGCTGCGTCAGCGGCTGCTCGCCGACCCCGCCCGGCAGGAGGCGCACCGGCGGGTCCTGAGCAGGACGAACTCCTTTCTCCGGCGCACCGGCATCCTCGCCGGTCACTGACCCCTGCTGGAAAGGCGGGCGCCGGAAAGGTGCGGGCGCCGGAACGCGCGCTCGCACCGGAATGCGCATACGCATGCGGACCCGCGCTCGCACCGGAATGCGCGTACGCATGGGCACCCTGCGCTCGCATCACCACCTCTGGCCGAGGAGGACATGCCTGTGACCACGAAGGCCGGCGCGCCCTGGGTCGTCAAGGACGGTCTGGCGACCCTGGGGAATGAGGCCACCGCACTGCTGCACACCCTCGACGCCGTCTTCGCCTCCTGGGGCGTACGGGACGGAGCCGAGGCCATGGACTTCCCGCCGCTGCTGGCGGCGGCCGACCTCAGCAGGTTCGACTACTTCCGCAACTTCCCCCACCTGGTCTCCGTCGTGGGCCGCCTCGACTCCGAGCGCTGGGCCGCCTACGCGGAGCAGCCCGAAGTGACGGCGGTACGGCCGGGCGACCTCACCGGCACCGGCTATGCCCTGCCGTCCGCGGCCTGTTACGGCGCCTATCTGCATCTGTCCGGCGAGGAGCTGGCGGCCCCGCTGCGGGTCACCACGGCGGCGACCTGCCACCGGGCCGAGGAGGAGTACCACGGCCTGCGACGGCTCGGCGCGTTCCGCATGCGCGAAGTGATCTGCATCGGGGGTGCGGAGGACGTCCGCGGCCATCTCGCGGCCTTCCGGCGGCGGATCCACGACTTTTCCCGGCGCCTCGGCCTCGGGCTCGCACGGGAACGGGCGTCCGACCCGTTCTTCCGCCGGCAGGACGCGCGGCTGCTCTTCCAGGAGCTGGAGCCGGTGAAGGAGGAGTTCTCGTACCACGACGGCACGGCCGTGGCCTCGACGAACCGTCACCTCAACTTCTTCGGGGAACGCTGCGGCATCACCTTCGACGGCAGGCCGGCGTTCACCGGCTGCGCCGCGTTCGGGCTGGAACGCTGGCTGCACGTGCTCGCCGACCTCCACGCGGGCGATCTGGCCCGGGCCCGCAGGGCTGTCGAGGAGGCGGCCGCCGCGATGGCCGACGTGGATGTCGCCGCGATGGACGACGCGGGTGCCGCCGCGATGGACGATGCGGATGCCGCCGTCCCGAGCACCCGCGCCGCGGAGGGCCGGGAATGAGCGCGCGGCTCTGTGACGCCCTCGGCATCGATGTCCCGCTGCTGCAGGCGGGCATGGGCGGTGTGGCGGGGCCCGAGCTGGCGGGAGCCGTGTCGGAAGCCGGGGCAGGAGGCTGTCTGGCGCTGTACAAGGAACGGCCCGAGCACATCCCGGCGCTCGTCGAAGCCGTACGGCGGCGCACCGGCAGGGCGTTCGGCATCAACATCATTCCGGAGGTCGTCGGCGACGCCCGGGCCGAGGAGCAGCTCAGTGCCGCCCTCGGTGCCCTGCCGGACCACGCTTTCCTCACCTTCTTCGGCCTTCCCGGGCCGCGCTGCACGGCACTGCTGCGACGCGTGCGACGCGTGCGGCGCACCGCGGGCCGCGCGGTGGTCGTGCAGGTGGGCAGCGTGGCCGACGCCGGCCGGGCGGCCGATCAGGGCGCCGACGTCGTCGTCCTGCAGAACAGAAGGGCGGGAGGCCACCTGCTCGGTGACCGGGAGGCGGACGACCTGCTGGAGGGGGTCCGCCACGCCCGCCCGGGCCTTCCGCTCGTCACGGCGGGCGGCATCGGCGACGGGCGGGACCTCGCCGCGGCCGGGCGGCGGGGCGCCGACGGGGCCCTGTGCGGCACGCTGTTCGTGCCGGCCGCCGAGTCCGACGCGCACCCGGTGTTCAAGGAACGGGTGCTGCGCGCCTGCTCCGCCGAGACCGTCGTCACCGGTCTCTACCGCGTCGGGTGGCCCGGCCGGCGCCACCGCGTGCTGCGCACTTCCGTGACCGAGGCGGGTCCCGGCCTGCCGGAGGCCTTCATCTCCACGACGGAACACCATGGCCGCCGCCACCCCGTACCGCGCTACAGCGCCGCCACTCCCACGCGGCACTGCACCGGGCGCGTCGAGGAGATGGCCATGTACTGCGGGGAGTCCGTGGACCGCGTGCGCAGCGGTGCCACGGCGGCGTCCATCGTCGCGGAATTCCGCCGCCGGTACGACCAGTACGACCAGTACGACGGCCGCGATGAACGCGACGAACGTAAGCCGTACGACCAGCCCCGACCGTAAGGACCGCGAAGGGAGCCCGGATGGATTTCGGTGCCGCTCACGTCACCCAGATGGCCCTGGGCGCCTGGCAGGCGCAGGTGCTCTACACCCTGTCCGAACTCGACGTCTTCGAACTCCTCAGTGAGAAACCGCTGTCCGCGCAGGAGGTGGCCAGGCGCACCGGCGCCCACCCGCTCGCCGCCGAGGGACTGCTGAACGCCGGTGTCGCCCTCAAGCTCCTCACCAGGGACGGGGACGCGTACGCCGACACGGATCTCGCCCTGCGGCTGCTGTGCGAGGACTCCCCGGAGAGCCTGGCCCGCTGGGTGCGCGTCATGGGCCGCTGGTCCCGGCCCTGGAACGGCCTCACCGAGGTCGTCCGCACCGGGCGGCCGGCCGAAGAGCGCGAGGCCCGGCTGTGGCAGGACCCGCGCTACACGGCCGACTTCGTGCTCGGCATGCACGAGTACGCCCGCAGGATCGCGGACGAGGTGGCGGACCACGCCGACCTGCCTCCGGGGGCGCGGGTCACCGACGTCGGCGGCGGTGCCGGCACGTACGCCATCGCCCTGTGCCGCCGTCATCCGGACGTCTCCGTGCGGATCCTGGAGCTGGCGAGCGTCCTCCCGCTCGCCGAGCGCACCGTCGCCGAGGCGGGGCTGGCCGACCGGATCGACGTGACCGCCGGCGACTATCTGACCGATCCCTTCGGCACGGACGTCTCCGCCGTCGTGCTGTCCAACATCCTGCACCAGGAGAGCCGCGAGGCGGGCGAGTCCATCGTCCGGCGCGCGCACCGGGCCCTGCGCCCGGGCGGCAAGCTCGTCGTGAACGGCTACTTCCTCGACGAGTCCCGCACCCGGCCGCTGTTCACCACGCTGCACAACCTGTCCGCGTTCACCCTGTGGGGCGGAGGGCGCAGTTACACCGTCGGCGAGGCCGCCGCGCTGCTGCGGAGCGCGGGCTTCACCGAACCCGTCGTTCACCAGGTGGCCCAGGGGGCGTCGACGGTGCTCGTCGCGGAGAAGGCGGAGGGCCCGGAAGACCAACACCCCGCTGACCGAAGGGAGTAGAGTGCATGGCACACCCAATGGACTCCATCCGTGCGTGGCTCGCCGAGAAGAACCCCGGCGTGGGCGAGATCCCGCCCGACGCCGATCTGATCGAGAACCGGCTGATCGACTCTCTCGGCTTCATGGAGTTCATCATGCTCCTCGAATCCGTGACCGGACGGGACCTCGCGGTGGAGACGATGGAGCTGAGCCAGTTCCGCACGCTCGCAGCGATCGAGAAGAACTTCCTGCCGGGCACGCCGGACGGGCCGGACGCGTCCTGACCGTGCCGGTGCCGGTGCCGGTGCCGGTGCCGGTGCCAACGCCAGTGCCCGTGCCCGACCCCGGACCTGCGGGTCCGCGAGGAGCCGCCCGTGTCCGCCCCCACCCCCGCCGAAGAGGCGCAACAGGCCCGGCAGGCGCAACGGGCCCCGGTCGTACGCCTGTGGCTGGCCGCCTTCTGCGGCTACCTCTCCCTGGGTTCGACCCTGCAGACCTTGCCGTCCTTCACCGAGGACCGGTTCCACGCCGCTCCCTGGACGGTGGCCGCCGTCGTGGGCGTCGCCTCGCTCGCCGCCGCCGTCTGCCGGCCCTTCGCCGGGCGGGCCGTGGACGCCGGGCAGCCCCGCCGGACCGTCGTGCTCGGCGCGGTCTTCGGCGCGCTCGGCGGGCTCGGGCACCTGTGGGCGCCCGGTCTTTCCGTCCTGGTGGCGGCGCGGCTCCTGCTCGGGGCGGGCGAAGGGACCCTGTTCACGTCGGCCATCTCCTGGGTGATGCGCGGCAGCGCGGACAGCCGCAGGGCGCGGGTGGCCGGCTGGTTCGGGCTGTCCATGTGGGGCGGCCTGTCGGCCGGGCCCGTCCTGGCCGGGCTGCTGCACGCCTGGCGCGGCGACTCCGCCGTCTGGGCCGCCGTCACGCTCCTGCCGCTCGCCGGCATGGCCCTGGCGATCTCCACGCGCAACCCGGCGGCCCCGCCGCCCACCGCGCCCGGCCCCGGCGCGCTCCTCCCGCGCGGCTCCCGGCTCCCCGGCCTCGCCTACCTGCTCACCAGCTACGGGTACGGCGCGATCAGCACCGTCCTGCTCCTGTACCTCCGGCACGAGGACATCGGCGGCGGCCGGGCCGCGCTCGCGGTCTTCGCCGTCGCCTTCCTGATCACCCGGGCCGTCGGCAGCCCCATGGTCGACCGGCTCGGCGGCGTCCCGGCCTTCGTCGTGGCCGCGGCCGTCGAAGCCTGCGGACTGCTGGTCCTGGCCTGCTGGGCCGACGAGACCGGTGCCCTGCTCGGCACGGCGGTCACGGGCGCGGGTGTCGCCCTGCTCTATCCGGCCATGATCGCCGTCATCGTCGGCCGGTCCCCGCGAGGGCAGCAGGGCGCGGCGGTCGGCGTCATGATCTCCTTCTGGGATCTGGGGATCATGGTGTCCGGGTTCATCAGCGGGGCGGTCGCGGGGGCGCTCGGCTACGCGTGGTCCTTCGTGCTGTCGGCGGGGCTGTCGGTGGCCGGGGCGGCGATCACGGTGTGCTTCCTGCGGGCGCGGCGGGGCGCGCCGGAGCACGGGGTCGCCGCACGGGACACGGAGCGGAGCGCGCCGCGGTGACATCCGCCGCAGTGACACGTGCCGCAGTGACACGTGCCGCAGTGACACGTGCCGCAGTGACACGTGCCGCAGTGACACGTGCCGCAGTGACATCCGCCGCGGACCGCGTCACGGCCGGCCGTCAGCCCCTCGCCGAGGTGGCCACCCAGCGGTGCCCCTGGCGGACCACCGTGATGGGGCGGCCGAAACACCGCGTCAGCGCGGCGCTGTCGAGCACGTCGCCCACCGCACCGGCCGCCATGACACTCCCGTCACGCAGCAGCAGCGCGTGATCCACGGCAGGCGGCAGCTCCTCCACGTGATGGGTGACGGTCACCGTCGCCAGGTGCGGCTGCCGCTCCGCCAGCGTGTGCAGCGCCTCCACCAGATCCTCCCGGGAGGGCAGGTCCAGCGCGTTGAACGGCTCGTCCAGCAGCAGCAGCGACGGCCGGGTGATCAGCGCCCGGGCGATCCGGATACGGGCCTTCTCGCCCTCCGAACACACCCCCACCTCGCGGTCCGCCAGCCCCGCGCAGCCCAGCTCGTCCAGCAGCTCACCCGCGCGTGCGCGGTCGGCGTCCTCGTACATCTTCCACAGCGGCTGTGCGGTGCCGCTCAGGCCTGTCAGTACGGCGGTGCGCGCGGTCAGCGACTCCGGCAGGCGGTGGCCGGACGCCACCGAGCCCACCACGGCCCGCAGCTCGCGCACGTCGACGCGCCCCACGCGGCGGCCGAGCACGTCCACCGTGCCCTCCGTGGGAAAGCCGAGGCCACTGGCGAGCCGCAGGGCCGAGGTCTTCCCCGCGCCGTTCGGGCCGAGCACGGCCCAGTGCTCGCCCGCCCGTACGGTCCAGCTCACGTCGTGCAGCACGAGGTGCCCGGCGGGTGGCCTGCGCACGCTCACCCTGTCGAACCGCAGTACCGCTTCCCCGGTCGTCTCCGGCGCCGCGCCGCCCATCGTCCTCCTCGCCCCGCTCTCTTCCCCATGGCCCGTACGGCCCGTCCCTGCGGCCCGCGGGGCCGCGCGCTTCACGGACGGGTCGTACGCGCGTGCCAGCGCGCACCGTTGCGGACCAGCTCGATCGGCCGTCCGAAGCACGCGGACAGCGCAGCGCTGCCGAGCGTCCCGGCCACCGGCCCCTGCGCCAGCGGACGACCGTCCCTGAGCAGCAGCACGTGGCTCACGCTCGACGGCAACTCCTCCAGATGGTGGCTCACCGTCACCGTGGCCAGCTCCGGCCGGGACCGGGCCAGGTCCTCCAGCGAGTCCACCAGATCCTCCCGGGCGGGGAGGTCGAGGCCCGAGAACGGCTCGTCCAGGAGCAGCAGCCGCGGCTCGGGCAGCAGGGCGCGCGCGATCCGGATGCGGGCCTGCTCGCCCTGCGAGCACTCCCCGAAACGGCGTCCGAGCAGGGCCTCGCAGCCGAGCTCCTTCAGCAGCGCGGTCGCGCGGTCGCGCGTCGCGTCGTCGTAGCGGTCCCACAAGGGCTGCACCGTGCCCGTGGCCCCGGTCAGGACCACGGTGTGCGCGGTGCAGTGCGGCGGTACGCGCTGCGCCGGGCTGACGTGGCCGACGAAGGCGCGCAGCTCCCTGACGTCGACCGTGCCCAGCCGGTGTCCCAGCAGGTCCACCGTCCCGGTGGTCGGGAACATCACCGCCCCGGCGAGCCGCAGCAGCGTGGTCTTCCCCGCGCCGTTGGGCCCGAGCAGCGCCCAGTGCTCGCCGGCCCGCACGGTCCAGGACAGCGTGGCCAGGGGCTCCGCGCCGGTGGAGCGCCGGGAGACCGAGACGTCGCGGAGGCGGAGCACCGCCCCGGCGTCACCGCCCTGGGTTCCGCTACCTGTGGCCACAGGTTAACTTCCCTTCCGTGCGGGCTCGTTGCGGGGAAACGCCTGCGGCGAGCCTAATGCCGGAACCGGTCCGCACACGACGACGTGCGTGCGTGATGTGGCTGACGCGCGGCGCCTCCGCGGTGGCTCACACGCGCGGGAAGCGGGCCTGCAGGTCCCAGATGACGGGGTTGTCGGCGAGGCCCTCGTGCATGTCGCACAGGTCGGCGATCAGGTCGTGCAGGAAGTCGCGGGCCTCGCGGCGCAGGGCGCGGTGGTCGAAGGTGAGCGCGGGCTCGTCGGCCGGCATCCAGTCGGCGGAGACCTCCACCCAGCCGAAGCGCCGCTCGAAGAGCATGCAGTCCGTGGACTCGGTGAAGTCGAGCTCGGCGAACTGCGTGGCCGCCGAGCGGTTGCCCCGCGGGTCGCGGTCGATCTGCTCCATGACGTCGCACAGCGCCCACGCGAAGTCGAGCACCGGCACCCATCCCCAGGCTGTGGACAGCTCGCGGTCCGCCTTCACGTCGGCGATGTAGACGTCCCCGCAGAACAGGTCGTGCCGCAGGGCCCGCACGTCGGCGGTGCGGTAGTCCGTCTGCGGCGGGTCGGGGAAGCGGCGCGAGAGCGAGTAGCCGAGGTCGATCACGCCTCGATGGTGTCACGGCGGCGGGCCGGACACGTAAACGCGTACGAGTCCGGGGTGCCCCGCGTCGGCGGCGGGGCACCCCGGACTCATGTGCGGTTGATCGTTACTTCACGTTGATGCCGGTCCAGGCGGCGGCGACCGCCTTGTACTCGGCGCTGGTGGAGCCGTAGAGGTCCGCGGTGGCCTTCAGGGTGCCGGTGCGGGCCGCCTTGTAGTTGGTGGTGGAGGTGAAGTACGTGGTCAGGGCCTTGTACCAGATCTTGGTGGCCTTGTCCCGGCCGATGCCGGTGACCTTGACGTTGTTGTAGGTCGGGCTGTCGTACGACACGCCGTTGACCGTCTTCGCGCCGCTGCCCTCGGACAGCAGGTAGAAGAAGTGGTTGGCCGGGCCCGAGGAGTAGTGGACGTCCAGGCGGCCGAGCGAGGAGGACCAGTAGTCCTTGGACCCGCCGTCCTTGCTGGGCTTGTCCATGTAGCGCAGCGGGGTGCCGTCGCCGTTGATGTTGATCTGCTCACCGATGAGGTAGTCGCCCTTGTCGGTCGCGTTGTTGGCGTAGAACTCGGCGGCGGTGCCGAAGATGTCCGAGGTGGCCTCGTTGAGGCCGCCGGACTCGCCGCTGTAGTTCAGGCCGGCCGTGGCGGAGGTGACGCCGTGGCTCATCTCGTGCGCGGCCACGTCGAGCGAGGTCAGCGGGTTCTTGTTGCCCTCGCCGTCGCCGTAGGTCATGCAGAAGCACTCGTCGTCCCAGAAGGCGTTGACGTAGCCGTCGCCGTAGTGGACGCGGGAGTACGCGGCGACGCCGTCGTTCTTGATGCCGGTCCGGCCGAGCACGTTCTTGTAGAAGTCCCAGGTCACGGCCGCGCCGTAGTGGGCGTCGACGGCGGCCTTCTGGTCGCCGTCGCCCCAGGTGTCGGTGGGGTTGGTGAAGAGGGTGCCGGTGCCGTCGGTGCCCTGGGAGAGGTTGTAGGTCTTGTGGCCGCCGCGCTCGCCGTCCTGCAGCTGGTAGCCGTCGCCGCCCTTGGTGGTGGAGAGCTGGACGGTGCCGCTGTAGGTGCTGGTGCCCGAGCCGGTCTCGATGGCCTCGCGCTGGAACAGCTTCTTGCCGGTGTTGGCGTCGGTGATCACGTGCAGCTTGCTGGGCGTGCCGTCCTTCTGGACGCCCGTGACCACGGTCTCGTAGGCGAGGACGGGCTTGCCCTCGGCGGCCCAGATGACCTTGCGCGGCGCCCGGTCGGCGTCGGCCTTGGCGGTCTTCTCGTCCGCGGCGGCGCTGAGCGCGCTCTTCTTCGCGGCGGCCGGGGCCTGGGCCGGGGTGGTGCTGGGCACGGATATCTCGGCGTCGGTCGCCTTGTCGACGCTGCGCTTGCCGCCCTTCGCCTCGTGCACGACGAGGTCGCCGCCGAGCACCGGCAGGCCGTCGAAGGTGCGCTCGTAGCGGGTGTGGACCGTGCCGTTCGCGTCCTTGATCACGTCACGGACGACGAGCTTCTCCTTGCCGCCGAGGCCGAGCTTCGCGGCGGTGGAGGGAGCCGCGGACTGCGCGTCCTTGATCGCGGCGACCCGCTGCCCTGCGGAGACGGCGAGGGGCGAAGACTCGCTCGCCTTGTCGGGGGTGGCGCTCGCGGAGCCGGTCTGCACGGCCACGACGACCATGGCGGCGGAGGCGACGAGCGCGGCGGCGCGCAGGGTGTTCTTGCGGGAGGTGGAGGTGACGCTTCTCAACTCTGTCTCCTATGTGCGGGCCGTGAACTCACGTCCCTTTGAGGGGGGTTAGGGCAGCACGGATTACGGCTGCCCGGTGGTGCAGGAGTGGTGCAGGAGTGGATTGAGGAGAGAGTGCCATCCCCCGACCGACATTGACAGGGGCGCAACAAGGATTTGATCTGTCGTTCTCCGAAACGCGGTTGATTGGTTCCGCTATGCGGTGAACTGGCCGGGGCTGGTCCGGACTTGAAATCCGTCGCATCTCAGTTCGAGGACGGTAGTTGTATGCGATCTGCTGAGATTGCATACAAGCGGAGTGACATAGACCGCTACGGGCCGCCGGCCAGGCTAGGGCCGGCGGCGTCAAGGTGGCGTGAAGTCAGGCCAACGAGCGGGAAAAGAGTGGAGGTCAGGGAAGGAGGCGCTGTTCCTTCGCCACGGCGACCGCCCCCGCCCGCGTGTCGACGCCCAACTTGTCGTAGATCCGCCCCAGATGGGTCTTCACCGTCGCCTCGCTGATGAACAGAGCGCGAGCAATCTCCCGATTGCCCAGCCCGCGGGCGAGTTGACCGAGGATGTCCCGCTCGCGGTCCGTGAGCGAGGGCCGCGCGGCACCGCGCGCCCGTGCCATGACGCGGCTCGCGACGGGCGGCGACAGCGTCGTACGCCCTTCCGCCGCCGCACGGATGGCCGAGAACAGCTCCTCCGGGCGCTCGGCCTTGAGGAGATAGCCCGTCGCGCCGGCGTCGATGGCGCGGGTGATGTCGGCGTCCGTGTCGTACGTGGTGAGGACGAGGACGTACGGACCGCCGCGTTCCGCTCCTGCGGCCGTGCGGGTGACGGGTGTTGGGAACGTTGGGGCCGCCGCGGCCGAAGAAGCCGTTCCGCTTGTGTCCGTTCGGGCCGCCGCGTCCGTGACGATGCGGCGCGTCGCCTCGATCCCGTCCATGCCCGGCCCCAGTTGAAGATCCATCAGGACCACGTCCGGCCGCAGCCTGGCGGCCAGCACGACCGCCTCCTCGCCACCGCCCGCCTCGCCCACGACCTCGATGCCGGGCGCGCTGGACAGCAGCGCCAGCAGCCCGGCCCGGACGACGGCATGGTCGTCGCACAGGAGGATGCGGACGGGACGAGAGGCTTCGGGGGTACGGGGATCGGAAGGCCGGGGAGCGGAAGGCCGGGGATCACGGTCGGTCACGGGGACTCCAGGGGAACGCACACGGAGACGACGGTGCCCTCGCCGGGCGCCGACTCGATGGTCAGGGTGCCGCCGAGCTGCCGCACGCGCGCCCGCATCGCGGGCAGGCCGTGCCCGCGCCCGCCGGCGGGGGAAGGGAGCGCGCCCGGCGCGAACCCGCGCCCGTCGTCGGCGACATCGAGGACGACCTGGTCGCCGAGGTAGCTCAGGGTGAGGGCGGCCGTCGCCGCGCCCGCGTGCTCGCGGACGTTCGCCAGGGCGCCCTGGGCGATCCGCAGCAGCGCGGCCCGCACCCCGTCCGGCAGCGCGACCGGGGTCCCGTCGAGGTGGAAGAGCACGGGCGCCCCGGTCCCCTCGGCCGTCTCCGAGGCGGCCAGCGCCCGCAGCGCGTCCTCCAGCCGCGCGCCGCCGTCGAACTGCGGAGCGGCCAGGTCGTTGACGAACCGGCGGGTCTCGGCCAGGCCGCGGGCGGCGATGTCGGCGGCGGTACGGGTGTGGCGCCGGGCGGCCTCCGGGTCCGCGTCCCAGGTCCGGTCCGCGGCCTGCAGCAGCATGCGCTGGCTGGACAGGCCCTGGGCCAGGGTGTCGTGGATCTCCATCGACAGCCGCTGCCGCTCGGCCAGCGCCCCCTCGCGGCGCTCGGTCGCGGCCAGTTCGCGGCGCGTGCGGACCAGGTCGTCGATCAGGGCGCGCTGCCGCTCCGTCTGCCGCTGCGTGTGGAGGAAGACGGCGGTGGCGATCGCGGCCACGGCGGGCGGGGCGAGCACGAGCGTGGGGTCGAAGCCGTGCGACAGCCGGAGCTGGCCCACCACGACCAGGCCGGTGAGGAAGGCGACCAGGAGGACGGCGGCGCGGGTGGGCAGCGTGCGCAGCCCCGTGTAGAGCAGCGGCACCGAGCACCACGCGAAGCTCGGCGCGAGCACGACGAGGACGACCCACGTCGCGACGACGGCGGCCAGCCACAGCAGCTGCGGCCGGGGGCGGACGAAGGCCGGGCTCAGCACGTAGAGCAGGGCGAGCAGCACGCTGAGGACGGTGATCCACGGGGTGCGGGGCTCGCCCGGGTGCCGGATGAGGAAGCGGGCGAAGGAGGCGGAGAGGAGCAGGAAGAAGGCGGCGTGCATGACGAGGGCGAGGCGGCGGGCGCCGGGTTCGTCATCGTCGGGAATGGTCACCTCCTGTTCCTAACCCGCGCAGCGGGCTCCCGCATCAGCCGATCGGTTGACCCCGGGGACAGCCGGGACGTCGATGCCGGGGCGCCCGCGGCCGCGAACGATGGAGGGACAAGCAACCACTGGCCTGTTGAGGAGCCGAAATGAACTCTGCCAAGTCCGTCATGGGCAAGCTCTCCGTCCGGAGCCGGGTGCTCGTGGGCGCGGCCGGTGCCGCCGTCGTCGCGGCCGGCACGTTCGGTGCGGTCTCGGCGACCGCCTCGCCCGCGGCGCAGAACCAGGCTCCGGTGTCCGTGGCCGGCAGCGGCGTGACCGAGTCCGCGCACCTGTCGGTGGACGCGGCGACGCGCGCCGCCCAGGCCGCGCTGGCCGCGGCGAAGAAGGAGGGCCAGAAGGTGTCCGTCGCGGTGGTCGACCGCAACGGCAACACGCTGGTGACCCTGCGCGGCGACGGCGCGGGCCCGCAGTCGTACGAGTCCGCCGTCCGGAAGGGCTTCACGGCCGTCTCCTGGAACGCTCCCACCTCGGAGCTCGTCAAGCGCCTCCAGAGCGTCCCGAACCTCAAGGACATCCCCGGCACGCTGTTCCTGCCGGGCGGCACGCCGGTCCAGGTCAAGGGCGCGCCGGTGGCCGGGATCGGCGTGGCCGGGGCCCCGAGCGGCGACCTGGACGAGAAGTTCGCGCAGGCGGGCGCGGCAGCGCTGCGTTAACCTGCGGGGCCGGGGCCGGGGCCGGGGCGTACGGCCGTACGAAGGGGCGGGGAGACATGCGGATCGTCACGGTGCCGGAGGCGCAGACCCCGCCGGAACTGCGGGCGGCCGCCGAGGCCCTGCGCGAGCAGGCGTGGCCCGGCGGCGGCCCCCACGACCCGGCCCTGCGGCCCGTCGCGATGCTGCTCGTCGCACCCGACGGCGGCGTGCGCGCGGCCCTGGACATCCTCTCCAAGGAGATCACCCACGGCGGCCGGGCGTACCGGGCGTCCGGCCTCAGCGCGGTCGTCACGGACACGGCGCACCGCGGCAAGGGACACGGGCGGCAGCTCGTGGCCGCCGCCCGTGAGGTGATCGCCGCGAGCGGAGCGGACGTGGGGCTCTTCACCTGCGACCGCCCGCTGCGGCCCTTCTACGAGAGCGCGGGCTGGCATGCCCTCCCCGGAACGGTGCTGGTCGGCGGCACGCCGCAGGACCCCTTCCCCAGCGACCAGCCCGGCTTCGACAAGGTCACCATGGGCGCCTTCTTCACGGCGCGGGCGCAGCGCGACGCGGCCGCCTTCGAACAGAGCCGCATCGGGCTCTACCCGGGCGAGACGGACCGCCTGTGGTGACTAGGTCGGCGGCCGGTCCTCCGGCCGCTCCTGGGTGCCCAACTGCTCGTTGATCTTCTGCTGGGCGGTGTCGACCTGGCTCTGGTACTTGTTCTCGGTCTTGGCGTCGAACGCGTCGCCCGCCTTCTCGACACCCTGCCGAGCTGTGTCCTCATGGCCCTTGAGCAGGCCCTTGAGCTTGTCGAGCATGGACATGGCCGTCCTCCTCACGGAACGCTGGCTCAACCAGCATCTCCGCATTCGGTGCGGCCCGCATCCGCGGCCGTAGCCCTGGGCTTCACGCAGCGCCTATCCGGTGCGTCCCCCGTGCATCACCCGGGGCGTCACCCCGTACTGGTGTATCCGCAGCTCCAGCACTTGTACACGCCGTTGCCCATCTGCTGCATCATGTTCTGGCAGTTCGGGCAGGCCAGCGCCAGGTGTTTCAGGGGGCCGCGGCGCCCAGCTCCTTGGGGCACACGGGGCAGACGCCGCGCACGATCACCGGGGACGTCGCATCGCCGGGGTTCTCCGCCACGACGACGACCCGCAGGGGCCGTCGGCACCCCGGGCAGAGCTCGGGCTCGCGGTCCCGGTCCCTGATCGCCGCGGCAAGAATGCGTTCGAGTGAGTCGCCGTCGTCCATGGTGCGTGAGTCCTGTCTCCACGGGTCCCCTCCTTGGGTACACCTACCCGCCCCGAAGAAGCCCAACTCCGCTGCTCAGCAGGTGGTTACGGAGTGTGCGCAACCGGTCGGTCGTGTGGTATGGCGGGTGTGCTCCTCATGGTTCTACCCAGCTTCACCGTGCTCCCAGCCTGATGGCGGGTGCGCGGTGCGCCAGTGACAACGTCATCGCGAATCGGGCGTGCTGAGCCCAACGCCGGGCCGGGCCCGGGCCGGCACCGTTCAGGCAGGGGCCGCCCCGCACCGCGGGGCGGCCCCTCGTCCTGCTGCGAGCTGCTGCTCCTGCTACCGCTGCTGTCAGACGTTGACGCCGAAGTCCTGGGCGATGCCCTGCAGGCCCGAGGCGTAGCCCTGGCCGACCGCGCGGAACTTCCAGTCCGCGCCGTTGCGGTAGAGCTCGCCGAAGACCATGGCGGTCTCGGTGGCGGCGTCCTCGCTCAGGTCGTAGCGGGCGAGCTCGGCGCCGCCGGCCTGGTTGACGATGCGGATGTAGGCGTTGCGGACCTGGCCGAAGTTCTGGCTGCGGGCCACCGCGTCGTAGATGGAGACCGGGAAGACGATCTTGTCGACGTCGGCCGGCAGGGCGGCGAGGTTGACGTTGATCGACTCGTCGTCGCCCTCGCCCTGGCCGGTGGTGTTGTCACCGGTGTGGACGATGGACTGGTCCGGCGTCGACTTGTTGTTGAAGAAGACGAAGTGGGCGTCGGAGTAGACCCGGCCGCCCGCGTTCACGGCGATCGCGCTCGCGTCGAGGTCGAAGTCCGTGCCGGTGGTGGTGCGGACGTCCCAGCCGAGGCCGACCGTGACGGCCGTCAGGCCCGGGGCCTCCTTGGTGAGGGAGACGTTGCCGCCCTTGGACAGGCTTACAGCCATGGGAATTGTCCCTTTCTGGTCAGGTCTGCATCGGTTCTGCAGCGGCACCGCGGCACGCGCGTCACCGTCACCCTTGATAACGCCGTCCGGGGGCCCCGGGGTTCCATTCGGCTTTACCTTCTTTGCACAACCCTGACGCGCGTCCCGGCGCCGCATCCCTGACGCCGGCCCGGCCGTGGCGCAAAACGGCGTGACGTGTCCCCGTCGACGCGGGATCATGGGGGCATGTCCGGCCCCTACGTCATCCGCGGTTCGGTCTCCCTGCCGGAGGCCGAGCTCCAGTGGCGTTTCTCGCGTTCCTCCGGCCCCGGCGGCCAGCACGTCAACACCAGTGACAGCCAGGTCGAGCTGCGGTTCGACCTCGCGCGCACGGAAGCGCTGCCGGAGGTGTGGAAGGAGCGCGCCCTGGCGAAGCTCGCGGGCCGGCTCGTCGGCGGCGTCGTGACCGTACGGGCCTCCGAGCACCGCTCGCAGTGGCGCAACCGCGAGACCGCCGCCGTGCGCCTCGCGTCCCTGCTCGCGGAGGCGACGGCGCCGCCGCCGAAGCCGCGCCGCGCCACGAAGATCCCGCGCGGCATCAACGAGCGGCGGCTGCGGCAGAAGAAGCAGCGCGCCGAGACCAAGCGCGGGCGCACCGGCAAGGACTGGACGTAGGCCGCCCGCGTCCTGCGGTCATCCGCCCGGGATGCAGCCCCGCGCGGGCCGGAAGCGGGTCACCCCAGCTGCCGGTACTTCCCCTTGAAGTACATCAGCGGACCGCTCTCCGTGCTCGGCGCCGTCGCCGTCAGGACCCTCCCGATCACCAGCGTGTGGTCCCCGGCCGTCACCCGCTGCTCCGTCCGGCACTCCAGCGCCGACAGCGCGCCCCGCACGACGGGCGCCCCGGTGGCCGTTCCCGGCGCGTGGGGGATGTCCTCGAAGAGGAGCCGGTCGCTGATCCTTCCCTTCATCGCGAAGCGCCCGGCGATGTGCCGCTGGCTTTCGGAGAGGACGGACACCGCCCACAGCGGCTGCCGCTCCAGAAGGTCGTCCATACGGGAATCGTTGCGAACGCTCACCATGACGAGCGGGGGTTCGAGCGATACCGAGAGGAAAGCGGTCGCCGTCATTCCGACGTCCTCGCCGCGCGGACCGTGCTCCGGGTCGTGCGCGGTCACCAGCACCACGCCGGCGGCGAGGCGGGCGAGGGCGGCACGGAACTCATCGGCGCTCACCCCTTCAGGATGGGGTATGGCGGTCTCGTAGGGCTGAGTCGTCTGCAACACGCTGTGCACGCTAGCCCGCCCACGGGACCCCCGCATCGGGCTGCAGGACCAGTCGGGTCCTAGGTCGAAAGGGTGCCGGAACGCTTGCGGAAGTTGTTCGCATGCGTTCGGGACGGCGTCCGGATCAGTGTCCGTACGGTTCCGGATTTGCGTTCACGAAGCATAAGGACTTCCCGCGCCGCCAGTGGCGGGACCTCATCACGCATTGTGACATGAGTCACAGAGGGCCGTAATTGTTGACCCTGTGTACCGAGTGGTCAGCTCGCTGTGATTCAGTGGCCGTGGTAAACGGACGACAAGAAGCCTGGAGTTGCTGTCGAGGTCTCGGGGGAGAGCGAAGATGGAGACCGAGTCGGAGCCGTATGTCCGCCTGGCCACGTTGCGCGGGCTGCATCAGGTGGTGGCCGATCTGAACACGGCGCGAAGTCTCGCGGACACCTTGCAGACCGTCGCGGACGGCATCGTCACCGGGCTCGGGTACGAGCTCTCCGCCGTCAATCTCGTACGGCCCGACGGTGATCTCGTCGTGGCCGCCGTCGCCGGCAGCGCCGGCGCCGAAGCGCTGATGGCCGGGCGGGTCGGCTCGCGCGTCTCGTGGGAGCGCCGGCTCGCCATGGCCGACCAGTGGGGCGCGCTGCGCTTCATCCCGTACACGGAGGGCTGGGTCCTCGACAACGACGACGTGCCCCAGTGGCACACCGCCGGCCCCGCCCCCCGCTTCCCCGACGAGTGGCACCCCATGGACCGCCTCTTCGCGCCCATGTACACCGCGGGGACGGCGGGCGGCGAGCTCCTCGGCGTCATCTCCGTCGACAAGCCGCGCAACGGCCGCCGGCCCGGCGCCTGGGGCCGCGAGGCGCTGCAGATGTACGCCTTCCAGGCCGCCATCGCGATCAGCAACGCCCGCCTGCGGGCCAACATGCAGCGCGCCCTCGTCCGCCTGGAGCGCGAGCAGCAGGCCCTGCGGGCCAGTGAGGAAAGCTTCCGCCAGGCCTTCGAGTACGCGCCCAGCGGCATGGCCATCGCCGAGATGGGCGGCGACCAGCACGGCCGCCTGCACCGCACCAACGACGCCCTGTGCCGCCTCCTCGGCCGCTCCGCGTCCCAGATGCGCCGCTATTCGTTCTCCGACCTCGTCCACCCCGAGGACATCGGCACCCTCCTGCGCACCTCCGCCGAGGGCGGCCGGGCCGAGCTGCGGCTCGCGCGCCGCGACGGCACGTACGTGTGGGTCTCCCTGCGCAACTCGGTGGTGGCCGACGCCGCCGACGGGCCGCGCTTCCTGCTCACCCACGTCGAGGACATCGAGGAGCGCAAGCGGCACGAGCTGCAGCTCGCCCACCGCGCCAGCCACGACTCGCTCACCGGCCTGCCCAACAGCGCCGAGCTGCGCGCCCGGCTCAGCAGCCGGCTGTGCGGCAGAGCGCCCGGCAGCGAGCCGCACGCCGCCGCCGTGGCGGCCCCGTACGGCTGTCTCGACGGCTTCGCGGAGGTGGAGGGCGTCGAGGGACCGGTGGGCGCCGCCCTGTACGGGCAGGAGGGCTCCTACGCCCACGGCTTCGGCTCCGAGGGCGGCCCGGACCACGCGCCGGACTGCGGGCCCGACTACGCCCCGGACGAGTTCGGCTGCGGCACGCACGACGGCGCCTACCCCGGGCATGTGCACGCCATAGCCCCGGCCGAGGACGAGCCCGACGACGGGACCAAGGGCCTGGCCGTCCTCTTCTGCGACCTCGACGGCTTCAAGGCCATCAACGACCGCTTCGGCCACCACACCGGCGACGCCGTCCTCATAGAGGTCGCCCGCCGCCTCAGCAACGGCGTCCGCGAGGGCGACACCGTCGCCCGCCTCGGCGGCGACGAGTTCGTCGTCCTCGCCGACGGCCTCACCCAGGCGGACGCGGAGGACCTCGCCGTCCGGCTGCGCAGCGCGATCCTCCCGCCGATCAGGGTTGACGGGCGTGCGGTCCGGGTAGGCGCGAGTTTCGGCATCGGCTGGGCGGGCTGCGGAATGTCGGCCGACGAGGTGCTGCACTCCGCCGACCAGCGGATGTACGTCGAAAAGCGGTCTCGCGCCAAGGCGGGCCGGCGGGCGGGCTGAGGCCCGGCCGGGGCCTGGCTGAGGCCCGGTTGAGGCAGCCCACCGCGAGGTGTCGTCGCGTCGCGGTAGTCTTCGCCGAAACGCGGCACCGCCGCCTACCGTGAAATCGAACGCAAAGATTTGGCCAGTGGGCGATGGGCCCATGGGTTGGGAGTGACAGGGGATGACGGCCGGTAATAACGGCACGGGTACGCCGGAGAGCGAAGACCCGTTCGCGCACCTGTACCGCTCGGAGGGCGGCGGGTCCAACGAGAGCGCGCCGGCCGCGCCGCAGCCGGGGGTTCCCCGCACTTCGTACAACCAGGTACGGACGGTCGGTTCACGCCAGTACGGCCCGCGCCAGCCGCAGCCGCCGCACGCGTCCCAGCCCGCGCCGCACTACGCGGCCCCGGAGACCCTGCCCGGCGGCGTCCCCCGCCAGCCGGCGGCCCCGGGCCACGGCGGCCACGGCGGCGGCTCCCGCCCGAAGCGGACCGGCCTGCTGGTCGCGGCGATAGCCGTGGTCGCGGTGGTGGCCGGCGGCATCACGGTGGCGATGCTGACCAACAGCGGCACGTCGGACGACGGCGGGACGAACCAGGCGGCGTCCGGGGGAGAGCAGAAGGATCCTCAGGACGAGGACAAGAAGCCGTCCAAGGAGCCGCAGAAGAAGACCGAGCCGAGCAATCAGTCGGCGGTCGGCAAGCTGAAGCGCGACGCGTCGACGCTGAAGCTGGTGGGCGGCGCGTCCACGGACACGGTGGTCAAGGGCGCCAAGTCCGAGGGCGGGGCCTACGCGGTGGTCACGAACCAGTCGGGTTCGGGCGTTGAGTGGGAGGTCGAGGTTCCGTCGACCGGCAGCTACCGGCTGTACGTCAATTACGGCGTGCCCGGACAGGACGCCAACCTTGCGGTCGACGTCAACGGCAAGACCAACAGCCTGCCGATGCGCATGAAGATCTACGGCGACATCAAGCCGGGCGACTGGCCCCCCAACTGGCAGAACAGCTGGACCCGCGTCGACCTGAACCAGGGCAAGAACACCATCAAGCTGTACTGCGGCAGCGGCAGCGGCTGCGAATCCCACCTCGACCAGCTGTGGCTCACCAACGGCGGCTGACCGTCCGGAGGAACCCCGTCACCGTTTCCGTCATGGCGGCCCGCGCAGGGGTCAGATACTTGCGCGGGTCCGTGGTGGAGGGGTGGGCCTCCAGGAAGGCCCTTACTGCGCCTGTGAAGGCCTTGTTCAGGGCCGTGCCCACGTTGATTTTCGTCATTCCCGCCGCGACCGCCCGGCGGAGTTCCGTGTCCGGGACGCCTGACGAGCCGTGGAGGACCAGGGGGACGGGGACCGCATCGCGGAGTGCCGTGATCAGGGCGTGGTCCAGGGTCGCCGTGCGGTCCGTCATCGCGTGGGTGCTGCCCACGGCCACGGCCAGGGCGTCGATGCCCGTGTCCGCCACGTAGGCCGCGGCCTCGGCCGGGTCCGTCCGTACGCCCGGCGTGTGCGCGTCGCCCGCCTTGCCGCCCACGCGGCCCAGTTCCGCCTCCACCCAGATGTCGCGCTCGTGGCCCCAACGGACCGCTTCGGCCGTCGCTTTGACGTTGTCTCCGTAAGGGAGTTTCGAGGCGTCGAACATGACCGAAGTGAAGCCGTGGGCGTGTGCCTGGCGTAGGAGTGCTTCGTCCTCCACGTGGTCCAGGTGGAGGGAAAGGCGGGCGGTCGACGCCGCCGCTACTGCGGCCGTTGCCGCGGCAATGGGGCCCAGGCGTCCGCCGTGGAATTTCACCGCGTTCTCCGAGATCTGCAGCACGGCGGGCCTGCCCGCCGCCTCCGCGCCCGCGGCGATCGCTTCCGCGTGCTCGACCGTGATGACGTTGAACGCGCAGACGGCCGCGCCTTCGGACCGGGCTTCCGTGATGAGGTCAGCGGTGCGTACGAGGGGCATGTGCCTTGCCTTTCCGCCGGGGGAGGAGGGAGACGTCAGGCTGCCGTGACCTTCACCTGCGGCAGCAGGTCCGTATAGGTCTCGGCGTCGAACTCGCCTGCAGTGGGGGCCTTCACCGTGGCGGCGGCCAGGGCCACCGCCCGGGTCAGGCGGTCCGGCCAGGGCAGGCCGTCCAGCCAGGCCGACAGGAGGCCGGCCGCGGCCGAGTCGCCCGCGCCCGTCGGGTTGCCGGTGAGGCGGCGGGGCGGGGTCGCGCGCCAGGTGCCGTCGGGGGTGACGGCGAGGACGCCCTCCGGGCCGAGGGTCGCGGCGATGGCGTGGGCGCCGCGGCGGCGGGCGTCGAGGGCCGCGCGCAGGGGCTCCGTGGAGCCGGTGAGCGCGGCGAGTTCGGCGGTGTTGGGGGTGACCAGGTCGGGGCGGGCGGCGATGCCGCGGCGCAGCGGTTCGCCGCTGGTGTCCAGCAGGACGGGGACGCGGGCGGCGCGCGCCTGCCGTACGAGGTGGGCGTACGCGCCCACCGGCACGCCCGGCGGGAGGCTGCCGCACAGGGCGACGGCCCGGGCCTCGCGCAGGAGGCGCGCGTAGGTGTCCGTGAAGGCGGCCCACTCCTCGGCGGTGACGTCCGGGCCGGGCTCGTTGAGCTGGGTGGTGTTGCCGGTGGAGGCGTCCACGACGGCGACGGTGCGGCGGGTGGTGCCGATGATGGGGACGAGGCGGTCGGTGATGCGGCCGCCGTCGCCGGGGGCGGTCTCCGCGAGGAGCCGGCGCAGGGTCTCGCCCGTCGTGCCGCCAGCGAACCCCGTGACCACGGTGGTGTGGCCGAGCGCGGCCAGGACGCGGGCCACGTTGACGCCCTTGCCGCCGGCCCGTTCGGCGGCGGCCGTGACGTGGTGCGACGCGTGCGGCTGCAGCCGCGGAACGCGATAGGTCAGATCGAGCGCTGCGTTGAGCGTGACCGTGAGGATCACCGGCGTTTCCCTCCCTTGACCGAAGAACCGTGACCGTCGACCGCGAGCGATCATGCCAAAACAGCGGCGGCAGGCCCAGACCTCGGGACTGCCGCCGCTGTTCCGGCCGACGTGCGACCGTGCGTCAAGAGCGGGAGGAATCAGTGCACTTCGGGCTTGACCACCCAGTCGCCCTTGCGCATGACGCCCACCAGGTCGTACGAGGCGTCGAGAACGACCAGATCCGCGTCCTTGCCGGGCTCCAGGGAGCCGATCCGGCCGGCCGCGCCCAGCAGGCGCGCGGGGGTGGCGGAGAGGGCCCGTACGGCGTCGCCCACCGGCAGTCCGTCGATCGTGACGGCGCGCTTGAACGCCGTGTCCAGCGTCAGCGTCGAACCCGCGATCGAGCCCGCCGTCGGGCCGCCGGCGATGCGGGCCACGCCGTCCTTGACCTCGACGCTCATCGGGCCGAGCGGGTACATGCCGTCGCTCATGCCGGCCGCGCCCATGGCGTCGGTGATGAACGCGACGCGGTCCGCGCCGGCGCGGGCGAAGGCCAGCTCCAGGACGGCGGGGTGCAGGTGCGTGCCGTCGTTGATCAGCTCGACGGTGACCCGCTCGTCCTCCAGGAGGGCCGCGATCGGGCCGGGCGCGCGGTGCATCAGCGACGGCATCGCGTTGAAGAGGTGCGTGGCGACCGTCGCGCCCGCCTCGATGGCGTCCAAGGTCGCCTCGTACGAGGAGTCCGTGTGGCCCACGGCCGCGATCACGCCGTGGTCGGCGAGGAGGCGGACCGAGTCGAGGCCGCCCGCCAGCTCCGGGGCCAGCGTCATCATGCGGGCCGCGCCGCGGGCCGCGTCGATGAGCTTGCGGACGTCCGCCGGGTGCGGGTCGCGCAGCAGCTCCGGCTGGTGGGCGCCGCAGCGGTGCGGGGAGATGAACGGGCCCTCGAAGTGGATGCCCGCGAGGTCGCCCTGCTCGGTCAGCTCGGACAGGACGGCCGCCTGCCGGGCGAGGTCGTCCAGGTCGCCGGTGACGGTGGAGGCGACCATGGTCGTGGTGCCGTGCGCGCGGTGCGTGCGGATGGCCGTGAGGGCCTCTTCGGGGTCGCCCGCGGAGAAGGACGCGCCGCCGCCGCCGTGGACGTGCATGTCGACGAAGCCGGGGACGATCCAGTAGCCCTTGCCGGAGAAGTCGAGGGTGGCAGCTTGCTCGCCGCTCCCGTTCGCGTGCGTGTCCGCATGCGTCTCTGCGTGCGTGTCCGTGGTCGCGGCGATCCGCCGGCCCTCGACCGTCACCCGCCCGTCCTCGACCACGCCGGTCGGCAGCACCACGCGGGCGCCGGCGAGAACCGTTCGTTCGACCATCAGGCGGAAACCTCCGTGAGGTGGGTGGTGAGCAGGTCCCAGGCGAGCAGGCCCGCGCCCAGGCAGCCGGCGGCGTCCCCGAGGGCGGCCGGGATGATGCGGGGGAGCTGCTGGAACGTCATGCGGTCCGCGACGGCCGCGCGCAGCGGTGCGAAGAGGGTCTCGCCGGCCTCGGCGAGGCCCCCGCCGACGATCAGCGTGCGGGGGTCGAGGAGGGTGTGGGCGATGACGAGGCCGTCGGCGAGGGCGTCGACGGCCTCCTGCCAGACGGCGCGGGCGCGGGGGTCGCCCGCTTCGACGGCACGGGCGCAGTCCGCGGCGTCGGCGTCCGGGGTGCCGGAGGCCTCCGCCCAGGCGCGGCTGACCGCGGCGGCCGA
>NZ_PXWG01000065.1 GCF_003011965.1 Streptosporangium nondiastaticum
GGCGGCCCGATCTCCACGATGCCGGCCGCCTCGGCCGCGTCCAGCGCGCCGGGGTCCGCGCCCAGCCGCCCGGCGGCGGCGCGGATCAGCCGGGCGTCGCCCTGTCCCTCCAGCGCGGCGGCGAGCAGGACGAGCCGGGTGTCCTCGGGCAGTCGTGCGATCCGGTCGCCGTAGACACCGGCGACGCCCTCCCCCACCGGCAGCGGATCGGGCAGCGGCGCCCGGCCCGCCAGCTGATCGGGGGTCAGCAGGCCGGCGGTCTCGCGCAGGGCGAGGGGATTGCCGCCCGTGGCGGCCGTGACGATCTCGACGACCCCGGGCGCCGGGTCGGCCGCGGCGCCCTCCGCGAGCACGTCCCGCGCGCTCGCGGCGTCCAGTCCGCCCAGCTCCAGCGAGGGCAGCGCGCCGAGCGACCGCCGGACCCCGGCGCCGTCGCGGGTGCCGATCAGCAGCCCCACTCCGTCGCCCCCGCCGAAGCGGCGGGCGGCGAAGAGCAGGGCGTCGGCGGAGGCCTGGTCCACCCACTGGAAGTCGTCGACGACGCACACCAGGCCGCCGTCGGACGCCGCCTCCGCCAGGAGGGACAGCACACCCGCCGAGACGAGGAACCCGTCCTGGGCCGCCATCGGTTCGGCCAGCCCCAGCGCAGCGCGAACCGCGTCCCGCTGGGCGCCGGGCAGCGCGCCGGCCAGGCCCGCGACCGGACGCAGCAGCTGGTGCAGGGCGGCGAAGGCCATCCCCGACTCCGGTTCGGCGCCGGTCGCCGTCAGGACGCGCGCGGGGGCGGCCCGGTCGGCGGCGTGCCGCAGGAGCGTGGACTTTCCGGCGCCCGGCTCGCCGCGCACCACCAGGGAGCGGCCTGCGCCGGAGCGCACGTCCTCCAGGAACCGTTCCAGCACGCCGAGTTCGTCCTCACGCCCGGATATCCGGTCGCTCGTCATCCCCATTCCCCCGTTCCCCCGTCACCGCCGTCACCGCCGGGGCGTGGCCCGCTGCCCGCCCTCCGGCAGGGCGACTGTACTCGTTCCGATCATGTTGCCCGTCGGCTGTTCCCGCTGGTCAGAGGGGTGCGAACGCTACGAGGGCGCGAGCGGTACGGGCAGCGGCGGTACGGAGGGCTCTCTCAGGCGGCCGGTAGCCGGCGGGCGAAGACCTTCCCGCCCGCGCCGAGGAGGGCCGTGCCGCCGCGGCCGTCCACGGAGAGGGTGCCGGGGAACCAGGGGCTCTCCAGGGCGGCCCCGGTCATGCTGATCCGCTCGGTCCGGCCGGTCCGCAGATCGCGCCGGAAGATGTCCGCCGCCTGATTCGTGTCGCCGAGCACGAGGTTGTCGGCGTCCGAACCGAAGACCACCCAGCGGTTGTCAACCGTCATGCTGCCGCGGTACGACTCGCGCACGGTCCGGGTACCGGGCAGCGGGAGGCCGGCCTTCACCGTGGTTCCCTGCCGCAGATCGCGGACGTAGAGCTCGATGTGCGAGCCGCCCTCGTCCGTGCCGCCGGGTTCGTAGACCCTGAACATGGCGTACCGCCCGTCAGGGCTCAGGGTCGCGTCCGGGAGCGCGTCTCGCAGCACGCCCGCGGAGTCGATGCTGGCGCCCTGGATGCGTCCGGTGCGCGCGTCGTACGCGTAGAACGGGAAGGCGCGGCGCGACGGAGGGGGCTTGGGCCCGGCGAGGGCAGGTCCGGGGGGCGGGGCGACCCCCTCCTTCGCCGGTGCGGCGCCCGCCTCGCGCGGCTGTGCGGCGGGGGCCTGGTCGTGGGGAAGCAGGTTGGTGGCCTTGGAGCGGAATCCGATGACGGCGCCCTCCGCGCTGATCACCGGGTCGGTGGAGTCGCTGTCGGCCCGGGAGCCGTCCGTGCCGGCCGTGACCAGCCGGGTGGTCCCCTTCCAGCGGTCCGTGACGTAGATGTCACGTCGGTCCGAGGTGTACGTGACGTACCGGCCGTCCTCGCTGATGGCGGGGCTCTCGGCGTTCCGGGTGCCGGAGGTGACGTTCCGGGTGCCGGAGGTGACCAGCTCGGTGCGGCCGGTCCTGCGGTCCCGGACGAAGATCTTCCAGGCGCTGTCCGCCGGCTGTCCCGGCACGACGCCGGGGGCGTCGGAGCTGAACGCCACGTAGCGCCCGTCGCCGCTGATGGCCGCCTCGCTGGTGGATCCCTCCAGCTGCGAGCCGTCATCGGCGACGCTGATCCGCTCGGTGCGTCCGGTGCGCAGGTCCCGGACGAACACGTCGTACAGGCGGTTCGTGTCGCCCGGCACCAGGTTGGACGCCAGGGAGGCGAAGAGGCCGTACCTGCCGTCGGCGCTGATCCCACGCGCTTCCGACCAGTTGTCGGGCTGGGTTCCGTCGACGCCGAGGTCCACCTGGACGATGTCGTCCCGCGTGGAGGCCGCCTGTGCCGGCAGCGCGTGCCCCGCTGACAGGACGGCGGCCGCGAGTATGCCGCCCCCGCACACCTGCCACCACCGTCTGATGCCGCTGATGCCGCCGCTGGTTCGTCTCACGATGATCCGTCCTCCCCTGGTCAGGCTGATGCGCGCCTTCTGCCGCTCGCTTGATCAGGCAGAGCCAACCGGCGGGTGACCCGCGGGTCAACGACACCGACCGGTTACGGGCGGAAACTCGCCAGTAGTCCGAGCGGGCCAGCACCACCTTACAAATTGCAAAATTCTTCAATTCGCTACATGATGTATTGGCCGTGCCCGTAAGTAGCCGCGGGCACGGCCACCGGAAGGCCCCGGTCGGCGGGGCGCGCAACGGCAGAGATCGAGGGATCTGGTGGGCGGTTCCGCTGTATCGGGCGGGGCGGAACGAGCTCCTCGAAGAGCTGCGGGAAGCCGAGGTCGGCGCCGCGTGAGCAGCGTGGCTGTCCGGGCGTGGTCCCGGGTCCGTCCCCTTCTTCCTGCCCGCGCTGATCTCATGGCGGCGCGCCGGGATCCGAAGCGTGATCTTCTGGCCGGGTTGACGGTCGCGATCGTGGCGCTGCCGCTCGCGCTGGGTTTCGGGGTCTCCTCCGGCCTCGGCGCCGAGGCGGGGCTGGCCACCGCCGTGGTCGCCGGTGCGCTGGCCGCCGTGTTCGGCGGTTCGAATCTTCAGGTGTCCGGGCCGACGGGTGCGATGACGGTGGTGCTGGTGCCGATCGTGGCCCAGCACGGGCCGGGCGGGGTGCTGACGGTCGGGCTGATCGCCGGGGTGATGCTCATCGGCCTCGCGCTCGCCCGCGCCGGACGCTACATGCAGTACGTTCCAGCGCCCGTGGTCGAGGGCTTCACTCTCGGCATCGCCGGCGTGATCGGGCTGCAGCAGGTCCCGAACGCGCTGGGAGTGCCCAAGCCCGACGGCGACCAGGTGCTGGTGGTGTCCTGGCGCGCGGTCGCATCGTTCGCCGAGGCACCGAACTGGACGGCGGTCGCGCTTGCGGCGGCGGTGGCCGCGGTCATGCTGCTGGGCGCGCGGTGGCGTCCGGCGATCCCGTTCTCGATCCTCGCGGTGATCGGGGCCACGGTCGTGGCCCAGGTCTTCCGCCTGGACTCGGCCCGCCCGATCGGGGACCTGCCCGCCGGGCTGCCCGCCCCGTCACTGTCCTTCCTCGACCCGGGCGCGCTGGGCTCGCTGCTGGCTCCGGCGGTCGCGGTGGCTGCCCTGGCCGCGCTGGAGTCGCTGCTGTCCGCATCTGTCGCGGACGGCATGACGGTCGGGCAGAAGCACGATCCGGACCGCGAGTTGTTCGGGCAGGGCCTCGCCAACATCGCCGCACCGCTCTTCGGCGGCGTCCCCGCGACCGGTGCGATAGCGCGCACCGCGGTCAACGTCCGTACGGGCGCGGGTTCCCGGCTGGCGTCCCTCGTCCACGCGGCCGTCCTCGCGGTGATCGTCTTCGCTGCCGCCCCGCTGGTCTCCCGCATCCCGCTCGCGGCGCTGGCGGGCGTGCTGATCGCGACGGCGATCCGGATGGTCGAGGTCGGCTCGCTGCGGGCGATGGCCCGCGCGACCCGGTCGGACGCGATCGTTCTGGTGCTCACCGCGGCCGCGACCCTGGCACTGGACCTGGTCTACGCGGTACTCATCGGACTGGCCGTCGCGGGCGCGCTCGCGCTGCGGGCGATCGCCAAGCAGGCCCGCCTGCACCAGGTCCCCATAGCGGCGGACGTCTCCGGCGACCACAGCGCCGAGGAACACGCGCTGCTCGCGGAGCACATCGTGGCCTACCGGATCGACGGGCCGCTGTTCTTCGCCGCCGCCCACCGCTTCCTGCTGGAGCTCGCGGAGGTCGCCGACGTGCGCGTGGTCATCCTGCGCATGTCCCGCGTCTCCACCATCGACGCCACCGGCGCCCTGGTCCTCAAGGACGCTGTGACCAAACTGCACCGCCGCGGCATCACCGTCCTGGCCTCCGGAGTACGCCCCGGCCAGCGCCAAGTCCTCGATTCCGTCGGCGCCCTGGAGCTGCTGCGGCACGAGGGCCGCGACTTCGCGACCACCCCCGAGGCCATCGCCGCCGCCCGCGCCCATCTGCACGGCGCCGGGCTGCTGTCCGTCCCCGAGCAGTCGTCTGTCCCCGTGCAGCCGTCTGTCCCCGTGCAGAAGAACGCGATGACCAGCCAGGAGGAGCCCGCCCGATGACCACTACCCCCGCGCCCCGCCGCATGGTGGACGTCTCCGGCGAGGAAGCCTGGCACCTCCTGGGCGGCGCCTCGCAGGGGCGGATGATGTACGCGCAGCGCGACGCCCTCGCGGTGCGGCCCGGTCCCCACGACGCGCTCCTGCGCATCCACCCCCAGACCGTCACGGGTTTCCGCTTCGCCCACACCCCCGATGGGTCCGCGACGGCCCGCGGGACGAGCAGACCCGCCGTGTCGTGAGGCGGCTCATCGCATCGATACGAGGAACGACATGACCATCGAATGGCGCTACACCGATTACCCTGCCCTGGGCGTCCTGTCGGTCTCCGGCCACCTCAGCGGGCAGGCCGCGGCCCGCTTCGCCGGAGCCGTCGGCCGGGTGGAAGCACGTGGCACCGGCCCTCTCATACTCGACCTGGCGGCCCTCCAGGGCTGGTCCGTCGAGGGCCAGGACGCCATCGCGGACGCCGCCGCCCGCCTCGCCGCCTGCGGCCGGTCGGTGGAGCTCGCCGCGATCCCGGCCGACGGCTCCCTCGTCCCCGGCGCCGGGCAGCCGCACATCCCCGTCCACCCCGACCTGGACTCCGCCCTGGCCACCCATCACATGCATTAGGCGGGGCGGGTCGGCAGTGGCTCGGTCCGGTTGCCGAGCGGACCCTTACGGGGGAAAGTGTGCCGTCCGCGATTCGGCACGCCCCCGCGCCGGGGAAGCCATGACGTGAACGCGCATTCCCCTGCCTGGGAGGGCCGATGCCGTGACAGTCGACCATGCCTTCTTGCACCTGCTGAGCGGAGAGGACCGGAAATGGTTCCTGGCGCAGAACGCTTCGACGCAGGGTCTCGTCATGGACCACTACAGCAAGCCCACCTGTGAGTTTCGGAGCGTTCCACGGTCCGCGACGGGTTTGACCGGATCCCCGTATACGGACCTCGCCCGTGCCGTCCACGACAAACAGGGCCGCAAAATCGCCGCGAAAGAGGCGATCAAAACGGTTCGCGGGAGCTAGGAACCGGCTGGGCCCGGCTTTGCCCGGGCCCAGCCGGAACTACAATGTCTCTGTGAACGAGAATCTTCCGCCGTGCCCCGAATGCGCTGGCGTATACACCTACGAAATGGGCACGCTCCTGGTCTGCCCCGAGTGCGGTCACGAGTGGACCCCCGCGCCCGCCGAAGCCGCGGAAGAGGCCGGTGACAACGTCATCCGAGATGCGGTCGGCAACGTCCTCACCGACGGCGACACCGTCACGGTGGTCAAGAGCCTGAAGGTCAAGGGCCACCCGACCGGCATCAAGGCAGGCACCAAGGTGCGTAACATCCGCCTCGTGGACGGCCCGGACGGCCACGACATCGACTGCAAGGTCGACGGATTCGGCCAGATGCACCTCAAGTCCAGCGTGGTCAAGAAGGCCTGACCCCGCACCGCACCCCTTCTACAAATGGAACTGCCCGGGGCGATGCCCCGGGCAGTTCCATTTCCCTGTGCGGTATTACGCGCACGCCGGCCGTGCTACTTGTTCGCGTGATCGCCGATGTAGAACAGCAGCCAGATGAAACCGGCGAAGGCATGGGTGACAAAGACGTACACCAGCACCCGCAGGGCTACCTGTTTCTCCGCCCATTTCTCGCTTCTCGAACCGGAGCCGGATTCGGGGTCGGATCCGGAGCCGGAGGGATTCGGGGCGGGGTGCTGATTGGTGTCATCGGCCATGGCGGGGCTCTGTTTCTCCCGGGGCGGTGTCAGGGTGCAGGTGCGTGATCTCAAAGCGCACGGGAGTGCGAGCGCCTTCCGTAGAGGCCCTGGTCGTCGGGCAGGGCGAACCAGACCAGCATCGTCTTGCCGCAGCTGTGCACGGCCGCCTCGACGCTGAGTGCGCCGCCGTAGGCGGCGGTCAGCTCCGACACGGTCCGCAAGCCCTCCCCCATCGCCTGCGGGGCCAGGTCAGGCAGGTGCGGATCCTGGTCCGCCACGCCTATGACCAGGCGTTCCGCTGCGATGGCGAAGGTCACGTCCACTGTGGCCGAGTTGCCGGCGGCGTGGCGGACCGCGTTGGAGACCAGCTCGCTGACCACCAGCAGCACGGCACCGGCGAAGGCGGAATCGGGGCTGAGCCCGTACTCCGACAGGGCCGCGGCCGTATCCCGCCGGGTCTGCCGCACCGCCTCCGGCACCAGCGGCAGCGTGAGAATGCGCCGCCACACGGGCGGAGAGGCCGGCCTGCACATGGCCGCCTGTACCGGGGCGTGCTTGCGGTGTCGCCCCATCACCGCACCGCCCGCTCCGGCTCGGCTTCCCGCAGCTCTTCGAGGAGCTCGTGCTGCCCGGCCAGCATCTCGGTGAGGATCCGCCGAGCGGCACGCATCAGCTCGGCTACGTCACCGCCGGCCAGTTCGTAGACGACGGTGGAGCCGGTGCGGGTCGAGGTCACGATCCCGGAACGGCGCAGCACCGCGAGCTGCTGCGACAGGCTGGACGGCTCGATCTCGATCGCGGCCAGCAGGTCACGCACCGGCTTGGGCCCGTCCTGCAGCAGCTCCAGCACCCGGATGCGCACCGGGTGCCCCAGCATCCGGAAGAACTCGGCCTTCGCCTGGTACAGCGGAACCTGTCCGACGCGCATCACTGCCCGCTCTCCACGACCACACCGTTCTCGCGGGCCACGCGCAAGGCGTCCTCCAGCTCGTCCGATGCCACCGCTGTCTCGTACGCGTCAGCGGCGTCCTGCGCGGCTGCGAGGGCAGCCCGTGCCCGGTTGACCCGTTCCCGCGCCGCTGCGGCAAACCCACCCATCCGAACCTCCACGTCCGGCTTGGCAACCATGACAAGTAATGAATTGAAGACTTCTTCAATTCTAGTCCATCGGAGGGGGCGACGGAGCGCGACGGGAGCGGCTGACACCCTCGGCGGCGGTGACGAGACCCGCAGCGTGCTGCTTCTCGACGGCCCCCGGCCCGGGCCTCGCCGCTGCTGCGCGAGCCGTGCCGGCCGCACGTCCGGGAACTTCGGCCCCGACCGTACGCCGACGGCCGGCCCTGAGCCCGACCCGCCACCCGCGAGTGGGGACCCACGGGCCCGGGTAGGCCGGAGCCGTGGACTACCCGATCGAGCGACCCTCCAAGCTCAAGGACGTGTGAGGCTACGGTGACTGATCTCGCGGATTCCGTCGAATCGATGGAACAGCTCGCCACGGTCTGGCGTGCCATGGCACTCGACCGCGATGCACGTGCGGACGTGCGTGACCTTCCGGGGATCGCGGTGCGCTGGGCCGACTGCCGGTTCGCCTTCTGGAACTGCATCACCCTGACCGATGTGGGCGCGGAAGCAGAGCTCCTCAGCCAACGCCTGGTCCAGGCCGCGGACATCATGAGATCGAAGAAGCACCCGGGCTTCCTGTGGCTCTTCGAAGACCTTCTCGACGACGGGGCCCGCTCCGCGTTGGAGAAGGCGGCCGAGCGGGCGGGCCTCCAGCACGCGTTCCCCGGCACGGGAATGTCCGGAGACCTGCTCCCCGTCCCCGAGCCGGTCCACCCCGACCTGACGTTCGTACGCGTGACCTCCGACGAGCATCTGCGGGCCTATGCGGACCTCAACTCGCGTGCCTACGGATTCCCCTTGGAGGAGGGCCGCGACGGACTCGCCGGGTCCACGATCTGGAAGAACGAGGTGCACGCCTACCTGGGCATACGTGGCGATGATCCGGTGGCGTGCGCCGCTACCGTCGAGGCGGAGGGCCGTCTCTTCGTCGTGCTCGTCGCCACGGACCCGAAGTGGCAGCGCCGGGGCTACGGCGAGGCCGTCACGCGCAAGGCCCTGTACGAGGGCGCCCGGGCCACCGGTCTGACCCGCGCCACGTTGCACGCGACGGTGGCCGGCGCCCCCGTCTACCCGCGTATCGGCTTCAAGCCGAACTCGCCGATCCACTTCTACAGCCTGAAGGGCTGACCTGAGCCGCACCACCGCCCGTCAGAGCCCCCTCTTCAACCGGGCCGGCAGCCGTCGCTTGAGGAGCCTCCCTCCGGGTCGTGGATGCCGCGGGCGGAGACGTCATCGCCGAAGCGGACGAAGGGGTGGAAGCGGGCGGCGCGCAGGTGACGCATCAGGCGCAGGGAAGCCGCCGCATTCTCGGCGACAGCGGGGGCCTGGACGAGCGAGCGGGCGACGGCCGTGGCGAACACCGGCACGGCCTGCAGCGCGTGGGCTGCCCGGCCGACCGCAGCCGCTGTCCGGCGGCTCCACGGCCGGGTCTCCAGCAACTCGTCGGCGGTCCAGAGCCGTTCGCCTCGGCTCTGCCGTCACCGGCACGGTCAGGCACAGCCTTACGACCAGCCGTAGAACCGTCGCTCGGTCCGCCAGGGACGCCGGGGACGCCAGGGACGCCGGCAGACCATGCCGCACCGGGCAGAAGAGCCGGTACATGCATGCTCGGGCGCAGAAGAGCGAATGCTCCTCGGGTGATCACATCGCTGGACGACGCGTACGACGCCTTGCGGGGTACCGGCTGGCTGGGTTTCACTCCGCGGCCGTTCCTCTTTCTGCCGCTGCTGCGTACGAGATTCCTCTCAGTGCTCGTCAGCGGCCAGCAGATGGATCCGGGGTGGGCGAGCCGCTTCGGAGTCGAGTGCTTTTCGGCCGAGGAACTCACCCGGATGCGGGACGAGGCCGGGGGCCGCAGCGATCTGGAGCATCTGCTGCCCCGCGCCGGTGACCTCCTCTCCCGGAGGTGGCGCGGACACCGCCTGGCCCTCGCCTCGTACGGGCAGTGGTGGCCGGAGTGGCGCGCGGCACTCGCCGGATCCGGCGTGCACGTTCAGCCCCCGCCGGCCGGGCCGCTGCCCGACGTCCTGACGGACAAGACGTGTATGCGGCCTTGGCTGAGATCCCTGCACGTGCGCACTCCGGCCGACACCGTCACGGCCCGCCTCGACCACGTGTCGCTTCGCCGGCGGTTCGGCTCCCCGTACGTCGTGCAGCAGCCGCGCGGAACGGGCGGCCACGGCACCCACCTCGTGCGTGACGAGCGGGACCTGGGCCGGATCCCGCCGGGAGGGCCCTGGCTGGTCAGCCGGTGCGCCGACGGCGTTCCCGTCAACCACCACGGCCTGGTCGGCTCCGACGGCACCGTCTGAGTCCTTCCCGCGTCCGTCCAGTTCACCGACCTGCGAGACACCGGTGTGCCGTTCGGGACCTACGCCGGCTGTGACTTCGGCGCCGTCGGCATGCTGCCGGCAACCGGACGAGACCGTGCCCGCCGGGCCGTGGAGCGGATCGGGCACGGCCTCGCGCATGTGGGCTACCGGGGCACCTTCGGCGTGGACCTGCTCGTGACCGGCGACGACGTCCTCGTACTGGAGGTCAACTGCCGTATGCAAAGCTCCACCTGGCTGCTCGGCGAGCTGGAACTGGCCGCCGGGCTCCTGCCCACCCAGCTCCGGCACGTCCTCGAACAGCACGGTCACGGCACCGCAGGCGAGTACCTGCCCGAAGCAGCCGGGGCCGTGCAGCTGATGCTGCGCCACAGCGGGCCGCCCGCCCGGGTGAACGGCGTGCCCCGCAGCGGCCGGTACGCGATCAGCGGCCCCGGAGGCATCGTTCGGCGCGGCGAAGGGTACGGCCTGCTGGAATGCGGCGCGGACGAGATCGTCCTGCTCCACCTGCCCCACCCGGCAACCGTCCTGGCATCCGGCGCCGCTCTCGCCCGCCTGATCAGCCGCCGCCCCTTGACGACTCCGGACGGCCGCGCCCTCACCGCTCGCGGACGACAAGCAGTGTCCGCGGCCACCTCCCTTTTCGCACTCGAACCCGTCGCACCGTAGAGATCCACCACTGTCAGTGTGGAGCCCGGAGCGTTTCGACGGTGCCGTTCAGGCGCGCTCGCTCGGCCGCGAGGACCGCCATGTGGCTGGCGAGGGAGTCGCGCGGGCCTGACTTGATCCGTGCGGGGTCTCCGGTTGCCACGGCGTCGACGAAGGCGGCCATGAGTCCCGCGTCCCCGCCGCCGTGGCCTCCGGCCGCCGTCATGTCCCCCTGCCGCAGGGGCGTGACGTCCTCCTCCCTGCGGGTCAGGAAGTCGTACACCCGGATGGTCTTCCCGTCACCGTACAACTCGCCGCGGGTGCCGAAGATCCTGGTCTTGCGGTCGGCCGCCTCGTTGAACGCGGTCATGGTGAAGGTGGCGGTGGCTCCGCCGGGGAACTCCATCGCGACGACCTGGTGGTCGACCACGTCGTTGTCGCAGGCGTACACGCACCGGCCGTAGGGCCCTGCCCGCAGAGCCTCGTCGAGGGCTCGCAGCGTGAAGTCGTCGACGACGACGCTCAGCGGCCAGTGGTGCTCGCCGCGGTCGAGCATGCCCCCGTAGAAGCGCGTGGCCGAGTACGGGCAACTGTGTGCGACCGGGCACTCCACGCACCGGTCAGCCGCCTCGGTGGGCCGGTTGGCCGGGGTGAAGTGCGACAGGCGGCCGAAGCTGGAAAGCCGCTGCGGCGGCTCCCCGATGACGTACTGAAGCCAGTCCAAGTCGTGGCACGACTTGGCCATCAGCATGGATGTCGCCACGTCGGTGCGGCGCCAGTTGCCGCGGACGAACGAGTGGGCCTGGTGCCAGAAGCCGACCGGCTCCAGGTGCTGGACGTTGACGATGTCGCCGAGCCGTCCGGAGTCGACGACGGCTTTGAGTGCTCGCGTGTAGGGGGTGTAGCGCAGGACGTGGCCCACGGCGAGCATGACGCCGGCCTTTTCGACCGCGGTCACGACCCGGCGGCAGGACTCCTCGTCCAGTGCCATCGGCTTCTCCAGCAGGATGTGGTAGCCGAGGGCGGCGAAGGCTTCGGTGGGCTCGACGTGTGCGCGGTCGAGGGTGCAGATCAGCACGGCATCGGCGATCTTGCCGCGAGCGGCGAACGCCTTCCAGTCGGAAACCGCGTTCTCGGACGCGATGCCGTGTTCTCCGGAGAGCCGGGCGCGGCGTACGGCTCGTGGCTCGGCCACACCTATGACGGTCGCCCGTTCAGGATGCTGGAGGGCCCACTTGGCGTATCCAGCGCCTCGTTCGCCGGCGCCGATGACGAGGAGGGAGACAGGCGGCATGCCGCAACCCTATTGAGTCCCGCGCCGCGTCGGAGGCGCTTTGCAGCAGCGCCCGGCCGTTGTGGAACCCCCGTCACGACAACGCTGGAGCCACTGGGCACCTTCCGTTGGCTCCGCCGGCATCATGCGGGTTCGGTCCGCCGGTCGGGGGTGCCGGCGGACCGAACAGGATCGGGCCAGGCCATAGCGGCCTGCGGCGCGCGCGTCAGCCCAGCAGCTTCATGTCCTTCATGCAGTCCAGCACGGTGGTCCGGAGGGCCTCGATCAGGGTGGGGATGAAGTCGCCGGTCTCGGTGTCCGTCACCCAGGGGTCCATGGTCGTGGAGATCAGGTACGTGACCGGCGTCCCGGGGTCCTCGGCGGCGACGCCGAGCCTGCCGCAGAAGGCGTCGATGAACTGCTCGCCGTGGAGGGCGGGGTCGAACTGGGACGCGGTGATGATGAGCGGCGGCATGTCCTTGTGCCGGGGGATCCTCGGCTCGATGGTCTCGGGGTCGACCTTGAGCCGTTGGGCGATGCGCTCGTTGAGGTCGTTGGCGACGGCCAGGCTGGTGTTGGGCCGGCCGTCGACCACGGGGTTGAACGCGTAGCCGATGATGATCTGGTCGGAGCCCAGTTCCTTCAGAAGACGACGGGCCTTCCTGTCCTCAAGGATTGCCTCGTTGCTCTTGGGGACGATGCGTTCCTTGATGAAGGCGAGCTGCTCCGCCACGGCCTCCGGGTCGGGGTGGGGGTCGTGTTCGGCCGGTATGCGCTGGCAGGTGGCGACGGTGAACGGGTCGTCGGGCCCGGCCATGGTGCGGACGGCGGCGTAGAGCCGTTTGCTGTTGAACAGCGCCTGGCCGAGGATCCGCCCGTAGCCGAGGTCGTTCGTACGGATGACACGGTGGCTGAGGTAGACACCGGCCGCCGCGGCACCGGGCTTGGAGCCCTCGACGCCGAAGAGGCCCATGTTGGCGTCGATGTCCGAGCCCTGGTCGATGTAGGCGGCGCCCATAGCGATCAGGTTGCGCTGCCGCTTGTCGCGGTAGCACAGGCCACCGGCCGGATAGGGGACGTAGCCGGCCTTGTGCGGGTCGATGCTGATGGAGTCCGCCCGGTGCAGCACGTCGTACTGCTTGTTGACGTAGGCGCTCATCGCCAGGTCCGGGGTGATCCTCGGCCTCTCGTTGCCGTGCGGGGCGTGCCGGTGCGGCCGCTTGATGGCAGCGAAGTATCCGCCCCAGGCCGAGTCGGCGTGGATCGGGTAGCACAGGCCCCGCCGCGCGTACTCGTCGCGCAGGTCGAGGATCTCGGTCAGCGGGTCGACGGCGCTGAGCTCGGTGCTGCCCACGATGGCGACGTCCAGCAGGACGGGCCGGTGGTGGAGCAGGCACTCGTCCAGCAGCGCGCGCCGTGCCTGCGTCGCGGCTCGCGCGTCGAGGTCGACGCCGACGGGGCGGATGCCGTCGCGGCCGATGCCGAGCAGGGCGGCTGCCTTGGGCCAGCTGTAGTGCATGGTGGCGGACGCGAGGATCACGCCCGGCTCGACGTCGTCCTTGAGGTAGCGGCGGAAGTGGTCGTACCCCAGGTTCTGGATCGTGTGCTTGTCGATGAGACCCATCTGCTCCGGGGTCAGGTCGCAGGCGGCTCGCACCCGGGCGGAGAGGTCGAGTACGGCGTGCGGCTGCAGGTTCACCAGCTGCCAGGGAGTCAGCTCCAGGAGGGGGTGTTCGGTGCCGTCCGCCAGGGGCACGACGAGGTCCCCGGCCGCCGCGAGGGCGGGCTCCCGGCGGATCGCCTCGGCGACGGCGACGGGGTGGTAGGTGAGGTTGCGGGCGGACCAGGCGGCCTCAAGGTTGGCGACCGTTCCGTCGCAGGTGATGTGTCCCCACGAGGTCTGGTCGTCGTAGCCCAGCAGCCGGCACAGGTCCTCTCCGACGGCCTTCTCCAGGAGGGTGGTGACCGGTGACGCTTCGACGGCGACGTTGTTGGGGTTGTAGAGCATTCCCGCGAGGTAGCCGGCGATGCCCGGGAGCGTGACGTCCCAGTTCATGTGGCCCTGGAAGCGGTAGCTCCAGGCGGGGACCGAGCCGCGCAGGTGCCTGAGCAGGTGGTCGAACTCCGAGCGCAGGTGTTTGACGTCCTGCTGGTAGCCGTCCGTGAGCTTCATGTCCTCGGTGACGTACGGGGGGTCTTCCGGGTAGAGCTTCTGCCGGTCTTCGGCGTGCTCGGACACCGCGTGCTCGACGAGTTCCTTCAGCAGGTCCGCGTTCTCGGCCTTCGGGCCGAGGAACCACGCGGCCAGGGTCGAGGTGCCCGGGGCGTCGGTGAGGTCGAAGTGGGACTGCCGGCGTTCCAGGGCCTTGAGGTACGCGCGCTGAGCGGCGTTCGTGCGGTCGTCGGCCATGACGGCTCCTTCGCGGATCGGGACTCCCTTGCGGACCATGGGCACCGTGGAGGGGGGAACCGGGACGGGCGAGAGCGCAAGGTGGGCCGTCGGGCCGTCCCGCGAGTGCGTGTTCCGTGCCTGACCGCATCGCGTGAAGATTTGCGATCGCAGGCCAGCATGGTTCGCGGGGGCACGGGGCGGCCAGGAACTATTCGGCCAAGCGGAGCGAAAGAGACTGAAGAAAACCAATTCGGTCATTCTGCGGGACAGCGATCGCCCGGTGACGGAGCCCTCGCGGCAACGGATCGCAGTGACGGAACCTGCTCCCGGGGAGCATCGGCTTCCCGTTCAGACGGTGGCGGCACCAGCGATTCCCCTCACTGAACTCCCCATCTCTGGCGGGAAGTTACCACTTGCAACGCCCGGCTGCTGTTCGAGTGCTGCCGCAGAGAGCCAGGCTGTCCCCGGCACCGGAAGAGGAGGGATCCATGCAGCAGAGGAACACCGGAACACCGACCGCCTCGCATCAATCCCCGCTGCACGTGCAGATCGTGCTGTACGACGGAGCCGAGGAGCAGGACTTCACCGGCCCCTACGAGGTCTTCTCCCTCGCGGGAGTCCGGCGCCTCGGCTTCGTCGACACGACGTACGTGGCGCTTGACGGCCCTCGGACCGTCACCGCCGTCCACGGGACGAAGATCGTGGTGGACCGGGGCTGGTCACCGGGATCGGCCGACATCCTCATCGTGCCCGGCGGCCACGGCGTACAGGAACAGATCGACCAGGGTGCACTGCCCAAAGCCCTGGAGTCCGCACAGCGACAGGGGCTGACGATCGCCTCCGTGTGCACCGGAGCCCTGCTCCTGTCCGCCGCCGGACTCACCAAGGGACGCCCCTGCACGACGCATCACACGGTCAAGGACAGGCTCCGCCAGGAGGGCGGCATCGTCAAGGACGCCCGGGTCGTGGACGACGGCGACCTGGTGACATCGGGTGGCGTCACTTCGGGCCTCGACCTGGCCCTGTGGCTGGTGCAGCGCGAGGCCGGGCGGCACGAGAGCAGGATCGGAGCGGGGTCCGAGTTCGCTGTGGAGCTGGAAGGCATACTCGAGTACGAGCGGCGCGGCACGGTCTGGAGTGCGGCGCAGAAGCACGTCCCATAGGCGGATGCGGAGGCCGGCGCCCGGCCACGGTCCCCCGACCGACGCTTTGCCGGTCGGCCGAGCCCGGGCCCGATCGACAAGGACGGGGCATCATGTCGGACAAGGACCTGGTCTTCAGGACAGCCCGTGAGCTCGTGCTTCTGATGGTGACCCGTCAGGTCTCCGCACGGGAGGTCCTCGAAGCCCACATCGATCAGATCGAGCGGGTGAACAAGAAGGTCAACGCCGTCGTGACCTTCGTGCCCGACCACGCGCGGAAGATGGCGGCACGGGCGGACGCGGCGATCGCCCGTGGGGAGCGACTGGGCCCCCTGCACGGTCTGCCGGTGCTGCACAAGGATCTCGCCGCGACCAAGGGCATTCGCACCACACAGGGCTCGGTGATCTACGAGGACGACGTGCCCACCTGCAACACCCTGGTGGTCCAGCGTCTGATCGACGCCGGCGCGGTGACCATGGGCAAGACCAACACCCCGGAGTTCGGCACGGGCTCGCAGACGTACAACCGGGTGTTCGGGGCCACCACGAATCCGTACGACACCCGTATGACCTGTGGTGGCTCCAGCGGCGGCGCGGCCGTGGCGCTGGCTTGTCTCATGGCGCCGATCGCCGACGGCTCCGACATGGCCGGGTCGCTGCGCAATCCGGCGTCTTTCTGCAACGTCGTCGGACTCCGGCCGTCCGTGGCGCGGGTGCCGGCGTGGCCGTCGCCCCAGCCCCACTTCACGCTCGGGACGTACGGCGCGATGGCGCGTACGGTCGGCGACGTCGCGTTGCAGATGCAGGTCATCGCCCGCCCGGACCACCGCGCCGCGCTCAACGCGCCCGTCATCGACTTCACCCAGCCGCTGGAGTGCGGTGTGGCCGGGACCCGGGTCGCGTGGTCGACCAGGCTCGGTGATCTGCCTGTCGACGAGAGGATCACCGAGACGCTCGCACCCGCCGTGCAGGTCCTCGAAGACCTGGGTTGCCACGTCGACGAACGCGAGCCGGACTTCAGCGGCGCCGACGAGGCGTTCTCCATCCTGCGCGCCGCCTACTACCGGCAGTCGTTCAAGAAGTTCCACGACGAACGGCCCAAGGACCTCGGCGACGAGACGACCTGGGAGATCGAGCGCGGGCTGGAGCTCACGGTGGACGATCTGGGACGCGCGGAACTGCTGCGCTCGCAGGTGCACGACCGGATGTACGCGTTCTTCGGCCACCACCGGTTCCTGATCGCCCCGGTCACGCAGGTGCCGCCGTTCGACGTGCGCGAGCACTGGCCGAAGTGGGTGGCCGGAGTGAAACAGACCTACTACCGCGAGTGGATGCGCATCTGTTCGCGCGTCACGCTCCCCGGTCTCCCGGCGATCTCAGTGCCTTTCGGCTTCACGGACGAGGGGCACCCCACCGGGCTGCAGATCATCGGCCGTCAGGGCGACGACCTGGGAGTGCTGCGCATGGCGGCCGCGGTGGAGGCCGCGACCGGTGCCTGGCGGCGGCATCCGCGGATCGCGCTGTAGGAGCCCCGGCAGGGCAGCGGGCCAGGACCATCGACGCTGGCCGGTTCCCGGGGCCGAGGAGCCGCCTATCCACGCTTGCGCAGGTACCCCTCCAGTTCGGCGGCCCCGTTCAGCATCGCCCGTCCGCGGGCGGACAGCCGGCCGCGCCAGTCGCCCAGTGCGGCCTCCAGCGGCTCCAGGCCGCCGGCCGCCCGCACTTGGGCGATCAGCGGGGCGATCTGCTCCAGCAGGTAGCCGCCCCGCCTGAGCTGGTGGGCCAGCCGGGCGTCCCGTGCGTCGGTCTCGTCGTAGACGCGGTACCCGGTCAGCGGGTCGCGGCCCGGGCGCACCAGCCCGGCTCGCTCCCACTTGCGCAGGGTCGCGGGCCGGATCCCGAGCTGCTCGGCCAGCGGGCCGATGAACGTGCTGCCGGGTCCGGATGCTTCGGCCGGCTCGGGCTCCAGATCGCGCAAGGCACTCTCCACGGCCTGCAGGGTCCGCCGGTCGTCGAGGAGCTGGGCGTGGCTCTCGTCGATGAGGCGGAACGCCTCGTCGGTCGCGCCCTCGTTCACGGCCCGCATGATCGACGTCGCCGCCTGGTGGCCGTGGCCGGGGATCAGGGCGAGGAACGCGCGCAGGGCCTGTGCGTGCAGCGGGGTGTAGGTGCGGTAGCCGTGGTCGGTGCGGTCGGCGGGCGGAAGGATGCCGGCTTCCTCGTAGTTCCTGACCGCCTGCGTGGACAGGCCGTGCCCGCGCGCCAGGTCCACGGGCCTGAGCCGCTCACTGCTTTGAAGGTTTCGCCGCATGTTCCCGCCGGTATCGCGAAAAAGTTTCCACCGAAGGTTCAACGATACCGTTGAAGGCATGGGTACAGGCACCGCAGACATCAAAGACACCGTCCATGCCGTCGAAGCCGCCGCCGTCATGAGGCTGCTTCCGGCCCGGCCCCGGCTGCTCGCCCTGGGCGAGCCCGCTCACGGCGAAGACGCCTTGCTCGGACTGCGCAACGAGCTCTTCCAGCAGCTCGTCGAGCAGGAGGGCTACCGGACGATCGCGATCGAGAGCGACTGTCTGGCGGGGCTCGTGGTGGACAGCTACGTCACTTCGGGCACGGGCACGCTCGACGAGGTCATGGAGCGCGGGTTCAGCCACGGCTTCGGTGCGTCCGCGGCCAACCGCGAGCTCGTGCGCTGGATGCGCGCCTACAACGTCAGCGCGGAGAAGGACGGCAGACCCGCGTCCGACCGGCTGCGCTTCGCCGGCTTCGACGGCCCGCTGGAGATCACCCACGCCGCGAGCCCCCGGCAGGCCCTCACCGCTCTCCACGGCTACCTCGCGACCCGGGTGGACCCGGACCTGCTCCCCTGCACCGCCGGAACACTCGACCGCCTGCTCGGCGCCGACGACCAGTGGACCGACCAGGCCGCGATGACGGATCCGGCCCGGTCCGTGGGCCGGTCGGTCGAAGCCGAGGAGCTGCGGCTGCTCGCAGACGACCTGGTGGCGCTGCTGGACGCTCAGACGCCGCACCTGCTCGCGGCGACCTCGCGGGAGGCCCCGGACCGGGAGGACCTGGACCGGGCGCGCCTGTACGCACGCACCGCAACCGGCCTGCTGCGCTACCACCACTGGATGGCCGACACCTCACCGGCCCGCATGACCCGGCTGTGCGCGCTGCGGGATCTGATGATGGCCGACAACCTCCTCGCCCTCGCCGGACGGGGACCGGCCCTCGCCTTCGCCCACAACGCCCACCTCCAGCGGGAGAAGAGCACGATGCAGATGTGGCAGGGGCCGGTGGAGTGGTGGAGCGCCGGTGCGCTGGTGAACGCCCGGCTCGGCGACGCGTACGCCTATGTGGCCACGGCCCTCGGCACGATCCGGCACCAGGGGGTGGACACCCCGCCGCCGGACACCCTCGAAGGGCTCCTGTACGCGCTCCCGGAAGAGCGCTGCCTCATCGACGCCCCGCGGCTGGCCACCGCCCTCGGCGACACGCCGCCCGCGCCCCGCGTCTCCCCCTGGTTCGGCTACGCCCCGCTCGACCCGGCCCGCCTGGCGGACAAGGACGGCATCGTGTTCGTGAAGGACGTCCCGCGGAGCCGACGCACCGATCGGCCGTAGAGCGCCGGCCGGGCGGGGTGAAATCCCCCCGCCCGGCCGGCGCGTGGCGTCGTGCCCCGAAGCGTCAGCCCTCCACGCCGTAGTACTGCGCGAGGAACTCGATCACCTCCTCCGCGTGCGGGGCCAGCTGCGGCAGGTGCGCGGACAGGGCGGTGCGCACGGCGCCGGCGAGTTCGCCGCGGCCGGTGGCCGACGTCTTGACGTAGGGGTCGAGGCGCCGGACGAGCTCGTAGTTGCTCTCCAGGTCGAGCTCCCGCATGGTGCGCTCCAGCGGCGGGGTGCCGGCGGAGGACACGGGCGGGAGGAGCCGGCTGACGAAGGTGACGCGGTGCATGACCCGCCAGCACGGCGGCTTGCGGTCCGACTGGCGGGCCTGGCGCAGTGCGGCCGCGTTCGGGTCGGTGCCGTTCTCCAGCCACCGCGGGTCGACGACCTTGTGGAAGAAGGTGTCGAAGTGCTCGGTGTCCTCGCCGAGGTAGAAGCTGAGGAACCGGTACGCGTCGACCTTGCCCGGAGCGTTGACCGGGTTCCCACTGGCGTCGAAGACGGGCTTGCGGTTCGCGTCGTACTGCTGGAGGTTGCCCGAGGGCGCGCAGGTGACCGACAGGCCGAAGGAGCGCGAGGCGTTCTTGCCGCGTGCGCGGGTGGCGGTCATGCCGCCGCCGATGGACGCGTCGAGCTGGGCGTTGATCCCGATGCCCATGACGTCGAAGGACGTGCCCACGCTCGCGCCGACCGAGCCGGACAGCGAGTACGAGCCGGAGGTCGTCTCGCTGACGGAGTCCGTCGTCTCGGTGGTCTCGGCGAAGAAGCCGCCGTCCGCGGTCCACACGTAGGTGTTGACCAGGTCGCGGCGGGAGAAGCCGGCGCCTGCCTTGCTGCCCTCCGTGTCGCGCGTGCGGCCCGGGGCGGTGTCGCCGCCGATGGCCCCGCCGAGGACCCGGCCCGCGCGCTCGGCGGTGGGGTCGGGGGCGTGGGTCTCGGTGGAGACGGTCTCGTAGTAGCCGTGCAGCCGCTGCTGCTCGCGCTGGATGCGGCGCTTGAGGGCGTAGGCCTCGCGCGGCTTGAAGTAGCTGTACTCGCCCCGGTCCCGGGTGCCCGCGTAGTCCGGGTCGAGGACCTTGCCCCGCTCGTCGTAGCCGACGGCGCCGTCCAGCGTGCCCTGCTTGGTGTAGCGGGGGTTGACGGGGAACGGGATGACGTTCCAGTCCTTGGGGATGTCGGGGTTGGGCTGGATGCGGTAGGTGACGAGCGCGCCACTGTGCGACAGGCGCAGCGCGAAGACGTCGGCGGTCTGCGACTGCACGAGCGCGAAGCCCATGTTGGAGGGCACGTAGCGGCGGCCGAGGGCGGCGTTGAGCGGGGTGCGCGGGTCCTCCCAGCTGCCGGCGAGCTCGACCTTCATGGAGCGGGCGGTGTTCACGCCCTGCGAGACGGAGGTCTCCTCGGCCCAGCTGTTGGAGAACTCCAGGCTGCCGCGCACGCCCGCGGAGACCTTGGCGGAGGCCATGGACTTGGCGACGCCGAAGCCGAGCGGCGCGGCGATCATCCACATGTCGACGTCGACCTCGTTGGACAGTGCGAAGCCGAAGGCGGCGTCCACGCTGCGCTCCTTGGCGGAGGAGAGCGAGTGCACGACCTCCTCGGCCTCGGTGAGCTCCACGGAAGCGACGCTGTCGTAGGTGGCGCGGTCGGGGTCGATCGTGTTGGGGGTGAGGTTCTCCGACGGCACGGGCGGCGCGCCCTCGATGTAGCCGATGAGCTGCGGGTCGAACTGCACCTGGCCGACCCACTCGCTGACCAGGTCGCCGGCCTTGTAGCCGGTGACCAGGTGCCAGCGCCCGTCGCGCAGGTAGCCGTACGCCCGCTTGAGGACGCCGAAGGCCTCGCCCTTGGCGGTGTACTGCATGTCGGCGTACTCGGCGACGGCCGGGGCGCCGGAGACCGTCTCGTGGAACGGGGTGCGCATCGCGGCCAGGGCCGAGCGGACCTGGGCGGTGTCGCTGGAGACGGGCGCGGTGGACAGGACGGCGGCCGGGCGGGCGGGGGCGGCGGGCAGGGTGAGGTCGTTGCCGCGCAGGCCCTCGTCCCGGACGAGGTTCGCGCTCTCGTCGGTGGAGGCGCGGTCGAAGGACCAGTAGGCGATCAGGTCCTCCTTCTCGCCCTTGAGGCGGGTGAAGAGGTTGTCGAGGACCTGTTCCTGGGTGCGGGCGGTGCGCCAGATGCGGACCTCCTCCAGGATGCCGTGGAAGGGCTGGGTGACCTCGCCGTCCTTGAGCCGGGCGCCGAGGGAGAGCTGGGTGTCGCCGTAGTCGGCGAAGTCCTTGCCGTCGAGGGGGTCGCAGGCCACGGAGACGCCGTTGCGGTAGATCCGGAAGGCGCTGCCGCGCGGGTCGGGGTTGCGGGTCCAGCGGGCGCCGCGCAGCCGGGCCGGGTGCGAGCCGGTGGTGTCGGCGGCGGTGTTGCCGGCGTTCTCCTCGAAGCGCCACTGGGCGGTCAGGCCGCGGTCGCGGGCGGAGACGGGCGTGCCGAGCTGCGCGGCGTCGCGGGCGAGGCCCCAGAGCCGGACCTCGGCGACGATGCCGGTGAAGGAGCGGGTGTCCAGGCCCTCGCGGGCCCGGCCGATGTCGAGGGTGCCGGTGTTGCCCTTGGCGCCGGGCCCCTCGTAGCGGGCGGAGCCGGCCTCGCGGCCGTCGATGAAGAAGCGGATGTCCTGCCACTCCTGGACGTCGACGGATTCCACGAGCTCGACGGTCTGCTTGACGGGCTTGCCGTCGGCGCCCGCCGCGGTGATCTCCTTGTTGCCCTTGCGCTCCTGCATCGACCGGCCGCCCTTGCGGACGACGGCGAGGCGGTGGAACGTTCCGGCGCCGACGGCCTCGGTGGAGGTGAAGCGCACGAGCTTGCCGTCCGGCTCCTCGAAGCCGAACTCCAGCTTTCCGTCGGGCAGGACGAGCAGCCGGTACGGGACGCTGCCGCCGGAGCCGTCGGCGGTACGGCCCTTGGAGAGCAGGCCTTGCGCGGCGCCGAGGGCGGCCACGCGGCAGAAGACCTCGACGGTGAGGTCGCCGGCGATGTCGAGGGCGTCGTTGTCGGGCGCCTCCAGGTACGCGCTGTCGCTGAGCTCGACGGCCCAGGACTGCTCGTAGGCGGCGGCGAGGTGGGTCCACTCGTGCGGCGCGAAGGCGTCGCGGGTGGCCACCAGCCGGTCGCCCGCCCCGGCGACGACGCGGTACGTCGTGTCCACGGCCTGTGTGAGCTCGGCGGTCGTGATCGCGGTGGTGACGCCGCCGCGCAGGTAGACGTGCCGGTTCTGGCCGGAGCGGTCCAGGACGCCGGGCTTGCCGCCCACCTGGTCGAGCGGGTCGCCGCAGGGCCAGTAGCCCATGAGGCCGGGCTCCTTGCCGGTCAGTCGTACGTTCTTGCGGTCCCGGATCTCCGCCGCGGTGCGGGCGGTGCCCCAGAGCCGGACCTCGTCCATCTCGACGGCCGCGTAGTCGGGCACCCAGCCGCCGAAGTGGCTGCCGAAGCTGAAGAGGCCGTCGCCCTGGTACGTGCCCGTGGCGATGCGCTGGTCCTCGGCGACGCCGTCCCGGTAGATCACCTGCTCACGGGTCGTCGCGTCGAAGACACAGGCCCAGTGGTGCCAGCCCGCGTAGTTCTGGCCGTGGGTGGTGCTGAGGTCGTCGTCGTAGAAGGCGAAGGTGAAGGTGCTGTCGGCGCGCCAGCCGATGTGCAGGGCGCCCCTGGTGCTGCCGTGCGAGGTGCCGTGGCCGACGACGTACTGCGTCTTGCCGTCCCATTCCTTGGTCTGCCGCGCCCAGAACTCCACCGTGAAGGACTGGCCGGCGAGGCTGAAGCCCTTCTCGGTCATGGCCACGCCGCTCTTGCCGTCGAAGGCCAGGGCGGGCACGACGGTCGCCGCCGGGGCGAGCAGGCCGAGGGTGTACGGGACGTCGCCGGTGCCGGCGTGGACGATCCTGGCCGCGCCGGAGACCGTCTCGGGGTTGACCCATGCCTCCAGGGTCAGGTCGCGGGCCACGGCCACGCGGTCCAGTCGCTCCTGCGGGAGGGTGAGGGCGTTCCGCTGCCCGTCGAAGGAGTACGCCCGGCCGGGCTTGTCGGCGCGCCAGCGGCAGCCGTGCCCGGCGACGAGGTCGGAGACCTCGCCGAGCGGGACCTCCCGGGCCGTGCCCGGGTCGGCGAGCACCAGCCGGGAGCCCGCGGAGAGCGGGACGCCGGGGCGGGTGGAGGAGGCGCGGCGGTGGTCGTAGCGCAGCCGCTGGACGGGCTCGCCGGGCTGCGGCTCGGGGCCGCCTTCGCCGGCGTCCAGGCGGAGCGACGTGGCCCCGGGCGCGGCGGCGGTCTCCGTGAGGTAGAGGTGGCCGCCGAGGGTGACGGGCGTACCGGTGGGCAGGGCGGCGGGGAGGGGTTCGGCGAGCCGGAGGGTACCGCCGGCGACGTCGCCGGCCTTGCCGCCGGACAGGAGTCGTGTGGTCGCGTCGAACGACTTGACCGCGCCGATCGTGACGGGCTCCTCCGGCGTCCCGTTGACGATCTCGGCGAAGTCGGCCGCCTGCCGCGGCAGCCCCCGCCAGGTCTCGCGCTCCTCGCCCCGCTCGATGGTCACGTCGCACAGGCCGGGTCCGTCACCGGCGGTGACGCGGATCGTCACCGAGCCCAGGCCGGTGCCGGAGTCGCGGGCGGTGAAGGTGACCGCCTGGCCGTCGCCCGACGTCAGCCGGCGGGAGGAGCGCACGACGGTGGTGTCGTAGTAGGTGGCGAAGAACTGCCCGTTGGTGCCGCGGAAGTACAGCACGACGTTTCCGGTGGCGCTGTCCAGCAGGTACGGCCGGTCGGCCGAGCGGGCGAAGGCCAGCAGCGCGCCGGAGGTGCTCAGGCCGGTGCGGTCGAGGGAGAGCTGGGGCACGGGCAGGGCGATGTCGTCGGCGCCCTTGAGGCCGCCGGTGAGGCGGGCGAGCTCGTCGCGCTTGGCCGTCAGTTCGGCCTGGCCGGCCTCGATCTCGCGGCGGCGCCGCTCCAGCAGCTCGAACTGCGGGCGGAGCTCGGCGAGCTGGGCGTCGAGCGCCTCCACGCGCTTGCCCGCGTCGGCGATGTCGGGGTGGCCGAGGACGTGGCGGCGGACGCGCTCGAAGTAGAGCAGCCCTTCGCCGGACTCGGTGACCGTGGCGGTGTCGTACTGGACGACGCGGTCGCCGAGCCGGTCGGGGGCGCAGACGGCCTTCTCGCTCTGCCGGTTGACGAGGTAGGCGTAGCCGCCGCTGTAGTAGATGCCGAAGAGGCTGTTCCAGGCGCCGGACTCACGCTGGTAGATGATGAGTTCGCCGTCGTTGTTCCGGCTCGCGCCGGAGACGTTCATGTCCTTGCCGGTGTGGAGGTTGAGCACGTTGTAGAGCATGGAGCCGTTCCAGCTGGAGCCGGGCGGCATGTATATGGTCCACAGCGCGGACTTCGCGTCCTTGTCGGCGGTGCGGACCAGCGGCGGGTAGCTGCCCTGGCCCTGCCCGTCGCCCTTGACCGCGAGGTACTGCGGTTCGCCGTCGCGGGTGTTCTTGAAGCGCAGCCGGAACGCCCAGCCGGCGAGGTCCTGCGACCGCTCGTAGTAGGCCTCGCGCTGGCGCTCCAGCTCCGGCACGCTCGCGGTCTGCCGGGCCAGCTCGGTGACCTCGGTCTCCTTGGCCGTGATGTCCTGGACCAGCTGACGGATCCGGGCGTCCAGCTCGCTGATCGTCTCGACATCGGAGCTGCCCTCCGGCGCGGCGAGCACCGGCAGCGCCAGCTCGTCCGGCACCTGCGCGAGGCGGCCGTCGCGGCCGACTCCGAAGTCGACCGTGGCGAGGTAGGCGTCCTCGGTCTCCGCGCCCGCCTTCGGGTCGGGTCCGGCGGTGGCGTACGACAGGAGGACGCGGGCCTGGCGCTTGGCGGGCTTGGGCTCCTGGCCGTAGCCGGTGGTGGTCTCCTCCTGCTGGTGGTAGAGGACGGCGGAGAGCCCGGAGACGGTCTTCCGGCCGGCGACGGCGAAGCTGTCGCGGCGTACGCCGGGGTGGTCACCTATGGGGGCCTCGGACGTCACCCAGCGGGGGCCGCCGATGAGCTCGCCGTGGCGGGCGTGGTCAGTCTGGTCGTGCAGGCGGGTGCCGGAGCCCTCGTCGAAGCGGTAGTAGGCGACGAGCCCGGGGTCGTTGCCGATGAGCCGGACGCTCTTGTCGCGCTTGAGTTCGCCGGCGGTGCGGGCGCGGTCCCAGATCCGGACCTCGTCCAGCTCGGCGCGGGCGCCGCCGAACCACAGGGCCTTGCCCAGCAGCAGCGCGCCGGTCCCGGCGTAGGCGCCGTCCGCGTCGCGCGTGGCGGCCGCCTCGCCGTCGCGGTAGACGGTCTGGCGGCGCGTGGCGTGCTCGTAGACGCAGGCCCAGTGATGCCAGGCGGTGTCGACGACGCGCACGTCGGTGTTGAAGTCGTCGCCGTAGAAGGCGAACGTGAAGCGGTCGTCCTCGCGGAAGCCGATGTGCAGGGAGTTGTGAGGGCTGCCGGCGGTGTCACCGTGCCCGACGAGGTACTCCTCGCGTCCCGTCGCCGTGCGCCGCGCCCAGAACTCGACGGTGAAGTCGCGCCCGGCGAGCTCGGGTCCCTGCGGGACGCGCACGTGGGCGTCGCCCTCGCCGAAGGCCAGCGCGGTCTCCGCGTGGCCTTCGGTGCTCACCACGGGTATCAGCGGCTGTCCGGTGAACGGGCAGGTGCCGGGGCCGGACTCGTAGACGGCGTCGCGGTGGGCGGGGTCGGGGCTGGTCCAGGCCTGGGTGCCCTGGAGGTTGAACAGACCGTCCCGGCTCTGCTCGACGCTGAAGGAGTCGATGCGGCCGGAGGCGTCGTTGTGCGCGAAGATCTGCCAGCGCTGCTGTCCGTGCACGGCGGTGGGGACGAGCAGGGCGGCGAACCGACCGCCCGAGAGGTGCCGGACGAAGGACAGCTGCTGCGTCGGCTCGTGGAAGGGACGGCCTTCCATGTCGGTCGTGCCCAGGCTGTCCTTGGCCGAGTCCGGCCGCGACTTGTGGCGGCTGCGGCGGAAGCGCGCCTCCAGGACGGGCTTCAGCTCCCCGCCCACGAGCAGGAACCGGTCGCACAGCAGGGTGTCCGCCGCCAGCGGCACCTTGGCGTCCGCGCCGTCCTTGGCGTAGTCGCCGCGGGCCGGGTCGCCGGACGAGCCGCCCCCGGCGAGTCTGTGGACGGCGTCGGGATGGTCAGCGCCGATGGACTGCCGCAGCACGACGATGTGCGTGCCGTCCGACAGGGCGTGGAACGGGACGGGGGCCGTGAGCCTGGCCGTGGTGGACAGGAAGGCGTCCACCTCGTCGTCGTTCAGCCGCTCGCCCGGAGCCGCCTCGATGCGTCCACCGCTCTTGACGACCGGCAGGGCCGTGGCCCCCGCGACCGCGAAACCGGTGTCCGTGACGTCGGAGGGGAAGCGCAGCGGGACCGGGTTCTCCGACCAGTAGGCGGCGTCCAGTTCGCCCTTGGCCTCGTCGTGCCGGGACAGGTCCAGCACGGCGTAGACGATCCGTCGCTGGTCGTCCATCGCCAGGGCCACCGTGGTGCCCTGGTGCCGGACCGTCGTGGTGTGGACGTAGGTGCGGTCACTGTAGACCCTGAGCAGGTGCTGCTCGCCGGACAAGAAGTCTCCTCGAGAGGTCGCGCCGCCGGAAGGAACACATCACGGAACACATCACGGAACCGAGGCGCAGGACGGTGTGAAATCGCGCCGCTGACCAGCCGTTCCGATGAGACGGTGACTGCGGCGATCACACGATTGGCCAGGACCCGACACCCCGTCAAGGAACGTTTTGCGCCGGTGGCCGGATGACATGTCCCCTACGGAAGGGAGCCCGGCGGGAGGGCGCGGGCTCGCGCGGCGGGAGGGCGCGGCAGGAGCCGTGGGACCGTGGCCGGATCAGGGTCTGCTCTCCGGCCGGGCGGGCTGCCACCGTAGCTTGCGGAAGTACCGCAACTCGTGGAAGTACTGGAGCTCGTGGACGTACCGGAGCTTGAGGAAGTACCGGAGCTCGTGAAAGTACCGGAGCTCGTGGAAGTACCGCTCGACCGTCCGCCGAGAGTGCCGGAGGAGTCATGACGACCGTCTCGCAACCGCACGTCAACGTCATCCACCGCGAGGTGCTGCCGACGGGCAGTTCGATCGCGCTGTCAGCCAGGCTGCGCGTCACGATCGACGAAGCGGAGAGCGTCGCCGACCTCACCGGCCACCTGCACGACCTGGTCGCGGAATCCGGCGTGCGCGAAGGGACCTTGCAGGTGTACTGCGCGCACACGACCTGCGGCCTGGTCATCAACGAGAACGACGCCGCACTGCACCAGGACGTCCAGGCCTTGCTCGAACGCCTGGCCCCGCACAGCAGCACCCACCACTACGCCCACGACAAACACCGCACCCCTGCCGAGAGGCGGATCCACGGCGAACGGGACAACGGCCACTCCCACGCCCGCGCCCGGCTCGCCACCCACCCCGAACTCAACGTCCCCATCACCGCGGGAGCCCTCTACCTCGGCCGCTGGCAGGCGGTGATGCTCGCCGAGTTCGACGGCCCTCGCACCCGCGAACTGCTCGTGCGCGCCCACGACGCCGCCCCACGGCCTCCGGCCGTCTGATCGGCAGCTCGCGCGCGGCGTCCGCCGGGTGCTCGGGCCCGGGTGCGTGGCGCCGTGCAGCCTACGCTCGCGGGCTTACCGTCAAGGTGAGGCTTCCGGGCAGGGCTGCGCACGCTTCCCGGAAGTGAGCGGCCAGGTCACTGCGCGTAGGTGAGCCCGGCGAGGACACCCAGGTGTCCAGCGCACAGTGGAAGGCGGCGACGAGCATGTCCAGGGCGAGCCGGGGACGCGGATCGTCCTTGCTGCCGAAGTCGAACCGGCGGTGGAGGATGCCGAGCGCGGCACGGCTGGTGTCGTTGCAGAACCGCAGGCCGTGCGCATCCATCGACGGAGTCCGGTCGGCCAGCTGACGGCTGAGCAGTACGCGATGCGCCCAGTCGTCATCGGTCATGCGCTCCAGCGCGGCGCACAGCGCCGTCCGGAGCATCTCCAGCACCGGACCGTGGCCGGGCTCGCGGGTTTCGAGGTCGTCGAGGAAGGCCCGCCACAGATCCTGCGTGGGCGCCATGGCCACGTCTTCCTTGCTGCTGAAGTGCCGGAAGAACGTGCGCTTGGACGTCTCCACCTCGTCGCAGAGCTCGTCGAGGGTCACGCCGTTGAAGCCCCGCTCGGTGAACAGCTCCAGAGCGGTGTCGATCAGGGCTTCCCTCGTGCGCCGCTTCTTGCGTTCGCGCAGCGGGAGCCGGTCGCCGTGTTCGTGCGGCGTGAGCGCATTCCCCATGACGGACAGCGTACCCGAGGGGTAATTGCCACTTGCGGGCACATGCCACTGAGTGGCATAACTGTGGACCTGCGCCATCTACCGAAGGGTTCACCGCCATGCGTGCATTGCTCGTCGACCGCTCCGTACCTGCCGGACTCCGGCTCGCCACGGCCCCTGACCCCGAGCCCGCCCCCCATCAGGCCCTGGTCCGGGTGCAAGCGACCTCCCTCAATTACGGCGAGGTCCGGTTCGCCCTGCAGGAAGCGCCCGAGGGCGCTGTCCTCGGATGGGATGCGGCCGGGGTGGTGGTGCGCGCGGCCGCCGACGGGTCCGGTCCGGCGGTCGGCACCCCGGTGGTCACGCTCGGCACCGACGGCGCGTGGGCCGAGCTCCGCGCCGTGGACACCGACCGGATGGGCGTGGCACCGGCCGGAGCCGATCCCGGAGCCCTCAGCACCATCCCGGTGGCGGGAGCCACCGCCCTGCGCGCACTGCACCGCCTGGGGCCGATACTGGGACGGCGCGTGCTCGTCACCGGCGCGACGGGCGGTACGGGCCGGTACGTCGTGCAGCTGGCCCGGCGCGGCGGAGCGCACGTCGTGGCCTCCACCGGTTCCCCGGCACGGCACGGCGACAGCCTGCGCGGGTCGGGGGCGCACGAAGTGGTGGCAGGACCGCTCGAAGTCCAGGGTCCGGTTGACGGGGTGGTGGACCTGGTGGGTGGTCAGCAACTCGTCGACGCCTACGGCATGCTGCGCGAAGGCGGGACCCTCGTCGCCGTCGGGCACTCCGCGCACGAAGCCGAAGTCTTTCCGTACGGCGCCCTCTTCGGCGATCAGGGCCGGCACGACCGCTCGATCGCCGCCTTCTTCCTGCTCGCCTGCACGGAGCTCGCCCCGGATCTGTCGTGGCTCGCGGGCCAGGTCGCTTCCGGCGCCCTCGACCCGCAGATCTCCTGGCGCGGCGGCTGGGAGAAGGCCGCGGACGCCGTGGACGCCCTGCTCAACCGCCGCCTGCACGGCAAGGCGGTTCTGGACATTCCCTGAGAGACGGCCCGTTCGGCTCCGGCTGCCGGTCCGCCCTTCGGAAGTGTTCCCGCAGGAGCTCGGACCTCGCGAGCACTTCCGCGACGTCCGGGTGGTCCCGTCGTATCCTGTGCGCGTATCTCGCGCAGAGTTCCCTCCTCTTCTCCAGGTCGTGGTGAAGGAGCGTCTTCGCATTCCACAGGTGGGTGAAGGTCGTGTTCTTCCGCCCGGACCGCAGCTCGGCCCCCCGTGTAGTCGCGCAGGAACGAACCGATACGCACGCCGCTCGCCTTCGCGCACATGGGCAGCAACCGCTGCTCCGCGAAGACCGGGTGCGCGGGCAGCGCCTCGCCGGGCTCCGACCGGACCGGGTTGCCCTCCATGAACGACAGCGCCCGGTCGGCGTACGCGTTCTTGAACGCGTCTTCGGTGAAGACGAGCAGCGCGGCGCTGCAGGGGGTGACCGACCAGTCCAGCCCGCTCCAGTCGAAGCCGGGTGGTGGGGTGAGGCGGCCCTGACCGACGTAGGCGGCGAAGCAGAGCGGCTCCTCGTGCAGGCTCATCACTTCCGCGGTGACGAGCTGCCGGATGCCGCCCCAGACGATGAGGTCGACGTCCATGACACAGCACGGCGCCGCCTCCTGCCGAAGGGCCACGACCTTTCCGAAGGACCAGAAGACGCCGCAGTTGATCGTCCGGGACGCCGATTCCAGAAGCCCGGCGTCGACTCCGCCGTCCCACAGGTCAAGGAGCCCCAGCCGGTCGTAGAACTCCCGTCCCCCGGGGTCCGTGTAGAGCCGGATCACCCCGTTGTGCCGGCGCCACTCAAGAGCCGACAGGACTGTCGTGAGGACCTCGAAGTCCTCCTGCCGGTACGGGGATCCCTCGGCCCGCGAGACGTAGAAGTTCATGGTCGGCCGGGTGGAAACGACGTGGATCGCCTTCACCGTTCCTCCTTCCCGGGCGGCCGTTCCCTCACGACAGGTGCGGCGGTTCCCTCACAACAGGTACCGCCGGATGCCGGGCATGTGCCGCAGCATTCCCACGAGCTCGGGATAGTCGGCGCGGATCCGGGCCACGCACCGCCGGCAGAAGGCCTCCCGGAGGTCCTGGTCGCAGGCGGGCCTCGGCTTCCCGCCGGATCGGGTTGCCCACGATGAACTCCATCGCCTTGGCGTGGAACATCTTGGTGAGCCGGTCCTCCGCGTAGTACGTCAGCGAGGCGTTACAGGGGAGCGCGTCCCAGTCCCACTCCTCCCAGACGTATCCGGGGGGCGTGCTCGGCTCGCTTCGGGGCTTGTAGACGCCGTGGTGCAGGGGCTCCGAGAACCAGCGGAAGCTCTCCTGGTGTAGTCGTGCACGGTCGGCTGGTGCGCCGCCTCGCCGAGACAGGCCCGGCAGCCCGCCGGCACCTCGCCGCGCATGAGCTGCTTGCGGGCGGACCGCATCTTCTCACTGTTCACCAGCTCGGACACGTCGCCGACATGCCCCAGCCGGCCGGCCGCCGGCCCCTTGTCCTCACAGCAGATGACCGTCTCGCCATCGGCCCAGGTGGCCAGTGAGAGGAAGGGGGCGATGCAGCGCGGGGTCCCCTTCTCGCTTCTCCGAGTCATCGCGGCCCCCGGTGGGTGGGCGGAGAAGAACGTCAGCGCTCGGCCGGGGAAGACCGCACCAGGCCAGTCATGCGGCATTCTCCCCGACGGGGCCGAGACTCCGCCATGCGGGCCGAGAACGTACGGGTGAAGACCAGCCAAACCCACGCCCCACAAGGGGCTCCAGGGTTTCGCCGTCCGGCTCATGAGTGAAGCCCGGGGGCGGCTGTTCCGCGCTTCGATTACCGGCAATCAGCCCGCGGCCTTCACACCACAATGGCGCGATTTCCGATCAGAACAGAGCGTAAGGGGACACTATCAGCCCACCCGATAATCCTCGCCGACGCAACCCCCGCTCAACGCACTATGTCTAGGGAATTGACATAACTTCACAGAAAGTGTGTGATCTGAGCAGTGGCCGCACCGCTGCGGGCACCCTGTTCCGGAGGCCGGTGCGTCCAGGACAGCCGGAGCGAGGAGAGATCCATGGCGGCCAGCCGGGGTACCGAAGCCGACGTCGAGCAGCGCAGACAGCTGCTGCTGCGGCGCGTCATCGAGCAGGGAGAGGCGCGCATCGACGGGCTGGCCGACGAGCTCGGCGTCAGCGCGATGACCGTCCACCGGGACCTGGACAACCTCCAGTCCCGCCGGCTGCTGCACAAGCGACGCGGCACCGCCGTGGCGCTGACCGGGCTCACGATGGAGACCGCCACCCGCTTCCGCGAGCACCGGCAGCTCCAGGTCAAGGAACTCCTCGCCGAGGCGGTGGTGGGACAGGTCCGTCCCGGTCAGACCGTGCTCATGGACTGCGGGAGCACGCTCTTCCCCCTCGCCCGCCGGCTCGCCCGTATCGAGCGCCTGACCATCGTCACCAACTCGCTGCGCGTCGCGTCGATCGTCGGCAAGGAAGCGGCCGACGGCACCGGAGTGAATCTGCTCGGCGGCAGCTTCCACGCCGACTTCGAGTCCTGCGCGGGCACCGAGACGCTCCGCCGGCTCGCCCGGATCCGGGCGGACGTGATGTTCTCCTCCGTCACCTCGGTGCACCAGGGGCGGCTCTACCACCCCGTCCGGGAGTGGGCCGACCTCAAGGAGGCCATGCAGGACGCCGCCGAACGGTGCGTGCTGCCCGTCGACCACAGCAAGTTCGGGCGCACGGCGACCCACGGCTACGGCGACGCCGGCGGCTACGACCTGGTGGTCACCGACACGGCCGCCCCGGCCGAGGAGGTCCGGGCGATCGAGGACCTCGGCGTCACCGTCGAGCGCGTACAGCTCCCCGGCGACTGACTCCTCTTTTCCCACCCATAGGGCCCCGCTCCCCCGGCCCCCTCCCCCTCATCCCCCGCCCGAAAGGAAGCCGGCGCATGCGCGCTCTCGTCGTCGAGACCCCGGGAACGTTCTCCGTCCAGACCGTTCCCGACCCGGCCCCCGGCCCCGGCGAGGTGGTGGTCGCGGTTGCCGCGGTCGGCATCTGCGGCACCGACGTCCACATCGTCGACGGCGAGTTCGCGCCCACCCCCTACCCGATCATCCCGGGGCACGAGTTCACGGGTGAGGTCGTGGCGCTCGGCCCCGGCGTGAGCGGCGTGCGCGAGGGCGACAAGGTCGCCGTCGACCCCTCGCTCTTCTGCGGCGCCTGCCACTACTGCGCCATCGGCCGCGGCAACCTCTGCGAGCGCTGGGGCGCGATCGGGGACACGGTCGACGGCGCGATGGCCGAATACGTGAAGGTGCCCGCCGCCAACTGCCACCCGCTGCCCGGGAACGTCTCCCTCACCCAGGGGACGCTCGTGGAGCCGCTGTCCTGCGCGGTGCACGGCTTCGACAAGCTGCCGCGCGACCTCGGCGCCCACTACCTGATCTACGGCGCCGGCACCATGGGCCTGATGATGCTCCAGCTCGCCGCCCACGCGGGCGCGGCCTCCGTCTCCGTCGTCGACCTCAACCCCGGGCGGCTGGAGATCGCCCGGCAGCTGGGGGCCGGCGCGGCCGCCACGAGCGCCGACGCCCTCGGCCGCCCGCAGGGCTGGGAGGTCGTCATCGACTGCACGGGCGTCATCCCGGCCATCGAGGACGCGCTCACCCGCGTACGGCGCGGCGGCACGTTCCAGCAGTTCGGCGTCGCGCCCTCCACGGCGACCGCGCGCGTCTCGCCGTTCCGCGTCTACAACGACGAGATCACCATCGTGGGATCCATGGCCGTCGTGCACAGCTTCGGCCGGGCCGTGGAACTCATGGGCAAGGGCGTCATCGACGCCAACGCCATGATCACGCACAGCTTCGGGCTGGAAGCGTTCCCGGAGGCCCTGCGCACCTTCCGCGAGGGCGCCGGCCGCAAGATCCAGATCCGTCCGGCGGCCTGACGCCGCACCGTCGGCACCGGGCAGCCCGCCGGCACTGCCGGTCCGTCAAAGCTGTCAGCCCGTCAGCACGTCAGTCGTCAGCCCCGTCAGCGAGAAGAGGCGCGCACCATGGCAGCCACCGTCGTCGGAGTCGATTCCTCCACCCAGTCCTGCAAGGTCGTCGTCTGTGACGCGGCGACGGGAACAGTGCTGCGGCGGGGCCGCGCCCCGCATCCCGAGGGCACCGAGGCCGACCCCGAGGCCTGGTGGCAAGCGCTCCAGCAGGCTCTCCGGGACGCCGGGGCCGAGAAGCTCGAAGGCGTCGGTGCCATCGCCGTCGCCGGACAGCAGCACGGCCTCGTCGCACTCGACGCCGGCGGCGCACCCGTACGCCCGGCCCTGCTGTGGAACGACACGCGCTCCGCTCCGCAGGCCGCCGATCTCGTGCGCGAGCTCGGCGGCGCCCGGGCGTGGGCCGAAGCGGTCGGCACCGTGCCCGTCGCCGCCCTCACCGCCGCCAAGCTGCGCTGGCTCGCCGACCACGAACCGCACGCCGCGAACCACACGGCAACGGTTCTGCTGCCCCACGACTGGCTGACCTGGCGGCTGTGCGGCGGCCCCGCGTCGGACGCGGTCCCCGCCACGGACCGCGGCGACGCCTCCGGCACCGGCTACTGGTCTCCGGCCGAAGGCCGGTACCGTACGGACCTGCTACGGCTCGCCTTCCGCGGCCGCACGCCCCGGCTCCCGCGCGTCCTCGCCCCGCACGAGGCGGCCGGGCGCACCCCCGGCGGCACCCTGGTCGCGGCAGGCACCGGCGACAACATGGGCGCCGCTCTCGGCCTCGGACTCGCGCCCGGCGAGGCGGTCATCTCCCTCGGCACCAGCGGCACCGTCTTCGCCCGCTCCGCGCGCCCCACCGCCGACCCCGGCGGCGCGGTGGCCGGGTTCGCCGACGCCACCGGGCAGTTCCTGCCCCTGGTCTGCACGCTCAACGCCGCCCGCGTCCTCAGCTCCACGGCCCGCATGCTCGGCGTCGGCCTCGACGCCCTCGACGCCCTCGCCCGGCGGGCCGCCCCCGGCGCCGGCGGACTCGTCCTGCTGCCCTACCTCGGCGGCGAGCGCACTCCCAACCTCCCCGACGCCACCGGCAGCCTCCTCGGCATGCAGGTGCACAACATGCATCCGCACAACCTCGCCCGCGCCGCCGTCGAAGGGATGCTGTGCGGCATGGCCGACGCCCTGGACGAACTCCGCGGACAGAACGTGCCCGTGGAACGCCTGCTGCTGATCGGCGGCGCCGCCAAGGCACCGTAGGGCTTCCACTACTACTCCGACGCCGAGCGCCACGTGGTGATCGCCGCCAACGTCGGCACCCAGCCGCGCATCGACCGAATCACCGTCCGCCTGTCCCGCACCGGCCAGCGCATCTCCATCGCCTA
>NZ_PXWG01000066.1 GCF_003011965.1 Streptosporangium nondiastaticum
GGCCCTCGCCGCCGTGCGGACCCCGGACGGCGGCGAGGGCCCCGCGCCCCGGGGCCGGCTAGGCCTCCGGCCACGTCGCGTACGTGCGCATCCCGTACAGCAACGGCGCCCGGTCCGCCCCCGGCAGGGGTTCCGCGCGGAATATCTCGCCGATGATCACCGTGTGGTCGCCCGCACGGTCCAGGCGGTGGACGCGGCATTCCGCCGCCACGCGCGCGTCCTCCGGCAGCAGCGGCAGCCCCGTGGCCGGGGACCGCTCCCACGGCACGGCGGAGAAGCGGCCGGCGTCCCGGTGGGCGAAGGCGTCCGCCGCGCGGCGCCCCGCGCCGTGCAGGAGGTTGACGGCGAACCAGCCCCGCTCGGCGAGCACCGGCAGGGTGCTGCCCGTGTTGGAGGCGCACACGAGCAGCAGCGGCGGGTCGAGGGACACCCCGCACCACGCGGTGCAGGCGAATCCGTACGGCGTGAGGCCGTCGTCCGTGGTGACGACGGCCACTCCGCCGGGGTGGGAGGCCATCAGGGCGCGGTAGCTGTCGGGGTCGACGGGGGAGAGCGCGGTGGTCATGGCGGGGTCCTCATCGGTTCGTGGTGCGGTTGCCGAGGGCCGTGGTGACGCCGATGCTGCCCAGGCACAGCACCGTGATCACCGCGGCGAAGACGCCGGCCGCCGTCATGAGCGTGCCGTTCGCCAGCAGCACGGCCACGCCGACGACCGGCACGGTCAGGCCCAGGTACGCGGCGACGAAGAAGCCGGAGACCAGTTCCGAGACGCGGTCGGGCGACGCCTGGGCCGTCACCAGCGCGAGGCCGGACTTGAACGAGGTGCCCGCGCCCGCGCCGCCCAGCAGGGAGCCGCACAGGAAGACGGGCAGGGAGGCGGCGGACAGGCCCGTGAGGATGAGGGCGAGCCCGAGCGGGACGGCGGTCATGCCCACGGTCAGGCCGGTGCGCGGCGCGAGCCGCACCGCGAGGAGCTGGGCGGCCCCCGCGGAGCCGAAGGCGCTGAACGCCACCAGGCCGACGGCGAGGTGGCTGTGGTTGTGCAGCCCCTGCACGAGGAAGTTGCCGGCCAGCGCGGCCAGCAGGCCCAGCAGGGAGAAGGAGGCGAAGACCGCGGCGGCCGCGGCGGCGAACGGCCGCCGCACGGCCGGCGGCACGCCGATCCGCTGCGGGCGGATGCCGCCCCCGCGGGCGACGGCCTGCTCGGGCAGCGCCCACAGGGCGAGGCCGGGCAGCAGCAGCACGATCAGGACGGTGTACGGCAGGACGGTGGGCGCGGGCGCGTACTCGACGAGCACGCCGGACAGGAGCGCCCCGCTGCCGAGCCCGGCCATGTTGGTGACCGAGGTGATCAGGGCGGCGCGCGGCGGCGAGGGATGGAGTTCTCTGAGGTAGGCGGTGGCCGCGCCGGTCGTCAGCCCCACCGAGATCCCGGAGAGCAGCCGTCCGGCGAACAGCCCGGGAAGGGTGGGGAAGGCGATGAAGACGACGCCGCTCACCGCGGCCACGGCCAGCGCCGGGACGAGCGTGGCCCGCCGCCCGATCTTGTCCGACAGCCCGCCGAAGAGCAGCAGGGCGGCCAGGATGCCCACCGCGTAGGCGGCGAAGACGAGGGCGACGACGGGCGGGGACAGGTGCAGCCGCTGCGCGTAGAGGGCGTAGACGGGCGTCGGGACGGTGCCGCCGGTCATGACGACGAACAGCACGTACGTCACCGCGGGGACGGCGGCGCGCGGGATGCCCGGCGCGGCGGGGGCCACGGCCCCCGCCGCCCCGGCGCGCCGCTGCGTGTGGGCCCTCACCAGTCGAAGGCGGTCGCGTCGTACAGGTTGACACCGAGCGCGGCCTTGCCCAGATACTCCAGGCACTCCTCCGGTTTGGCGGGCATCACGGAGGCGAAGGACGCCTCGCGCAGCAGCCGCTCCAGCGGCAGGGACCGGCTCACGGCGGCCGAGCCGCAGATGCGGACGGCGTCCTGCGCGAGCGCGGGGCCGGTCTCGCCGACGACGTACTTCGCCGCGTGCACCGCGGCGTTGGCCTCGGGGGTGCCGCGGCCCGCGTCGACGCGCGCCCCGGCCTCGGCGACGAGGGCCCGCGCCGCGGCCAGCCGCGCGGACATCCGGCCGAGCTCGCGCTGCAGCACCGGCGAGCCGGCCCGCTTGGGGGACGCGGCCACGTGGTCAGTGGTGAAGCGCAGGATCGCCTCGGAGATGCCCAGGTACGCGCCGGTGTACCCGGCGATCATCCAGTGCGGCTCGCGCACGAGCTTGTACAGGGACATGCCCTCGACGCCGAGGAAGAGCCGCGAGCGCGGCACCGTCACCGCGTCGAGGACCATGCCCGCGGTGCTCGTGCCGTACATCGCGGAGAGGCTGTGCACCTCCCCGAAGCTCACGCCGGGATCGTCCGCGGCGACGACGAAGTGCGAGACCTCGCCGCTGCCCTCGGTGCCCTCGGCGCGGGCGGCGACCACGTAGTAGTCGGCGACGCCCGCCAGCGAGACGAACGACTTCTCGCCGGTGATGACGTAATCGCCGTCCGCGGTGCGGCGGTAGGACGTGCGCACGCCGCGGAGCTTGGCGCCGCTGCCGGCCTCGGAGGTGGCGGAGGCGAACAGCTTCTGTCCGTTGATCACCTCGTCGAACAGCCAGGTCCGGAAGGCCTCCGCCGCGGGCGGCAGGGGCGTGCCCGCGGACTCGCACAGCGAGCCGATGGCGACGTTGTGCATGTTGAAGCCGAGGGCGGCGGCGCCGTTGTGGGCGCCGAGCACCGCCAGCACCTGCGAGTAGGCGGCGAAGCCGAGCCCGGCCCCGCCCGCCTCGCGCGGCACGAGCAGGCCCGGGAGGCCCGCCTCGCGGAGGATGCGGTACGTGTCGTGACCGTCGGAACGGCCCGCGTCCACGTCGGCCGCGTGGGGGGCGAGGGCCGCCCCCGTCTCCTCGGCGAGCGCGAGGATTTCGTCGAATTCGGCGGGCAGCAGCCCGGTGGGCAGGGACAGGGCCATGAGGGGCCTTTCGGAAATCGGGTTCCCGGCGGGAACCGTTCTTCGGGCGCGGGATTCAGTTCTCGACGGGGAGCCCGAATTCACGGGCGACACCGATGCGCAGCAGGTCGTTGGGGCCTGCATAGGTGAGGGCCGCCATCGGGCTGTGCAGATCGGCGGGGAGTTCGGAATCGGCGATGAAGGCCCGTACGCCGGACAGCGCCGTGGCGTGTTCCGTCAGCCGGACGTAGTCCTCGGAGACCGAGATCTTGGTCAGGGCGGCCTCCGCCGACAGCCGGCGCGTGGGCGTGCCCGCGTCCAGCCGCGCCGCCATGCCGTACAGCAGCGTGCGGGAGCGGTGCAGCACGAGCGCCATGTCGCTGATGCGGGAGGCCACCTGGTGGCTGGCGCCCATGCGGCGGCCGAAGTGGCCGCGCTCGGACGCCCAGTCCGTCAGGCGCCGCAGGGTGCGGCGCATGGGGCCGAGGGCGTAGCCGAGCAGCAGGGCCCGCTCCCACGTGGTGGTGGAGGTCAGGAGCGCGAGCCCCGAGCCCTCCCCGCCGACGAGGCTGCCGGCCGGCAGCCGCACGCCGTCGAAGACCAGCTCGCCCATCGGGACGCCGGGCAGTGCCGTCTTGGCGAAGGCGTCGGCGCGGGTCACGCCCGGGGTGGAGACGGGAAACAGGAAGGCGGACAGGGAGAACGGCGAACGGCCCTCGCCGGTGCGGGCGAAGACGAGCGCGAGATCGGCGACCGGGGCGGCCGTGATGAACGTCTTCGCGCCCTCCAGGACGTAGCCGTCGCCGTCGCGCCGGGCGCGGGTGTCCATCGACAGCGGGTCGCTGCCGCCCTTGCGCTCGGTGAGCGCGTGGCACAGCAGCTCCCCGCCGTCCTGGATGCGGGCCACGTCCTGCCACGCGGCGGCGGGGAGCGCCGCGCGCAGCGGGTACTCCATGCCGAACACCTGGGAGGCCATGGCGTAGACGACACCGGGGTCGACGCCGGCCAGGCCGATGCCCTCGATCATGGCGAGCGAGCGCGTGACGGACCCGGGGGCGGCGCCGGCCTCCGGCACGGGAGGGCCGAGACGCAGCACACCGAGCCCGGCGAGGGCCTCCCACTGGTCGCGGAAGCCCTTCCCGGCGAGCTGCTCCACCAGCGGCAGGGCCAGGTCGCGGTACTCGTCCACGACGGCCTCGGCCCCGTCGGGCCCTGAGCGCAGCAGCGTGTCTACGGCATTCACAGCGCCGCCCCCGCCCTGATGTTCTCCACCACGCCCCACAGGGCCTGCGGGCTGCGGAAGTTGGCCGCGACGATCTCCGTGTCCGGCAGCACGATGCCGGCCTGCGCGTCGAGCGCGGCGACGATCTGCATGATGGACAGCGAGTCCAGCAGGCCCTGTTCGAGCAGCGGGGTGTCGGGGCTCAGCTGCTGCGGCTCCTCGCCGCGCCCCCACGTGATCTTGCTGCTGATGAGGGTGCAGAGTTCTTCTACGGTGTTCACTGCGGTTTCCTCCGTTGTGGTGCGTGCTCACTGGTGCGTGATGCGTGGTGCGTGGCGGGCGGTCGGGTCAGTCGGTGCGGGCGGCGAGTGCGCGGCGGTCGACCTTGCCGCGGGCGTTGACGGGGAGGGCGGCCGTGGGCACGACGCGGTCGGGCAGCATGCGCAGCGGCAGGAGCCCGCGCAGCCCGGCGAGGGTCTCCTCGGCGCCGGCCCCGTCGCCGTCGCTCTGGACGTACGCCCAGAACTCGCCGTGGTGCGGGTCTTCTTTGGCGACGACCGCGGCGGCCGTGACGTGCGGCAGCGACAGCACGGCGCTCTCGACGTCGAGCAGGTCGATGCGGTGGCCGCGCCGCTTGACCTGCGAGTCGCCGCGGCCGCGCAGGAAGACGCGCCCGTCGGCGGTGATGCGGCCGAAGTCGCCGGTGGCGTAGGCGCGGCGGGCGACGCCGTCGCGGAAGCGCACCGTGCGGGTCGGGTCGGTCAGGGCCCCGTCCTGCAGGTAGCCCTGGAAGACGGTGGCGCCGGCGACGTGGATCTCGCCCGTGCCGTCGGTGGGCAGGCCGTCCTCGCCGAGGACATCGACGACGTCGCCCTCGACGGCCCTGCCGATGGTCGCCTCCTGGTCCGCGGTCCAGTCGGCGGGCACCCGGCTGTACGTGCAGACGTTGGTCTCCGTCGGCCCGTACAGGTTGTAGAGGGGCACGTCGCCGAGGAGACGCAGGTAGCGCTCCAGGGGGCGCGGGGCGAAGGGCTCGCCGGCGAAGGCGGCCACCCGCAGCGAGGGCGGGAAGTCCTCGTCGATGCCGCCGCGTTCGAGCATGCCCTGGTAGAGGGAGGGCACCGCGTAGAAGGCCGTGATGCGCTGTTCGCGGAGCCAGCCGACGACGTCGCGGGGGAAGGAGCGCAGGACGTCCGGCATGAGGACGGCGCAGGCGCCCGCCGCGGCCGTGCTGAACAGGTCGAACGTGGTGAGGTCGAAGGTCAGGGCGGCCTGGGAGCCGACCCGGTCCGTCTCGGTCAGGGCGAGCTCGGCGGCGGCCCACAGCGCGAAGTGGGCGACGTTGGCGTGGGAGAGGAGCACTCCCTTGGGGCGGCCGGTGGAGCCGGAGGTGAAGAGGACGTAGCCGCCGCGGTCGGTGGGCGCGGGCAGCGGGGCGGGCTTCTGCGCGGCCGGGAGCGTGCGGACCCAGTTCAGACCGTGCTCCAGGACGCCCTCGGCGGGCTCCGGGCCCGCGCCCGCCTCCTCGGCGGCCCGCCGGCAGCCGGCGAGCGAGCGGTCGGAGGCGAGGAGCAGGGACAGCCCGGCGCCGCGCACCATGTGGGCCGTGCGGACGGGCGGGTCCGCGACGTCGAGCGGGGCCGTGACCGCGCCGGCGCGCAGGGCGGCGTAGATGCCGAGGACGGCCTCGGGCCCCTTGGGCGCGAGGACGCCCACGCGGTCGCCGGGCTCCAGGCCGGCCTCGGCGAGCTGCCGCGCCAGCTCGCCCACGGCGCGGTCGAGTTCGGCGTAGGTCCAGGTGCGGCCCTGGGCGGTGAGGGCGGGCCGGCCGGGGTGCCGGCGGGCGGCCGCGGCGAGCAGGCCGTCCAGGCGGACGTCGTCGGTGTCGCTCATGGGCGGGCCTCCTGGCGCGAGGGCTCTGCACGGTCTGCACGGTCGTCTGCGGGGTCTGCGGGGTCTGCGGGGTCTGCGGGGTCTGCGGGGTCTGCGGAGCCGCCGGGGCGGCTCGCGAGGAACGTGGCGACGGCGTCGATGACCTCGTCGGTCCGTTCGAGGTGCGGGGTGTGGCCGCAACCGGCGAGCTCCAGCCGCTGCACGGGCCCGCCGAGGCCGCGCTCGGCCGCGTCGAGGTGGGCCGTGGTGCCGTACGGGTCGCGCTCGCCCTGGACGAGGAGCACGGGGGCGGTGGCGCCGGCCAGGTCGCCCTCGATGTCCCAGGCGCGGAACGCCTCGGAGAGCCACAGGCCGCTCCAGCGGCGGAACACGGTGTGCGGGTCCTGGTGGTAGAAGGCCAGCTCCTTGGCGAGCGGCCCGGAGTCGTGGGCGGCGCGGGCGGCCGCCACGCCGCGGAGCGTCCGCTCCTCGGCGAAGAGGTGCGGGGCGATGGCGACGACGGCCTCGGCGGGGTGGGCGGCGGCGTGCAGCAGGGCGATCGAGGCGCCTTCGCTGTGGCCGACGAGGACCGGGCGTTGGATGCCGAGCTTGCCGAGCAGTTCGGGGAGGACGTCGTGCGCCTCCTCGTGCAGGGAGCGCGGGGTGCGCTCCTGCGGTGCCGGTCCCGAACTCCCGTGCCCGTGACGGGAGAAGACCAGGGTGCGCCGGCCGGTGGCCGCCGCCAGACGGGCCGGGAAGCGCCGCCACATGGCGATGCAGCCGAGGCCTTCGTGGAGGAGGACGAGGGGAGCCGCTTCGGGACTGCCTTCGAGGACGGTGTATTCGACAGGCCCTCGGGATAACGCGACGGTGGGCATGCGGAGTCCTTGGGGTAAGGGCCGGTTGCGGGGAAAACTCTCGGTGGAGCACGCCGGCCAGCGCCGGGAACCGATAATTGCCGACGTCAATGTCGGCGTCAACTGCCTTTTTATTTGACATAGTTGGCTCAACCATCCAGCGGGCGTGGTAGAATGCGGAAATCCTCGGAATGGGTAATTCCCCCCAGTTGCCGGTAGCGGTTTACCTCTATCCCGCCCGGGCGTCTTCCGGGTGGTTCCGAACTGTTCTCCGGGGGACGCTTCCGCGGTCTCCGCAATACGCCGAACGCGTGATCGACGGCCGGTCCCGTACGCCGAACGGCCGCTCCCCGGCCGCGGTCCGCCGCGGCGACTGCTGCGAGCACCCGTGCGGCGGCCCCTCACCTGCGGTAGGACTGATGCATGGTGAAGATCCTGATCTCCGCGGACATGGAGGGCGTCACCGGCGTCACCTGCCCGGCCGACGTGCTGCCCGGCGCCTCGCAGTGGGAGAGATGCCGCCACCTGTTCACCTCCGACGTGAACGCGGCGGTCGCCGGGTTCTTCGACGGGGGTGCCGACGAGGTCCTCATCAATGAGGCGCACTGGAGCATGCGCAATCTGCTGCTGGAGAAGCTGGACGAACGGGCCCAGATGCTCACGGGCAAGCACAAGACGCTGAGCATGGTCGAAGGCGTCCAGCACGGCGACGTCGACGGCGTCGCCTTCGTGGGCTATCACACGGGCGCCGGCACCCCGGGCGTGCTGGCCCACACCTACCTCGCCAACTCCATCACCGGCGTGTGGGTGGACGGCGCGCGGGCGAGCGAGGGGTTGCTCAACTCCCTGGTCGTCGCCGAATACGGTGTCCCCGTGGTGCTGGTGACGGGCGACGACCTGACCTGCGCGGACGCCAAGGGATATGCGCCGCACGCCCGTTCGGTGGCCGTCAAGGACTGCGTCTCGCGGTACGCGGCCGTCTGCCGCCCGCCCGCGCGCACCGCCGAGGACATCCACACCGCGGCCGAGGAGGCGGTGGCCCTCGCCGTGCGGTACGAGCCCGCCAGGGGCACCGGCCCGTTCACCGTCGACGTCGAGTTCGACGCGGACCACCTGGCCGGCGCGGCGACGGTGGTTCCCGGCGTGGTGCCGAGCGGCGAGCGGCGCGTCTCGTACACCACGGCGACCATGTACGACGGCATCCGCTGCTTCAAGGCGGTCACGACCGTCGTGTCGGCCGCGGTGGAGGAGCAGTATGGCTGAGATCATGACGGAAGAGGCCGGGACCGGACTGGACGAGCGCGCGTTCGACGAGGCGGTGCGCTTCACCTCGGACCTGATCCGCCTCGACACGACCAACCGGGGCGGCGGCGACTGCCGGGAGCGGCCCGCCGCCGAGTACGTCGCCGAGGCACTGAGCGACGCGGGCATCGAGCCGGTGGTGCTGGAGAAGGAGCGCGGCCGGGCGAACGTCGTCGCCCGTCTCCCCGGCACCGATCCGGGAGCGCCCGCGCTGCTGGTCCACGGACACCTCGACGTCGTCCCCGCCGACCCCGCGGAGTGGAGCGTCCACCCCTTCTCGGGCGAGGTCCGCGACGGCGTGGTGTGGGGCCGCGGCGCGGTCGACATGAAGAACACCGACGCGATGGTCCTGTCGGTCGTGCGGGCCTGGGCGCGCACGGGCGCCCGGCCCCCGCGGGACGTCGTCCTCGCCTTCACCGCCGACGAGGAGGACCGTGCCTGGACGGGCGCCGCCTTCCTCGCCGAGGAGCACGCGGAGCTGTTCGAGGGCTGCCGGTACGCCATCGGCGAGTCGGGCGCGTACTCCTTCCACGCGGACGGCGGGCTGCGGCTGTACCCGGTGGCGGCGGGGGAGCGGGGCACGGCCTGGCTCCGGCTCACCGCGCGCGGCCGGGCGGGCCACGGCTCCAAGCCCAATCAGGCCAACGCGGTCACCCGGCTGGCCGAGGCCCTCGCCCGGATCGGCCGGCACCGCTGGCCGGTGCGGATGTCACCGACCGTGCGCGCCGCCCTCGTCGAGATCGCCGCCCTGTACGGCATCGAGGCCGACCCCGGCGCCCCGGGCTTCGACGTCGACGCGCTCCTCGCCGAGCTGGGCCCGGCGGCCCGGCTCGTCGCCCCGACGGTCCGCAACAGCTCCAACCCGACGATGCTGGACGCCGGCTACAAGGTCAACGTGATCCCCGGGACCGCCGTGGGACACGTGGACGGGCGCATCGTGCCGGGCGGCGAGGAGGAGTTCCGCACGACCATGGACGAGCTCACGGGGCCGCACGTGGACTGGGAGTACTACCAGAAGGGGCGGGCGCTGCAGGCCCCGCTCGGCACCGAGCTGTTCGCCCGGATGCGGGAGGCGGTCGAGCGCTTCGACCCCGAGGGGCACGTGGTGCCGTTCTGCATGTCCGGCGGGACCGACGCCAACCAGTTCTCGCGCCTGGGCATCGACTGCTACGGCTTCGCCCCCCTGAAGCTGCCCGAGGACATCGACTACCAGGCGCTGTTCCACGGCGTCGACGAACGGGTCCCCGTCGAGGCGCTGCACTTCGGCGTCCGGGTGCTGGACCACTTCTTGATGAGCACGGCTTGATGAGCACAGCTTGATGAGCACGGCCTGATGGGCGCGGCTTGGTGAGCACAGCTTGGTGAGCACGGCCTGATGAGCACGGTTTGACGAAGCCGGTCCGACGGACCGTCACGAGGAGGCGTAGCAGATCATGGTGTCCACGGTGCCCTACGGAGCCTGGCAGTCCCCGGTCGGCGCGGAGCTCGCCGCGTCGCACGGCGGCGGCCCGGACTTCGTGGGCACGGCCGGTGACGAGCTGTGGTGGGTGAGCCCGCGCCCGGCGGAGGAGGGCCGCTTCACCCTGGTGCGGCGGCGGGCCGGCGGCCCGGAGGAGACGGTGCTGCCCGCTCCGTGGAACGTGCGCAACCGCGTCATGGAGTACGGCGGCCTGCCGTGGGCGGCCGCGGCGCGGGAGGCGGGCGGCCCGCTGGTGGTCTTCACCCACTTCGCCGACCAGCGGCTCTACGCGTTCGAGCCCGACGCCCCGGCGGGCGGCGGCCGGAGCGCCCCGCGGCCGCTGACGCCCGTGTCGTCCGTGGGCGGCGGGCTGCGCTGGGCCGATCCGGTGCTGCTGCCGGACCGGGGCGAGGTGTGGTGCGTCCTGGAGGAGTTCACCGGCCCCGGCCCGTGCGACGTGCGCCGGCTGCTCGTGGCGGTGCCGCTGGACGGCTCGGCGGCGCGGGACCGCGGCGCGGTCCGGGAGCTGACGGACGGCCGGAACCGCTTCGTCACCGGGCCCCGGCTCTCGCCGGACGGGCGGCGGGCGGCCTGGATCGCCTGGGACCACCCCCGGATGCCGTGGGAGGGCACCGAGCTGAAGGTCGCCGAGGTCTCCGCGGACGGGCGGCTGTCCGGCGCGCGGACGGTCCTGGGCGGGCCGGAGGAGTCCGTGCCCCAGGTGGAGTGGGCCGCCGACGGCTCGCTGGTGGCGGCGAGCGACCGCTCGGGGTGGTGGAACCTGTACCGCGTCGACCCGGAGTCGGGGGAGAGCACGGCGCTGTGCCGCCGCGAGGAGGAGTTCGCCGGCGCGCTGTGGCGCGTGGGGCAGCGCTGGTTCGCGCCCCTGCCCGGCGGGCTGATCGCCACCATTCACGGCCGGGGCGCCGCCGTCCTCGGCGTCCTCGACCCGGCGAGCGGCGAGATCGCCGACGTCGCCGGGCCGTGGACCGAGTGGGCGCCGACCCTGGCCGTGGCCGGCACCCGCGCGGTGGGCGTCGCGGCGAGCCCGCGCAGCACGTACGAGGTCGTCGAGCTCGACGCCTGCACGGGCCGGGCCCGGCCCGTCGGCGCCCGGCACGCCGACCGCGTGGACCCCGCCCACTACCCCGAGCCGCTGGTGCGCACCTTCGCGGGGCCGGGCGGGCGCGAGGTGCACGCCAACCTCTACCCGCCGCGCAACCCCGGCCACACCGCCCCCGAGGGCGAGCTGCCGCCCTACGTGGTGTGGGCGCACGGCGGCCCGACCGCCCGGTCGCCGCTCGTGCTGGACCTGGTGACGGTCTTCTTCACCTCGCGGGGCATCGGCGTGGCCGAGGTCAACTACGGGGGTTCGACGGGTTACGGGCGCGCCTACCGCGAGCGGCTGCGCGGGCAGTGGGGCGTGGTGGACGTCGAGGACTGCGCGGCGGTGGCCGTGGGGCTGGCCTCCGAGGGCCTCGCCGATCCGGCGCGGATCGCGGTCCGCGGCGGCAGCGCGGGAGGCTGGACGGCTGTGGCGTCGCTCGCCGCCACGTCCCTCTACGCCTGCGGCACGGTCCTCTACCCGGTGCTGGACCTGGAGGGCTGGACGGCGGAGGGCGGCACGCACGACTTCGAGTCGCGCTACCTGGACTGGCTGATCGGCCCGTGGGACGAGGTGCCCGCGCTGTACGCCGAGCGCTCGCCGCTGCACCGGGCGGACCGGATCTCCACGCCGTTCCTGCTGCTGCAGGGGCTGGCCGACCCCGTCTGCCCGGTCGCGCAGAGCGAGCGGCTGCTGGCGGCGATGGCCGGCCGGGGGGTGCCGCACACCTACATCGCCTTCGAGGGCGAGGGCCACGGCTTCCGCCGGGTCGGGACGGTCGTGCGGGCGCTGGAGGCGGAGCTCTCCCTGTACGCGCAGACCTTCGGGGTGACCGCGCCGGGCGTGCCGGCCCTGGAGCTCGTGGCGACCTGACGTACAGCCAGTTCCCTTCCTGCCGGGGGCGGTCGCCGGATCAGCCGGGGGCCGCCCCCCTATAGGCAAGAGCGTGAGGTTAGCCTAACCTAAGCCTTGTTGTGCGCCCCCCCGCGCGTGCAGCGGTGGGGGCGCCCCTGTGGCGGGCGGTGATCCCGGCCGGGCAGGGTCATGTAAGGTAAGGCTTACCTTAGTTTTGAACCGGAATCGGGGGAACCACCGTGCAGCAGTCAGAACTCTCCGGCCGCGTCGCGCTGGTCACCGGCGCCGGGCAGGGCATAGGCGAGGCCGTGACCCGTGCCCTCGTCGCCCGGGGAGCGCGCGTCGCGGCCGTCGACTGGACCCCTGACGGCATCAAGGACCTGGAGGCCGAGTTCGGCCGGGACGGCGATAGAAGGGTCACCGCGCACACCGCCGACGTCGCCGACAGCACCGCCGTCGAGGCCGTCGTCGACGAGGTCGAGCACACCGTCGGCCCGCTGGACATCCTCGTCAACGTCGCCGGCGTGCTGCGCACCTCGCCCGTCGTCGACATCACCGACGACGTCTGGCACCGCACCTTCGCCGTGAACTCCACCGGCGTCTTCAACACCTCGCGCGCCGCCGCCCGCCGGATGACCGAGCGCCGCTCCGGCTGCATCGTCACCGTCGGCTCCAACGCCGCGGGCGTGCCGCGCACCAGCATGGCCGCGTACGCCGCCTCCAAGGCCGCCGCCACCATGTTCACCAAGTGCCTCGGCCTGGAGCTGGCCCGCAGCGGCATCCGCTGCAACGTCGTCTCGCCCGGCTCCACCGACACCGCGATGCAACGCGGGCTGTGGGCCGACGAGCAGGCGCCGCAGCGCGTCATCGACGGCGACCCCGGCTCGTACCGCGTCGGCATCCCGCTCGGCCGGATCGCCGAACCCTCGGACATCGCCGACGCGGTCGCGTTCCTCGTCTCCGACCGCGCGCGGCACATCACGATGCACGACCTGTACGTCGACGGGGGCGCGACGCTGCGCGCCTGACGGCACCGTCTCCCGGGGCTCCGCCCCGGACCCCGGTCCTCAGTCGCCGGACGGCTCAGATTTTCTGAGCCGTTTTTCTGAGCCGTCCGGCGACTGAGGACACCGCGCGCGGCCCCCCACAAGGCCGGCCCCCGCCCGAACACTTCACGCAAGACCCACCCGGTGCGACCCACCGGAGGAACGGAGCAGCAAAGGTGACCACCGCTCACCACGTCGCGGACCGGCCGGGCGGCAGCGAGCCCGGCGCCCCCGTCAGGGGTGACACCGTCGGCGCCGCCACCTCGCTGCTCGACGCCTACGAGCCGGGCCGGGCCCGGTTCTTCGCCTCTCCGACCCGCACCCTGCTCGCCCACGGCGTGCGGGCCGAGGTGCCGCACGGCACCGCCCCCGTGGCGCAGCGCGTCGCGGAGACCCTCGCCGCCCGCGTGCGGGCCGGTGACGCGGCCCCGGTCGTCGTCGGCGCGATCCCCTTCGACCAGGCCGCGCCGGCCGCGCTGGCCGTGCCCGAGGCCGTCCGCTGGGCGCCGCCGCTCGCCGAGGACCCACTGGTCGCGCTGCCGGCCGCCGCCCCCGTCGCAGCCCGCTGGGACATCCGGCCCGTGCCCGAGCCCGCCGGCTACGGCGCGGCCGTCGCCGAGGCCGTCCGCCGCATGCGGCGCGGCGACTTCGCGAAGGTCGTCCTCGCCCGCACCCTGGAACTCTCCTCCGACCGCGACCTCGACCTGCCCGCGCTGCTGCAGCGCCTCGCCCGCCGCGACCCCTCCGGCTACACCTTCGCCCTGCCGGCCGGCCCCGGCCGCACGCTGCTCGGCGCGAGCCCCGAACTGCTGGTCTCCCGGCGCGGCGGCACGCTCGTCGCCAACCCGCTGGCCGGCTCCACGCCGCGCAGCGCCGACCTCGCCGAGGACGTCCGCCGCGCGGCCGCCCTCCTGGAGTCGGAGAAGGACCTGCACGAGCACGCCGTCGTCGTGGACGCCGTCCGCGAGGCCCTCACCCCGTACTGCCGCAGCCTGCACGTGCCCGAGCGGCCCACGCTGGTGCGCACGGCCGCCATGTGGCACCTGTCGACCACCGTCACCGGCGAGCCGGCCGACCCGGCGGTGTCCGCGCTGGAGCTGGCCTCCGCGCTGCACCCCACGCCCGCCGTGTGCGGCACCCCGACCACCACCGCGCGCGACGTCATCGGCGAGCTGGAGCCCTTCGACCGGGGCTTCTTCACCGGCATGGTCGGCTGGGGCGACGCGAACGGCGACGGCGAATGGGTCGTCACCATCCGCTGCGCCGAGGCCGAGGAGCGCACCCTGCGGCTGTACGCCGGCGCGGGTGTCGTCGCGCAGTCCTCGCCGGAGGCCGAGACGGCCGAGACCGGCGCCAAGTTCCAGACGTTCCTGCAGGCTGTGGGGGTTGACCAGTGACCGAGACGACCGACGCTCCGGGCTATCCGGCGGAGTTCGCCGAGCGCTACCGCGCGGCGGGCTACTGGCGGGGAGAAACGTTCGGGCAGATGCTGCGCGACCGTGCGCAGGCGCACCCGGACCGGATCGCGATCGTGGACCCCTCGGGTGAGGGGCGGCGCTGGACGTACGGCGAGCTCGACCTGCGCGCCGACCGGCTGGCCGCCGGCTTCCTCGCCCACGGCATCGGCAAGGGCGACCGCGTCGTCGTCCAGCTCCCGAACGTCGCCGAGTTCTTCGAGGTCGTCTTCGCCCTCTTCCGCATCGGCGCCCTCCCCGTCTTCGCGCTGCCCGCCCACCGCGAGACCGAGATCCGCCACTTCTGCGCCTTCACCGAGGCCGCCGCCTACGTCATCGCCGACGTCAGCGAGGGCTACGACTACCGCGAGCTCGCGTCGAAGGTCCGCGCCGAGGTCCCCGGCCTCAAGCACGTCTTCGTCGCCGGCGACCCCGGCGAGCACACCGCGCTGGCCGCCGTCCCCACCGAGCCGGTGGCCGTCATCCCCGACGCCCCCGCCCCGCACGAGCTGGCCTTCCTCCAGCTCTCCGGCGGCTCCACCGGCGTGCCCAAGCTCATCCCGCGCACCCACGACGACTACATCTACTCGCTGTGGGGCTCCAACGAGATCTGCGGCGTCGACGAGGACAGCGTCTACCTCTGCGCCCTGCCCGCCGCCCACAATTTTCCACTGAGCTCCCCGGGCACGCTCGGCGCGCTCTACGCCGGCGCCCGCGTCGTCCTCGCCCGGCGCCCCAGCCCCGACGTGGCCTTCCCGCTCATCGCGGCCGAGGGCGTCACGATCACCGGCCTGGTCCCGCCGCTCGCCCTCGTGTGGACCGAGGCCGCGGCGGAGACCCCGTACGACCTGAGCAGCCTTCAGGTCCTGCTGGTGGGCGGCGCGAAGTTCAGCGAGGAGGCGGCACGCCGGGTGCGCCCGGCCCTCGGCTGCACCCTGCAGCAGGTCTTCGGCATGGCGGAGGGCCTGGTGAACTACACCCGGCTGGACGACCCCGAGGAGATCATCGTCACCACCCAGGGCCGGCCGATCTCGCCCGCCGACGAGGTCCGCGTCGTGGACGACGAGGACAACGACCTGCCCGCCGGGGAGACCGGCCACCTGCTGACCCGCGGCCCGTACACCATCCGCGGCTACTGGCGGGCCCCCGAGCACAACGCCACGGCCTTCACCGCCGACGGCTTCTACCGCACCGGCGACGTCGTCCGCCGCACGGAGACCGGCCACCTCGTGGTCGAGGGCCGGGCCAAGGACCAGATCAACCGCGGCGGCGAGAAGGTCGCGGCCGAGGAGATCGAGAACCACATCCTCGCCCACCCGGCCGTGCACGACGCCGCCGTCGTCTCCATGCCCGACGCGTACCTCGGCGAGCGCACCTGCGCCTACGTCGTCCTGCGCGAGGGCGCCGCGCCGGTCAAGTCGATCGCCATCAAGAAGTTCGTCCGCGAGCGCGGCCTGGCCGCCTTCAAGGTCCCCGACCGGGTGGAGTTCGTGACGGAGTTCCCGCAGACGGGCATCGGCAAGGTGTCGAAGAAGGACCTCCGCGCGGCCATCGCCGCGCAGGTCGCCGCCGCAGCAGCAGCACAGCGCTGACAACGCAGAGAACCGAGAAAGGCTCACCGACCACCATGGCACTGCCCGCCATCGCCCCCTATCCCATGCCGGGGGCGGCCGACCTGCCCGCGAACAAGGTCGCCTGGACCGTGGACCCGGCCCGCGCCGTGCTGCTCGTGCACGACCTGCAGAACTACTTCCTCGACGCGTTCGAGGCCGGGGCCTCGCCCGTCACCGAACTCCTCGCCAACGTCACCGCCGTGAAGAAGGACTGCGAGCGGCTCGGCGTCCCCGTCGTCTACTCGGCCCAGCCCGGCGGCCAGAGCCCCGCCGAGCGCGGCCTGCAGCAGGACTTCTGGGGCCCGGGCCTGCCCGACGACGAGCGCGCCAAGGCCATCGCCGACGCGGTCGCCCCCGCCGAGGGCGACACCGTCCTGACGAAGTGGAAGTACTCCGCGTTCGTCCGGACCGACCTCGCCGAGCGCATGGCCGCACAGGGCCGTGACCAGCTGGTCATCGTCGGCGTGTACGCGCACATCGGCGTCATGATGAGCGCCTGCGACGCCTGGATGCGCGACATCCGGCCCTTCCTCGTCGCCGACGCCGTCGCCGACTTCTCGGCCGAGGACCACGCCACGGCACTGCGCTGGGCCGCCGCCAAGTGCGCCGTGGTGACCACCACCGACCGGCTCTTCGAAGGGGCGTAACTCCCGATGGCACTCACCCTCGACCAGATCCGGGCCGACGTCGCCGACGTGCTCGGCGAGGACCCCGCCGACATCCCCGACGACGAGAACCTCGTCGACTACGGCCTCGACTCGGTCCGCATCATGACCCTCGTCGAGCGCTGGCGCCGCGACCACGGCACCGACGTCACCTTCGTGGCCCTCGCCGAACAGCCGGCCATAGAGCAGTGGGCACCGCTGCTGGGGGCGGGAACGTGAACGCCCGCACCCTCGACCGGGCGGGGGCGCGTCCCCTGCCCGGCCCCTCCGGCGCGGGACGGTCCCCCGCGCCGGAGGGGCTGCCCCTGACGGCCGCCCAGTCGGGCATGTGGTTCGCCCAGGCCCTCGACCCCGGCAGCCCCGCCCTCGGCACCGCCGAATACCTGGAGATCCACGGCGACATCGACCCCGCCCGCTTCGCCGAGGCCCTGCACCGCACCGTCGGCGAGGCCGACGCCCTGCGCGTCCGCATCGCCGACACCCCCGACGGCCCGCGCCAGTTCCCCATCGCCGTCGAGGCCCCCGGCCACGGCTTCCCGCTGCACACCGCCGACCTGCGCGGCGAGCGCGACCCGGACGCGAGCGCCCTCGCGTGGATGCGCGCCGGCCTCGCCGAGCCCTTCGACCTCGCCCGCGGCCCGCTCTTCTCCCACGCCCTCCTGCGCACCGGCGACGCCCGCTGGCTGTGGTACCAGCGCGTCCACCACGCCGTCCTCGACGGCTACGGCTACTCCCTCGTCGCCCGCCGCGTCGCCGAGCTCTACACCGCCCTGGCCACCGGCGAGGACCCGGCCCCCAGCCCCTTCGGCCGGCTCGCCGACCTCGTCGCCGAGGACGCCGCCTACCGCGACTCCGCGACCCGCACCCGCGACCGCGCCCACTGGCTCACCGCCTTCGCCGACCGCCCCGAGGCACCCACCCTCGCCTCCTCGGCGGCCCCCGCCCTGCCCTCCCGCGGCCACCTGCGCGCCACCGCCCACCTCGACCCCGCGGCCACCGCACGGCTGCGCCGCCTGGCCGCGTCCGTCCGGGCCACCTGGACCGACGTCCTCTTCGCCGCCCAGGCCCTCTACGTCGCCCGCGCCACCCGCAGCGAGGACGTCGTCCTCGGCCTGCCCATGATGGGCCGCATGGGCTCCGTCGCCCTGCGCGTGCCCGGCATGGTCATGAACGTGCTGCCGCTGCGCCTGACCGTCACCCCCGGCACGACCTTCGCCGAACTCGTCCACCAGACCGTCCTCGGCATCCGGGCCGCCCGCCGCCACCAGCGCTACCGCTACGAGGACATCCGCCGCGACCTCGGCCTCCTCGGCGAAGGCCGGCCGCTCACCGGCCCGCTCGTCAACGTCATGCCCTTCGACTACGGGCTGACGTTCGACGGCGCCCGGTCCGACGCGCACAACCTCGCCCCCGGGCCCGTCGACGACCTCACCATCGGCATCTACGACCGCGCCGACGGCAGCGGCCTGCGCATCGACCACGACGCCAACCCCGCCCGCTACGGCCAGGACGAACTCGCCGCCCACCAGGCCCGCTTCCTGGACCTGCTGACCCGCCTCGCCGAGCGCGACCCGCACCTGCCGACCGGCGGCCTCGCCCTGGCCACCGCCGCCGAGCGCGAACAGGTCCTCGGCGAGTTCAACGACACCGCCACCGCGGTCCCGCCCACCACCCTCATCGGCCCCGTCGAGGCCCGCGCCGCCCGCACCCCGCACGCCACCGCCCTGGTCCACGGCGCCCAGACCCTCACCTACGCCGAGCTCAACGCCCGCGCCAACCGGCTCGCCCGCCACCTCGTCGCCCTCGGCGTCCGCCCCGGCACGGTCGCCGCCGTCGCCCTGCCGCGCTCCACCGAGCTCGTCGTGGCCCTCCTCGCCGTCCTCAAGGCCGGCGGCGCGTACCTGCCGCTCGACACCGCCGACCCGGCCGCGCGCCTGCGCGACGTGCTGGAGACCGCCGCACCCGTGTGCGTCGTGACCGACCGCGCCGGCACCGCCGCCCTCCCCGCGGGCGCGCCGCCCGCCGTCGCCCTCGACGACCCCGCGCTCGGCGAGGCGCTCGCCGCCCACCTCCCCACCGACCCCGGCCGGGCCCTGACGCCCCAGCACCCCGCGTACGTCCTGCACACCTCCGGCTCCACCGGAGCCCCCAAGGGCGTCGTCGTGCCGCACTCGGCGATCGACAACCGGCTGCGCTGGATGCAGGCGCAGTACCCGCTCGCCCCCGGCGACCGCGTCCTGCACAAGACCCCCGTGGGCTTCGACGTCTCCGTGTGGGAGCTGTTCTGGCCGCTGCGCGAGGGCGCCACCCTCGTCGTGGCCGGGCCCGAAGCCCACCGCGACCCGGCGGAGCTCGCCCGCACCCTCCGCGAACACGACGTCACCGTCACCCACTTCGTGCCGTCCGTGCTGCAGCTCTTCCTCGCCGAGCCCGGCGCCGCCGGCTGCACCGCGCTGCGGCACGTCTTCAGCAGCGGCGAAGTCCTCCCGCGCGCCACGGCCGACGCCTTCCACCGGCTGCTGCCCGGCACCCTGCTGCACAACCTCTACGGGCCGACCGAAGCGGCCGTCGACGTCACCCACCACACCTGCCGCCCGGGCGACACCGGGCCCGTCCCCATCGGACGGCCCGTCTGGAACACCCGCCTCTACATCCTCGACGAAGCCCTGCACCCCTGCCCGCCCGGCGTCCCCGGCGAGCTCCACCTCGCCGGCGCCCAGCTCGCCGACGGCTACCTGGGCCGGCCGGACCTCACGGCCGAACGGTTCGTGGACGACCCCTTCGCCGGCCCCGGCGCGCGCATGTACCGCACGGGCGACCTCGCCCGCTGGCGGGCGGACGGCGAAGCCGAGTACCTCGGCCGGACCGACCGCCAGGTCAAGCTGCACGGGCGCCGCATCGAGCTCGACGGCATCGAGGCCGCCCTGCTGGCCGACCCCCGCGTGCGGGCCGCCTGCGCCGTCGTCCGCGAGGACCGGCCCGGCGACCGGCGCCTGGTCGCCTACCTGACTCCGGCCTCGGCGGATGCCGCCGCCGAGGCCGGCCCCGACGCCCTGCGCGAGCTGCCGGCCGCGCACCTCCCCGCGAGCACGGTGCCGGACGCCGTCGTGGTCCTGGACGCCTTCCCCACGGGCCCCAGCGGCAAGCTCGACCGCGGGGCGCTGCCCGCCCCCGCCCCCGAGGCGGACACCGGCGGCCGCGCCCCCGCCGGGCCCCGCGAGGAGGCCCTGACGCGGCTGTTCGCCGAGGTCCTCGGGCTGCCGCACGTCGGCGTCGACGACAGCTTCTTCGCCCTCGGCGGCACGTCCCTGCTCGCGGCGCGCCTCGTCGCCCGGATCCGGGACGTGCTGGGCGCCGGCGGAGAGGAGCCGCTCTCCCTGGGCACCCTCTTCCGCGCACCCACCCCGGCCGCCCTGGCCCGGCGGCTGGGCGACGAGGACGGTACGGGCTTCAGCTCACTGGATCCCGTGCTGCCGCTGCGCGCGACCGGCAGCCGCACGCCCCTGTTCGCCCTGCCCCCGGCCGCCGGCCTCGGCTGGTGCTACACCGGGCTGCTCACCGGACTCGGCCCCGACCAGCCCCTCCACGCGCTCCGGGCACGCGGGTTCGCGCCCGGCGAAGCACTGCCCGCGACGCTGGAGGAGATGGCCGAAGACCACGCGGACCGCATCCGGGAGATCCAGCCGTACGGCCCCTACCGGCTGCTCGGCTGGTCGGCGGGCGGCGTCCTCGCGCACGCCGTCGCCGTACGGCTGCAGGAAGCCGGCGAGAAGGTCGAGCTCCTCGCGCTGCTCGACGCCTATCCCGCGGGCGCCGCGTTCGAGGAACAGGCCGTCCTCGGCGCCCTGCTGGACATGGCGGGCCGCGCCCGCGACGGAGCCCTTACACGGGAAGGCGTCCTCGCCGCCCTCGGCGCCGCCGGCGGCCCCTTCGCCGCCCTGACCGGCCGGACGCTGCAGTCCGTCGTCGACGTCGCGCTCTCCACGACGGCCCTGGCCGGACGCCACCCGCACCGCGTCTTCGACGGCGACGTCCTCTTCTTCACCGCGGCGGACACGGACCGGGCCGGCCCGGCCCCGGCCGGCGCCGTGACGAGGGAGGCGTGGCGGCCGTACGTCACGGGTAGGGTGATCAACCACGATGTCGGCTGCGCGCACGCACACATGACGCGGCCGGAACCGATCGCGGAGGTCGCCGAGGCGGTGACCCGCTACCTGGGAGAGGGCTGAGCGGATGGGCGTGAGCGGCGGGCCGGGCATACGGCCCGGGGTCCTCGGCGAGGACCCGCTGCCGGGGGCGTGGACGCCGGGCGGGCCGCCGCGCGTATGGCTGCTGAACCTCGCCGGCCTACGGCCGGCCGGCTCCACGAACGAGGACCAGGCGGCCGGTGAGCCACTCGACGCCGCACTGCGCGACCACGACCGCATCCTCGACCCCGCGGAGCGGGAACGCGCCGCCGCGTTCGTGCGCGACCTGCACCGCGACCGCTACATCGCCTCCCACATCGGGCTGCGGCTCCTCCTCGGCGCGTATCTGGCCACCGACCCGGCCGAGGTCGTGCTCGTGCGCGAGCCGTGCCCCGGCTGCGGCGGCCCGCACGGCCGCCCGGCCGTCGCCGGCGCGCCCCTGCACTTCAACCTCTCGCACGCGGGTGACCTCGCGCTCTTCGCCTTCGCGGACACCCCGGTCGGCGCGGACGTCGAGCAGCTCCAGCCCGCCGACGTGGTCGAGGAGGTGGCGCGCGTCCTGCACCCCACCGAGACCGCGGAGCTGGCCGCGCTGCCCGCGGAGCAGCGCCCCGAGGCCTTCGCGCGCTGCTGGACGCGCAAGGAGGCCTACCTCAAGGGCACGGGCACGGGCCTGTCGGAGAACCCTTCGGTGACGTACGTGGGCACAGGCCCCGGCCCGGCCTCCCCGGCGGGGTGGACGCTGAGCGACGTCGAGGCCGTGCCGGGATACGCGGCGGCCGTCGCGGTCGCGAACGCGCGCGTCCCGCACGCACCGCACGGGCGATAACGGCGCGGGGGCGCATTCCGGGAGCGCGCGGGGGCGAGGGGCCGAATATACGGCGCACGGCCCGGCGGCATTCCCCTGAATTTCCTATAACCTGGCTGGTCCGCGGAGGGTCGTGACGCATCGGGGGGAAATCATGCCGACCTCTGCTTCGATCATCCTGTTCGTCTTCGGGGGCCTCATGGTCCTCATCTCCCTGCTGGGCAGCGGATTCTCGGTCCGGGAAATCTCCTTTCCCCGGATCAGCCCGGTGATCCGGTCCACGGCGGCACTGCTCGGGGCCGGCCTCGTGGTGACCAGCATCGTCCTGCTGGCAAATAAGGATTCCGGAAAGCCGGTGGCCGATCCTCCGCCGGGAACAGCACCGCCGAAATCCGTACCGGCGTCATTACCGGCACCACCTTCGTCCCAGCCGCCCGCGCAGCCGTCCTCGGCCGCCCCGCCGCCGCCCGAGCCCTCGGCGCCCGTGCCCGGGGCGCCCCGGGCCTCGGGGGCGACGGCGTCCCTCCTCGCCCACGTGCCGGACACGATCCGCCCGAGCTGCTCCGACGGCGACGCGTCCAAGTTCCCGGCGTCGGTCGTCGCCGTGGTCGCGTGCACCCCGGCCGGGGGATTTCCCGTCATCTACGCCCAGTTTGTCGACGACATCAGCACCCAGGGCGGATTCCAGCGGCTCGTCAGCGACGTCACCTTCACGCAGAGCTCGTGCGGCCCGACCGTCCCGCTCAGCGGCCGGCAGAAGTACAACAACGGCGGAAAGGTGGTCGGCGAACTCGCCTGCCACCAGGATCCGGACGACGGCGACGCCTATCTCACGTGGTCGAGCGAGGACGTGAAGATCATCGCGCAGGCCCACGCCCCGCTCGCCTCGTACGGGCCGCTGCTCGCCTGGTGGAAGAACGCGGGCCCGCTGCACGGCACGGCCACGTGAGGAAGCGGGAAACCGGAAATGGTGACGTTCCGCCGGACCTCCCGGGAGTCGTGATGCCCGCCGCCGACTTCGTCCTGGAGATCAGCGGCGGGCCGGGCGGGCGGTACGCGGTGACGGTCTCCTCGCCCGCCGGCGAGGGGACCGCCTCGGTCGCCCTGGACCCCGGCGCCGTCGGCGCCCGCCTCGCCGACCTCCAACGGGCCGTCCTCGCTTCCTCGGTGACGCCGCGCGCGGCCGCCCTCGGCCTGGAGCGGCCCGTGCGCGACGTGGGGGAGCAGCTCTTCCGCACCGTCTTCGACGGGCGCCTGCGCGCCCTCTACCTCGCCAGCCGCCAGCGCGCCGCCGAACACGACCAGGCGCTCCGCGTGGTCCTGCGCCTCCGCGCGCCCGAACTCGCCGCCCTGCCCTGGGAACTCCTCCACGACGAGGACCTCGGCGGCTACCTGTGCCTGCGCCAGCCCCTCGTCCGCTACGTCGATCTGCCCGAGCCGCTCGCCCCGCTGCGCTCCGCACCGCCCCTCAAGGTCCTCGGCATGACCGCGCTGCCCCGCTCGCTCGCGCCCCTGGGCGCCGAGAGCGAGCGCGCCGCCCTCGCGGTCGCGCTGCGCCCGCTGACCGAGCGCGGGCTCGTCGACCTCGACTGGGTGGCCGGCCAGACCGCGGACGACCTCTCCCGCAGGCTCCTGCGCGGCTGCCACGTCCTGCACTTCATCGGGCACGGCGCCTACGACCCGCAGCGCCGCGAAGGCATGATCACGCTTGCCGACGCGGACGGGCGCGAGCACCACCTGCACGCCTCCGCCCTCGCCTCGCTCCTCAGCGTCGCCCGGCCCAGGCCCCAGCTGGTGATCCTCAACAGCTGCCAGAGCGGCATGGGCAACGCCGAGGACCTCTTCTCCAGCACCGCGGCCGTCCTGGTGCGCACCGTGCCGGCGGTCGTCGCCATGCAGTTCGCCGTCACCGACAAGGCGGCCACCCGCTTCGCCGCGTCCTTCTACCAGGCGCTGGCCGGGGGCCGCACCGTCGACGAGGCCGTACGGGTCGGGCGGATCGCCCTCGTCGTCGACAAGGACGACAGCCTGGAGTGGGCGACCCCGGTCCTCTACCTGCGCGGCGGGGACGCCCGTCTCTTCGACATGCCCGAGCTGACGGCGGAGGCGGGGCCGGCCGTGCCGCAGCCTCCACAGCCCGAACCGCCCCCTGAGCCGTCCCCCGAGCCGTCCCCCGGGTCGTCCGGCGTTCCGCCGAGGCCGTCCTGGGACCCGGCTCCGGGCGGGCCCGGTGCGCCCGGAGGCCCGGGCACGTACGGAGGCTCGGCGTACGGAGACCCGGGCGCGTACGGCAGACCCGGCGGGCCCGGCGGAGGCACGCCCGGCGCGGCCGGTCCGCCCGGCCCCGGCATCACCTCGCGCGTCCTCAACGCCCGCCAATGGGTGCACGCCCTCGCCGCCCACCCCGACGGCAGGCGGCTCGCCACCGGATCCCGCAACCGCATCAGGGTCTGGGACGCCCTGACCGGCAACCGGATCTGGGAGCAGACCGTGGGCGGCTGGCTCTCGTCCGTCTTCGCCGCCGCCTTCAGCCCCGGCGGCCGCCGCCTCGTCACCGGAGGCGCCGACAACACCGTCCGCATCTGGGCGGCCTCCGACGGCGAGGAACTGCTGCGCCTGCGCCACGACCACGTGGTCTTCGGCGTCGCCTTCAGCCCCGACGGGTTCCGCGTGGCCTCGGCCTCCGCCGACCGCACCGTCCGGCTCTGGGACTCCACCGGCGGCGACCCCATGCTGCGCATCACGCACGACCAGGTCGTCACCGACGTCGCCTTCAGTCCCGAGGGCGCCCGGCTCGCCTCCGCCTCGGCCGACCGGTCGGTGCACGTCTGGTCGCTCGGCGGGGACGCCCTGCTGCGCCTGCGCCACGACCACCCGGTCAAGGCCGTCGGCTTCAGCCCCGACGGCGGCCGGCTGGTGACCGCGGGCGACGACGGCTGCGTCCGGGTGTGGGACGCGGGCAGCGGGCACCAGCGCCTGCTGGTCCGGCACGGGGCCGCTGTGAGGGACGTGGCCTTCAGCCCCGACGGCCGGTGGCTCGCCACGGCCTCCGCCGACCGCACGGCCGGCCTGTGGTCCGCGGACGACGGCGGCCGCGTGCTGCGGGTGCAGCACCACGACACGGTCTACTGCGTCGCCTTCGGCCCGGACGGCACGTGGCTGGCCAGCGGCAGCGAGGACAAGACGGTCAAGCTGACGCCCGTGCCGGCGCTGCACCACAGCCGGTGAGCCCGGAGTTCCCCCTGGTGCCGGTCCGGGCTCCCGTGCGCTCCGCGAACACCCCGGACGCCCTCGCCCGGTGGATGTCACGCAGGTCCGGACCGCAGGCACTCTGAAGCTCGCCCGGCACGCGCACGAGGCGGCAACAGGACGCGGGCAGAGGGGGCTTCCGTGCCTGAAGGGATCACTGTCAGCATCGAACCGTACCGGGAGAGGACGGTGGCGGACCCGTCCCTCGCCGGCCTGACGGACCTCTCCGCCGTCCGCGAGCGCCTCACCGGATCCCGGCTGGAAGTCGCCGACTTCCGGTTCCTGGACCGGGAACCGGGACCCGACGCGCCGTTCCGGGCCGTCGTCCACGACCCGGACGCCTACCGCTCCGTCGAGGTCACCGGCCGGCTCGGCGACCTGGCCGGCGCGGCCGCGCGTGCCGTGCAGTTCCGGCCCCTGCCGGGCCGGGAGGAGTTCGAGCGCGCGGTCGAAGCGGTCCGCGGCCACGCCGAGTTCGGACCGCTGCTGGCGGCCGGCGGCGCCACCGCGTACCGCCCCATGCCGCCGCTCGCCGACGTCACCAACGGCGACGGCACGGTGGACCGCGTCGTCACCGTCGGCCTCCGCACCCCGGAGGACGCCGTCAAGCACCGCATCATCGGGGTCCGCGCGAAGGACGGCACGGTGGTGCGCGACCCCGAGGGCGTGCCCGCCCCCTCGGCCCGCGACTGCGTGACCACCCCGGCCGCGGACAACTGCCCCAGTCCGGCGGGCGGTCCGCGGGCCGTCCGGGTCCGGGTGCGCCGCGGGACCACCGAACTCTGGGATCTGGTGGTCAACCGGCCCGCGACCTCCTCCGGCTCCTACGGCTCCGGCGTGGAGCTGCGCTTCGTCGCCCACAAGGGGGAACGCGTCCTCTACCAGGCCCACGCGCCGATCCTGAACGTGCGGTACGCGGGCGACAGGTGCGGCCCCTACCGCGACTGGGAGAAAGAGGAGGTCTGCTTCAACGCGACCGGTTCCGAGCCTGCGGGCCCGGGGTACCGCCTGTGCACCTCGGCGCCGCGCACGATCCTCGACACCGGCAACGACCAGGGCGACTTCCGCGGCGTCGCCTTCTTCCACACCGGCTCCGAGCTCCGCATCCTCAGCGAGCTCGCGGCCGGCTGGTACCGCTACGTCACCGAGTGGCGGCTCGCCGACGACGGGGCGATCCGCCCGCGCTTCGGCTTCGGCGCCGTCACCAACCCCTGCACCTGCCTCTCCCACACGCACCACGTCTACTGGCGGCTGGACCCGGACGTCGGCGGCACGACCGCCAACAGGGTCGACGAGTTCAACGACGGCGCGGGCTGGACGCCCATCCGCCGGGAGACGCAGCGCACCCGCGACCCCGCCCGCCACCGGCAGTGGCGCGTCGTCGCACCGGCGAGCGGGCGCGGCTACGGCATCGTCCCCGGCGCGGGCGACGGCACGGCCGACGCCTACGGCGTGGCCGACCTGTGGGTGCTGCGGTACCGCGGCGCCGCGGAGATCGACGACCCGCGCGGCTTCGACACCCGCGCCCACATCGGCGACTTCGTCAACGGCGAGTCCGTGGACGGGCAGGACCTCGTCGTCTGGTACGGGGCCCACTTTCTCCACGACCAGTCCGGCCCCAGGCCGCCCTCGCACTTCGTCGGCCCGGAACTCCGCCCGCTCATCGTGTGATCCACGACCGGTTCCCGCGCACTGGCCGCAACGCGGCACCCGGTGCCACACTGCGGAGATGATCGATCACGTACGCGGGGCGACGGATCAGGCGTGGGCCGCGCTGGGCGGGGACCCCGCCCTCACCGGGGCCGTCACGTGCGGCGGCCCCGGCGGCACGCTGCCCTCCCGGCTTCCCGTCCGCGAACTGGCCCGGGCCACGGTCGCCGTGGCCTCCCTCGCCGCGGCCGAGCTCGCCGCCGCCCGGCGCGGCGGCGGGCTGCTCCCGGCCGTGCGGGTGGACGACGGCGCCGTCGCCACCGCCTTCGTCAGCGAACGCCACCTGCGCCTCGACGGCCGCGCGGGCGCCACCTTCGCGCCCCTGTCCCGCTTCTGGCGCACCCGCGACGGCTGGATCCGCACGCACGCCAACTACCCGCACCACCGCGCCCGGCTGACCGAGGCGCTCGGCCTGCCCCGTACGGACGACGAGGCAGCCCTCGTCGACCGGACCGCCGCCGAACTCGCCCTGCGCGACGCCGAGGAGATCCAGGAGACCGTCAACGCGGCCGGAGGGCTGGCCGTCGCCGTGCGCACCCCCGCCGAGTGGGCCGCCCACCCGCAGGGCGAGGCCGTGGCCCGCCGCCCGCTGCTCACCCTGGAGCGCATCGCCGACGGCCCCGTGCGCACCCTGCCGGCGGACCCGGGAGCGCCCGCCGAGGGCCTGCGCGTGCTCGACCTCACCCGCGTCATCGCCGGTCCCGTCGCCACCCGCACCCTCGGGCTGCTCGGCGCGGACGTGCTCCGGCTCGACCCGCCCGGCCTCCCGGAGAGCCAGGACGCGCACAACGACACCGGGTTCGGCAAGCGTTCGGCCGTGCTCGACCTCGCGCGCCGCGCCGACCGGGCGGCCTTCGAGGACCTCCTCGCCCGCGCCGACGTCGTCGTGACCGGCTACCGGCCCGGCGCGCTCGACCGCCACGGCCTGGCCCCGGAGGCCTTGGCCGAGCGGCGACCCGGCCTGGTCGTCGGCCAGTTGAGCGCCTGGGGCACGGACGGGCCCTGGGGCGGGCGGCGCGGCTTCGACAGCCTCGTCCAGGCGGCCTGCGGCATAGCCGTCACCGAGGCCCGCCCCGACGGCACCCCCGGCGCCCTGCCCGCGCAGGCACTGGACCACGGCACCGGCTACCTCCTCGCGGCCGCCGTCCTGCGCGCCGTCACCGAACAGCGCACCACCGGCGGCACCCGCCTCGCCCGGCTCTCCCTCGCGCGGACGGCCCACTGGCTCACCCACGACCTGCCGCGCGACGACAGCGCACCTGGCGGCGCCTACGCGCCGGACGCGTGGCTCACCGAGGCCGCCGGGCCGCTCGGCCGCGTCCGCTACGCACTGCCGCCGGTGCACGTCGAGGGCGCGCCGCGCGACTGGGCGCGGACCCCCGCGCTCTGGGGCTCCGACGCGCCGGAGTGGCGTTGACGGCCCGCGGGGCCACCGGCCCCGGACCGTACGATGAAGCCGTGTCGGAACGGCTCGCCGAGGGCCCGCGCGTCGCGATCCGCCCCGTGACGCCCGGCGACGGCCCCGAGTTCACCCGCCTCGTGCGGGCCAGCGCGGATCTGCACCACCCGTGGCTGTCCATGCCCGCCACCGAGGAGGACTTCGCCGCGTACGCCGCCACGCTCGACGGCGAACAGCGCGTGGGCCTCCTCGTCTGCCTGCGCGAGACCGGCCGCGCCGCGGGCTTCGTCAACATCAACAACATCGTGCGCGGCCGCTTCCAGTGCGGCGCGCTCGGCTACGGCGCCTTCGCGCCGGCGGCGGGCCGCGGCCTCATGAGCGAGGGCCTCGCCCTCGTCCTGCGCCACGCCTTCGGCCCCCTCGGCCTGCACCGCCTGGAGGCGAACATCCAGCCGGGCAACGCCGCGTCGCTGGCCCTGGTCAAGCGCAACGGCTTCCGGCTGGAGGGCTTCTCCCCGGCGTTCCTCTTCATCGACGGGGCGTGGCGCGACCACGAACGCTGGGCGATCACCGCCGACATGCTGCCGGACCACCAGGACTGACCGTCAGGACCGACCACCAGGCTGGAGATAGGTTGCCGTGCCCACGACCATCCGACGTGCCGTACTGACCCTGCCCGCCGCCCCGCTCGGCGCGGAGAACCCCCTGCCGTCCCTGCGCACGGCCCGTGACGTCCACCGGCTCGACGCGGCACAGCGCAAGGGCCTGCCCGCCGACATGGCCCGCCAGACGGGCTACGAGCCGCTGCGTTCCGTGCTGCCGGCGCGCCGCCGCGACCACTACGGCCGCAAGCGCGTCCTCACCGACGTCGACGCGATCGTCGTCGAGAACGACCGGTTGCGCGCCACGGTCCTGCCCGGCCTCGGCGGGCGCGTCCACTCCCTCGAACACAAGCCGGCGGGCCGGCAGCTGCTCTACGCCAACCCCGTCCTGCAGCCCGCCCACTTCGCGCTCAACGGCGCCTGGTTCTCCGGCGGCATCGAGTGGAACATCGGCGCCACCGGCCACACCCCGCTGTCCGTGGCCCCGCTGCACGCCGCCCGCGTGCCCGCGCCCGGCGGCGGGGAGATGCTGCGCCTGTGGGAGTGGGAGCGGCTGCGCGACCTGCCGTTCCAGGTCGACCTGTGGCTGCCGGACGGCTCGGACTTCCTCTACGTGGGCGTGCGGATCCGCAACCCCCACCACCGGCCCGCGCCCGTCTACTGGTGGTCGAACATCGCCGTCCCCGAGGAGGAGGGCTCGCGCGTCCTCGCGCCCGCCGAGTCGGCCTGGCGGTTCGGCTACGAGCGCAGCCTGCGCAGGGTCGCGGTGCCGGAGTGGGAGGGCGCGGACCACACCTATCCGCTGAACAGCACGCACGCCGCCGACTTCTTCTACGACGTGCCCGGCGGGGAGCGCCGCTGGATCGCCTCGCTCGGCGCGGACGGCCACGGCCTCGTGCAGACCTCGACCGACGCGCTGCGCGGCCGGAAGCTCTTCGTCTGGGGGTCGGGCCGCGGCGGCCGCCGCTGGCAGGAGTGGCTCACGGAGCCCGGCACCGGCGGCTACGCCGAGATCCAGGCCGGGCTCGCCCGCACCCAGCTGGAGCACGTGCCGCTGGAGCCCGGCGGCGAGTTCGCGTGGCTGGAGGCGTACGGCCCGCTGGCCGCGGATCCCGCCGCCGTGCACGGCGGCGACTGGGCGGCCGCCCGCGGCGAGGCGGCGGCCCGGCTCGAAGCGGCCCTGCCCCGGGCCGAGGTGGACGCGGCGTACGCGGCGTGGCGCCCGTACGCCGACACCGAGCCGAAGGAGAGCCTGCACACGGGCTCCGGCTGGGGCGCGCTGGAAGCGGAGCGCGGGCACTACGACCTGCCCGGCACGCCCTTCCCCGTGGAGACGCTGGGGGAGGAGCAGGAGCCCTGGCTGAGGTTCCTGCGGACGGGCTCGCACCCGTCCCCGGACCGGACGCTGCCGCCCCCGCCCTCGCTGGTCTCGCCGCAGTGGCGCGAGCTGCTGGAGACGACGGACGGGGCCGACCTCTGCGGGGCGTACCACCTGGGGGTCGCCCGCTGGCACACGGGCGACCGCTCGCAGGCGGTCCGCGCCTGGGAGGGGGCGGAGCACCTGTGGTTCGTCAAGCGGTGCCTGGCCTACGCGGACGCCGAGGACGGCCACCCCGGGCGGGCCGCCGACCGCTATCTGGAGGCCGTCGAGGACGCCTGCGGCGAGCGGCGCGCCGGGGCCTCGTGGACCGCCGCCCTGGCCGGGCTCGGCGAGGAGGCGGTGGAGGCCCTGCTGGCCGCCGGGCGGGCGGGTGACGCCGAGGCGGTGCTGGACCGGCTGGGCCCCGGCATCGGCGAGCGCGGCCGCTTCCGGCTGCTCCGCGCGCGGGTGCTGCTCGCCCTGGGGGACGCGGCGGCCGCGCGCGAGGTCTTCGACCGGGGCTTCGAGGTGGAGGACCTGCGGGAGGGCGACGAGTCCCTCGGGGAGACCTGGTACGCGATCGAGGAGCGGCTGCTGGCGGGCGACGGGCCGGTCACGGCGGAGATCAAGGCCCGGGCCCGGGCGAAGGAGCTGCCCGCTTCGTACGACTTCAGGATGCGGCCGGCCCCGTAAGTCCGTCACCGAGTCCGTCGCCAAGTTCGTCTCCGCGCGCTCTCGCCACGCTGTCGCGCACCCCTGCCACGCTTTCTGGACCGGTCATTCTTGACCGATCATTCTCGAAAGGACTACCGTTCACCACGTGGCCAGGACCAAGGAATTCGATCCGGACGCCGCGCTCCAGTCGGCCCTCGAGCTGTTCTGGCAGCGCGGCTACGAGGCGACGTCGATGGCCGACCTCGTCGGCCGGCTGGGCATCGCCCGGGCGAGCCTCTACGCGACGTTCGGCAGCAAGCACGAGCTCTACCTCAAGGCGCTGGAGCGCTACGGCGAGCAGCGCGGCCCGGGCATCGCCGAGGAGCTCTCGCGCCCCGGCCCGGCCCTGCCGGCCGTGCGGGAGCTGGTGGTCCGCTTCGCGGAGGAGGCCGCCGGGGACGACCTGCGGCGCGGGTGCTTCGTCACCAACACCGCCGTCGAGCTGGCGCCGCACGACCCCGCCGCGGCCCGCAGCGTCGAGGACAGCTGGCTCGCCCTGGAACGGGCACTCGCTTCCGCGCTGACCCGGGCGGCGGACCAGGGCGAACTGCCCGCCGGCCGGGACCCCGTGGCGCTCGCGCGGATGCTGCTCGTCCTCATGCAGGGCATGCGGGTCGTCGGCAAGGCCGCGCCCGGGCCGGCCCGGCTGCGGGACGCCGCGGAACAGGCCCTCGCCCTGCTGGAGTGAACCGGAGGCCGGAGGTGACGGACTCCTGCTCCCTTTCCGGACCGCTGCCGCCGCCACGGCATCTCATGCACAGACATGCCTTTATCCGCAGCATCGCTTAGGAGTGCCGACATGACCGCACGCTTCACCGGCAAGACCGTCCTCGTCACCGGCGGCGGCACGGGAATCGGCCAGGCCATCGCCCTCGCCTTCGCCCGGGAGGGCGCGCGCGTCGTCGTCGCGGGCCGCAGGGAGGAGCCCCTGAAGGAGACGGTCGCCTACGTGGAGGCGGAGGGCGGCGAGGCCGTCGCCGTCACCGCGGACGTGACCCGCTCCGAGGACGTGCGGGCCCTCGTGGAGCAGACCGTGGCCCGCTTCGGCAGCCTCGACGTCGCCGTCAACAACGTGGGTCTGGCCGTGCCGCCGGCCAAGGTCGCGGACGTGCCCGAGGAGGACTGGGACCGGATCGTCGAGACCAACCTCAAGGGCGTCTGGCTGTCCATGAAGCACGAGATCGGGCACATGCGCGCCCACGGCGGCGGCGCCATCGTGAACATCGCGTCCAACGTCGGCGCGCACCGCAGGAAGCCCGGGTTCGGCGCGTACACGGCCACGAAGGCGGCCGTCTCCGCCCTGACCCGCAACGCCGCCCTGGACCACATCGGCGAGGGGGTGCGGATCAACGCCGTCAGCCCCGGGCCCGTCGAGACCCCGATGTCCTCCCGCCCCGGCGAGTCCTCGCTGGACAAGGCCGAGCGGATGCGCCGCGAGGTGCCCGCCGGCCGGGCGGGCACCCCCGACGAGATCGCGGCCGCCGTGCTGCACCTCGCCTCGGACGAGGCCGGCTACACCGTCGGCGCCGACCTCGTCCTCGACGGCGGCGTCACCGCGTGACGGCCGCCTCCTCCTGAACCGGCTCGGCCTGCTCCGCCGCGGGGGCCTGCGCCTCCGCCGCGGGGCGGCGGGCCGTCAGCCACACGTACACGAGGATGCCCGCGAAGAGGAACAGCACGCCCTGGTAGACGGCCGCGTACCCGGCGCCCGCGACCAGCCAGAAGGAGAAGGCGAAGGCGCCCAGCGCGAGCACCATGTCGCGCACGAAGCGGCCCGTGCGGACCTTGTCGCGCCGCCCCGTCAGCAGGAAGTACACCTGCGCGGCCGCGGCCAGCAGGTACGGGACCGTCGCCGAGAACGTCGTGATGAGGACGAGGATCTCGAAGACCCCGCCCACGCCCGAGGTGTAGTTGACGACGGTCAGGCCCGTGGCGAGGACCGCGGCGGCGAGCACGCCGAACGTCGGCACGCCGCGCTTCTTCTTCCCGAACGCGGCCGGGAACAGCCCGTCCTTCGCGGCGGCGTACGGGGCCTGGGCGCTCATCAGCGTCCAGCCGTTGAGGGCGCCCACGATGGAGATCACGGCGCAGGCGGCGATCAGCATGCCGCCCCAGTGGCCGCCGAACATCACGTCGACCGCGTCGGAGAACGGGGCCGTCGACTCGACCAGCTTGTCGTGCCGGACGGTGCCGAACACCGAGACCGTGCCCAGCAGGTAGACCAGCGCCGCGCCCACGGTGCCCAGGACGCTCGCGCGCCCCACGTTGCGCTCCGGGTCGCGCACCTCGCCCGCGCTCATGGCGGCGGACTCCACGCCCACGTACGAGTAGAGCAGGATCGCGGCCGACGCCGTCAGCCCGCCGGTCCAGTTGCCGTCGGCCGTCGTGAACGAGCCGAGGTTGTCCGGGTCGAAGAAGAACAGGCCGACCACCGCGACGAACAGCAGCGGCACGAACTTCATCACCGTGGAGATCATCTGGACGGCGCCCACCCAGCGCGTACCGGCCAGGTTCGCGAGCGCCGGCAGCCACAGCATGGCCAGCGCCATGGCCAGGTCCCCCGCCATGGAGCCCTTGCCGGTCATGACGTGCAGATAGCCGACGCCGGCGACCGCGAGGGCCGCGTTGCTCACCCACGTCATGGTCCAGAACGACCACGCGGACAGGAAGCCGGCGAAGTCGCCGAAGGCCTCGCGCGCGTACACGTACGGGCCGCCGGTGCGCGGATGGCGCTGCGCGAGCCGGCCGAAGACGAGCGCGAGGGCGATGGCGCCGATGGTGAGGACGCCGAACGCCAGCAGGCTGACCGTGCCGAAGGGGGCGACGGACGCGGGCAGCAGGAAGATGCCGCCGCCGATGATGTTGCCCATGACCAGGGCAGTGGCGGTCGGGAGGCCGAAACGGCGGGTGTGCGTGCCGTCGGTGTCGTGCATGAGGGGGTGTGCCTCTCGGTCCAGCGGGCAGGTTCGCCAGGATGTGCGACACGACATGGTGACCGGAGCTGGGCAGTCCGCAAAATCCTTTGTTTTTGTCCCGCCTCCCCCGCCCGGCGGCCGCAAAACCGGCTGCGATCGGGCTCCCCGGCAGTGATTCGTCCACCCGTGGTCATCCGGGCCCCGTCCGGCGTCCTCCCGTCATCCGGCCGCCGTCACCCGGCCGCCCGTGTCGCCCCGCCCCGCACCCCGCGATCTGCCAAGGTGGACGGGGGCGGCAGCGGGCGGCCCCGGTGCCGGACAGGTGCTGCCGCCCGGTGCGGACGGCGCGGCGGTCGGAGGTACGGACGGATGCAGCCCAGCTTTCCCGCGCTCCCGGCCGGAACCGTGCCCGAGCGCGGGCTGCCCGTCCTGCCGGAGCTCGCCGAGCGCCTTGCGCGGGCCGCCCGGGACAGCGCGCCCGAACCGCTCGGCGGCGGGGACGCCCTGCGCGCCGCCGCCTGCGGCTACTGGGCCCGGCGCGGCCTGCCCACCGCCCCCGAGCACGTCCTCGCCGCCCCCGGCGCACAACCCCTGCTGCTCGCGGTCCTCGCGGGCGCCGGCGGCGACGTCCTCCTCACCCGCCCCTGCGCCGCCTGGTACCCGCCGCTCGCCCGGATCGCCGGGCGCCCCACCTACCACGTGCCGGTGCCCGCCGAGTGCGGAGGCGTGCCCGACCCCTTCGCCCTGCTGGAGACCGTGCGCCGGATCCGCGCCGAGGGCGGCAGGCCCCGCGTCCTCGTCCTGTCGCCCGCCGACGACCCCACCGGCTCGGTCACCCCGCCGGAGCTGCTCCACGAGGTGTGCGAGGCGGCCGTCGCGGAGGAGCTGACGATCGTCAGCGACGAGACCTGGCGCGACATGCGCCACGACCCCGGCGGCACGGTCTTCCTCGGCCCCGCCGAGATGTGGCCCGACCACGTCGTCGTCCTCACCGACCTGGCCGGCGGCCTCTTCCCCACCGCCTGGCCCGCCGCCGCGGCCCGCTTCCCCGCCCGGGGCCGCGGCCCCGTCCTGCGCGCCCGCGTCACCACGGCCCTGGCCGCCGTACGGGCCGAGCTGACCCCGCCGG
>NZ_PXWG01000067.1 GCF_003011965.1 Streptosporangium nondiastaticum
AAGACGCCGACGGCGCACGCTCCGCCACGGCGAGCGCCCCGGACACCGGCAAGCACGGCGGCCCGGGCGGCCCGGCCCCTCGGGCGGAAAGCGCCTCCGGCGCCTCCGGACACCCCGGCGGCGGCGAGCGCCTGCGGTTCGTCGGGGCCGCCACGCGGCGGATCGCCCGCGGGATCGACCTGGACGAGATCGTGCTCGGGCTGTGCCGGGCCACCGTGCCGACGTTCGCCGACGCCATCCTCGTCTACCTGCGCGACCCGCTGCCGGTCGGCGACGAGCGGCCCGTCGGCCCCGTCGTGCTGCGGCTGCGCCGCACCGACCAGCTGCCCGAGCACGTGCGCGGCGCGGGCGAGGGCGACGCCGCGGACCCCGGCGCCGAGCGCCCCGAGCCCGTGCCGGACCTCGCCGGCGCCGCCGCCGAGCGCTGCGAGGTGCGCATAGGGGGGCCGCTCGCGGAGGTGCTGCGGGGCGTCAGACCGGTCTTCGGGGACTCCTCCGCCGCGCGGGCGGCCCTTCCCGAGCTGCTGGGCGACGAGCGTCCGGTCCCGGACCGGCAGCGCACGATCCTGGCGCCGCTGCGGGGGCGGCGCCGGGTGATCGGCGCCGCGGTGTTCGTCCGCCGCCCGGACCGGGCCGCGTTCGAGAACGACGACCTCCTGGTGGCGGCGCAGCTGGCCACCCACACCGCCCTGGGCGTCGACAAGGCCGTGCTCTACGGCCGCGAGGTGTACATCGCGGACGAACTGCAGCGCACGATGCTGCCCGACTCCCTCCCCCAGCCGACCGGCGTCCGGCTCGCCAGCCGCTACCTGCCGGCCGCCGAGACGGCCCGCGTCGGCGGCGACTGGTACGACGCGATCCCCCTGCCGGGCAACCGCGTGGCCCTCGTCGTCGGCGACGTCATGGGCCACTCCATGACCTCCGCCGCGATCATGGGCCAGCTGCGCACGACCGCGCAGACCCTGGCGGGCCTCGACCTGCCCCCGGCCGAGGTGCTGCACCACCTGGACGAACAGGCCCAGCGCCTCGGCTCGGACCGCATGGCCACCTGCATGTACGCGGTGTACGACCCGGTCGCGCACCGCATCGTGATCGCCAACGCGGGTCATCCGCCGCCGATACTGCTGCACCGCGGCGGCCGCGCGGAGGTCCTGCGCGTCCCGCCGGGCGCGCCGATCGGCGTGGGCGGGGTCGACTTCGAGGCCGTGGAGCTGGACGCGCCCGCGGGGGCGACGTTACTGCTCTACACCGACGGCCTGGTGGAGTCGCGGCTGCGGGACGTGTGGACCGGCATCGAGCAGCTGCGCGAGCGGCTGATCGAGACGGCCCGGCTGACCGGTCCGAACCCGCCGCCGCTGGAGCCCCTGTGCGACGAGGTGCTGGGCATGCTCGGCCCGGGCGACCGGGACGACGACATCGCCCTGCTCGCGGCCCGCTTCGAGGGCATCGCGCCCAGCGACGTCGCGTACTGGTTCCTGGACCCGCGCCCGCAGACGGCCCGCCAGGCGCGCCGGCTCGCCCGCCGCGCGCTGACCCGCTGGGGCCTGGAGGAGCTCACGGACGCCGTGGAACTGCTGGTCAGCGAGGTGATCACAAACGCCGTGCGGTACGCCGAGCGGCCGATCACGCTGCGCCTGCTGCGCACGGACGTGCTGCGCTGCGAGGTCGGCGACGACGTGCCGCAGCTGCCGCGGCTGCGGCAGGCCCGCCCGTCGGACGAGGGCGGCCGCGGGCTGTACCTGGTCAACCGGCTGGCCCGGCGGTGGGGCGCGACCCGGCTGAGCACGGGCAAGGTGGTGTGGTTCGAACTGGCGCTGCCGTCGCACGCGCGGTGACGCCCTGACGCCCCCGGTGACGCCTCGGCGATTCGCCCGGGGCGTCACCCGTACGCGGTGCGGTGATTCCCGGGGGCCACCCCCCGGACCCCCGGCCGGCAACGGCGCGCCCCCGGTTCACTCCTACGCGGTGAAATTCTGGACAGTGTCCAGACTGCTGTTGCCGACAACTCGTCGGCGGAGTTGACTTGCGAGGTGGAGGGCGGCACTGCCGCGCGCCCTCACCATCCCCGTACCGGGAGGCGTCCCATGACCGATTCGGCGCAGCAGACCCCGTACACCACGAACAACGTCGGCATCCCCGTGGAGAGCGACGAGCACTCGCTCACCATCGGCGACACCGGCCCCATCCTGCTCCAGGATCACTACCTGATCGAGAAGATGGCCCAGTTCAACCGGGAGCGGGTCCCCGAACGGGTGGTCCACGCCAAGGGCGGCGGCGCGTACGGCACCTTCCGCGTGACCAACGACGTCAGCCAGTACACCAAGGCGGACCTCTTCCAGCCGGGCCGCAGCACGGAGATGCTGGCCCGCTTCTCCACCGTCGCGGGCGAGCAGGGCAGCCCCGACACCTGGCGCGACCCGCGCGGCTTCGCCCTGAAGTTCTACACCGAGCACGGCAACTACGACCTGGTCGGCAACAACACCCCGGTCTTCTTCGTCCGCGACCCGCAGAAGTTCCAGGACTTCATCCGCTCGCAGAAGCGCCGTCCCGACAACGGCCTCCGCGACAACGACATGCAGTGGGACTTCTGGACGCTCTCCCCCGAGTCCGCCCACATGGTCACGTGGCTGATGGGCGACCGCGGCGTCCCGCGCACCTGGCGGCACATGAACGGCTACGGCTCGCACACCTACCTGTGGGTCAACGGCGGCGGCCAGCGGTTCTGGATCAAGTACCACATCAAGACGGACCAGGGCATCGAGTTCTTCACCCAGGCGGAGGCCGACCGGATGGCGGCCGAGGACGCCGACTTCCACCGGCGCGACCTCTTCGACGCGATCAAGGGCGGCAACGCCCCGACGTGGACGATGTACGTCCAGGTGATGCCGTTCGACGACGCCCCGGACTACCGCTTCAACCCCTTCGACCTCACCAAGGTGTGGCCGCACGGCGACTACCCGCTGATCGAGGTCGGCCGGATGACGCTCGACCGCAACCCCGACGATTTCTTCGTCCACATCGAGCAGGCCGCCTTCGAGCCGTCCAACCTGGTGCCGGGCATCGGCCCGTCGCCCGACAAGATGCTGCTGGGCCGGCTCTTCTCCTACCCGGACACGCACCGCTACCGCATCGGCCCGAACTACACGCAGCTCCCGCCGAACCGCGCGCACTCGTCCGTCAACTCGTACGCGAAGGACGGCCCGATGCGCTACGAGCCGGCGAACGTCGCCCGCCCGTACGCCCCCAACTCCTACGGCGGCCCCGCGGCCGACACCCACCGCTTCGGCGACGTCGCCGGCTGGTACGCGGCGGGCGAGATGGTCCGCGAGGCGTACAAGCTGCACCGCGAGGACGACGACTGGGGCCAGGCGGGCACGATGGTCCGCAAGGTCCTCGACGACGCCGCGCGCGACCGCCTCGTCTCCAACGTGGCCGGGCACGTCAGCAACGGCGTGAGCAAGCCGGTGCAGGAGCGGGCCCTGCAGTACTGGCGCAACATCGACAAGGAGGTCGGCGACCGCATCGCCACCAAGGTCAACGGCGGCTGACCGCCCCGCGTCCTCAGGGGGCGTAGCCGGAGAGGACGGTGCCGTCGGGGTAGGCGAGGAAGACCGCCTGCCCCACGGCCAGGGCCTGCGGCACCCGCCGGGACTTCGACCAGTCGTGGCCGCCGTATCTCTTGCCCTCGCCGAGTTGCGTCCCGCGGTCGACGGCGTACGCGTAGAGCTGGTCGTCCGTGACGATCAGGGCGCGGTCTCCGCCGAGCACGGGCAGGGTGTCCTTGAGGGCGTCCGCCCACAGCCGCTCCCCGGAGGCGAGGTCGTAGCCGGCGAGTTCCCGGTCGCCCTGGAGGACGAGCACACCGCGGTCCCCGACGACGGGCGGCGCGGTGACGCGCATGTCGGGGGCCAGCACCGTGCGCGGCTCCAGGGTGCGCGCGTCGAGGACCTTGACGCCGAGGTCGCCGTTGAGCGCGCACAGCAGGGCGTCCTTGTGCGCGAGGGACATGGCGCACATGAGGCCCGGGCGGCGGGCGGCCTCCTTGCCGTCGCGGGTTGCGAAGGCGTACGTGGTGGTGGTCGACGACAGGTAGAGCCTGTCGCCGTGCACGAGCAGGGTGCCGCCGAGGTCGGTCTTCTGCTCCGTCTGCCACAGCTGCTCGTGGCCGGCGTCGGCGCGGTGGGCCGTCATGCGGGTGCCGGGCTCGTCGCCGTCGTTGCTCCAGACGGCGTAGAGGACGCCGCCGGACAGCTCCATCGTGCTCAGGAAGGTGCCGGCCGGTGCCGCGATCGACCAGCGCGGTCGTCCGCCGGCGGAGTCGACGGCGGTGATGCCGCGGCCCTGGGGGACGTACGCGATGCCGTCGGCGACGCCGGGGGCGGGCATCGCGGCCTTCGCGCCTCCCTCGGCGGGGACGCTCCACAGCCGTTTGCCCGTGGCCGCGTCCAGTGCGGTGGCGCCGCCGGCGGCCGTGCCGCAGACCAGGGCGGGGCCGGTGAGGGCGCAGGCGGTCGCCCCCACGTCCAGGCGGGTGTTCCACGGTGCCCAGCCGGCCGGCCGGGCCGACCGGTCCTGCGCGGCACGGCCGAACTCGCCGCTGTGCCCGGCGTTGCCGTACGGCAGGACGACGCGCGCGGCCTTCGCTCCGGAAGCGGCCGGGGCGGCCCCCGCCGCCGCGGCGTCCCGGCCCTTGTCCCCACCTCCGGTGAGCTGGGGAAACGCGACCGCCGCCCCGATCGCCGCGGCGGCCAGGAACGCGCCGGCGCCCGCCAGCACGGCTTTGCGGCGTGAGCGCCGCGGTGCGGGCCGCACGGGCGCGGCGGGGGCGTATCCCAGCTGGGTGGGGGCGTGCGGGACGGCCGGCTGATGCGCGGGCCGCGGCGGCGCGGCGGCCGCGGCGTACGACGGGGCCGAACCCGCCTCGTCCCGTACGGCGGCGGCCGCCGCCTCGTGCCCGGCGATCAGGGCCCGTACGCCGTCCGGCCACGGGCAGGGCTCGCCGGACAGCCGTCCGATCAGCTCCTGCGGCGTGGGGCGGCCGGCCGGGTCGAGGGCGAGGCAGGCGGACACCGTTCCGCGGAGCTGCTCGGGGAGCGCGGCGAGCGTGGCCGGGTCGGCCTCGGCGCGCGAGATGCGGTAGACGACGGCACCGAGCTCGTCGTCGTCGAACGGGCCGCGGCCCGTCGCGGCGAAGCACAGCACGGCGCCGAGACAGAAGACGTCGGTCGCGGCGACGACGGCGCGGCTGCCTTCGAGGTGTTCGGGCGCCATGAAGCCGGGCGTGCCGACGACGAGCCCTGTGGTGGTCAGGGCGGTGGCGTCGAAGGCCTGGGCGATGCCGAAGTCGATGAGCCGGGGGCCGTCCGCGGCGAGCAGGACGTTGCCCGGTTTGAGGTCGCGGTGCAGGACGCGGGCGGCGTGCACGTCGGCCAGCGCCCGCGCGAGGCCGGCGCCCAGGGCGCGCACGGCCCCGGCGGGCAGCGGGCCCGTCCGGGCGACGGCCTCGGCCAGCGAGGGGCCCGCGACGTACTCGGTCGCGAGCCACGGCAGGGCGGCGTCGGCGTCGCCGTCCACGAGAGCGGCCGCGTACGGGCTGCGGACGGCCCGTGCGGCGTCGATCTCGCGGCGGAAGCGGGTCCGGAACTCGTCGGTCAGGTCGAGGTCCTGACGGACCGTCTTGACCGCGACGAGCCCGGGGGCGGCGGCGCCGTCCGTGCGGCGCGCGAGGTACACCTCGCCCATGCCGCCCGCGCCCAGCGTGCCCAGCAGGCGGTACGGGCCCGCCGTGCGCGGCGGCCCGGTGAGTGGTTCCAGCACGGTGTTCCCCTAGCGCGGCAGCTCGACCGAGCGGATGGCGCCCTGGTCGTAGACGATGTGGACGACGCCGCCGGCGGGCAGGGCGATGGGCGCCCGGACGGACTTGGCGATGTCGATGCCGTTCTTCTTGTCGTAGGCGGGCTCCGTCCGGTCGCCGGGGGCGCCCTCGACCGGCGTCCTGATCACCTTCTTGCCGCCGAAGGGCAACTGGTGGAGGGCGTCGTTGGAGGCGTACAGCAGCTGGTCGCCCACGATCAGCGGCGCGGACACCAGGACCCTGGCGGGCAGCCCCGGCGACACCGGGACCGGGCGGAACGTGGTCAGGGCGCCGCCGGTGCGGTCGTTGACGACCACTGCCGGACCCTTGTCGTCCGTCCCGGCGAACACCTTGTCGTTCACCGCCGTGACGTGCAGGCCCTGCGCGCTGGTCACGCCCTTCAGGGGCGTGTCCGCGCCCGGGGCGAGCGTGCGGGCGTCGAGGCGGTGCATGGTCAGGCGGTCGCCCTCGTGCTCGCCGCACAGCACGGAGCCGCCCTGGATGAGGATCTCGCTGCAACCGCCCGCGACGGGCTCGCTCTCCCCGCGCTCGGCGCCGGTCGCCGCGTCGTAGGCGCTCACGCCGCGCTCGGAGCGGGCGTAGACGGTCCCGTCCTTGGCGGCCACGGGTGCGAAGTCCTGCCGGAAGGCGCGGGCGAGCTGCACGCTGGCGAGGCGCTTGTGCCACAGTTCGCGGCCGTCGGAGAGGTCGTAGGCGTGCAGGTCGTAGCCCTGGCCGGACACTTCCGCGCCGACGAAGGCACGGCCGTCCACGACGAGGGGCTTGCCTCTGAAGGCGCCGGCGCCTTCAGGGCTCTTCTCCCAGCGCACCTTGCCGCTCGCCGCGTCCCGGGCCTGGATCCGGCCCGCGGCCGCGACGACGGCCGTGCCGCTGCCCACTGCGGGCGGCAGGCCGCCACCGGGGATCATGACCAGGCCCGTGGGGCTGATCATGGCCGTGGTCCCGGTCTCCTCCGGCCTCTCGACGGGGTCGTACCGCCAGAGTGGCTTGCCGTCCTTCACCGCGACGGCCTCGTAGGAGCCGTCCACGAGCTGGCAGACGAGGGCGGTGGCGTCGGCGGCGCAGCCGAGCGGGCCCTTGGACAGCTTGCCGGACCACGCGTGCCAGCCGGCGGGGCGGGCGGCGCCGGACGCCGGGAGCGCGCCCGCGCCGTCGGGGCCGCCGTTCTCGTCGACGCCGTCCGGCCCGGTCGCGGGAGCCTTGCCGGCCGCGGCGGCTTCCGGCTTCCCGTCGGCGCCGCCGTCGTCGGGGCGGGTGCCCTGATAGACGCCGAAAACGACCGCGGCACCGACGGCGCAGGCGGCCAGCCCGGCGAGCGCGACCTTGACCGCGGTACGGGGGCGGCTTCGGGGCGACGCCTGGACCGCGCGGGGGTGCGGGGTGCCGCCCATCGTGGGCAGGTCGTGCGGGTACGCGGCGGCGGGCATCGGCGGCACGGCACCCGCCCCGACCCCGGCGGGCACCGCCGGATACCCCGCCGGGGGCTGATCGCCGTCGCGGCGGGAGGGAGCGCCCGGCACCGGTGCCACCCCCTCAACGTCCGCCGATCCGAGCCCGCCGCCACGGCGCTCGACCCCCGCGGCGGAGCCCGGCGGTGCCGTACGCACATCAGGCCCGCCCGGCACCGCCGAATACCCCGGCAGGGGCTGATCGCCGTCGCGGCGGGGGGAAGTGGCGGGCCCCGCCGATCCATGTGCGCCGCCATGGCCCGCAACCCCGGCAGCCGAGCCCAACTGCACCGTACGCGGATCAGGCCCGCCCGCCGCCGCAGGCCCCCGCGCCGCCCCGAGGCCCCGCGTCGTCGTGAAGTCCGCCGTCGCGCGGTCGCTCGCGATGCGGTCGCGGATTGGTCGCGGCCAGCCGAAGTCGCCCTCGCGGGGGGCGCCGAAGCGGGCTGTCAGGGCCTGCGTGCCCGGGCGGTCCGCGGGGTCGGGACGGAGGCAGTCCGTGAGGATGTCGCGGAGAGGGGCCGGGACGGACGTCAGGTCGGCCTTCGCCTGCGAGACGCGGTGGAGGACCGCGGCGAGGGGCCCGTCGCCGAAGGGGTCCTCGCCGGTCGCGGCGTAGCAGAGCACGGACGCGAGGCAGAAGACGTCGGACGCGGCGACGACGTGCCGGCCGCCCCGGAGGTGTTCGGGGGACATGAAGCCGGGCGTGCCGACCATGAGCCCCGTACCGGTCAGGGTCGTGGCGTCGGGCGCGCGGGCGACGCCGAAGTCGATGAGCCGGGGGCCGTCGGCGGCGAGCAGGACGTTGCCCGGCTTGAGGTCGCGGTGGAGCGCGGGCGCGGCGTGGACGGCGTGGAGGGCCCGTACGAGGTGGGCGCCGAGGGCGAGGACGGTGCCGGCGGGGAGGGGGCCGGCGAGGCGTACGGCTTCGGCGAGCGTGGGCCCGGGCACGTACTCGGTGGCGAGCCACGGCGGGTCGGCGTCGGCGTCGCCGCCGGTCAGCCGGGCGACGTGGGGGCTGTCGACGGACCGGGCGACGGCGATCTCGCGCCGGAAGCGGGCGCGGAAGCCGGGTTCGCCGGCGAGGGCGGCGCGGACGGTCTTGAGGGCGACGGTGCCTTCGGGGCCGCGGGCGAGGTGGACGTCGCCCATGCCGCCGGAGCCGAGCCGGGCGAGGAGTTCGTAGGGTCCGATCCGCCGTGGCGTCGTCTCCCGCAGCGGTTCCAGCGCGGCCATGCTTCGAGTCCCCCCGGACAACTCAGGTACCGAGGTACCAGAAACCCCGGCCGCTCACCCTACACAGAGGGTGAGTGGCCGGGGCCGGGTGGCTGACGCAACCTCAGTTGCGGATCGGCTGGCGGTTCCCGTTGGGCTCCAGCCCGCCGCCGCCGGTGGGCGGCACCGGCGGGCTCGGCGGCTTGCTGCTCGGGGTGACCGGCGGGACCGGCGGCCGCGAGGACGGGGGCGGCGACGAGGGCTCGCGGGACGGGCTCCGCGAGGTCGACGGCGACGGCGGCTGCGAGGACCGCGAGGGCGCCGGCGACGGGCTGTGCGACGCGGGCGCGGAGGGGCTGGACGAGGCGGGCGGGCCGGGGATGGCCGGGACCGTGGTGCTCATGTCCGTGTCGAGGTCGAACTCCTCGGGGTCCGAGCCCTGGAGCGCGTCGGCGGTGTAGGCCGCCCAGATCCTGGCCGGGTACGTGCCACCGTTGACGCGGCCGTTGCCGCCGGTGCCCTTGAGGGTGACCTGCTTGCCGCCCTCTCCCTCGCCGAAGAGGCCGACGGCGGTGACGAGGTCGGGGGTGTAGCCGGTGAACCAGGCGGACTTGTTGTCGTCGGAGGTGCCGGTCTTGCCCGCGACCTGGCGGCCGACGCTCTGCACGACGGAGGCCGTGCCGTCGTCGACCACGCCCTTGAGGACGGTGGTGACGCCGTCGGCGGTGTTGCGCGAGATCGCGTCGCCGCCGACGGGGTTGTCGAGCGACAGGTCCTTGCCGTTCTGGGAGGCCGACTTGATGATCGAGGGCGTGACCTTCTTGCCGTGGTGGGCGAGGGTCGCGTAGACGCCGGCCATGTGCAGCGGGCTGTTGCCCATGGAGCCGAGCGACATGGCGGGCTTCTCGACGAAGTCCTTGACCTTGCCGTTCATGCCCATGTCGACGGCGGTCTTCTTGACCTCGGGCAGGCCGACGTCGATGGCCATCTGCGCGAAGACGGAGTTGACCGAGTCGTTCATGGCCTTCTGCACGGGGATCATGCCGTGCGAGTAGCCGTCCTCGTTCTCCGGGGCGAAGTGCTCCTGGGTGCCGGTGACCGGGCGCTCGGAGGTGGAGTCGTAGAGCGTGCCGGCGTTGATCCGCACCTTGTTCTGGGTGGTGGACTTGTTCTCCAGCGCCGACGCGAAGATCAGCGGCTTGAAGGTCGAGGCGACCTGGTAGTCCTCGCGGGTGGCGTTGTTCGTCCAGTGCTGGAGGGCGTCGGTGCCGCCGTAGAGGGCGACGACCTTGCCGGTCTTCGGGTCGACGGAGGCGGCGCCGACCTGGACGTTCTTGTCGACCGCGCGGGCCTTGGGGTCGAGGTCGTCGAGGAGCTTGTCCTTGACGGCCTTCTCCAGGGCCTTCTGCTTCTTGTTGTCGATGCTGAGGCTGATCGTCCAGCCGCCGGCGTCGAGGTCGCTCTCGGGGCGGCCGTCCTTGACGAGCTTGCGGCGCATCTCGGCCTTGGCGGCCTCGATCAGGTAGCCGTTCTGGCCGGTGAGGCCCTTCTGGGCCGGCGGCTTGCCGGGCTCCTTGAACTGCATCGTGGCGCGCTTGTCCTTGTCGAGCCACTTCTGCTCGACCATTTTGTCCAGGACGTAGTTCCAGCGGGCCTTGGCGTTCTCCTTGCCCGCGGGGGTGGCCACCGTCCAGTCGTACTGGCTGGGGGCCTGGAGCAGCGCGGCGAGGTAGGCGCCCTCTTCGAGGGTGAGCTTGTCGACGTCCTTGTTGTAGTACGCGCGGGAGGCGGCCTGGATGCCGTAGGCGCCGCGGCCGTAGAAGCTGGTGTTCAGGTAGCCCGCGAGGATCTCCTCCTTGGACGTCTCCTTCTGCACCTTGAGGGAGATGACCAGTTCCTTCACCTTGCGGGTGACGGTCTGGCGCTGGTCCAGGTAGTAGTTCTTCACGTACTGCTGGGTGATGGTCGAACCACCCTGCTTGCCGCGGCCCATGAGGGTGTTGAGGACGCCTCGGGCGGTGCCGAAGACGTCGACGCCGGGGTCCGTGTAGAAGTTCTTGTTCTCGGCGGCGACGACGGCGTGCTGGACGTCGAGCGGGATCTTGTCGAGCGGGACTTCCTGGCGGTTCACGTCACCGCTCCGCGCGATGATCTTGCCTTCGGAGTCCTTGAAGATGTTGCTCTGCAGCTTGGCCTGGCTGTTGCCCTTGGGGACGTCCACGTACAGGTAGAGCGCCACGCAGGCTCCCGCCCCGAGAGCGATCAGCGCCACGAAGTAGGCGAGCAGCTTCTTCCATGTGAAGAAGCGTCGTATGCCGCTTTTCTTGGCCTTCTTGCCCTTTGCTGTGCGGGTGCTCTTCTGCGCCCGTCGCGCTTCCGCTCGGCCCATCTCTCCCGTAGCTCCAGTCTTTCCGCCCCCAACCCAGCTCATGAAGCTAACACCGCAACTGTCACCAAACGCCCATTGATCAAGGCTTTGGGGCACGTGACATACAGCACCCCGGCTGGCGGGAACCGGGCGCGGCGCAGTGCGGGAAACCGTACAGGGCGCCGGTTCCTTCAAGATCACGCCATCTGTACACCGTGGGTATACACACGATGTATACCCACGGTGTACAGTCCCCCGCATGTCCATCGGTCACACTCTGCTCGCGCTCCTGGAGTCCGGCCCGCGCCACGGCTACGACCTCAAGCGCGCTTTCGACGCCCGCTTCGGCCACGACCGCCCGCTCCACTACGGCCAGGTGTACGCGACGATGTCGCGCCTGCTGAAGAACGGCCTCGTGGAGGTCGACGGGATCGAGCACGGCGACGGCCCCGAACGCAAGCGCTACGCCATCACCGACGCCGGCATCACGGACGTGGGGCGCTGGCTCGCCGAGCCCGAGAAGCCCGAGCCGTACCTGCAGTCCGTCCTCTACACCAAGGTCGTCGTGGCCCTGCTGACCGGGCGCGACGCGGACTCCCTGCTGGACGCCCAGCGCACCGAGCACCTGCGGCTGATGCGCGAGCTCACCCGGCGCAAGGTGAGCGGCGACCTCGCGGACCAGCTGATCTGCGACCACGCCCTCTTCCATCTGGAGGCCGATCTGCGGTGGCTGGAAATCACCGCCGCCCGCCTCGACCAGCTGGCCGAGACGGTGCGGCCGTGAGCCGCTCCCCCGCGGCCCCGGCCGGCTCCCTGCTCGCCGCGGCCGGGCTGCACAAGGCGTACGGCCCCACGACCGCGCTGGCCGGCGCGGACTTCTCCGTCCACCCGGGCGAGGTCGTCGCCGTCATGGGCCCGTCGGGCTCCGGCAAGTCGACCCTGCTGCACTGCCTGGCCGGAATCGTCCGCCCCGACGCCGGCACGGTCCGCTACGGCGCGCGCGACCTGCCGAGCCTTTCCGACGCCGAGCGCAGCGCCGTGCGGCGCACCGAGTTCGGCTTCGTCTTCCAGTTCGGGCAGCTGGTGCCGGAGCTGACCTGCCTGGAGAACGTGGCGCTGCCGCTCCGGCTGAACGGCGTCAAGCGGAAGGCTGCCGAGCAGGAGGCCCTGCACCGGCTGGAGCAGCTGGAGGTCGCCGACGCCCGCGGGCAGCGGCCCGGCGAGATGTCCGGCGGCCAGAGCCAGCGCGTCGCCGTGGCCCGCGCCCTGGTGACCACCCCGCGCGTGATCTTCGCGGACGAGCCGACCGGCGCCCTGGACTCCCTCAACGGCGAGCGCGTCATGCGGCTGCTGACCGAGGCCGCGCGCGACACCCGCGCCGCGGTCGTCCTGGTCACCCACGAGGCGCGCGTCGCCGCGTACGCGGACCGCGAGGTCGTCGTACGGGACGGGCGGGCGCGCGACATGGCGGGGGTGGGGCTGTCGTGACCGCACGGAACGACGACGAGCAGGGCGCCCCCCGCCCCGGCCGCGGCCCCGCCGACCGGCCCGGCGGGCCCACCGGCGCCGCCGCCTGGCTCCGTGACCTGCGCATGGGCGCGCGCTTCACCGTCGCGGGCGGTCGCGAGGGCCTGCTGCGCGCGGTGCTCACCGCGCTGGCCGTCGGTCTCGGCGTGGCCGTGCTGGCGATCGCGGCGTCCGTGCCGACGCTGCTGGACGAGCGCGACCGGCGCGCGGCGGCCCGCCAGGTCGACGCGCCGCTGGAGTTCGAGCGGCCGGGCCACGAACTGCGCAGGAGCGGCAGCACGCTCGTGTACCGCGACGCCGGCACCGACTTCCGCGACAAGAAGGTCGGCGGCGCGCTGCTGCGCCCCGAGGGGGACGGCGCCCCGGTGCCGCCCGGAGTGACGGATCTGCCCCGGCCGGGCGAGATGGTCGTCTCCCCCGCCCTCGGCAGGCTCCTCGGCTCCGAGGCCGGGAAGCTCCTGCGCGAGCGGCTCCCGTACAAGACCGTGGGCACCATCGCCCCCGCGGGCCTCATCGGCCCCAGCGAGCTCTTCTTCTACGCGGGTGACGGCCGTCTCGCACCGGGCGACGGCGCCGTGCGCATCGACCGCTTCGGCGACGACGTGCCCGGCCTGCCCACGGACGGCGAGCTGATCGTCCTGATCGCCCTCGGATGCGTGATCCTGCTGCTCCCGGTCGGCGTCTTCATCTCGGCCGCCGTCCGGTTCGGCGGCGAGGGCCGGGACCGGCGGCTGGCGGCCCTGCGGCTGGTCGGCGCGGACGGCGCCACGGCCCGGCGGATCGCGGCCGGCGAGGCCCTGTGCGGCGCGCTGCTCGGCCTGCTCGCCGGCGCCGGAATCTTCCTCTTCGCCCGCCGGTTCGCCACCCACGTCACCGTCCGCGACGTCACCCTCTTCCCCTCGGACGTCACCCCGAGCCCCGCACCGGCCGCGCTGATCGCCGTCCTCGTGCCCGTACTGACCGTCGTGGTGACGCTGTCCGCGCTGCGCCGCGTCGCCATCGAGCCGCTCGGGGTCGTCCGCGGCGCGCCCACGCGGCGGCGCAGGCTGTGGTGGCGGCTGCTGATCCCCGCCGTGGGCCTGGCGCTGCTGGTCCCGGGCACGGTGGTGGCCGTCCGGAGTCCCTTCTACGGGCCGGTCGAGGCGGCCCTGGTCGCCGCGGGCGCGGCGCTGCTGCTGATCGGCATCGCCGCGGTCCTGCCGTGGCTGATCGAGGCGTGCGTGGCCCGGCTCCGGGGCGGGCCGCTGCCCTGGCAGCTGGCGACGCGGCGGCTGCAGGCCTGCAGCGGCACGGCCGCGCGGGCGGTCAGCGGCATCACCGTCGCCGTGGCCGGGGCGATCGCCGTCCAGATGGTGCTCTCCGGCATGCAGAGCGGCCACGACAGGCCCGGCGGGAGCGTCGCGAGCTGGTCGCATGTGAAGGCCTCGTACCGCCCGGGCACGCCCGAGGAGATCACCGCGTACACGAAGGCTTTCAAGGCCACGCCCGGCGTGCAGGACGCCGTCGCGTTCGTGGAGCAGTACGCGAACGTCCCGGGCAGGCGGCACGACGTCACCACGGTGCACGTCGCCGACTGCTCCGTCCTGCGCACGCTGGCCAGGATCGGCCCGTGCCGCGACGGCGACGTCTTCGTGGCCCAGGAGAAGGGTGGCGACGTCCCGACCGCCGGCCGCTTCCCGCCGGGCACCGCCCTGGAGATGGACGGCTTCGAGCGGGCGAAGGAGCGCGGAACTCCCGCTTACCGGTGGACCGTTCCGGCGTCCGCGCGGATCGTGGAAACCCTCCCCGGGCCCACCGGAGACCACCAGTTCGGCGTGCTGGCCACTCCTTCCGCCATCGACACCCGGGCGATCCCGGACGCCAGGACGACCGTGCTGGCCCGGGTCGACCCCGAGGACCGCGAGGACTCCGTCGAGCGGTTCCGCAACACCGCCGCCGCCATCGACCCGGGCATGCGGGTGTGGCGCATGGGCGGCGTGGTGAAGGAGAACCACCTGGCGGCCGTCGAGGAGGGGCTGACGATCGGCGCCGTGTGCGTGCTCGCGCTGATCGCGGTGAGCATGCTCGTCGGCACGCTGGAGCAACTGCGCGAGCGCAGGAGCGCGTTGTCCGTGCTCGTGGCCTGCGGCACCGGCCGGGCGACGATCGGCTGGTCGGTGCTGTGGCAGACCGCGGTCCCCGTGGCGCTGGGCATGGCGCTGGCCGTCGGGTTCGGCCTCGGTCTGGGGCGGCTGCTGCTCGCCCTGCTCGGCGAGCGGGTACGGGACTGGTTCGCGTTCGTCCCCCTGATCGGTGCGGGCGCGGGCATGATCATCCTGGTCACCGTGGCGTGCCTGCCCGCGCTGTGGCGGCTCACGCGGCCGGAGGGCCTGCGGACCGAATAGCGTTCCGGGCGACCCCCGGGGACCGGTCCCCAACCGGCCCCCGGGGGCTGCCCGTTCACTGCACCGTGACGCGCACCGGCAGCTTCCGCAGCTCCTTGCGGAGCGCCTCGGCGAACTGCCCGAACTCCTCCTGCCGCGCGGCGCCCGTCCGCATCGCCAGGGCGATCCTGCGCGAGGGCACCGGATCCGCGAACGAGCCCGTGGCGAGCTGGACGTTGCGCTCGGTCTCGACGCGCAGGGCTGTGCGCGGCAGCAGGGTGACGCCCATGCCGCCGCCGACGAGCTGGACGAGCGTGGACAGCCCGGCGGCGCTGGTCGTGCCCAACGCCCCTGAGGTGCGGCCCACTTCGCGGCAGATGTCGAGGGCCTGGTCCCGCAGGCAGTGCCCCTCGTCGAGGAGGAGCAGGTCGAGCTCGCGCAGCGCCTCGCGCGGGATGTCGCCGCGCCCGGCCAGCCAGTGGTCGCGGGGCATGACGAGTACGAAGTCCTCGTCGAAGAGGGGCAGTTCGGTGATGCCGGGAACGCCGAGCGGCACGGCGAGCAGCAGCAGGTCGAGCCGGCCCTGGGTGAGCCCGTCGAGCAGCGAGGACGTCTGCTCCTCGTGGACCTGCAGGTCGAGATCGGGGTAGGCGTCGTGAACCAGGCGCAGGACCGTCGGCAGGAGGTACGGCGCGACGGTCGGGATCACCCCGAGGCGCAGGACGCCGGTGAAGGGCGCGCGGGCCGCGTCGGCCTCCTCCATGAGCGCGGCGACGGCGTCGAGGACGGTGCGGGCGCGGACGGCGAGACGCTCGCCCGCGGGGCTGAGCAGCACTTTCCTCGTCGTACGCTCGACGAGCTGGACGTCGAGGACCTCCTCCAAGGCGGAGACGGCCCCGGAGAGCGCGGGCTGGCTCATGCCGAGGGCCGTGGCGGCGTCGCGGAAGTGCAGGTGCTCGGCGACGGCGACGAAGGCCCTGAGCTGGGCGATGCTGGGCTGGCGGGGACGCCCGCTCCCCGGGCTCGTAGCGGCTGCGGCCACCGGTGCGGATGACATTTGATAAGCACCTCCGATCAACATCACCCAGTCTAGCTATTTCCGTTATCAATGGCTCCTGTGGCAGGGTTGCTCATGTCCAACCCCGAAGGAAACTCCTGTCACGGAGCTTCCTGCTCGCTGCAAGGAGAGCGCGTGCTCACTGTTGGTGACAAGTTCCCCGAGTTCGACCTGACCGCTTGTGTGGACCTCGACGCGGACAAGGCCTTCGCGCAGATCGACAACAAGACCCACGAGGGCAAGTGGAAGGTCGTCTTCTTCTGGCCCAAGGACTTCACCTTCGTCTGCCCGACCGAGATCGCCGCGTTCGGTCAGCTGAACGACGAGTTCGCCGACCGTGACGCCCAGATCCTCGGCGTCTCCGGCGACTCCGAGTTCGTCCACCACGCCTGGCGCAAGGACCACAAGGACCTCCGCGACCTGCCCTTCCCGATGCTGGCCGACGCCAAGCACGAGCTCATGCAGGCCTGCGGCGTCGAGGGCGAGGACGGCTACGCCCAGCGCGCCGTCTTCATCGTGGACCCGAACAACGAGATCCAGTTCGTCATGGTGACCGCCGGCTCCGTCGGCCGTAACCCCAAGGAGGTCCTCCGGGTCCTCGACGCCCTGCAGACGGACGAGCTGTGCCCCTGCAACTGGTCGAAGGGCGAGGAGACCCTCGACGCCGTCAAGCTCCTCGCGGGCGAGTGAGCTGATCTCCCATGGCGCTCGATGAACTGAAGTCCGCCATACCGGACTACGCCAAGGACCTGAAGCTCAACCTGGGCTCGGTCATCGGCAACTCCGACCTGCCGCAGCAGCAGCTGTGGGGCACCGTCCTCTCCTGCGCGATCGCGACCCGTTCGCCGATCGTGCTGCGCGAGCTGGAGCCGGTCGCCAAGGCCAACCTGTCGCCCGAGGCGTACACGGCCGCCAAGGCCGCCGCCGCGATCATGGCGATGAACAACGTCTACTACCGCACCCGGCACCTGCTGTCGGACCCGGAGTACGGCAACCTGCGCGCGGGCCTGCGGATGAACGTCATCGGCAACCCGGGTGTGGAGAAGGTCGACTTCGAGCTGTGGTCGCTGGCCGTCTCGGCCATCAACGGCTGCGGCCTGTGCCTCGACTCGCACGAGCAGGTCCTCCGCAAGGCGGGCGTCTCGCGCGAGACGATCCAGGAGGCGTTCAAGATCGCCGCGGTCCTGCAGGCCGCCGGCGCCACGCTGGACGCCGAGCAGGTCCTGGCGGACAACGCCTGATCCGCACCTCGCACGAAGAGCGGGCCCCGGACGTCACCGACGTCCGGGGCCCGCTCTCGTACGCGCTCAGCCCGCCGGTTCCCCCGGGGGCGGCGGCCCGTCCGGCGGCGCCGCGGCCAGGGCCTTGTCCCTGGTGAAGGCGCGGAGGTAGCCGACGACCGTATTGGTGACGGCGACCAGCGGGACGGCGACCACGGCACCGCCGATGCCCGCGATCAGGGAGCCCGCGACCACCGACAGGACCACCGCGAGCGGGTGGACGCGCACGGCGCGGCCGAGGATGAACGGCTGCAGGACGTGGCCCTCGATCTGCTGCACCGCGAGCACCACGATCAGCACCATCAGGGCCGTGAACACGTCCTTCGTCACCAGCGCCACGACCACCGCCAGCGCGCCGGAGACCACGGCGCCGACGAGCGGGACGAAGGCGAACAGGAAGATGAAGACCGCCAGCGGCACCGCGAGCGGCACCTTGAGGAAGAACAGCCCGATGCCGATGAAGATCGCGTCGATCAGGGCCACTATCACCGTGCCCCGCACGTAGGCCGTCAGCGTCGCCCACGCCCGCGGGCCCGCGCCCGCCACGCCCTCGCGCGCCGCCGCCGGGAACAGCTTCAGCAGCCACTCCCAGATGCGCGGCCCGTCGTAGAGCAGGAAGAGCGTGCTGAACATCGCCAGCAGGATGCCGGTCAGCACCTCCAAGATCACCTGGACGCCCTCTATGCCGGCGGAGGTGATGTCCTTGGTGTTGGCGCCGATGGCCGTGCTGAGGTTGTCGGCGATGTTGTTGATCTGCTTCTCGGTGACGTGGAACGGGCTGGTCAGCAGCCAGTGCTTCAGGTCCTTGATGCCCTGCTGCACCTGCCCGGACAGGTCGTCGAGGTTGTCCGTCACCTGCCACACCACGAACCAGCCGACCAGGCCCATGACGACGAAGCCGGAGATGAAGGTCATGACCGTGGCGAGCCCCCGGGGCACGCCGCGTCTCTTCAGCCAGGCGACGGTGGGCTGCAGCAGGGCGGTGATCAGCAGGCCGACGACGAAGGACAGCACCACCAGGCGGACGGCGCTGATCACCCGCATCAGCACCCAGAGGGTGCCGGCCAGGATCAGCAGCCGCCAGGCGACCTCGGCCGCGACCCGCACGCCCCAGGGGACGGCGGCGACGGGGTCGGGCCGCGCGGGGACGGCGGGTGCGTAGCCCGGCGGCGGCGGAACGTGGTCGCCCGCGGCGGGCGGGCCGCTGTGAGCGCGGCTGTCGGCCGCGTCGCCGGCGGATACGGGGTCGCCTGCGGCGGGCGCGGCGGAGGACAGTCCTCCGGCAGCGCCCGGGTCCGGGGCGGACGCCGCTCCGGACCAGCCGGAACGATTCGGCGGGGAGGTGCGTGCGGGGTCGGCGGCGTCGGCCCCGGGAGCGCCGGAGGCGGCTGTACCCTCCGCCTCGGCCGAGCGCTCCTCAAGGCGACGGGCGAGGCGGGTCAGACCCGCCCCCGCACCACCGACCCATCGTGGCAATCTGGACATTTCTCTTCCTCTACCCCCACTCCCCCGTGGCCAGGGTGAACGTTACCCGGGCCGCGTTGCCGGGGAAGACGGCGCGAGCCCCCGGTCTGGTTGAGACCGGGGGCTCGTCCGCACGGGGAAGTGACCGGCGTTACCGTCGGTCGCCGCGCCCTAGTACCACTGGTTGGCCTGCCAGAACGACCAGGCGCCGCAGGGGCTGCCGTAGCGCTCGTTCATATAGCCGAGGCCCCACTTGATCTGGGTGGCGGGGTTGGTCCGCCAGTCGGCGCCGGCCGAGGCCATCTTGGTGCCGGGCAGCGCCTGGACGAGGCCGTAGGCGCCGGAGGACGCGTTGGTCGCGGTGTAGTCCCAGGTGCTCTCGTTGTTCACGATGTTGCTGAAGCACTGGAACTGGTCGCCGGGGACCATGGAGCGGGCCATCGCCTGGACTTCGGCGACGGAGTAGGAGCTCTTGGCGGGGAAGGACGAGGCGTCGCGGGTGGCGGAGCGGGAGCTGATCTGCTCCTTCTCCTCCTTCTCGCGCTCCTTGGCCTTCTCCTCGGCCTCCTTCTTCTTGGCGGCCTCGTCCGCGGCTTCCTTCTTCGCCGTGGCGTCCTCGGCGGCCTGCTTGCGCGCGGCCTCCTCGGCGTCCTTCTTGGCGGCGGTCTCGGCGGCCTCGGACTGCGTGTCCGCCTGCTGGGTCAGGGAAGCGGCCTGTGCCCGGACGTTCTGTCCTGCGGGGATGTCCGCGAGGAGCGTCGTGTCCGCTGCGGTCGCCTCGACCCGGTCGGTCGCGCCCTGGTCATGGCCTGCAGCGACACCTACGACGGCGCCGACGGTGGTGACCGCGGTGGCGGATGCCACGGCGAATCCCCGGACCGAAATCCGGCTCACACGTTTTCCTTCCAGCATCGCCCGCACGGGTGACCTACGCGAGCGCGATCGTGCCCCTGGCGCTGGCCTCCGTAACGGTCACGGGAGGCACGGGCCCGTGGGGCCTCCCGCGAGGGAGGTCCGCGTGTCGCTCGGGCGGCATACGGCGGCGCTGTTCAGTTCTTCGAGCTGCTATGCACTGCCCACGAGGGGCCGAAGTGCCGTATGCGGGGCCTGACAGGAAGCAGACTCTGCCCGAACGGGATGCCCCGAGGCAATTCCGGGTTACGTGGGAAAGGTCACACCTCGTTTATCGCCGGGCATTTACGGAAAGCCCGGCGGGCAACAGCGGCGCACGGCTAGGCTCCTTGGCTTTGCCGTGCGCCGCCGCGAGGGAACGGAAGGCGTCAGATCCTGCCGTCCTCCAGCATTTCGGTCACCAGCGCCGCAATGGGCGAACGCTCCGAACGCGTGAGCGTGACGTGCGAGAAGAGCGGATGCCCCTTCAGCTTCTCGACGACGGCGACCACCCCGTCGTACCGCCCCACACGGAGGTTGTCGCGCTGGGCCACGTCATGGGTGAGCACCACCCGGGAGTTGGCACCGATCCGGGACAGAACGGTCAGCAGCACGTTCCGTTCGAGGGACTGCGCCTCGTCGACGATCACGAAGGCGTCGTGGAGGGAACGGCCGCGGATGTGGGTGAGCGGCAGCACCTCCAGCATGCCGCGCTCGACGACCTCGTCGATGACCTCGGAGCTCGTCACCGCCGAGAGGGTGTCGAAGACGGCCTGGGCCCACGGGCTCATCTTCTCCGCCTCGCTGCCCGGCAGATAGCCCAACTCCTGCCCGCCGACCGCGTACAGCGGCCGGAAGACCATCACCTTGCGGTGCTGCCGGCGCTCCAGGACGGCCTCCAGGCCCGCGCACAGCGCCAGCGCCGACTTGCCCGTGCCGGCCCGGCCGCCCATCGACACGATCCCGATCTCGGGGTCGAGCAGCAGGTCGAGCGCCACGCGCTGCTCGGCGCTGCGGCCGTGGATGCCGAACGCCTCGCGGTCGCCGCGCACCAGGCGCACCGAGCCGTCGGCGGCGACCCGGCCGAGGGCCTTGCCGCGCTCGGACTGCAGCACCAGGCCGGTGTGCACCGGCAGTTCCGCCGCCTCCGCGACGTGGATGACCTCGGCGGCGTAGAGCTCGTCGACCTGCTCGGCGGTGACGGGGAGCTCCGCCATGCCGGTCCACCCGGAGTCGGTGATGGCGAGCTCCGCGCGGTACTCCTCGGCGAGGAGGCCGACCGCGGACGCCTTGATCCGCAGCGGCAGGTCCTTGGAGACGACCGTGACGTCGTACCCCTCGGCCTGGAGGTTGCGGGCGACCGCGAGGATGCGCGAGTCGTTGTCGCCGAGGCGGAAGCCGGCGGGCAGTATGCCCGTATCCGAGTGGTTGAGCTCGACCCTGAGCGTCCCGCCCAGATCACCGATCGGAATCGGGGAATCCAGTCGGCCGAATTGCACCCGGTACGCGTCCAGCAGGCGCAGCGCCTGCCGCGCGAAGTAACCGAGCTCCGGATGGTGCCTCTTGGCCTCCAGCTCCGTGACCACCACCACGGGCAGCACGACCTCGTGCTCCTCGAAGCGGGACATGGCGCCTGGGTCGGCCAGCAGGACGCTGGTGTCGAGGACGTAGGTGCGCCGGTCGTTCTCACGGCGCTTCTTGCTGGTCACCACGGGTGGACGAACCCCCTCAGGGAGGTCGGGGCGCGACGGCGTCGCCGGGGAATGGGCCGGGATCGGAGCCCTTCGAGGGCCCGGCTGCGGCCCTCCGCGGGCGGCCGCGCGGCCTGACAGGGCCGCTCGGTCCGCACGGTCGTCGTCCGTGTGCAAAGGGCCTCCCGGGCGGGCGGCCCCATGCCGCCCGCTGGCAGAGCGACGGTCTTAGGACAGACCGTCGGCCTGGAGGGGATATTCCCGCTGGACCGCTTGACCATGCAACGGCATATGCGGCGGCGTGGTGAACCGCCGGTCCGTCAGGAGCCGTACCAGTGGTGCCGGAACCTACTGCTGTACGGCTCCGGCGGCCCTACGACCACAAAGGTCAGGAGCCGTACCGGCGGTGGCGCGCCGCGTAATCGCGCAATGCGCGCAGGAAGTCGACCTTCCGGAAAGCGGGCCAGAAGACCTCGCAGAAGTAATACTCCGAGTGCGCGCTCTGCCAGAGCATGAATCCCGAGAGGCGCTGTTCACCGCTGGTGCGGATGATGAGGTCCGGGTCGGGCTGACCGCGCGTGTACAGGTGTTTGGTGATGTGCTCGACATCGACCGTTTCGGCCAGTTCCTCGAACGACGTCCCGTTCTCCGCCGCTTCGAGCACCAGCGACCGCACCGCGTCCGCGATCTCCTGCCGGCCGCCGTAGCCGACGGCCACGTTGACCAGTATTCCGCGGGTGCCGATCGTGTCCTGCTCGGCCTCCTTCAGCACCTGCTGCGTACGGGCCGGCAGCAGGTCCATCGTGCCCACGTGGTGGACGCGCCAGCGGCCGTCCGCGGCCAGGCCGCGCACCGTGTTCTCGATGATGCCGAGCAGCGGGTTGAGCTCCACGGCCGGGCGGTCGAGGTTGTCGGTGGAGAGCATCCAGAGGGTGACGACCTCGACGTCGGTCTCGGCGCACCAGCCGAGCAGCTCCGAGATCTTGTCGGCGCCCGCCTGGTGGCCCTGCTCGGTCGTGCGGCCGTCGGCCCGCGCCCAGCGGCGGTTGCCGTCGAGGATGACGCCGATGTGCTTGGGCACCTGCGCATGGTCGAGGCGGCCTTCCACCCGGCGTGCGTAGAGCCTGTACACCAGGTCGCGCAACTTCACGTTTCCAGCCCCTCCAAGCCACGGCGGTCGCCCCGAGGGCGCCACATTACTGCCCGCGTGTCACGGGAACCCAACTCGGTCTGTCACAAGACCGTGATAGTCAGATGCACATGACCGATTCCACACATTCCGCTCACTATCGAGCGGCCGATAACCGCTACGACACGATGGAGTACCGGCGCACGGGCCGCAGCGGCCTGAAGCTCCCGGCCATCTCCCTCGGACTGTGGCACAACTTCGGTGACGACCGCAGCCTGGAGTCGCAGCGCGCCATTCTGCGCCGCGCCTTCGACCTCGGGATCACGCACTTCGACCTGGCCAACAACTACGGCCCGCCGCCCGGCTCCGCCGAGCTGAACTTCGGCAAGATCTTCGCACAGGACTTCCGGCCGTATCGCGACGAGATCCTCGTCTCGACGAAGGCCGGCTATCTGATGCACCCCGGGCCGTACGGCGAGTGGGGCTCGCGGAAATACCTGCTGTCCTCGCTGGACGCGTCGTTGCGCCGGATGGGTGTCGACTACGTCGACATCTTCTATTCGCACCGGTTCGACCCGGAAACCCCGCTGGAGGAGACGATGGGCGCGCTCGCGTCCGCCGTCCGGCAGGGCAAGGCGCTCTACGCGGGCGTGTCGTCCTACAGCGCCGAGCAGACCGCCGAGGCGGCCCGGCTGCTGCGCGAGATGGGCGTGCCGGCCCTCATCCACCAGCCCTCGTACTCGATGATCAACCGCTGGACCGAGGACGACGCGCTCCTGGACACCCTGGAGACGGAGGGCATGGGCTGCATCGCCTTCGCGCCGCTCGCGCAGGGCCTGCTGACCGACAAGTACCTGCACGGCGTCCCGGAGGGCTCGCGCGCCTCGCAGGGCAAGTCCCTGGACCCGGCGCTGCTGACCGAGGACGTGGTGGGCCGGCTGCGGGGCCTGAACGAGATCGCCGGGCGGCGCGGCCAGTCGCTCGCGCAGCTGGCCCTGAGCTGGGTGCTGCGCGACCCGCGGATGACCTCGGCGCTGATCGGCGCGTCGAGCGTGGCCCAGCTGGAGGCGAACGTGGCCGCGCTGGGGGCGCCGAAGCTGACCGACGCGGAGCTGGCCGAGATCGATGCCCTCGCGGTGAGCACCGAGGGCGTCAACATCTGGGCCCGCCGCGGCTGACCCCTGCTCCCGGGGGTCCGGGTCGCACGGATCGTCACCCAGGGTGATGACGGGGAAAGAAAACGGGCCGGTCCGTGGGGGGGATACGGACCGGCCCGAGGGGGGGTTTCCACCTTAACCGGTCTGAGGCCGTGCTCGTTGCACCCACGGGGGTGACGACCCCCGGGATGCTGACACTCGGTGACTTTTTGATCATGGATGGGCGGGGCCGGCCCGGTGCGGCCGGAGGCCCCGGGGGCCCGCCAGTACTGGGCCTACGGCGTAGAACCAGCCATTCCGCGGACAGTCCCGGCAGCCTCTTGGGCACACTTCGATAACGTCCGGAAAAATCACGGCCGACTTGACGCGGCGATGGGTTCGGGCGCGTCGGAGAGCCGTTCGGGGGACGCCGCGGCGGATTCCGGGGCCCGGCGGGCGCGGGTGAGGTCGGGGATGAGGGTGAGGAGTCCCACGACGGCCAGGGCGGCGCCGAGCCACAGCGGGGCGCGCAGGCCGGAGGCGTCGACGGCCAGGCCGCCGGCCGACGAGCCGATGACGATCCCGAGGGTGATGCAGGAGGAATGGATCGTGTTGACCAGCGGGCGGGCGTTGCCGGCGCGCTGGACGCGGGTGACCATCGCCGGATTCATGGTGACGCCGACCAGCCCCATGCCCACCGTGAACGCCACCGCCGGGACGGGCAGGTGCGCGGTCAGGGCGAAACCGGCGAGGAAGAGGGCGTTGAGCGCCAGGCCGCACAGCAGGACGGGGACGGCGTGGCGGTCGGCGAGGCGGCCCACGACCCAGTTGCCGGCGACGGTGGCGGCCCCGTAGGCGATGAGCAGCAGGGGGACGGCGCCCGTGGAGAAGCCGGTGAGACCCGTGAGGACCGGGTTGAGGTAGCTGAACGCGGCGAACGTCGCCCCGATGACGAACGTGCTGGTCGAGAGCGTCAGCCAGAGCCTGCGGCGCTTGAAGACGGCCAGCTCCTCGCGGAGGCCCCCGCCCTCGGCGGACCGCTCCACGGCGGGGATGCCGGCGGCGGTGCACAGCGCGGCGAGGGCGGCGAGCGCGGAGATGGCCCAGAAGGCGGCGCGCCAGCCGAAGTGCTCGCCGACGAGCGTGGACAGCGGGAGGCCCAGCAGGGTGCCGAGCATCAGGCCGTTCAGGGCGACGGCGGCGGCCCGGCCGCGCAGTTCGGGGCGGGTGAGCTGGGCGCACAGGGACAGCGCGACGCCGAAGAAGGCCTGCGAGGCGACGCCCGTGACGATCCGCGCCGCCAGCATGGCGCCGTACGTGGTCGCGGTCGCGGCCAGCACGTTGCCGGCGAGGAAGACGGCGAACAGCACCAGCAGCGCGGTCTTCGGCCGCAGCCGCATCACGGCCACGGTCAGGACCGGGCCGCCGAAGGCCATGGCGAGCGCGAAGGCGGTGATGAGGTAGCCGATCTCCGGAATGCTGGCGCCGAGCCCTTCGGCCATCTGCGGCATCAGTCCGGCGACGACGAATTCGCTGGTCACCATGGCGAAGATGCCGAGGGCCAGGAGATGGACGGCGCGGGGCATGGTGGGGTGCTCCTTGGAGGGGTAGGTGTGGTGGATCGGCAGGGTTTGGATGTTTGGATGAGCTTGTTTTGGATTGATCAGTACAAAATTGAGGCGCGCGAAGGCACGTGCGAACACGTGCGAAGGTGCGTGCCGAACGGAGACCGCCCGGAAGAGGAGAGCCGTCAGACGGCGTCGAGCGTCGTGCGCACGATGCCCTCCAGCGCTTCCCGCCCGACGCCGGCCCGCGCCGAGACGCGCATGCCGCCGATGGCCGCGATGACGAAGTGCGCGAGCGCGCCGGCGTCCTTGGCCGGGTCGATGTCGCCGTCCCGCTGCCCGGACTCGATCACGGCCTTCAGCGCCTGGAACCGCCGCTGATAGTCGCGCTCCAGCACCTGAGCCACCTCGGCATCCCTGGCCGCGAGCTCGATGCAGGAGTTGACGACCAGACAGCCGCGGCGGTCCTCCGCGTAGAGCCCCTCCTCCTCGACGATGACGTCGAGGAGCGCCCGGAGCTTCTCCCGGGCGGGCAGCCCGCTCTCCAGGACGGCGACGATGCTCCCGTTCTTGCGCTCCATATAGCGGAGCAGGGCGCGCCGGAAGAGGTCGTGCTTGCTCTTGAAGGTGTTGTAGATGCTGCTCCGGCCCAGCCCCGTGGCCTCGCACAGATCCTGGGTCGAGGTCGCCTCGTACCCGGCGGTCCAGAACGCCTCGAGCGCGGCGTCGACCGCCCGCTCCTCGTCGAACTTCCTCGGTCGGGCCATGATCCGACCGTAGCAGTTTTGGATTGATCGATCCAATAGTTCGGTGGGGTCCTGTGTGCCGCTTCTCGCCTCCCCTCTCTCTCAGCCGGCGGCCGCGCCTCCGGCCAGCACCCCCAGCCACGCGCCCGCGATCATGAAGGGGCCGAAGGCCAGCGCCGTCCCGCGCCCCGCCCGCCGGGCCGCCAGCAGCGCCACCCCGTAGAAGGACCCCAGCAGCAGCCCCGCGAAGGCGCCCAGGAACAGCACCTGCCAGCCGTACCAGCCCAGCGCGCAGCCGACCCCCACCGCCAGCTTCACGTCACCGAACCCCATCCCTGCCGGGTGGATCAGGAACAGCGTGAAGTACCCGCCGCCGAGGGCCGCCCCACCGAGCAGCGCCCCCGGCCACGACCCGGCGGCCCCGGGTATGAGGGCGGCCGCGCCGAGCAGGACCGCCGTCCCCGCGGCCAGCGGCAGCGTCAGGACATCCGGCAGCCGCCGCACCGAGCGGTCGACCGCGGCCAGCAGCACGGCCACCGGCGCCGCCAGCAGCCACACCGCGAGCTCGGGCCGGGCCCCGACCACCGCCGCGAGCGCCCCGCACACCAGGGCCGTCACCACCGCGGGCAGCAGCGCCCCCGGGCCGTACCCCTCTCCGCACACCCCGCACCGCGCCCGGCCCAGCCACCCCGCGACCGCGTGCCCGCACGGGCCCGCCGACCGCCACGGCTCCTCGGGCTCGACGCTCAGCCGATACCCGGCTCTGGGCACCAACCGCCCCGCCACGGCCCCGTAGACGACCGCGGCCGCGGTCAACAGCGCTTCCTTGCCCCCGAGATCCATGACCATGAGATTACGGACATCCGCGCACCCCCGCGCAGGCCTGTGGATAAAGTCCGGGCATGCCCCGCAGACAGGACGGCACGGCCCGGCTGCACGTCCCGGGAGGCCCGCCGGTCCCCCTGGAGATCGCCGCCTCCTACCGGGCCCGCACCCGAGGGCTCCTGGGCCGCGACACCGTCGACGGCGCCCTGCTCCTCACACCGGCCGCGAGCGTGCACACCTTCCGGATGCGCTTCGCCATCGACGTGGCCTACCTGGACCGCCACTTGACGGTCCTCGCGGTCCGCACCATGCGGCCGGGCCGCCTCGGCCTGCCGCGGCTCCGTGCGCGCCACGTGCTGGAGTCCACGGCGGGCGCCATGGAGGGCTGGGGGCTGCGCCCCGGCGTGAGGGTTCGCTTCGAGGACGCGCCGGCCTGACGCGGGCGTTCGCTTCGAGGACGCCTCGGCTGCCGCCGGTCCGGCACCGCCGGGCTGCGCCGCTGTGGCTGCTCACCGCCGCGGCGGGTCCAAGGATGCGGGGCATCCTTGACTGAGCGCCCCCGGCCTGACGCGGGCCCGGCACGTCACAACCACGCGCCCCGCGCGTCACGCCCCCGTCACTCCCCCGCCCCTCCTCGTACGGCGCCGGGCCGCCAGGGTCCAGCCCGCGAGGCCGGCCAGGAGGGCCGAGCCCGTGCCCACGCCCGTGTAGCCGATGACGCGCAGCCGCCCGTCCCGCGCCTTGTCCCCGGCCGGGACGACGCCGGAGGCCGGCTTCGGCGCCGGGGCGCCCGGCCGGGCCTCGGCCACGTCGACGTCGAGCGTCACGGGCACGGCCGCCGCCGCGGACGCCACGGACGCCCCCGTTCCCCCCGTGCCGGCTCTGGGGCTCAGGCTGGCCTGGAGGTAGTACCACCCGGCGAACCGCATGCCCCGCACGGCGTCCCCCACCGCCACGCCGCCGCCGGACGCGGCCGGGGGCGTGGCCAGGGAGACCACCGCGGGCTTGCCCTGGTACCCGGTGGTCCGGTTCATCACGTAGCCCCGCGCGGTGTTGTTCAGCCCCAGGCGGACCCCGCCGGACACGTACGGGGAGGCGCCGCCGCTCGGGGCCGCGCCGAACCGGGCGCGGGCGAAGAGCTGGCGGCCCGCCGTGACGGCGACGCGGTAGAAGCGGGTCTCGCCGGGGCGGAGCTCGTCCTTCCAGGAGCCGGCGCCCACCTCCGCCGCGTCGTTGAAGCCGGACCCGCCGGTGACCGCCCTGACCGGCCCGTCCGGCATCCGCGGCGCCTGCGAGGCCCAGCTGCCGCCGGTGGAGGACGGGCCGCCCTGACCGCCCGGCCCCTCGTCCCCCGGCGGAGCCGTGACGTACTGCAGCTCCACCGGCACCGGCGCTCCGTCGCCGCCCGCCGCATCGCCCCGCTCCAGCACGAACCGGTACGTGCCCGCGGCCGCGCAGGCGCTGCCCGCCCGGGGCACGCGCTCCGCGTAGTCGGCGACGGGATAGGCGCCTCCGGCCGACAGGAACGTGCGGTGCCGGCCCGCGCCGCACGGCGTGCCGTCCGCCGCCTCCAGGGCCACGTCGATGCCGTCCCTGGGCCCCATGGCGCTGCCGGGCTTCGGGGCGGCCACGGCGGAGACGTACGCGTTCGACGTGCCGTCCAGCTCGACCGTGTAGCGCTTGCGCTCACCGGGGCGGACGGAGTCCTTGTACGTGTGCGGGCCCTCTTTCAGCAGCGGCCCGCCGTCCCCGGCGAGTGCGCCTTCGATCGCCTGGGCGCCCGGGGCCATCGCGTACCCGGTGAGGGCTCCGGCCTCGCCCGCCGCCACCGCCCTGCCGGTCAGTGCCATCAGCAGCCCCAGCACCGTCACCCCGACGACCCCGCCCCTCGCCTTCCCGCGGCCCCTCATCCCACGCCTCCCTCACCACTCCCCCGGCATCCGCGCCGCCCCATCCTGCCGTGCCCGTACCGGAGTTCGCGACCGTCGGATCACGCCCGCGCAGGTCGTCGAGCGCCCGGCGGACGGTGCGGACCATGAGCCGGGGGCGGTGGAAGACGTCGTCCCTGGTGAAGCGGAGGATGCGGCGGATCCCGGCGCAGCCCGCGAGGTCGTTGAAGCGCATCGTGTCGTTCTGGTGGGCGGCCCTCGTGCCGTGCCAGGTGAAGCCCTCGATCTCGATGCCGAGGCCCTCGGCCCGGAAGAGGAAGTCCAGCCGCGCCGTGCGCCCGCGGTCCGTCGTCACCTCCGCCTGGGACTCCGGGTGGAGGCCGCCCGCTGCCATCTCCAGGCGGGCCTTGGTCTCCGCCGGGGAGCCGCTGGCCGGGTCGGCGAGGGCGAGCGCCCGCCGTGCCGCCCGGGTGCCCGGCCGCCGCGGCGCCTCCTCCAGCGCCCGCGCGACCTCCTCCCGGCGCACCAGGCCGTGGGAGAGCGCGGAGTCGGCGGCGATGACGGCCTCGTCCTCGGGCAGGGCCCGCAGCAGGTCGCACAGCGTCCGCACGGCCGTGGTGACGCGGACGCCCGAGACCACGGCGACCTCGCTGTCCGCGAGCGGGATCCGGTGGACAAGGGCCCCGGCCCCGCGCTTGCGTCCCCCGGCGGACGTGAACTCGGGCCTGCACGGCCGTATCAGCACGATCCCGTGCGCGGCGGCGGCCGCGCTGTGGCTCGCGACCAGCTCGGGGCAGTGCAGCTGCGCGGCCCGCAGGCGCAGCCGCAGACCGGTCTCCCGGCCCGGCTCCGCCCACGCGCCCGCGTGCAGCCGGGACCAGCCCGCGCGGCGCAGCGAGCGGGCGGCCGCACCACGGGAGAGGCCGGCGGCCACGGCCTGGGACGTCAGCACGACTCCGCCCTGCACGGCGGCCAGTTCGCGCAGTCGTGAGTGCAGGCGCGAGCGAGGACCGTGCGGGCGCGGGAGAGCCCCGAAAGACCGCGGGTGATCAGCCTTCATGCATCAAGGACAGCCGATCCCCGCCCGTACGGCGACCCCTGTGGATAACCCGGATGTGGATAACCCGTAAGCCGGTTGATCCCGCACCCTCTACCCCCGCCGCGGGAAGCTGACTTCCACCCTCCTGTTCTTCATCCGCCCTTCCTCCGTGGAGTTGTCCGCGATCGGGAACTGCTCGCCGTACCCCCGGATCTGGTACGCGACCGAGGACGAGCCGATCTCCTCGGCGAGCTGCCGCTGCACCGCGCCGGCCCGCTCCTTCGACAGCGCGAGGCCGTGTTCGGCGGAGCCGAGGTTGTCGGTGAAGCCGAAGACGCGCAGGGTGCCCGCCTTCTGCTTCTTGGCCTCCGCCGCGATCGCGCTGATGCGCTTGCCGGCCTCGCGGCTGAGCCGCGAGCTGTCCTTGTCGAAGAGGACCTCGGCCTGGAGGGCGAAGGTGACGTCCACGTTGGTGTCCTCGCGCCGCTCGTCGCCGCCCTCCGTCTCGACCACGGACTTGATGTCGAGGACCCGCCCTGCCGCGAGCTTCGCGCCGGAGCGCAGCTTCAGGTCCGGATCGGAGCCGTTGATCTTCACGGGCGGGGTCGTGTTCGCCGGGCCGCCGGGGCCGGAGCGCCCCTGGGCGGCGGCAGGCGGGGCGGCGGGCGTAGCGGCAACTGCGAGGAGCGTGGTCAGCGTGGCGGCCAGGACGGTGCCGCAGCGGGCCCGGAGCGTCGGCACGGCGCGCTCACCCCGAGATCTTCACGTGGACGGACGGCATCGTGGGCAGCTGGAAGTCCACCTCGTTGACGTCGGCCGGGGGCGCGGGGAACTGCGCGAAGACCGGGCGGCTCTCGCTGGGCTTGATGTTGGTCAGGCCCGTGCTGCACAGGCACTCGCCGTCGGTGTCGCGGAGCACCAGGTAGCGCTTCTTGCCCGAGGCGTCGACGAGCGAGGCGCCCGAGATGGAGGAGCGGGACTTCATCTCCGTCTCCTTCGACAGCCAGTGGATCGCGTTGAACGGCCGGGAACCGCGGTTGGTGAGCGTGCCGTTGACCGTCACGAAGCCGCCCTCGTCCCGGACGACTGAGGTGATGGCCAGGGCTATCCCGTCCGGTCCCTTCATCTCCCCGATCGCGTCGGACGGCGCCTGGCCCTGGGGGCGGTTCTTGGCCTCGCCGCGCTGCGCCGAGGCCTTCCCGGAGGCGCGGGCGCCGTCGCCGTCCGCCTTCCCGCCCCCTCCGCCGCCGTCGTCCCCGCAGCCCGCCGCGGTCAGGGCCATGACGGCCGCGAGCACGGCCGCCGCGGCGCCCCTGCGGGCCTTCGTCGTGTGCCGCATCCTCATGGTCGTGATCCTTCGTTCGTCGGGCGGGCCCGGGCCGGTCCGGTTCCGTTCGCCGGGCGGGCCCGGAGTGGTCCGGTTCCGTTCGCCGGGCGGGCCCGGACCGGTCGAGTCCCGTTCGCCGGGTTCACGCGGCGCCGTCCGCCAGTCGTACGGTGAAGAGCGTCGCCGCCTTCACCGGCGCCCCGGGCCGGTCCGGCTCGATCCGTACGGTCTCGCCGTCGCAGACGATCTCGACGGCGGGCTTCCCCTGCGCCGGCGCGCCGGCGCCGGGGCTCGCGGACGGCGCCGGGCCGCCGGAGGGCGGCGGGGTCTGCGAAGCGGGGGCGGGCAGCGGCCCCCAGCAGCGCGGTTCGACGACGGCCCGCGCCGTCGCGGTCGCGTGCCGGTCCTCCGTCCCCGGGACGACGGATTTCCCCACCGCGGCGGCGGACTCGACCGTGACCGTGAACGAGACCGGAAGCAGGCCCCCGGAGGTGGCGCAACGCCCCTGGACGTGCGCGCCGTTGGCCTGGGCATAGGGCTCCGCGCTGCCGCAGGCCGCCTCGGGATCGCCCAGGCGGCCGGCCAGCCAGTCCGCCCACGGGCCGCCCGCGCCGACGGCCGTCAGCAGGCCCGTACGGAGCTGGTCCCGGTACGTCTGCGCGGCGGCGAGGGCCGCGGCGTCGGCGGCGGTCTGGGCGCCGTTCTTCGTGGCGCCCGCCCGGCCGACGGCGAAGAACGCCAGGGCGAGGAAGAGGAACGCGGCCACTGCGGTGAGGTAGATGGGGAACGCCTGCCCCCGGTCGCGCCCGCCGCCGGTCCACCGTCCCGTCAGCCCATGAGCAGGCCCCCCGGCCCCCCGCACGGCCCGGCCTCCGGCCCGCCGCGCCCCCGGCTCCCCGGTCAGCCGCCCGTCACCTCGGTGATCTTGTCGGAGATGGCGCTCGCGATCGCGCTCCCGAAGTCCGTCCGGGTCAGCACCAGGACGATCGCCACCACCACGGCGATGATGCCGAGGTACTCGATCGCGGTCTGCCCCCGGTCGTTTCCCAAGAAGCGCTTTCCCATCACGTTTCCCTCCGTCGGCGGCCGGCCCGGTCCGGGCAGGCGGGCGAGCACAAGAAAAGTACGCCGGAACAGCCGTAGCGGAACAGACCATCCGCCACCATTCACCCTCTGTTAAAGGGAGTTGGGACCGCAGAACCGGACGCTGGAACCCCAGCAGCCCCACGCGCACCGGGGTCACCTCCCCACCAGGTCGCCGAGGTTCGTGCCCGACCCCAGGAAGAACCCCGCCACCAGGAGGATCATCGTGGCCGGAACCATGAGCGTCGTGATCACCACGGTCGCCTTCGGCACCGCGCGCGCCGCCCGCCGGCGGGCCAGCTGGGCGTCCACGCGGCGCATGTCGCCCGCGATGGCGATCAGGGTGTCGACGATGGGGGCGCCCAGCTCCTCGCCCTGCTGCAGCGCCGTGACGAACTGGGCCACCTGCTCCGAGTCGTTGCGCCGGCGCAGCTCCTCGAACGCCTGGCGGCGGCTCACGCCCATGTCCATCTGGCGCAGCGTGATGCGCAGTTCGTCCGCCCACGGGCCCTCGTAGCGCTCGGCGACGCGCTCCAGGGCCTGCCGGAAGCCGAGGCCCGCGCTGACCACCACCGCGAGGACGTCGAGGAAGTCCGGCAGCGTCCGCTCGATCGCGGCCTTGCGCTCGCGGACGGCCACCCGGATGCCGACCTCGTTCCAGAAGAGCCCGAAGGCCACGAGCAGGGCGGCGAGGAGGAACTGCCCGTCGGCGGCCATCACCAGCGCGCCGCCGAAGCCGAGGGCGCCGTAGACGGCGCGGCGGGCCGCGTACCGGTCGACGGTGAGGCCGCCGGGGTTGCCCGCCCGGTCGATCCGGCTGCGGATCCTCGCCACCCGCTTGCCGCCCATCATCCGCAGCACCAGCGGCGCGTAGCGCATCCCGAGCCGGTCCACGGCCGAGCCGACGACCGTCGTACGGGTGGAGCCGACCTCCAGGGCGAGCGCCAGGTCGTCCGGCAGCCTGGCCTCGCTGCGGCAGAGGACGACGCCCGCGACGACGCCCGCCACGGACAGCGCGGCCAGCAGCCCCAGCAGCATTCCTACCCATCCCATGTCCGTTCCGTCCCGCCCCTCAGACGTCGATCCGGGACAGGCGCCGGATGACGAAGAACCCGAGCCCGTACAGCACGAACGCGGTGACCACCGCCGCCTGTCCCAGGAACGACGCGGTCATCCGGTCGATCGAGCCGGGCGCGATGCGGTCCGTGAGCAGCAGCGTGCCGAGGCCCATCAGCGGGACGACGTACGCCGTGACGGTCACCTGGGACAGCTGGGTGCGGACCTCGCGCCGGGTCTCCTTGCGCTCCTCCAGCGTCCGCGTGAGGTTGCGCAGCGAGCTGACGACCGTGCCGCCGGCCCGGTTGGACAGGACCAGGGTGGTCACGAGCACGACCAGCTCGCGGGAGGGCAGCCGGTCGGCCAGCTCGCCCAGCGCGTCGTCCACCGAGTGCCCGACGGCGAGCCGGTCGGCGACCTTGCCGAGCTCCTCGCCGGCCGGGGCGTCCATCTCCTCGGCGGCCATGCCGAGGGCGGTGCGCAGCGCGAGCCCGGCCTGGGTGGCGTTGGCCAGGATGCGCGAGAGCTCGGGGAGCTGGTTGATGAACTTCTCGATGCGCTTGCGGCGCTGGCGGGCGAGGAAGCCGGACGCGGTCCAGATCGTGACCGCGGCGGCCAGGGGCCCGAAGAACGGCGCGAGGGCGCCGGCCGCGACCAGCCACAGCCCGGCCGCCGCGCCCAGCGTGCCGACGGTGAACTCGGCGGGGGTGACGTCCAGGCCGGTCGCGGCGAGCCGGCCGCTCCCTCTTCGCCTGCCTCGTACTCGACGACGCCACCCACGCCGCCACTCCCGAGGCGGTACGGGGCCTGGGGCGGCTCCGTTCCGCGAACGCCGGGGTACTGCTCACCCTCCGCACGCTCGAC
>NZ_PXWG01000068.1 GCF_003011965.1 Streptosporangium nondiastaticum
GCACGACGAAGGCCCCCACCTTGCGGTGAGGGCCTTCGCCTGTCTGTGCGCCGCCAGGGACTCGAACCCCGGACCCGCTGATTAAGAGTCAGCTGCTCTAACCAACTGAGCTAGCGGCGCCTGCTGACAGAGATAAATATACCTGGTCCCGGGGGGTGCTCCCGACCACCCCCGTCCCTGGGCACCTTCCGGGGGCTGTCCGAGGGGCGGTCCCAGGGGCTAGAGGGCCATCGACAGCATGAGCGGAGCGGCCCGCCGGTTCAGCGACTCGGCTGCCTGCCGCAGCCGGTGGGCGTGGGCCAGGGGCAGGGAGAGGGCGACGCAGCCGACCGAGCTCCCCGCGGTGACGGGGACGGCGGCGCAGACCGTGCCGAGGGCGTACTCCTGGAGATCGAGGACGGGGACGGTCGCGGGCTGCCGGTCGAGCGCGTTGAGCAGCACTTTCTCGCTGGTGATCGTCCGCGACGTGAGCCGGGCCGCCCGGTGGCGCGAGAGGTGGTCGCGGCGGTCGTCGTGGTCGAGCTGGGTGAGCAGGCACTTCCCGACCGCGCTGGCGTGCGCGGCGGAGCGGAAGTCGACCCACTCGTTGACCCGGGGCATGTGCGGGGCGTCCGCGCACTGGGCGATCCGGACCTCGCCGTCGATGTAGCGGCTCAGGTAGACGGCGGCGCCCAGCGAGTCGCGCAGCTCGTACAGCGACTGCTGGAGCTTGTGGTGCAGGGCGGCGCTGCGGTCGCCGCCGGAGCCGAGGAGGGTGAGGGCGTCGCCCGTGACGTAGCCGCCGTCGCCGGTCCGCTGCACGTACTCCTCGTGGCGGAGCATCGGCAGGAGGTGCGCCAGGTGGGCGGCCGGCAGGCCGGTCTCGCGGGAGATCTGGGCCTCGGTGACGCCGCCGGAGTACCGGGCGACGGCCTCCAGCACCCGCAGGGCGTACTGCACCGAGTGGAACGGCGCGGTCGGGTCGGGCTTGAGCGCCACGGTCTCCCCCTACGGGCTTCCGGCGAGTCTCCCGCCGACCACGATAACCGCGAAACGCATGGCAGGAAGAGGGTGTTGGCAGTACGGCATATGCCGTTGCCATGCCGGCCGGGCCGCGGCCGAGGGGCGGGACCGGGAATAACCGGAGAGAGTCTCCGGCTGCAGCGGAGCGGGAACCGATCAGGAACAGACGCACGCACAGACGCGTGTACAGACGTCGCGTACAGACGCAGCGAACAGATCAGGAAGAGGAAGGCGGACCACCGTGCCCGACGCGCAGGACGACTTCATCCGGGGACAGGCCCTGGGCAGCGCCCCCGTCCCCCTGTCCGTACTGGACCTGGCGACCGTCGGCGCGGGCCGGACCGCCGGCCAGGCCCTCGCCACCACCGTCGAGCTGGCCCGGCTCGCCGAGCGCCGCGGCTACCACCGCTTCTGGGTCGCCGAGCACCACTCGATGCCGGGCATCGCCAGCTCCTCCCCGGCCGTCGTGCTCGCCCACCTCGCCGCGCACACCGACCGCATCCGCCTCGGCTCCGGCGGGGTGATGCTGCCCAACCACGCGCCGCTGGTCATAGCCGAGCAGTTCGGCACGCTGGAGGCGTTCGCGCCCGGGCGCATCGACCTGGGCCTCGGGCGCGCCCCCGGGACGGACGGCGCGACGGCGGCCGCGCTGCGCCGCGCGGACCGGCTCAGCGAGGGCGCGGACGAGTTCCCGCAGCAGCTCGCGGAGCTGATCCGCTTCCTGGACGACGACTTCCCCGACGGGCACCGCTACGCCGGGATCCACGCCGTGCCCGGACCGGTCCAGGGCCGGGTCCCCGGCGGCGTGCAGCGCGCGGACCGGCCCTCGGTGTGGCTGCTCGGCTCGTCCGGCTTCAGCGCGCGGCTCGCCGGGGCGCTGGGCCTGCCCTTCTCCTTCGCGCACCACTTCTCCTCCGGCAACACCGTCGCCGCGCTGGAGCTGTACCGGCAGTGCTTCCGGCCGTCCGAGGTCCTCGACCGCCCGTACGCCAAGATCGGCGTGCAGGCCTTCGCCGCGGAGGACCCGGCGGAGGCCAGGCGCCAGCTGCTCACCGGCGCGCTGTCGATGCTGCGGCTGCGCACGGGGCGGCCCGGGCTCGTGCCGACGCCGGAGGAGGCCGAGTCGTACGACTACAGCCCGGCGGAGCGGCAGTTCGTGGAGGACCGGCTGGCGAGCGCGGTGCACGGGACCCCCGAGGCGGTCAGGGACGGGCTGAACCACCTCGTGAAGACCACCGGGGTCGACGAGCTGATGATCACGACGAGCGTGCACGGCGCGGACGCGCGGCTGCGGAGCTACGAGCTGATCGCGGACGTGTACGGGCTGAGCTAGCGGTCCGCCCGCGTGGCGTGGCGGCCGGAGGAGCGCTCAGCCCGTACGGGCGGCTTACGGCCGTACCCCCGTCATCAGCAGCGACGAGATCGAGTCCGCCGGCACGGGCCGGGAGTAGAACCAGCCCTGTCCCGTGTCGCAGCCGATCCGCCCCAGCCGCTCCGCCTGCTCCGCGCTCTCCACGCACTCGGCCGTCACCGTGATCCCCAGCCGGTGCGCGAGCTGGACGAGGGCCTCGACGATCGTCTCGTCCGCCGGGTTCGGCGGCTCCTCGGCGCGGAAGCCGCGGACGAAGGAGCCGTCGAGCTTGAGCGTGGAGACCGGCAGGCGGCTGAGGTAGGCGAGGTTGGAGTAGCCCGTGCCGAAGTCGTCGATGGCGATGGCCACGCCCATGTCGCTGAGCTGGCGCAGCTGCTGCAGCGGGCGGCCGGCCGAGCCCATCACGGCCGACTCGGTGAGCTCCAGCTGCAGCAGCCGCGGCGGCAGGCCCGTCTCGGCGAGGATGGCCGCCACGTCGGAGACGAGGTCGGAGTCCCACACCTGCCGCACCGCGACGTTGACGCTGACGACGATCGGCTCCGCGGGGTGTTCGAGCTGCCAGCGCCTGGCCTGGCGGCAGGCCGTGCCGAGCACCCAGCGGCCGAGGGGGACGATGGCCCCGGTCTCCTCGGCGAGGCCGATGAACCGATTCGGCGGGAGCACCCCGAACTGCGGGTGCCGCCAGCGCACCAGCGCCTCCACGCCGCGGACGACCCCGTCGACGAGGCCCACCAGCGGCTGGTACTGGAGCACGAACTCGCCCCGCTCGACCGCGGGCCGCAGCGTGCTGGACAGGGCCTGACGGGTCATCCGGTGGGCGTTGCGCTCGGGGTCGAAGAGCGTCCAGCGGGCCTTGCCGTCGGCCTTCGCCCAGTAGAGCGTGGTGTCGGCGGCCTGCATCAGCTCGGTGGCGTGGGTGCCGGCCGCGGGGCGCTCGACGACGCCGATGCTCGCCGAGACCGACAGCCGCTGCCCGGCCACCTCGAACGGCCGCTGGAGCCGGTCCTGGACGCAGGCGGCGAGCCGCACGAGCTGCTCGGTGCCCTCCGACTCCTCGACGAGCAGGGCGAATTCGTCGCCGCCGAGGCGGGCGACGAGATGGCCGCCGGGCGCGGCGCACTCGCTCAGCCGGCGCGCCACCGCGCCCAGGAGTCTGTCGCCGGCCCGGTGGCCGAGGGTGTCGTTGATGGCCTTGAAGCCGTCGAGGTCCAGATAGCAGACCCCGATCCGGCCGGTGCCGCCGTCCGCGGCGGAGGCCGTGGCGAGCGCGGTGGTCAGCCGCTCGAAGAACAGGCTGCGGTTGGGCAGCCGGGTGACCGGGTCGTGCATCCGCAGGTGCCGCAGGCGGGCCCGCAGGTCGCGCCGGTCGCTGATGTCGGCGACGGAGAGGAGGGTGTCGCAGCTGTCGGGCAGCGGCGTGACGATCACCTCGGCCCACACCCCCTGCCCGCCGGTGTGCTTCAGCCGCCGGGTGCAGTGCAGCCGCTCGCGGCGGCCGAGCAGCACCTCGCGGTACGCGCTCCAGGTGCGCGAGTCCTCGCGCAGGCCGGTGAACTCGGCGGCCGGGGCGTCGGCGAGCCGGGCCGGATCGGTGCCCAGCAGCGCCCCGAGGGCGTGGTTGGCGGTGCGCACCCGGCCGTCGCGGCCCACCACGGCCATGGCGAGCTGGGCGGCATTGAACGCGGCACGAAAATCACTGGATTCATTACGTTGCGTGACGACTGTAGGCGTAGGGCCGGGCGCGCCGCCCTGCCCATCGAGGGTTCCGCTCACCGCTCGCTCCCGCATGGCATTCGTTCCGCACTGGCTTCGTATGGGTCTCATGGATCTCGTACGCGTGTCCGAACAGGCGGCGGGAGGCCGTCCGCCCGGGGTATCCGTGCTGGAAATGTGGCGATCATAGAGCTCGCGAGAGGACCGTTCCAGCGGCCCTCACGGGCGAGGCCGGGCCGCCGACCCCGGGTTGTCCACTTCTGCACGACCGTGCGCGCTCGTGCCTGAGCCTGTAGTGCCACACCATCTCGATTGACCGTCAGTGACTGAGTGTGATGTACCCAGAAGTCGGCCTAGTCACTCGACCGGAGCAGCGGAATAGGGCATAACACCACAAATCCACTGAGGGTGGATGAGGTGTCCCGAATCCGTCCCGGGAGGTCGACGTGGTGCGTCCGCAGACACCCATGGGAGTGGACCGGCCGCGGCCGCTGCGCCGCGTCGGGGCCGTCCTCACCGTCCTGTGCGCCATCGCGGCGACCACGCTCGTCGCGGTCCCGGCGCAGGCCGTGGGGCCCGGCGGGCCCTGTGCGCTCCCGCGCAGCCAGGCCCACCACTCCGAAGGGCTCGACAGCTGGAACCCCGCCTACCCACGCCCTGTGGGCCGGCTCGACGCCGTCATGATCTTCTTGTCCTTCCCGGACTCCAAGCCGCAGGTGGATCCGGGGAAGCTCGCGGCCGATCACTTCCCCGCCACCTCCCGCTTCTTCGAACGGGCGTCCTACGGGCGGTTCTCGCTGCGCGCCCACCCCGTGAAGCGGTGGTTCCGGATGCCGCGGTCCGCCACCTCGTACCGGATACAGCGCGACTGGGACGGCGACCGGCGCTCCGACTACCTGCGCGACGCCGTCGCCGCGGCCGACCCCGGTGTGGACTTCAGCCGCTACGACCTCGTCTACCTCGTCGCCGACCCCGACGCCCCCGGCGTCGACTCCGACGCGACCAAGGTCGTCAACCTCGACCGGCCGCTGCAGGCCGACGGCACCCCGCTGCGCCGCATCGTCACCGTCTTCGAGCACCACCCGCCCGACCGCAACGTCCTCGCCCACGAGACCGGGCACGTCCTGGACCTGCCCGACCTCTACCACCGGCCCACCGACGGCAAGGGCGACTGGGACACCCACGTCGGCGACTGGGACCTCATGGGCAGCCAGTTCGGGCTCGCCTCCGACCCCTTCGCCTGGCACAAGTGGAAACTCGGCTGGCTCACCCCCGCGCAGGTCGCCTGCGCCCGCGGCCCCAGCCGCGCCCTCTACACCCTCCAGCCCCTGGAGACGCCGATGCAGCCCGGCGGCGACAACCGCACCCGCCTCGTCGTCATCCGCACGGGCGCCACCACCGCCCTCGCCCTGGAAGCGCGCTCCGCCTACGGCAACGACAGCGGCGCCTGCACCGAAGGCGTCCTCATCTACCGCGTGCACAGCGACACGGCCTCCGGCAGCGGGCCGGTGCAGGTCCTCGACGGGCATCCGGGCCACCAGGCCTGCTGGGGCGAGTCCGTCTACCCGCCGCTGGCCGATGCTCCGCTGGGGGTGGGGGAGTCGCTCAGCTCCGAGGCGGACGGGGTCCGGGTGACCGTACGGGGAAGGACGGCCGGCGGGTCCTGGACGGTCGGGGTGAGCCGGGCGTGAGACGACGCGTTGCGGCACGCACGACGAAGGCCCCCACCTTGCGGTGAGGGCCTTCGCCTGTCTGTGCGCCGCCAGGGACTCGAACCCCGGACCCGCTGATTAAGAGTCAGCTGCTCTAACCAACTGAGCTAGCGGCGCCTGCTGACAGAGAAGACTCTAGCACCCTGATCGGGTGGAACGAAAATCCGGATGTTTCAGCGGGCCACGGGCGGGACGCTGCAGGTCAGCGGGGTGGGCCGGGTCGTACGAGGGGGTTGCGCGGGCGGTCGCGCGGGGGTGGCGCGGCGGGGTGTGCGGCAGCTCACAGCGCCGGCTCGGGCGCGCGCGCCGCCGCCCGGCGCGGAAGCTCCGCCAGCGGCGAGCCGGCCTCCGCGCGCGCCACCCGCACGCACGCCCACAGCAGCGCCTCCGCATCCGGCAGCCACGGATACCGCACCTCCGGGGCGACCACCCAGCGGGAGGCGGGCGGCACCGGCTCGTCCGGACCCGGCGGGTAGAGCGGCGGGACGGTCACCGTGTCGCCCGTGCCGTGGCACAGCAGCGGGGGCATCGCCCGCGACCACTCCTCCCAGCCGAGCAGCGCGGGCAGCCGCTGAGCCGTGCCGGGCACCGCGAACAGCTCCAGCCGGCCGCGCTGGGCGGCGACCGGGCCGGAACCCGGCCCCTTCCCCCATAAGCGGTCCAGCATCCGGCGGCCGAACAGCGCGGGCACGCTGACCACGTCGAACGCGACGCCGCACGGCAGCACCACCGGATGGGCCGGGCAGTCGATCCACAGCGCGTGCACGCTCCGGGGGAAGGGGCTGGCCGAGGCGAGCCAGTCCGCCCCGGCGAGGGTGACGTAGGCGGCGGCGAGGGGGAGCCGGGAGGGGACGCCGGGCTCGCCGGGGACGCCCGGGGCGTCGGTGCGCCGGGTGAACGGCCGGATCAGCGGATCGCGCGGGTCGTGCTGCCGTGAGGTCATGGCGCCCATGCTCAGCGGTGCGGTCGCCGGGAACCCGGGGAGTTGCGGAAGTCGGGACAGCGCGGGGTGCGGTGCGCTATTTTTCGCGCCGCATATGCCAACGGCCCATGGTCGTCGTGGCGGCCACGGGCCGTCCGGGGTGCGAGGGACCCCCGGACCGGAGGGCGGCGCGCCTCACGGGGCGCCGGTCACTCGCCGGTCCCGCCGCCGCGCAGCAGGTCACGGCCGAACTCGACCATCTTCTTCGCGTAGTCCTCGCTCCACTCGGCGCGCTCGGCGATCACGGCCGTGGACAGCCGGTCGAAGCGCCGCGGGTCGGCGAGCTGGGCCGCCGCCACGGCCTGGAACTCGGTCGCCCGGTCGGCCGCGGCACGGAAGGCCAGCGCGAGCTCCGTGGAACGGGCCAGCAGCTCACGGGGATCCTCGATCGACTCCAGATCGAAGAAGTGCTCGGGGTCGGCGACCGCCTCCGGGGGCTCGAAGAGCAGCTGCGCGGGCTTCAGACGACGCGGCCGGTCGCTCGGGCCCGCGTCGGGAGCCGACTGCGGCTCGGACATGTACATACCTCCAGGATCGTCTGCACCGCCATCCATTGTCCTGCGCACCGCAAGGGCGCCCCCGGCGGTGTCCTCTGCGCCGATGCTCGAGGCCGGTTACGTCCGCCTCCGGGCTGCCCCCGGCCCGCCGTCTCCCCGAGGCGCCGGCCGCTTCCTTCCGCCGCGACGGCGGGATGCCCGACGGCGGACTCCGGCGGTGCCGAGCCGTGCGCAGCCATCGCAGGCACGTTCGGTTCGGCACCGCCGGACAGGCGCGTTTCGGCCGGGCGCCGCGGCGGCGGATGAAGGGCGCCGGGCGCCGTTGCGGCGGAGGGGGGGCGCCCTCACGGGCGCCAAGCCACCCGGTGCTCGGCCAGATGTGCCAGCACCGCATGGTTCGCCTCCCAGCCGTCCGGGAACTTCACCGTCACTCCCAGCTGCACCGGCTCCGTCGACGGGTGCTCGTCCAGGAGGCGGTCCACGCCCGCCCGGCACACGACGATGCACGCGTGCCGGTGCCGCGAGGCCAGCACGCACAGGCGGCCCGTCTCCAGGTGGAAGGCCGTCGCGTCCGGGCGGCCCGACAGCGGGTGGAGGACGACCGTCACGTCGAACTCCCGGCCCTGCAGCCGGTTCGCCGTGTCGACCGTGACGCCCTGCACGCCCAGCCCGGCCAGCGCCGCGCGGACCGCCGCGGCCTGGTCGCGGTGGGCCGTGCCGACCGCGATCCGGGCGGCCGTGAGCGGCACCGGATCCGGCGCCGCCTCGCTGACGGCCACCCCGCCCCGGTCCAGCAGCCGCCGCACGACGCGCGCGACCGCGCCGACCGCCTCCGGGTCCGTGCGCGGCGTGTGCCGGGCGGGGAGCTCCAGCAGGCCCCAGCCCGAGACGGCCGCCTCGTCCAGCACCCGGTCCGGGCCCGAGCCGTCCGAGGCGACGCCGAAGGACAGCCGCCGGTCGCCGTGGTCCGTGCCGCTGCGGAAGGGCGTGTACGGATAGAAGGCGGCCGACACCAGCGGCGCCGCGGACGCGGGCAGCCGCCAGGACACCGGCAGCCGGTGCTGCGGCAGCCGCGGATTGTGGGCGAGGAGCGTGCTCACCGCGCTCGCCGACGGGTCGTACGACAGCCCGGCCCACTGCGCGACGCCGTCCGCCCCCACCACGCTGAAGGGGTCCAGCTGCCCGGGGTCGCCCACGAACAGCGCCCGCTCGAACAGCCCGGCCACGGCGAGCAGGGCGTCCGACCGCATCTGGTAGGCCTCGTCGACGATCGCGTGGCCCCACGGCTCGGCGACCTTCGTGTGCGCCCACTTCGCGGCCGTGGACACCACGACCGGAAGGCCCGCCAGCTCCGCCGCCTTCGCGGACGTCACCACCGACGGCAGGGCGTCGAGCGCCCGGTCGTACGGGCTGGTGTCACTGCTGTGCAGCCGCCCGACCGGCAGCTCGGGGTCCTTCGCGGCCAGCCGCAGCACCAGGTCGTCCACCTGGGCGTTGGTCTGCGCGACGACCATCAGCGGGCGGCCCGCCGCGGCCAGCTCCCGCGCGGCCCGCACGACGAGCGTCGACTTGCCCGCGCCCGGCGGCGAGTCGACGACGACGCCGCGCTCGGGGCTGTGCAGGGTGTCGTGCAGGATCCTGCGCGTGACGTCCTCGGCGGCCGCGCCCGGGTCCCAGGCGCGCCCGCGCGGCGGGGGGACAACCCCCGCGGGGTTCTCCGCGTTCTCCGCGCACACCGCCGGCGTCCTCACAGCAGATCCTCCGCGGTCACCGGATCGGGCAGCTCCACCCCGGGCTCGCCGGGCGGCCCGCCGTGCGTCCACGGCGTCCGCTCGGGATCGGGCAGCTCGGGGCCGCCGCGCGGGGCGTGCTCGAAGAGCGTCCAGCACACGCGGTCCCCCTTCTCCGGCACCGAACCCGGCTCGGGCGCCTTGCCCCGCCCCATGCCGCCCGTCAGACGCACCGTCAGCGCCCCCGGATCCCCGGGCACGCGGCCCACGAACTCGGCGGACTGCGCCTTGCCGTCCGCGAGGACGCGGTGCACCTTCGCTCCCTCGGCCAGATACGGGCCGTCGTCCGTGCGCACGGTGACCAGCGGCCTGGGCCGCGGCACCTTCGCCTCCGTGTACTCCATCACCACTTCGGTGACCTCCCCCGCGAACGCCTCGCCCGCCAGCCGCCGCCCGGCCATCACCAGCGGATCGTCCAGCGCTTCCTGTGCCTCCAGCTGTGCCTGTGCCGTCTCCCGCGCCGCGAGCTTGCGGGCGGCCGTCACCGCATCGTCCCGCCGGGGCTGCGGCGGCTCGCCGGCCCGGACGCGGTCGCGGTGCGCGGTGTACGACCAGCGGTCCCGCTTCCAGCGCTCGCCGGCCCGCTCCCCCTCGGGCAGCGCCCGCAGCAGGTCGACGCCGCGCCAGACCGCCTCCCACGTGGGGCGCAGCTGCGTCTCCAGGAGCGCGCGGAGCTCCTCCGCGGCGCCCGGCAGCCCGGCGTCGTGGCGCGCGACGGCCGGGGCCAGGAGCTTGTTGTCGAAGGCGGGGTCGGTGGCCGGGCCCGCGGGCGGGTGGAGCAGCTGCCCGGCCGCGTCGCGCGCGAGCTCCGCGCGCAGCGCCGCCTCCGCGCCCGTCAGCCCCTCCGGCGGGTCGATCCAGGCGAGCAGCGCCCCCAGGTGCTGGTCCTCCAGGGTGCTCTGGCCCGTGGCCCAGTGGCGGCTCAGCAGCTCCGTCATGGGCAGCAGCAGCGACGAACCGGGCACCCGGGCGCGCTCGCCGAAGTGCGTCAGCCAGCGGCCGAGGAGCGGCACGCGCGGGGGAGCGGGGTGGGGCGTGCCGGGGTCCTGTTCCGCGGTGCGGCGGAACCGCATGGAGCGCCCGAGCAGCCGGACGTACGAGACGCCGGCCGCGCTCGGCACCAGCAGCTGCGGCGCCCCGGCGCACAGCTCGACCTGGACGGTGACCTTCTTGCCGGTCGCCGGATCGGTCTCCTTGCGCTCCTCCAGGGTGACGTCCCCGGCGAACCCCTCGACGTAGGGCAGCATCTCCTCGGCCAGCTCGGCGAGGAACGCGGAGCGCAGGTCGCGGTCGCGCGGCTGCGGCACGACCAGCAGCCGGGGCCGCTCGCGGTCGGTGCCGACGAGCGCGCCGAGCGGGGCGCCGGCCTCGCCCGCCGTGGTCAGCGGGACGAACACCAGCGGCCGCTCGGTCAGATGCCGGTGGCGCACGGTCGTCAGGGGCTGTGCGCGCCCGTCCCGTACGGCTTCCATCCGGGCGAGCGTCGTGATCAGCGACATGCGGCCTCGATTCCCGTCAGGGGCGGAGCCAGGGCCTCCGCGCGGAGGGCGGCGGCGCGGCGCAGCGCGGCGACGGTGGGGTCGGGCACGCCGGCCTCCTCCTCGGCGGGCTCCGGGCCGAGCGCGGCGGCGAGCACGGACTCGACGGTCGTGAGCCCGCCCAGCTCCCCGCGCAGCCCCCGGCCGAGGGCGGCCACGGCCCCTTCGGCGCGGGCCCGGGCGCGGCAGTGGAAGGCGAGCTCGCAGGCGGCCAGGCACTCCGGGGCGTAGGCGGCGCCGACGGCTTCGACGGCGGCGGCGAGCTCCTCGGCGGGGCGGCCCGCCGTTTTGCCGTCGTCGGCGAGGCACAGGTCGAAGGTGGTGCCGGCGGGCAGCTCCGCGGCGATGTCCTCGACGCGGGCGAGCCGGGCGAGCTGGCGGCGGGTGGTGGCGCGCGGCTTGCGGACGTCGACGAGCCCGGCGGCCGGGACGTTGGCGAAGTCCTTGGGGCAGACGAGCAGGATCTCGTGGCGCACGCGCGCGGGGTCGCCGTCGGCGGTCCGGGCCGCGAGCTCCTCCAGCGCCAGGACGTAGACGGCGGCCTGCCGGGCGGCGGCGCCCACCTTGGCGGGGTCGGCCGCGCCGTCGATCACGGGGAAGGACTTGATCTCGACGACCGTCCACGTCCCGTCGGGGTGGACGACCACGGCGTCGGGTTCGAGGAAGGCGGGCGTGCCCGCCACGGGGAGGGCGAGCAGCGGGTGGTCGAGGAGCGCCCAGCGGCCGGCGGCCGTGGCCTCGCGCAGGGCGAGCGCCGTCCGGGCGGTGCGGCCCTCGGGGCCGCCGGCGGTCAGGTCGGGCACGTCGACGGAGCCGGGCGCGGGGGCCGGGGTGCCGTCGCGCAGTTGCTCATGGAGGAGCCGGACGAGCTCCGCGCCGCCGTCGGCCTTGGCGCGGGCCTCGAAGGAGTGGCCGCGCGTGATCGCGAACTGCGACTGCCCGAAGGCGGCCGGCGCGCCGAGGGCCCGGGCCAGGGCGGACTTGTCGACTCCGGCGCCGTCCAGCAGGACCCGGCGGCGGCAGCCGGGGTTGGCGGCGAGGGCCGCGAGGGCGCGGGCGTCGAGCGGGCGCTGTGGACTGCCCGGCCCGCGCAGCTCAGCGAGCCGCTGCCGCAGCGTCGCCGGTGCGGGCGTCGTCGGCCGTGCCGGGGGCAGGCTGTCGGGGGATCTGGTCACGGGCATCCGCCTCGAAGGGTCGCTGCGGCGCTCCCGGACGGCCGTCTCCGGCGGCGGGGCCGGAGGCCGCCGCCCGGGAAAGCGCTGTACCCGCCGAAGTCTCGCACCCGCCACTGACATTCGCGGGCGTCCCGGCCGTTTCCCCGCGTCGCGCGCCGGTCAGGCGGCTCTTGACGAGGTCGGCGAGGCGCAGCGCGGGCTTGGCCAGCAGCAGGCCCGCGACCATGACGGCGGCGCCCGCGAGGGCGTCGAGGAAGTAGTGGTTGGCGGTGCCCATCACGACGAGGGTGATGGCGAGCGGGTAGACGACGCCGGCGGCCTTGGCCCAGGGGGTGCGCCCCTGGCGCCAGAGGACGACGCCGCACCACAGGGCCCAGCCGACGTGGAGGCTCGGCATCGCGGCGTACTGGTTGGTCATCCCGCCGAGGCCGCGGGGCGCGCTCGCCTCGCCGCCCCACCAGCCGTAGGAGCCGTACTGGGCCATCGTGTCGACGAATCCCTCGCCGGCGTCGAGGAGCCGGGGCGGACAGGTGGGCAGCAGGGTGAAACCGATGAGGCCGATGAGGGTGGAGATCATCAGCCAGCTGCGCTGGAGGCGGTATTCGGCCGGGCGGCGCCGGAAGAGCCAGACGAGGATCGCGGGCGTGAGCAGATAGTGCAGCGACGCGTAGGCGAAGTCGGCGGGTATGCCGAGGGCCGGGTGGTCGGTGAACAGCCGGTTGAGCGGGTGCTCGAAGTTGATCCGGAACGTTTTCTCAAGATCGAGAATTGCGAGGCCGTGGTCGACGGCGGGCTGCACGTCCCCCCGGACCAGCAGCCGGCCGGCGGAGTACAGCCCGTACACCACGGCGATCAGCGGCAGCTCGGTCCACCAGCGTGGCCGCTTCCCAAGCGGTGCGGTGCGGTACATCCGTACGCTCTCCATTTGATCCGACGGCCAATAAGCGCGCATGCAACCGTACGGTGTACGTCGCATCGATCGCACACCGCCCCGCGACTTCCCGGAAACGCCGAGTTCGCCCGCTGTTCCGCGGATGCGGACGGCTGCGGGGAGGGAGACGCCCCGATTCGGGCCGGGGTTGCCTGCGGCGGGTGTGAGGAACCGCAAACAGGGCCGCTCAGCGGGTGAGCGATGATGGAGGGCGAGCAGGAGCGTTTCTGTCGCCGTTCTTTCGAATTCCTTGGTGCGGCGCGGCGCTCTGTGCCGAGTTCTGTTGGAAAAATCACCGAAGACTGTGAAGGGGCGCGTCATGGCACCGCGGATCCTGCTGGCCCGGCACGGACAGACCGAGTGGTCGCTGTCCGGCAAGCACACCGGCCGCACGGACATCCCGCTCCTCGACGAGGGCCGGCGCGGCGCCAAGCTCCTGGGCGAGCGGCTGCACCGCGCCCCCTGGAACGGCCTCCCCGGCACCGAGGTCCGCACCAGCCCCCTGCTGCGCGCCCACGAGACCTGCGACCTGGCCGGCTTCGGCGACCGGGCCACCACCTGGGACGCCCTCATGGAGTGGGACTACGGCGCCTACGAGGGCATGACCCCCGCCGAGATCAAGGCGCAGCGCCCCGGCTGGCTGATCTGGCGCGACGGCGTTCCCGAGGGCGAGACCACCGCCGAGGTCAGTGCCCGCGCCGACGAGGTCGTCGAGTGGGCCCGCTCCGCCGACCGCGACGTCCTGGTCTTCGCCCACGGCCACATCCTGCGCACCATCGCGGCCCGCTGGCTGGGCGAGGACATCTTCTTCGGCTCCCGCATCCGCCTCGACCCCACCTCGCTGTCCATCCTCGGCTGGGCCTACGGCGCCCCGGCGCTCGAACGCTGGAACGACACCGGCCACCTCGCCTGACGCCCCCGCCCCGCCCGGGCGCCCCCGCGCGAGCTCCCTCCTACGGGTGAGGAGGGAGCGGCCGGAGCGATGATCGCCTCGTCCGAGGGAATGATCGGATGCCGGAATGGGTGTGTGACACGGCTCTGCTGCGCGAGCCGCGTCCCGGAGAAGGGCGTGAGCGATGGCACCTGACAGCGCGACGGCAACGGGTCCCCGCAGGCGCACCGCCTCCGCGCCGTGAGCCGTGCCTCGCGGCGCCGCGAGGCGGCCCTCGGGATCGCCGCCACGCTCGCCGCGGTCCTCTTCGCCGCCTGCGCCGAGGACGCCCGCACGGGCGCGGACGGCAGCGGCGCCGGCCGTGGCACCACGGTCACCGTCGGCACCTTCGGCGTCTTCGGCTACAAACAGGCCGGTCTCTACGCCGAGTACGAACGGCTGCACCCCGGCGTCACGATCAAAGAGAGCGTGATCGAGCGGAACGACGCCTACTACCCGCAGCTCCTCACCCACCTCGCCGCCGGCGGCGGCCTCGCCGACATCCAGGCCGTCGAGACGGGCAACATCAACGAGATCGTCACCACCCAGGCCGACCGCTTCGTCGACCTCTCCCGCGCCGCGGGCGTCCGCCGCGGCGACTGGCTGCCCTGGAAGTGGGCCCAGGCCACCACGCGCAGCGGCCGCACGATCGGCCTCGGCACGGACATCGGCCCCATCGCCGTCTGCTACCGCAAGGACCTCTTCGCCAAGGCCGGGCTGCCCACCGACCGCGAGAGCGTGGGCCGCCTCTGGGCCGGCGACTGGCAGAAGTACATCGACACCGGCAAGCGGTACATGGCCAGGGCCCCCGCCGGCACCGTCTTCACCGACTCGGCCGCCGGCATCTACAACGCCTCCGTCCACGCCCACGCCGAGCGCTACTACGACCACCGCGGCCGGCCCGTCTACCGCACCAGCCGCGCCGTCAGGGAGTCCTGGGACCTGGCCATGCAGGCCGCCACGGGCGGCCTGACCGCCCGCCTCAAGCAGTTCGAGAAGCCCTGGGACCAGGCCTACGCCAACGGCCGCTTCGCCTCCGTCGCCTGCCCGCCCTGGATGCTCGGCTACATCAAGGAGAAGGCCGGCGCCGAGGGCCGGGACAAGTGGGACGTGGCCGCCGCCCCCCGCCCCGCCAACTGGGGCGGCTCCTTCATCACCGTCCCCAAGGCCGCCCGGCACCGCGCCGCGGCCACCGCCCTCGCCGCCTGGCTCACCGCCCCCGAACAGCAGGCCAAGCTCTTCGGCCGGCAGGCCAGCATCCCCTCCACCCCCGCCTCCTACGCCATGCCCCTCGTCCGGGACGCCCGCAACCCCTACTTCTGCGGCGCCCCCACCGGCCGGATCTTCTCCGCCGCCGCCCGTGCGATCCCCACCCTCGTCATCGGCCCGAAGGAGCAGCAGATCGGCACCGCCTTCACCGACGTCGGCATCCCCCAGGTCGAGCAGCAGGGCAAGTCCCCCGAGGCCGGCTGGAAGGCCGCGCAGCGGGAGATCGACAGCGTGGTGGACGCATGACGGCCACGGCCCGCACGCCGGCCGCGGCCGGGACGCCCCTGCCCCGCCCGCCCCGGGCGCAGGGCAGGCCCGCCCCCGGCCCCTGGCGCCGCCGCCTCTACCGCTGGGACGTGAGCTACAGCCCCTACGCCTTCATCTCCCCCTTCTTCCTCTTCTTCGGCGCCTTCGGCCTCTTCCCCCTCCTCTACACCGGCTGGGCCTCGCTGCACCGCGTGGAGCTGGCCTCCCCGGACCACATGGAGTGGGTGGGCCTGCACAACTACGCCCGGCTGCTGGACGACGCCTTCTTCTGGAACGCCCTGCGCAACACCCTCACCATCGGCGTCCTCTCCACCGTCCCGCAGCTGCTGATGGCGCTCTGGCTCGCCCACCTCCTGCACTACCGGCTGCGCGCCGCCACCTTCTGGCGCGTCGCCCTCCTCACCCCGTACGCCACCTCCGTCGCCGCCGCCACCCTCGTCTTCGTCCTCCTCTACGGCCGCGACTACGGCATGGTCAACTGGGCCCTGGGCGCCCTCGGCATCGACCCCGTCGACTGGCAGAACGGCACCTGGTCCTCCCAGATCGCCGTCTCCTCGATCGTCATCTGGCGGTGGACGGGCTACAACGCCCTGATCTACCTGGCCGCCATGCAGGCCGTGCCCGACGAGCTGTACGAGTCCGCAGCGCTGGACGGCGCCTCCCGCCGGCAGCAGTTCCGCTACGTGACCGTGCCCGCCCTGCGCCCCACGATCCTCTTCACCGTCGTCGTCTCCACCATCGGCGCCACCCAGCTCTTCGGCGAACCCCTGCTCTTCGGCGGGGCGGGCGGCCAGAAGGGCGGCGCCTCCCACCAGTTCCAGACCCTCGGCCTCTACCTCTACGAACAGGGCTGGTTCAACTTCCACCTCGGGCGCGCCTCCGCCGTCGCCTGGACGATGTTCCTGATCCTGTTGCTGATCGCCGCGGCCAACATGCTGATCGCGCGGCGGCTGAGGAAGAGCCACTGAGGGGCTGCTGCCGTGACGCTCACGACGACCGGACGACCGAGGCGAGAAGGCCCCGGCCCCCAGCGGCGGCCCCGCACCCGCACGGCCGTCCTCCGCAGGCTCCGCCGCCTCGGCCGCCTCCGCCCCCGCCGGCAGCGGCCCGGGCCCGCACCCACCCCGGCCACCGCCCGCACCCGCGCCGGCCGCCAGCTGCACGGCGGCCCCCTCACCTACGCCGTGCTCGCGGTCTTCACGGCAGGCTCGCTCTTTCCCCTGGTATGGACGGCCGTCACCGCCTCCCGCGACAACATGCGCCTCGCGAAGACCCCGCCGCCCTTCTGGTTCGGCACCCGGCTCGCCGAGAACACCGGCACCGCCTGGACCGAGGCCAACATGGGCCTCGCCCTCCTCAACACCCTGCTCGTCGCCGGGACCGTCGCCCTCGGCACGGTGCTCTTCTGCACCGTCGCCGGATTCGCCTTCGCCAAGCTGAAGTTCCGCTTCAGCGGCGCGCTGCTGCTCCTGACGATCGGCACCATGATGGTGCCGCCGCAGCTCAGCGTCGTCCCCCTGTTCATGGTCATCGCCGAGCTCAAGTGGACCAATCAGCTCCAGTCGGTGGTCCTGCCCACCCTCGTCAGCGCCTTCGGCGTCTTCTTCATGCGCCAGTACCTGCTGGAGGCGCTCCCGGGCGAGCTCGTCGAGGCCGCCCGCGTCGACGGCGCCAGCAGCCTGCGCATCATCTGGCACGTCGTCTTCCCCGTCGCCCGGCCCGCGATGGCCGTGCTCGCCATGCTCTCCTTCGTCCAGGCCTGGAACGACTTCTTCTGGCCGATCATCGCCCTCACCCAGGAGAACCCGACCGTGCAGGTGGCCCTCACGGGCCTCGGCCGCGGCTACGTCCCCGACCAGGCCGTGATCATGGCCGGGGCGCTGCTGGGCACCCTGCCGCTGCTGCTCGCCTTCACCCTCTTCGGCAAACAGATCGTCGGCGGCATCATGCGGGGCGCCGTCAAGGGCTGACCCCCGCGCCGCTCCCTCTCCTCCGACCACCCCGCCCCCTCCTCTCCCGGGAGACCCGATGACCGTGAACTTCCCGCCCGGCTTCCTCTGGGGCACCGCCACCGCCGCCTACCAGATCGAGGGCGCCCCCCACGAGGACGGCCGCACCCCCTCCATCTGGGACACCTTCTCCCACACCCCCGGCAGGACCCTCGCCGGCGACACCGGCGACACGGCCACCGACCACTACCACCGCCGCCGGGACGACGTCCGCCTGATGGCGGACCTCGGCATCGGCGCCTACCGCTTCTCCGTCTCCTGGCCGCGCGTCCAGCCCTCCGGCCGCGGCCACGCCAACCAGCCGGGCCTGGACTTCTACCGCGCCCTCGTCGACGACCTCCTCGAACACGGCATCCGCCCCGTCCTGACCCTCTACCACTGGGACCTGCCGCAGGAGCTGGAGACGGCGGGCGGCTGGCCCGAGCGCGGCACCGCCCACCGCTTCGCCGACTACGCCCACCTCGTCGCCGAGGCCCTCGGCGACCGCGTCGACATGTGGACCACCCTCAACGAGCCCTGGTGCAGCGCCTTCCTCGGCTACGGCTCCGGCGTGCACGCCCCCGGCCGCACCGACGACCTGGCAGCCCTGCGCGCCGCCCACCACCTCAACCTCGCCCACGGCCTGGGCGCCCAGGCCCTGCGCGCGGTCCTGCCCTCGCACGGTCAGGTGTCGGTCACCCTCAACCCCGGAGTCGTCCGGGCCTTCACCGACGCCCCCGCGGACCTCGACGCCCAGCGGCGCATCGACGCCCTGGCCACGCGTATCTTCACGGGGCCCATGCTGCACGGCGCGTACCCGGACGACCTGCTGGCCGACACGGCGGGCATCACGGACTGGGCGTTCGTGCACGACGGCGACCCGAGCGTCATCAAGCACCCCCTCGACTCGCTGGGCATCAACTACTACACCCCCACAGTGGTAGCAGCCGCCACTGACAACGGCCTTCCCGGCGAGGCCACGGAGCCCTCGCCCTGGCCGGGCGCCGCCGGCGTCGCCTTCCACCGCCCGCCCGGCAAACGGACCGCCATGGACTGGTCCGTCGACCCCACCGGCCTGTACGACCTGCTGGTCCGCTTCGCCGAGGAGGTCCCCGGCCTGCCCCTGGTGATCACCGAGAACGGCGCCGCGTACGACGACAAGCCCGACGGCGACGGCACGGTGCACGACCCGGAGCGCATCGCCTACCTGCACGCCCACCTGGACGCCGTCCGGCGGGCCATCGCCGACGGCGCCGACGTCCGCGGCTACTTCCTCTGGTCGCTGCTCGACAACTTCGAATGGGCCCACGGCTACAGCAAGCGCTTCGGCGCCGTCCACGTCGACTACGCCACCCAGACGCGCACGCCCAAGTCCAGCGCCCGCTGGTACTCCCAGGTCGCCCGGACGGGCCAGCTGCCGCCCTACTAGCGGCGGCCCGGGGTCACTCGCAGACCGGCGGCCACCGGAAGACCGACGGTCACTCGAAGACCGACGGGCACCCGAATCCCGGCTGTCACTCGAAGACCGACGGCGGCGGCTCCGGCGACGGCCGGGCGCTCGCGTCCGTGACCGGCGCCGCGCCGCCCGTGAAGTCCGCCAGCGCCCGGCCGTGTTCGACCCGCCCCTGGTGCGGGTCGGACGCGGCCCTGCGGGTCAGCTCGGCGACGGGCAGGGCGTGGTCGGAGGCGAGCAGCACGGCGTTGCCGAAGCGGCGCCCGCGCAGCACCGCCGGGTCGGCGGTCAGGCAGAGCTCGGGGAAGACGGTGCCCACCGTCGCGATCTGCGACTTCACGTAGGCCAGCGGCGGGCCGTCCGCGAGGTTCGCCGCGTAGAAGCCGCCGGGCCGCAGCGCCCGCCGCACCTCGGCGGCGAACTCGGCGCTGGTCAGGTGCGCGGGCGTGCGGGCGCCGCTGAAGACGTCGGCGATGATCAGGTCGGCCCAGCCGTCCGGCACCTTGGCCAGCCCCTCGCGGGCGTCGCAGCCCCGCACCCGGATCCGCCAGCCGCTGTCCAGCGGCAGCTCCCGCCGTACGAACTGCACGAGCGGCGCGTCGATCTCCACGATCTGCTGGGTCGAGCGGGGGCGCGTGGCGGCGACGTACCGGGCGAGGGTGAAGGCGCCGCCGCCGAGGTGGAGCACCTGGAGCGGTTTGCCGGGCGGTGCGGCGAGGTCGGCGATGTGGCCGAGCCGGCGCTGGTAGGCGAAGTCCAGGTGCGAGGGGTCGTCGAGATCCACGTGGGACTGGGGTGCGCCGTCGATCAGGAGGGTGAAGCCCCGGGGGCGGTCACGGTCGGGCACGAGCTCGGCGAGCCCGCCGGCGACCTGCTCCGCGACCGGTTCGGCGGCGCGGCCGCGCCCTTGCTTCTTCTTGACCTTGCCCACCCGGCAAGTATCGCCCAGGGGGCGGGCCGGCTAGCGGCAGCGGTCGACCGCCGCGATCGTCCGGGCGGCCTCGCCGAGGGCGTCGCGCAGGACCGCCGGGTCCGTGGCGGAGGAGAAGGCGGCCTCCGGGGCGACGAGCCAGCCGGCGCCGGTGAGGAGCGGCCCGTCCGCGACCGCGCGGACCCCCCGGCCGAGGGTCTGGGTGCAGGCGCTGCCCGGCACGTCCCAGGCGTCGGCGGTGCCGGGGGGCACCAGGAAGCCGAGGGTGTCGCACTCGTCGTCGTGCAGGACGGGGCCGACGCCGTCGCGCAGCCGGAGGATGTCGACCGCCTCCAGGCCCTGCCGGGCGGGGACGGTGACCAGGTCGCACGCACCGGCGTCGGGGGCGAGGCCCGCCGCCCGGGGCGCGCAGGGGGAAGGGCTGCGGTCCTGACGCGGCTGGTGCAGGGCCGTCGTCCGCGAGCTGCTGCTGTCCACTCCGGCCTCCACCAAGGGAAACCCCTCCTCCGCCGTGCCACTACGCTCCGCGTCGAGCGTGCTCGAAGGGTTCAACGCGCGAAGGGCGTCAACGGCAACGGGCGCATGCCGTCACAAAGGATGGCACTTCATGGCGGATCACGGGTGGGATATCCGGTTTGTAGCGAAATGAAGGGCCGAACGGGGGGTAGGGGTCACCGATTACCGGTACGGTCGCGCCCATGGTGTCGCCCCACGCGCCGAACATGGCGTTCCGGCAGCTGCGGGGCGCCCGTTCGGCGGCCGAGTTCGCGGCGGCCGTTCGGCGGGCGGCCCGCGAGATCGGCGAGCAGGTCTCGTGCGACGCGCGCTACATCGGCCGCGTCGAGTCCGGGGAGATCCGCTGCCCCAACTACGCCTACGAGCGGGTGTTCCGGCACATGTTCCCCGGCTGCGAACCGGAGGACATGGGCTTCGTCCCGCGCGAGGTGGTCCGCGGGCGGGGGGCGCGCAGCAAGGGGAGCGCCCCCTCCGATTGCACCGACCAGCCCAAGGAGAGCGACGTGTTGCGGCGCGCGTTCATGACCGGCAGTACGGCGGCCGCGGTGGCCGCGGCCTCCCTGGGAGCCGCCGCCCCGGCCGCCTCCGCGGTGCGCGTCCCGCGCCGCGCCGGCGACGCCGAGGCGTCCGCCGTCGAGCAGGCCGTCCGCCGCATCCGGCTGCTGGACGACCGGCACGGCGCCGACGGCCTCTACCGCCGCGCCACGCGGCCGCTGCGGCTCGCCTACGAGCTCCTCGACGCCGGCACCCGCCGCCAGTCCGTCGCCGACCGGCTGCAGTCGGGCGCGGGCGAACTCTCGCTCTCCGTGGGCTGGCTGGCCCACGACTCGGGCCGCTTCGCCGACGCCCGCTCGCACTACGCCGAGGCGCTCGCCACGGCCCGGGTCGCCGGGGACGCGGCCCTGGAGGCCCACGCCTTCTGCAACACCGCCTTCCTCGCGCGCGATGCCGGCCGCCCGCGGGAGGCGGTGCGCGCGGCGCAGGCCGCCCAGGGCGCGGCCAGGGCGCTGTCCTCGGCGCGGCTGCTGTCCCTGCTGGCCCTGCGGGAGGCGGGCGGCTGGGCCGGGCTCGGGGACCGGACCGCCTGCGAGGCCGCCCTGCTGCGGGCGCGCACGCTCTTCGGCCGCGGCCCGTGCGGCGCGGACCCCGAGTGGATGAGCTTCTTCGGCGAGGCCGAACTGGAGGGGCTGGAGGCGCAGTGCCGGTCGGCGCTCGGCGACTGGCGGCGGGCGGCCATCCACGCGCAGCGCGCCGTCGACCTCCAGGACGCTCACTTCGCCCGCAACATCGCCCTCTTCACCGCGCAGCTCGCGGGCGACCTGGCCCGGGCCGGCGCGCCGGACGAGGCGGCGGCCGCCGGGGAGCGCGCGCTGGACCTGCTGGCCGAGGTCCGCTCGGCGCGGATCCGGTCGATGCTCGCCGGCACGGCCCGGCTGCTCGGCGGCCGGTACGGCGGGGAGCCGGCGGTGGCGTCCTTCCTGGAGCGGCGTCTGGAGCGACACGCCGCGGACTGACGCCGGACGGCCTACCCCGGGGCAGCCCGAGGGGGCCGCAAGAACGACAAGGGCCCCGGTCCGCTTCCGCGGACCGGGGCCCTTCGCCAGGGTGAGTAACGGGACTCGAACCCGCGACATCCTGGACCACAACCAGGTGCTCTACCAGCTGAGCTATACCCACCATGACCGGTGACTTGTGGTGTGTTTCCCACCGGCCGAGAAAAAGCTTACACGGTCTTCGGGGGTGCTCGCTCCCAGCTTTCGCCGAGCCGGGAGCGAGCTACGTCACTATCCCTGAGCAGGCAGGACGTGTTTGGCCGCGATGGCCTTCGCCGTGTCCGAGTCCGGACCGGGCTGCGGGACGAAGATCGCCTCGCGGTAGTAGCGGAGCTCGGCGATCGATTCCCGGATGTCGGCGAGCGCGCGGTGGTTGCCGCTCTTCTTCGGGCTGGAGAAATAGGCCCGCGGATACCAGCGGCGGGACAGCTCCTTCACCGACGACACGTCGACGATCCGGTAGTGCAGGTGGGACTCCAGGGCGGGCATGTCCCGCGCGAGGAAACCGCGGTCGGTGCCGACCGAGTTCCCGCACAGCGGGGCCTTGCCCGGCTCCGGGACGTGCTCGCGGACGTAGGCGAGGACCTGCTGCTCGGCGTCCTCCAGGGTGGTGCCCTTGTCCAGCTCCGCGAGCAGCCCGGAAGCCGTGTGCATCTGGCGCACCACCTCGGGCATGGTGACGAGGGCCTCGGCGGGCGGGCGGACGACGATGTCCACGCCGTCGCCGAGGATGTTCAGCTCCGAGTCGGTCACCAGGGCGGCCACCTCGATGAGCGCGTCGTCCGACAGCGAGAGCCCGGTCATCTCGCAGTCGATCCACACCATGCGATCGTTCATGCTCCTCACCCTACGGGGCGTTCCCGCTGGCCGGGCAGGCGTGGGGTGTAGAGGTCCGAATCCGGCTTGCCCGGTTCCGCGGCATTCACCCCATATCCACCGCTATGCCCGCCCGGTACGCCCGGGTGGGAGCCGTGCGGACCGTGGCCCGGGTGCCCGCCGTGCGCCGGCGGCGGACCGCCAAGCACCCCGCCCGCGCCGGAGGCGGCGTGGGCCGGGGCCATGGCCGCCCGCCGGAGCGCCATCACCGACGGCTCCCCGGTCCGCTGCTCGCCGAGCTCCGGCCGGTCGAACCGGTCCGGCCGCTCCCGCTCCGTACGCCCCTCGCGCTCGGCCCGCTCGGGGCGGTCGGCCGAGCCGCTCTGGGGCCTGCGCGCGCGGTACGCGGCCCGGTAGGCGGCGGGGGAGGACCCCAGCTGCCGGCGGAAGTGCCCGCGCAGCGCCACCGGGGAGCGGAACCCGCAGCGGCCGGCGACCTCGTCCACCGAATAGTCGGAGGTCTCCAGCAGCCGCTGTGCCTGGAGCACCCGCTGGGTGATCAGCCACTGCAGGGGCGCGCTCCCGGTGAGCGAGCGGAACCGCCGGTCGAAGGTCCGGCGGGACATGTACGCACGGGCGGCGAGCGTCTCCACGTCGAACTGCTCGTGGAGGTGCTCCAGCGCCCAGGCGACGACCTCGGCGAGCGGGTCGGCGCCGATCTCCTCCGGTAAAGACCTGTCGAGGTAGCGCTCCTGCCCGCCGCTGCGGCGCGGCGGGACGACGAGCCGGCGGGCCAGCGCCCCGGCCGCGTCGGCTCCGTGGTCGGTGCGGACTATGTGCAGGCACAGGTCGATGCCTGCCGCGGTGCCCGCGGAGGTCAGTACGTCGCCGTCGTCGACGAAGAGCTCCCGCGGGTCCACGTGGACCGACGGATAGCGCTTGGCGAGCGTGGGCGCGTACATCCAGTGGGTGGTGGCGGGCCTGCCGTCGAGCAGTCCCGCCGCGGCCAGTACGAAGGCCCCGGTGCACAGCCCGACGATGCGGGCGCCCTCCTCGTGGGCGCGGCGCAGCGCGTCGAGTGCGGCGGTGGGCGGCGGCTGGGTGATCGACCGCCAGGCCGGTACGACGACGGTGCCGGCCCGGGAGAGCGCCTCCAGGCCGTACGGTGCGGTCAATTCCAGGCCGCCGGTTGTTCGCAATGGCACATCTTCGCCCGCGCACACCAGCAAGCGGTAGCGGGGGACTCCGGCGTCCTGTCGGTCGATGCCGAACACGGAGAGCGGAATGGAGCTTTCGAAGATGGGGCCGCCGCTGAATAGCAGCACTGCGACGATCTCCCGGCGGCGGCGTCCGGAGAGCTTGCGCGTGGTCTCCGGTACGGTCGTGGAGTCCTGGCTCATGGCGCTAAGCCCCCCTCGGCGGTCGAGTCCTCTCGGTCCTGCACGTTTCCCCTCGGTCCTGAACGGTTCCCCCGCCGGTCATGGCCAAGATCGAATCTACTGCGTCGAATGGAGACGCAGTGACCAGTTCACCACTCGGCTCTAAGTCGACATGGCAACTTGGCGCGAAGCGTTCGATCACGAAGCGTTGCACTTGCAGGCCTCGGTGAAAAGTACGCCTCTCGCCCATGCCCAATCCCCGTAGGGTGCAACCGCCCTCCGCGGTCCTTTCCTTGCTGGTCGACCGGCTGTTAGGGGCGTCTCAAGCCAAGGTATGGGGTTCGGACTGAAGTTGGCTGAAAAGTGGTGGGTCCAGGTGTGCGAAAGTGTCAAACAGCCCTCGGCTGTCCCTCGCTGAGCCGCCGTTTCGCGGCACCCGCGGCGGTCAGTCGACCGGCGCCGCGCCCCCGGGGTGACGCCCTCCGCGGTGCGCCCCCGCGCCCGTCCTGCCGTGCCGCCCGCGGTGCGGGAGCGCCTGCTCCGCAAGAGCCCTCGCCGCACTGCGCTCCGCCTGCCGCAGCAGGGCGCGGCAGGTACAGGTGAGGGCGACGAGCCCGGCCGCCGTGCCCGCGGCGCCGCCGAAGGACTGGCCGCAGATCAGCAGGGTCACGGGGACGAGCACGCAGCTGAAGGCCGCCCAGCGGACCACGTCGCTCACCGGATCGGGGGAGTCCTGCGGCGGGGCGTCGGCGCGGGCGTGGTCACGGGTTCCGGGCACGGATCGCTCCCTGGGGGCGGCGGGCTGGCGGTGGTACAACGTCCGGCCCGGGCCCTCGGTCACTGCGCCGAGCGCATCGGGAGTACGCCCGGAGCGCGGCCGGGGCATTGCGCTACGCGCCGCCCTCGTGCATGCTCCGGGGAACGCCCGCCCGCCTTACGACCCACCGGCGGTCCGGGCGGGCACCGCGTGCCACGCCCGTGCGACCCCTGGCTCCGAGCCGCCGGTCGGCCCCTGGGCAGGCGGCGAGTGTCGCCGTACCCTGGTGGGTAAGTGATTGAAAAGATGAATCCCGGACGGATTTTGCCTCCAAGATCCGACCCCGGGGGAGCAACCGCCGATCTCCCTCCGCCCGAGGACACCCTTCGCCGAGATACCGATGGCCGGTCACGAATTCTCCGAACCTGCGGACCGCAAGCGGGTCGCCGATCACGCGGCGCACCCCGACGCGGCGGAAGAAACACGCCATTCCTGCGATCCGGCGTTCCAGCACGGCGTCGTGGTGGGCTTCGACGGCTCCACGTCCAGCGAGCGAGCGCTTGCGTATGCAATCGGGATGGCCCGGCGCTCCGGCTCCGGGCTGATCATCGTGCACGTGGCCAACCGGCTGCCGACCACCGTCTGGGCGGGCTGCGAGCCCCCCGTCTTCGTGGACGTCCCCGACCACCGCACCGAGGTCCTGGGCCTGGAACTGGCCTGCGCGGACTATCTGTCGGAGGTCCCGTGGATCCTCGTCGAGCGCGGCGGCGACATCTGCCACGAACTGGAGGAGGTCGGCCGGGAGTACGCGGCCGATGCGATCGTCGTCGGCTCGACGCACGGCCTGGTCGGCCGGATCTTCGGCTCGGTGGCGGGCCGGCTGGCCCGGCGGGCCCAGCGCCCCGTCGTCGTTATTCCGTAGCCGCTTTCCTCACCCTGCAGGGGTGATGACTCCTGCCCCGGACTTGACGGCCCGTGAATCTACCCGCGCGTAGGGGGTGGATCGCGCCGCGCCGGAGGGTAGGAACCGCCCGATGGCGTGCTGCCGTACGGGAGGTGACGGTTCCCGGAAGCGGCGGCATCCCCGCCGGCGCGAGGGCGAACGCCGGCGCATGGGAAAGCGGCCTTCCCGCGCGCGTGGTGGCACGTGCGGGAAGGCCGTTCCTCTCGGACCTGTCGCGGACAGGTGCGGACAGGTACGAGAGCGCGGGGCCCGGGCCGCCGCCCGGGCGCGAGGGGTGACTACTCGACGGTGACGGACTTCGCCAGGTTGCGCGGCTTGTCGATGTCGCGGCCCATGGCCTTGGCCGTGTAGTAGGCGAAGAGCTGCAGCGGGATGCCCATCAGGATGGCGTCCAGCTCGTCCTCGTTCTTCGGCACGACGATCGTGTGGTCGGCCTTCTCCTGCACCTGGTGCGCGACGGCGAGGATGCGGCCGCTGCGGGCCTTGATCTCCTCCAGCGCGGCGCGGTTCTTCTCCAGCAGCTCGTCGTCCGGGACGATCGCGACGGTCGGCATCGCCGGCTCGATCAGGGCCAGCGGACCGTGCTTGAGCTCGGAGGCCGGGTAGGCCTCGGCGTGGATGTACGAGACCTCCTTGAGCTTCAGCGAGGCCTCGCGGGCCACCGGGTAGCCCCGGACGCGGCCGATGAACATCATCGACTTGGCCTCGGCGTACTCCTTGGCCAGCTCCTCGATCTGCGCCTCGTTCGCCAGGATCTCCTCGATCTGGCCGGGCAGCTTGCGCAGGCCCTCGATGATCCGCTTGCCGTCGGCGACGGACAGGTCGCGGGTGCGGCCGAGGTGCAGGGCGAGCAGGCCGAAGGAGACCACCATGTTGGTGAAGCACTTGGTGGAGACGACGCAGACCTCGGGGCCGGCGTGCACGTAGATGCCGCCGTCGGTCTCGCGGGCGATCGCGGAGCCGACCACGTTCACCAGGCCCAGGACGCGGGCGCCCTTGCGCTTGAGCTCCTGGACGGCGGCGAGCACGTCGTAGGTCTCACCGGACTGGGAGACGGCGATGTAGAGGGTGTCGGGGTCCACGACCGGGTTGCGGTAGCGGAACTCGGAGGCCGGCTCGGCGTCCGCGGGGATGCGGGCCAGCTCCTCGATCATCTGGGCGCCGATCTGGCCGGCGTGGTACGAGGTGCCGCAGCCGAGGATCTTGACGCGGCGCACGGCGCGGGCGTCACGGGCGTCCAGGTTCAGGCCGCCCAGGTGCACGGTGGAGAAGCGGTCGTCGATGCGGCCGCGCAGGGCGCGGTCCACGGCGTCGGCCTGCTCGTGGATCTCCTTGTGCATGTACGTGTCGTGGCCGCCCATGTCGTACGACTCGGCCTCCCACTCGACGGTGGTCGGCTGGGCCGAGGTGGAGGAGCCCTCGGTGGTGTACGTGCGGTAGTCGTCGGCGCGCAGGGTGGCCATCTCGCCGTCGTCGAGGGTGACGACCTGGCGGGTGTGCGAGACCAGGGCGGCGACGTCGGAGGAGACGAACATCTCCTTCTCGCCTATGCCCAGCACCACGGGGGAGCCGTTGCGGGCGACGACGATGCGGTCCGGGAAGTCGGCGTGCAGGACGGCGATGCCGTACGTGCCCTCGATGTGCCCCACCGCCTCGCGGACCTTCTCCTCCAGCGTGCCGGCCTCGGAGCGGGCGATCAGGTGCGCCAGGACCTCGGTGTCGGTGTCGGAGACGAAGACGAAGCCCTCGGCCGTCAGCCGGGTGCGCAGGTCGGCGGCGTTGTCGATGATGCCGTTGTGGACGACGGCGACCTTCTCGTCGGCGTCCAGGTGCGGGTGGGCGTTGACGTCGTTCGGCGCGCCGTGGGTGGCCCAGCGGGTGTGGGCGATGCCGGTGGTGCCGTTGAAGCGCTTGGGGAGGCGGGACTCCAGCTCGCGCACACGGCCCTTGGCCTTGGCGGACTTCAGGCCACCGGTCTTGCCGCCGGCGTGCAGCGCGATGCCCGCGGAGTCGTAGCCGCGGTACTCCAGGCGCTGCAGCCCCTCCAGGAGCAGCGGCGCGACGTCGCGCTTACCGATGTATCCGACGATTCCGCACATAAGTGGTGACCCTCCCAGAGAAACGATCAGTGGTGCCCGGCAGTGGGCGGCGGTAGCGGCGCCGGCCCGTGCTGCCTCAGCCGTAGACGATGCGGCGCAGCTGCCGCAGCGAGAGCTCCGGCGGGGCCACCGCACGGTGCGGCAGCTCCGCCGAGATCCGCTCGAAGATCTCCGCGTTGCGCAGTCCGCCGGACTGCAGCTCGCGGTGGCGGCGGCGGACGAAGCTCTCGGTCGTCTCGTCGAAGTACGCCAGGACGTCCAGGACCACCCGGGCGGCCTCGCCGCGCTGAAGCGGCGTGCTGCGCACCAGGTGATCCACCAGGTCGTCATGATTCATACGGCGTTCGAGCACCCGTCGATACTGAGGGCTGTCGGAGACATTCGCAAGAATCCTGCCCGAAATCGGGCAGGAGTGGAGGGAGCGAGGGTGGAATCAGGGTGCGAATCAACTAGAAACGCTTCAATACGGCCGCTTTCGCCGCCGTGAACTCGTCCTCGGTCAGGATTCCGGCGCGGTGCAGCTCGCCGAGCTCCCGCAGCCGGCGCAGCAGGGCGTCGTGATCGGGGCCCTCTGCGGGGGCGCCCGCGGCGGGCCCGGCGGGGAGCGCGGCGGCCTCCGGGGCCTTGGCGAGCGACGTCGGCGCGCCGTGCGCCCCGGCGCCGGAGGGGTGCGGCAGCCGGGCCACGACCGCGGCGGCCACCACCGCCATCAGCGGGTCCTTCTTGAAGCCGAAGAGGTCGATCGCGTGGGGGTCGTGCTTGGGCGGGGCCTTGGTCGGCTCACGGCGGACGGTGAAGCGGAGGTAGCCGTTCTCCAGGCCCTTCGAGGGCATCCACTCCACCGAGCGGACGTCCGCCAGGGCGAGGGACTGCGGTCCTGCGGACTTCTTGCCCTCCTCGGTCGTCCAGTTCCACTCCAGGCGGATGCACTCGCCGTCGAAGGTCACCGTGCCGTCGCCGGCGGCGGCCGACAGCGGCACCGTCGGGCCGGGCAGGAGGTAGCGGTCCGAGGGCCCGGCCGGCACCTGGTCCAGGAGGAGGGCGTTGCGCACCTCGTCCACGAAGTACTCCGCGACGCCCGCGCGATCGGGGTCGACCGTCAGCTGGTACGGGTCGGCGGCGTCCGGCAGCCGGCCCCGCGCCACCTGCAGCAGGGGGTCGGCCCCGTCGCGCAGCCGCAGCCGCAGGCGCCCGCTCCTGCGGCCCGGCTCGTGGGCGATCCCCGCCACGGCCGTCAGCGGAACGGCCAGCTCACCGAGGGTCCGGCGCAACACGTGCACGCCGCGTTCGCTGCCCGGGACGATCCGTATCGTTTCGCCGTCGAAGGTCCACGTACCGTCCTTCTGGAGGATCTCAGCCATGAGGGGATTCTCTCAGGCACATACGCTCGGAAGGGCGCGGACCGGGGCGCGCGCGGACCCCGGGACGTGCACCGCGGACCTTGACGCGAGCCGGGGCCGGCGATACCCAAGTGGTCGTTCGTACGCGTGAATTCCCGTGAGCGGTACGCCGAAGGGACTTCCTCTTGAGACGCACGAGCTTCGGACCGAGACGCACGAGCTCCGGACCGGGACGCCTGGCCCTCACCGGCGCCGCCCTGCTGCTCGCCGCCGCCGGAACGGCCGGCCCGGCGGCGTCCGCGGCCGCGGACCCCGGCCCCGCCCCGCTCGGCCACGTGGTGCCCGCCCCCGCGTCCGTGCGGCCTGGCGGGAAACCGTACGAGATCACCGCCCGCACCGTCGTACGGGTGGCGCCCGGCAACCGCGAGGCCGCACGGATCGGCGGCTATCTGGCCGGGCTGCTGCGCCCCTCCACGGGCTACCGGCTGCCCGTCGTGGACTCGGGGGCGGACGGGCCGGGGATCCGGCTGGTGCTCGGTGAAGACACCGGGGAGGGGGCCGGGCAGGCCGCCGAGGGGTACCGGCTGTCCGTCACCGCCCGCTCCGTGACCATCTCCGCGCGGGAGGGCGCCGGGCTCTTCCACGGCGTCCAGACCCTCCGGCAGCTGCTGCCCGCCCGCGCCGGGAGCACCTTCCGGCAGCCCGGGCCCTGGACCGTGGCGGGCGGCGTCGTCACCGACGCGCCGCGCTACGGCTACCGCGGCGCGATGCTCGACGTCGCCCGGCACTTCTTCACCGTCGACCAGGTGAAGCGGTACGTCGACCAGCTCGCCCTCTACAAGTACAACGCCCTCCACCTGCACCTCTCCGACGACCAGGGGTGGCGCATCGCCGTCGGCGCGTGGCCCCGGCTGGCCGCGTACGGCGGCAGCACGCAGGTGGGCGGCGGGCCGGGCGGCTCCTACAGCAAGGACGACTACCGCGAGATCGTCCGCCACGCCGCGAGCCGGTACCTCACCGTGGTGCCCGAGATCGACATGCCCGGGCACACCAACGCGGCCCTCGCCTCGTACGCCCGGCTGAACTGCGACGGCGTCGCGCGTCCCCTCTACACGGGCACGGAGGTCGGCTTCAGCTCGCTGTGCGTGGCGAAGGAGGACACGTACGCGTTCGCCGAGGACGTCATCGGCGAGCTCGCGGCGCTCACCCCCGGCCCCTACCTGCACATCGGCGGCGACGAGGCGCACTCGACCAGCGCGGCCGACTACGCGGCCTTCATGGACCGGGTGCAGCCCGTCGTCGCCCGGCACGGCAAGACCGTCATCGGCTGGCACCAGCTCGCGGGGGCCCGTCCGGCGCCCGGCGCGCTCCTGCAGTACTGGGGCTACGGCCGGACCGGGGCCGCCGAGCGGGCCCGGGTCGCCGCCGCGGCGCGGGCGGGCGCGAAGCTGATCCTCTCGCCCGCGGACCGGGCGTACCTGGACATGAAATACACCAAGGACACGCCGCTGGGCCTGCAGTGGGCGGGCCTCGTCGAGGTGCGGCAGTCCTACGACTGGGACCCCGGCGGCTATCTGCCGGACGCGCCCGCCCCGGCCGTGGCGGGCGTCGAGGCGCCGCTGTGGACGGAGACGATCACCACGAGCGCGCAACTGGAGTACATGGCGTTCCCACGGCTGGCGGGCATCGCCGAACTCGGCTGGTCCCCGCGGGCGACGCACGACTGGGAGTCCTACCGGGTGCGGCTGGCGGCGCAGGGGCCGCGGTGGGACGCGATGGGCATCGCGTACTACCGCTCGCCCCAGGTGCCGTGGCTCGGTTCGTGACCGGGTCACGGGGCCCCGCGGTGCGGCCCCGGCCGGGGTGGTTCGGCACCGCCGGTCACCTCCGGTGGGGGCTGATCGCCGCTGCGGCGGAATGAAGGGTGCGCGTCCGCACCCTTCACCGGCCCCTGCCCGGGGTGGACCGGGCAGCCACCCGCGCGTGGGGGCGGGCCTAGCCCGCGAACCCCAGTTCGCGGGCGATCAGCATCCGCTGTACCTCGCTCGTGCCCTCGCCGATCTCCAGGATCTTGGAGTCGCGCCACATCCGGGCCACCGGGTACTCGTTCATGAAGCCGTAGCCGCCGTGGATCTGCGTGGCCTCGCGGGCGTTGGTGACCGCGATCTCCGACGAGTACAGCTTGGCCAGGGCGGCCTCCTTCTTGAACGGCTCGCCGTGCACCAGCCGGGACGCCGCGTCGCGCCAGGCGAGCCGCGCGGTGTGCGCCCGCATCTCCATGTCGGCCAGCTTGAACTGGATGGCCTGGTTCGCGCCGATCGGCCGGCCGAACGCCTGCCGCTCCTTGGCGTACTTCACCGACTCGTCGACGCAGCCCTGTGCCAGCCCCGTGGCCAGCGCCGAGATCGCGATCCGGCCCTCGTCCAGTATCCGCAGGAACTGGGCGTAGCCGCGCCCCTCCTCGCCCACCAGGTTGGCCTTCGGGACGCGGACGTCGGAGAAGGACAGCTCGCGGGTGTCGGAGGCGTTCCAGCCGACCTTGGAGTAGGGGGCGGCGACGGTGAAGCCGGGCGTGCCGGAGGGGACGATGATCGAGGAGATCAGCGGCTTGCCCTCGGGCGTGCGGCCGGTCACCGCGGTGACGGTGACCAGGCCGGTGATGTCCGTGCCGGAGTTGGTGATGAAGCACTTGGTGCCGTTGATCACCCACTCGCCGGTGGCCTCGTCCAGCCGGGCCGTGGTGCGCGTGCCGCCCGCGTCCGAGCCGCACTCGGGCTCGGTGAGGCCGAAGGCGCCCAGGATCTCGCCGGAGCACATCTTCGGCAGCCAGGTGCGCTTCTGCTCCTCGGTGCCGAAGCGGAAGATCGGCATGGCGCCCAGCGAGACGCCGGCCTCCAGGGTGATGGCGACCGAGGAGTCGACCCGGGCGAGCTCCTCCAGGGCCAGGCCGAGGGCCAGGTAGTCGCCGCCCATGCCGCCGTACTCCTCGGGGAACGGCAGCCCGAACAGCCCCATGCGGCCCATCTCCCGCACGATCTCGTACGGGAACTCGTGGCGCTCGTAGAAGTCGCCGATCTTGGGGGCGACCACGTCGTGTGCGAACTCCTCCACCGTGCGGCGGAGTTCCTCGTGCTCGGGGGTGAGGCGGTGGTCCAGCGGCATGGCTCAGGGCTCCTGATGGGAGAGGGCGCGGACGGTACGGGAGGGGCTGGGCCGCCCCAGTTGCTCGGCCATCCACACGCTCGTGGCGGTGAGCCGGCCGAGGTCGACCCCGGTGTCGATACCGAGGCCGTCGAGCATCCAGACAAGGTCTTCGGTGGCGAGATTGCCCGTGGCGCTCTTCGCGTACGGGCAGCCGCCGAGGCCGCCGGCGGAGGCGTCGACGGTGGTGACGCCGTGCCGCAGGGCGGCCAGGGTGTTGGCCAGGGCCTGGCCGTAGGTGTCGTGGAAGTGGACGGCGAGCCGGCCGGTCTCCACGCCCGCCTCGTTCAGGGCGGTCAGCAGGGCGGTGACGTGGCCGGGCGTGGCCACGCCGATGGTGTCGCCGAGGCTCAGCTCGTCGCAGCCGAGGTCCAGCAGGCGGCGGGCGACCCGGACGACCTGCTCCAGGGGGACGGCGCCCTCCCAGGGGTCGCCGAAGCACATGGACAGATAGCCGCGGACCGCGAGGCCCGCCTCGCGCGCCCCGGCCACGACCGGCGCGAACATCTCCAGCGACTCGTCGACCGTCCGGTTGAGGTTGGCCTTGGCGAAGGACTCCGTGGCGCTGCCGAAGACGGCGACCTCGCGGGCGCCGAGGGCGCGGGCGCGCTCCAGGCCGCGGGCGTTGGGCACGAGGACGGGCAGCCGGGCGGGCACGCCGTCCAGCAGGGGCAGCAGCTGCTCGGCGTCCGCGAGCTGCGGCACCCACTTGGGGTGCACGAAGCTCGTGGCCTCGACCGTGCCGAGGCCGGCCGCGGCGAGGCGGCGGATGAACTCCGCCTTCACCTCGGCCGGGACGATCGCCTTCTCGTTCTGCAGGCCGTCGCGCGGGCCCACTTCGTGGATCCGGACGCGGGCGGGGAGGCCGGGCTCGGGCACGGCCATGGGCAGTCCGCTGATCATGATTCCTCCGCGGGGCCGGCGGCGGGGGTGACGACGGCCAGGACCTGGTCCATGGCGACGGTGGCGCCGGGCGTCACGTCCAGCTCGGTGACGGTGCCGTCGTGCGGGGCGGAGATGACGTGCTCCATCTTCATGGCCTCCACGACGAGGAGGCTCTGCCCGGCGCTGACGAAGTCGCCCACGCCCGCCTTGACGACGGTGACGGTGCCGGGCATGGGGGCGGTGAGGGTGTCCGCTCCGGCGGCTCCGGCACCGCCGGCCGCGCCTTCGACGGGGTCGTGGCCGCGCAGGTGCCAGGCGTCGCCGTCCCGCCCGAGCCACACGCCCTCCGGGCCGGGGGCGGCGGTGAAGGCGTGGGTGACGCCGTGGAGTTCGAGCGTGACGGTCCCGCCGGCTGCGGCCCGGCCCGCGGGCACGGTGAGCAGCCGCGCGCTGCGGGGCTCACCGGAGGAGACGGCCGCGGGCGCGGCGCCGGACGATGCCA
>NZ_PXWG01000069.1 GCF_003011965.1 Streptosporangium nondiastaticum
GGGTGGGTGGGGGGAGCTCGCCCGCACGGGGTGGAAGTGGGGAAAACCCGGACGCAGCGCGGGGGGCGCGCTTACTCTCGGGGTGTGCCTGGCTTGTCCGGCCGGGTCCTTGTCGTCGACGACAACAAGGTCATCCGGCAGCTGATCAGGGTCAACCTCGAGCTCGAAGGCTTTGAGGTCGTGACCGCGGCCGATGGTGCCGAGTGTCTGGAGATCGTGCACCGCGTGCGCCCTGACGTGGTGACGCTGGATGTCGTCATGCCCCGGCTGGACGGGCTGAACACCGCTGCCCGGCTGCGCTCCGATGCCCGGACGTGCGACATTCCGATCGCGATCATCAGCGCGTGCACCCAGCTGGAGGTCGAGGGCGGCCGTTCCGCCGGGGTCGACGCGTTTCTGGCGAAGCCGTTCGAGCCGGCCGAGATGGTGCGGCTGGTCCGCAGGCTCATGCGGCGCCACAAGGGGGAGCGGGGCGACGGGTTGCCGGGGGCCTCGGCCCCCGGGGACGGGGGAGGGGGCCAGGCCGTGCACCCCGTCCGCGGGGTGGAGTCCCTCAGCGAGTCTCTCAGCGAGTCCCTCAGCCGGGGGGAGTAGTCGGCCGGGGGGGGAGGAGCGCCGTCTCGGTCGGCGAAACCCATTCGCCTCCGCCCCACCCCTCTCCCCTAGGCTTGGCCCCGTGACCCCGGCCGAGCTCTCCCGTACCGTGCTGCACACCGTGCAGTGCGCCGTCGAGGCCGACGAGCTGCCCGCCGCCGTGCCCACGCGGGTCACCGTGCGGGTCCCGCCCCGCCCGGGCTGCGGGGACTTCGCCACCAATGTCGCCCTGCGCGTGGCCCAGGACACGGGCCGGCCCGCCCGCGAGGTCGCCGAGGTGCTGCGGAAGCGGCTGGCCGCGGAGCCGGGGATCGCCGGTGTCGAGATCGCCGGGCCCGGGTTCCTCAACATCACCCTTGAGGGGATTTCGTACGTTCGGCTCGTACGGGAGCTGCTGAGCGCACCGCCCGCCGCCACCGAGCCGCTCCCGCTGCCCGATCCCGGTCCCGCCCTCCTCGCCCGTCTCGGTTCCGACGCCGCCCGCTGGAGCCTCCTGTGGCCCGCCGGCGCGGGCCGCGCCGAGCTCCTCGTCCAGCGCGACAGCAATCCCCTCTTCCGGGTGCGCTACGCCCATGCCCGTACGCAGCAGCTGCTGCGTAACGCTCGTGACCTGGGGTTCCGCTCCGAGGCGGCCGAGCCGGCCGAGTACGAGCGGCCGGCTGCCGGGCCGCTCCTCGCCGCCCTCGCCGACCACCCCCGCGTCACGGCCGCCCGTGACCCCGAGCGTCTCGCCCGGCACCTCGACCGCACCGCCGGCGCCTTCCTGACCTGGCAGCGGGACGGTGACGTCCTGCCCCGCGGTGACGAGAAACCCTCGGCCGTCCACCGCGCCCGCCTGGCCCTCGCCGAGGCCACGGGCAACGTGCTGGCCGACGGCCTCCACCAGCTCGGCATCACCGCACCCGCACATCTGTAAAAGGGGATCGCCACCATGAGCCGCTCCGCCCACCCCGCCGGGCCCCGCTACGCCGACGTCCTTCCCGAGGGCCATTACGCCGCCCCGCCCGCCGACCTCAACGCCCTCGACCCGAAGGTGTGGTCCCGTACCGTCGCGCGCGACGAGCACGGCGTCGTGACCCTCGGCGGGATCCCCGTCACCCGCCTCGCCGAGGAGTTCGGCACGCCCGCCTACTTCCTCGACGAGACCGACTTCCGGGCGCGCTGCCGCGCCTGGCGCGACGCCTTCGGGACCGACGCGGACGTCTTCTACGCCGGCAAGGCGTTCCTTTCGCGGGCCGTCGTGCGATGGCTGCACGAAGAAGGGCTCAACCTCGACGTCTGCTCCGCCGGCGAGCTCGCCACCGCCCTCGCCGCCGGCATGCCCGCCGAGCGCATCGCCCTGCACGGCAACAACAAGAGCACCGAGGAGATCACCCGCGCCGTCGAGGCCGGCGTCGGCCGCATCGTGCTCGACTCCTTCCAGGAGATCGTGCGCGTCGCGCACATCGCCGAGCGGCTCGGCAAGCGGCAGCGCGTCCAGATCCGGATCACGGTCGGCGTCGAGGCGCACACCCACGAGTTCATCGCCACCGCCCACGAGGACCAGAAGTTCGGGCTCGCGCTGGCCGGCGGCCAGGCCGCCGAGGGGGTGCGGCGCGCGCTCAAGCTCGACGGGCTCGAACTCGTCGGCATCCACTCCCACATCGGCTCGCAGATCTTCGACACCTCCGGTTTCGAGGTCGCCGCTCACCGGGTCGTCGGGCTGCTCGCGCAGATCCGCGACGAGCACGGCGTCGAGCTCCCCGAGATCGACCTCGGCGGCGGCCTCGGCATCGCCTACACCTCCGACGACGACCCCCGCGAGCCGCAGGAGATCGCCACGGCCCTGCGCGAGATCGTCACCCGCGAGTGCGCGGCCGCCGGGCTCGCCGTGCCGCGCATCTCCGTCGAGCCGGGGCGCGCCATCGTCGGCCCCACGGCCTTCACCCTCTACGAGGTGGGCACGGTCAAGGAGCTGCCGGGCCTGCGCACGTACGTCAGCGTCGACGGCGGCATGTCGGACAACATCCGCACCGCGCTCTACGACGCCGAGTACAGCGTCGCGCTGGTCTCCCGGACGTCGGCGGCCGCACCGATGCTCTCGCGCGTCGTCGGCAAGCACTGCGAATCCGGTGACATCGTCGTCCGTGACGCCTTCCTCCCCGCCGACCTGGCCCCGGGCGACCTGCTCGCGGTGCCGGCCACCGGCGCCTACTGCCGCTCGATGGCCAGCAACTACAACCACGCCCTGCGCCCGCCGGTCGTGGCGGTGGCCGACGGCGCGGCCCGTGTGATCGTCCGGCGCGAGACCGAAGAGGACCTTCTTCGTCTCGACGTCGGCTGACGGAAACACAGGTCTCGGATACTGGACAGCGGAGGGAAACCCCCGTCCGGTGAGTGAGACTGGTGCACAAACCAAGATGTATGAGAAACGAGGTCGGATGATGCGTACGCGTCCGCTGAAGGTGGCGCTGCTGGGCTGTGGAGTGGTCGGCTCTGAGGTGACGCGCATCATGACGACGCACACGGACGACCTCACGCAGCGCATCGGAGCGCCCGTCGAGCTCGTCGGCATCGCCGTGCGCCGTCCCGACCGGGTGCGCGAGGGCGTGCCGGCCGAGCTGATCACCACCGATGCCACCGCGCTCGTCAAACGCGACGACGTCGACGTGGTCGTCGAGGTCATCGGCGGCATCGAGCCGGCCCGCTCGCTGATCACCACCGCCTTCGAGCACGGCGCCAGCGTCGTCTCGGCGAACAAGGCCCTGCTCGCCCAGGACGGCGCGGCCCTGCACGCCGCCGCCGAGCAGCACGGCGTGGACCTCTACTACGAGGCCGCCGTGGCCGGCGCCATCCCGCTGGTCCGGCCGCTGCGCGAGTCGCTCGCCGGCGACAAGGTCAACCGGGTGCTCGGCATCGTCAACGGCACCACCAACTTCATCCTCGACAAGATGGACTCCAGCGGCGCGGGCTACTCCGAGGCGCTGGACGAGGCCACCGCCCTCGGGTACGCGGAGGCGGACCCGACCGCCGACGTCGAGGGCTTCGACGCCGCCGCGAAGGCCGCGATCCTCGCCGGGATCGCCTTCCACACCCGGGTCCGCCTCGACGACGTCTATCGCGAGGGCATGACGGAGGTCACCGCCGCGGACTTCGCATCCGCAAAGCAGATGGGCTGCACCATCAAGCTGCTGGCCATCTGCGAGCGCGCCGCCGACGGCCGCTCGGTGACCGCCCGCGTCCACCCGGCGATGATCCCGCTGACCCACCCGCTCGCCTCCGTGCGCGGGGCGTACAACGCGGTCTTCATCGAGGCCGAAGCGGCCGGGCAGCTGATGTTCTACGGCCCCGGCGCCGGCGGCGCGCCGACCGCCTCCGCGGTCCTCGGCGACATCGTCGCCGTCTGCCGGAACAAGGTCGCCGAGGCCACCGGCCCCGGCGAGTCCGCCTACACGCGGCTGCCGGTGAGCACGATGGGCGAGGTGGTCACGCGCTACCACATCAGCCTCGACGTGGCCGACAAGCCCGGTGTGCTGGCCCAGGTGGCCACGGTCTTCGCCGAGCACGGCGTGTCCATCGACACGGTCCGCCAGCAGGGCAAGGACGGCGAGGCCTCCCTCGTCGTGGTCACCCACCGGGCCGCCGACGCCGCCCTGTCGGCGACGGTCGAAGCGCTGCGCAAGCTGGACACGGTCCGCGGTGTCGCGAGCATCATGCGGGTTGAAGGGGAGTAACGAAAGCAATGTTCAAGCAAACCCACCAGTGGCGCGGCATCATCGAGGAGTACCGCGACCGGCTGCCGGTCACCGCCGACACCCCGGTGGTGACCCTCCGGGAGGGCGGCACGCCGCTCGTCCCCGCCCAGGTGCTCTCCGAGCGCACGGGCTGTGAGGTCCACCTCAAGGTCGAGGGCGCGAACCCCACGGGTTCCTTCAAGGACCGCGGCATGACCATGGCCATCACCCGGGCGAAGGAGGAGGGCGCGAAGGCCGTCATCTGCGCCTCCACCGGCAACACCTCCGCCTCGGCCGCGGCCTACGCCGTACGGGCCGGCATGGTCTGCGCCGTCCTCGTCCCGCAGGGCAAGATCGCGCTGGGCAAGATGGGCCAGGCCCTGGTCCACGGCGCCCGCATCCTGCAGGTCGACGGCAACTTCGACGACTGCCTGACGCTGGCCCGCGGCCTGTCCGAGCAGTACCCGGTGGCGCTGGTCAACTCCGTCAATCCGGTGCGCATCGAAGGCCAGAAGACCGCCGCGTTCGAGATCGTCGACGCGCTCGGCGACGCGCCCGACATCCACGTCCTCCCCGTCGGCAACGCCGGCAACATCACCGCCTACTGGCGCGGTTACCGGGAGTACGCCGCCGACGGGATCGCCTCCCGCACCCCCCGGATGTGGGGATTCCAGGCCTCCGGTTCGGCGCCGATCGTGCGCGGCGAGCCCGTGAAGGACCCGCACACCATCGCCACCGCGATCCGCATCGGCAACCCCGCCTCGTGGCGGTTCGCCGAGCAGGCGCGGGACGAATCGGGCGGTCTCATCGACGAGGTGACCGACCGACAGATCCTCGCCGCGTACCGGCTGTTGGCCTCGCAGGAGGGCGTCTTCGTCGAGCCCGCCTCGGCCGCGAGCGTCGCCGGCCTGCTCAAGGCCGCCGAGCTCGGCCTGGTCGACCCCGGCCAGCGCATCGTCTGTACGGTCACCGGCAACGGCCTCAAGGACCCCGACTGGGCGGTCGCGGGGGCGCCCCAGCCGATCACCGTTCCGGTGGATGCCGGGGTAGCCGCGCAGCGGCTGGGCCTCGTCTGACCCACCCGTCCCGGGGCTCCGCCCCGGACCCCGGTCCTCAATCGCCGGACGGGCTGATTTCTTAACCGGCCCGTCCGGCCCCCCGAGGGCGGCTGCCGAGGGCAAAGAGCCGCAAGCCCGCCGCAGGCGACACGCATCGTGCGCCTCCCGTGCGCCCTATGTCGCCGCAGAACCTTCCTTCGATAGGCTGTACTCACTCCGCCCCGTCGCAGACCGCTGCCGTGCCACCCACGGCTTCGCCGTCGCGGCCCTTGCGGACGTTGCACGCCCCACCAAGGCCAGACCAAGGAGAGTCATCGAGCGATGGCCGGTCCCGCGTTCCGCGCCGCCGCTGTCCGCGTGCGCACCCCTGCCACCAGCGCAAACCTCGGCCCCGGCTTCGACGCCCTGGGCCTTTCGCTGGGGCTCTACGACGACGTCGTGGTCCGGGTGGCCGAGTCCGGGCTGCACATCGACATCGCCGGCGAGGGTGCCGACACCCTCCCGCGCGACGAGAACCACCTCCTCGTCCGTGCCCTGCGCACCGCCTTCGACCTGCTCGGCGGCCAGCCGCGCGGCCTGGAGGTCGTCTGCGCCAACCGCATCCCGCACGGGCGCGGCCTCGGCTCCTCCTCGGCGGCCATCTGCGCGGGGATAGTCGCGGCCCGCGCCGTGACCATAGGCGGGGCCGAGAAGCTCGACGACGCGGCGTTGCTCGAGCTGGCCACCGAGATCGAGGGACACCCCGACAACGTCGCCGCATGCCTGATGGGCGGTTTCACCCTGGCGTGGATGGACGCCGGAGTGGCGCGGGCCATTCGGATGGACCCTGCGGATTCCATCGTTCCGGTGGTCTTCGTGCCATCCCGCCCGGTGCTCACCGAGACCGCCCGCGGGCTCCTGCCGCGCAGCGTCCCCCATGTGGACGCGGCGGCCAACGCCGGCCGGGCCGCCCTGCTGGTCGAGGCGCTCACCAGGCGCCCCGGCCTGCTGCTGGCGGCCACCGAGGACCGGCTCCACCAGGAGTACCGCGCCCCGGCGATGCCGGAGAGCGTGGCCCTGGTCAACCGACTGCGCGCGGACGGCGTCCCCGCGGTCATCTCCGGCGCGGGACCCACGGTCCTCGCGCTGGTCGAGAACGGTGCGGCCGACAAGGTCGCACGACTGGCGGGCGAGGGGTGGGCGGCCAACCGGCTGACCCTCGACGCCGGGGGGACGAGCGTGCTTCCGCTCGCCTGACAGCGGAAATCCGGGCGAAACCCGGCTCCGCGAAAAATAGCGGTTGCCGGTCTTGGAGAGGGGGAATGTTTGTGGGATCCGGTAGTGTTAACCTCAAGTCTGCACTCGAAGCCACATCGGCTCGGTGCTCTGTGTCCCGATCAGGGGCCGCTTTTCTTCCGGGAGCCTCCCAAACTGCCTGAGCAGCCTGCCTGAGCAGCTTCGAGCACGCTCCGGAATCGGCGTGGGTGACATGAGTGAAGCCGATACTCCATGTCTTCACCTCATTCTTCACGCCGGACCAATGAACTGATTCTTCCGCCGTACCAGCCGTACCGGCGGACCACCGCCCCGGCCCGGTCCGCAAACCGCCAGACCGTAGCCGGACAGCACAACCGGTCGCCGAGCCAGACAGGCCGACGCCCGCTCCAGGGAAGGACCCCTTCGTGAGCGACACCACCGATCTGATGGGCGTGAACGCCGGAGCCGCCGGCAATGCCTCCGCGCCCGCCACGGACGCTCCCGCCGCGCCTGCCACCGGTGCTGCCACCGCCCCCAAGCGGCGCCGCTCGGGCACCGGCCTCGACGCCATGGTCCTGGCCGAGCTCCAGCAGCTCGCCTCGAGCCTCGGCATCAAGGGCACCGCGCGGATGCGCAAAGGCCAGCTGATCGAGGTCATCAAGGAGAGGCAGGCCGGAGGCTCCGCCGCGCCCGCCAAGGCCGAGACCGCGGCCGCGGCGGACGCCGAGACCAAGCCGAAGCGCCGCGCCACCTCCAAGGCCCGTACGGGTGAGGCGGCCGAGAAGGCCGAGGCCAAGCCCGCCGAGAAGGCTGCCGCCCAGCAGCAGATCGAGATCCCGGGCCAGCCGTCCAGCGACGAGCAGCCGGCCGGCGAGCGCCGCCGCCGCCGGGCCACCGCGCCCGCCGGCAGCCCCGACGCCGCCGAGGCCAAGGCCGAGACCCGCGTCGAGGAGCGCACCGAGGCCAAGGCCGAGGCCGCGCTGGACACCGCCGAGGGCAAGGCCAAGGGCGACCGTCAGGACCGCGCCGAGCGCGGCCAGAAGGGCGACCGCCGTGAGCGCGGCGACCGTGGCGAGCGCAGTGACCGCGGCGAGCGCGGCCAGCGTGACCGCCGTGAGCGCGGCCAGCGCGGCGACGACGCCCAGAAGGGCGACCGCCAGCAGCGCGACGGCCGTGGCGCGCCGCAGGGCGCCCAGGCCGGCCCGCAGGACGAGGACGACTTCGAGGGCGGCCGCCGTGGCCGCCGCGGCCGCTACCGCGACCGCCGTGGCCGCCGTGGCCGCGACGACTTCGGCAACGAGCCGCAGGTCTCCGAGGACGACGTCCTGATCCCCGTCGCGGGCATTCTGGACATCCTCGACAACTACGCGTTCATCCGCACCTCCGGCTACCTCCCCGGCCCGAACGACGTCTACGTCTCCCTCGCCCAGGTCCGCAAGAACGGCCTGCGCAAGGGTGACCACGTCACCGGTGCCGTCCGGCAGCCGAAGGACGGCGAGCGCCGCGAGAAGTTCAACGCCCTCGTCCGCCTCGACTCGGTGAACGGCATGGCGCCCGAAACCGGCCGCGGCCGCCCCGAGTTCAACAAGCTCACCCCGCTCTACCCGCAGGACCGCCTGCGGTTGGAGACGGACCCGGGCGTTCTGACGACCCGGATCATCGATCTGGTCGCCCCCATCGGCAAGGGCCAGCGCGGTCTGATCGTGGCCCCGCCGAAGACCGGCAAGACCATGATCATGCAGGCGATCGCCAACGCGATCACCACCAACAACCCCGAGTGCCACCTGATGGTCGTCCTGGTCGACGAGCGTCCGGAAGAGGTCACCGACATGCAGCGGTCGGTCAAGGGCGAGGTCATCTCCTCGACCTTCGACCGCCCGGCCGAGGACCACACCACCGTCGCCGAGCTGGCCATCGAGCGCGCCAAGCGCCTCGTCGAGCTGGGTCACGACGTGGTCGTCCTGCTGGACTCGATCACCCGTCTGGGCCGCGCCTACAACCTGGCCGCCCCGGCCTCGGGCCGCATCCTGTCCGGTGGTGTCGACTCGACCGCGCTCTACCCGCCGAAGAAGTTCTTCGGTGCCGCGCGCAACATCGAGGACGGCGGCTCGCTGACCATCCTGGCCACCGCGCTCGTCGAGACCGGCTCGCGCATGGACGAGGTGATCTTCGAGGAGTTCAAGGGCACCGGCAACATGGAGCTCAAGCTCGACCGGAAGCTCGCCGACAAGCGCATCTTCCCGGCCGTCGACGTGGACCCCTCGGGTACGCGCAAGGAGGAGATCCTCCTGGGCGGCGAGGAGCTGGCGATCGTCTGGAAGCTGCGCCGGGTGCTGCACGCCCTCGACTCGCAGCAGGCGATCGAGCTGCTCCTCGACAAGATGAAGCAGACCAAGTCGAACGCCGAGTTCCTGATGCAGATCGCGAAGACCACGCCCTCCGCGGGCAACGGCAACGACTGATCCTGCGCCGGCAGCTCCGGAAGGCCCCCGTCACCCCGGTGACGGGGGCCTTCTCCGTTCCTCCTCGGAAGCCGGCCGCCCCGCCGTGATCTTCCCGTGACATTCTGAGACATGTACCACAGCCGCCCGCCCTCCGCATGGCCGGAATCAATGCCTCGCAGTTGACCGAAATCGCAGGTGGCGAGGGGTGATAGAGATCGCCGGCCGGGCCTGCGGCCGGAGTTTTTCTAAGACAGTCCTCAGATACCGCTGTGCAACCCTGTCGCAGACTTCCCCGTCAATCAGCGCAGGGAGACAAGCCGGGTCACATCCGGGCGACAGCGAAGGACTGAGGAAACGCATGGCCGAGGAGAGCAGGGGCACGTCCGCGGGTTCGCGCCGCCGCCGTGCCGGCGGGCCGCGCGGACGGCGCCGCAAGCCCGCCCCCCGCCGCAAGGGCTGGCGAATAGCCGCCTGGACGGCCACCGGTGTGGTCCTCGCGGGCGGCGCCGGGGCGGGAATCCTCTACTACAAGTTCAACGGCAACCTCAGCAGCGTCGACATCAACGCGGCCCTGGGCAAGAACCGGCCGGAGAACATCGACAACGGCTCGCAGGACATCCTCGTCCTCGGCTCCGACTCCCGGGCCGGCGCCAACAGCGCCTACGGCCGGGACGAGGGCAGCTCCCGCTCCGACACCGCGATGATCGTCCACGTCTACGCGGGTCACAAGAAGGCGAGCGTCGTGAGCATCCCGCGGGACACCATCGTCCCGCGCCCCGCCTGCCGCACCTCCGGCGGCAAGACCAGCCCCGCCGTGAAGGCCGCCCAGTTCAACGAGGCGTACACGGTGGGCGGCGCGGCCTGCGCGGTCGCGACCGTCGAGGCGATGACCAACATCCGGATGGACCACTACCTGGAGGTCGACTTCGCCGGCTTCCAGAAGCTGATCGACAAGCTCGGCGGCGTCGAGGTCACCACGACCAAGCCCATCAAGGACAAGTGGAGCCACCTCAACCTGGAGCCGGGCACCCACACGCTCAACGGCGAGCAGTCCCTCGGCCTCGTGCGCACCCGGCACGGCGTCGGTGACGGCAGCGACCTCGGCCGGATCAAGCTCCAGCAGGCCTTCATCAAGGCCCTGCTCGACCAGGTCAAGCAGATCGGCCTGTTCACCAGCCCCACCAAGCTCTATGGGATCGCCGACACCGCCACCAAGGCGCTCACCACGGACCGCGAGCTGGCCTCCGTCGACAAGCTGTACTCCTTCGCCAACGGCCTCAAGGGCATCGGCTCGGGCGACATGCACATGGTGACCCTGCCCGTGGGCGACGACCCCGCCGACCACAACCGGGTCATCCCGATCACCGAGGCGAGCGCGAAGATCTGGGACGCGCTCCGCGCCGACCAGCCGATCCCGGAGGAAGCCCTCAAGGACGGCGCAGGCACCAAGACCGGCGCCGACGACGTGGTCAAATGATCCGGGCCGTCCCGTACGGCCGGCTCTGACCAGGCCCGGGACCCCCGGGAATAACCGGCCGCGACCTCCCGTTTTGGGGGATGCGGCCAGTACTGGCAAACTGGTCCGTCGGCCCCGGTTCACGTAAGGCAATCCCGCCTCTACGACCCGGAGCCCTCCCGAACCTAGGAGAACCCCTTGAAGCGCGACATCCACCCGGAGTACGTCGAGACCCAGGTCAGCTGCACCTGTGGCGCCTCGTTCACCACGCGTAGCACCGTCGCGGACGGCACCATCCGTGCCGACGTGTGCTCCGAGTGCCACCCGTTCTACACGGGCAAGCAGAAGATCCTCGACACCGGTGGCCGCGTGGCCCGCTTCGAGGCCCGCTTCGGCAAGGCCGCCGCTGCCAAGAAGTAGCGACCCGCAGGCGCCGGTCCTCGGTCGCCCTCCCGTAAGCGAGGGCGACCGGACCGGCGCTTTGTCGTCCAGCAGGCCCGTCACTTCCAGCAGCTAGGGAAACCCCATGTTCGAGGCAGTCGAGGAACTGATCGGCGAGCACGCCGACCTCGAGAAGCGGCTCGCCGACCCCGCCGTGCACGCGGACCAGGCCAACGCCCGCAAGCTCAACAAGCGCTACGCCGAGCTGACGCCGATCGTCGGGACCTACCGCTCCTGGAAGCAGGCCGGGGACGACATCGAGACCGCTCGCGAGCTCGCCGCCGACGACCCGGACTTCGCCGCCGAGGTCAAGGATCTGGAGAAGCAGCGCGAGGAGCTCACCGACAAGCTCCGCCTGCTCCTCGTCCCGCGCGACCCGAGCGACGACAAGGACGTCATCCTGGAGATCAAGGCCGGTGCGGGCGGCGACGAGTCCGCGCTGTTCGCCGGCGACCTCCTGCGCATGTACCTGCGCTACGCCGAGCGCGTCGGCTGGAAGACCGAGATCATCGACTCCACCGAGTCCGAGCTCGGCGGCTACAAGGACGTCCAGGTCGCGGTGAAGACCAAGGGCGGCAACGGCGCCACGGAGCCCGGCCAGGGCGTGTGGGCCCGGCTGAAGTACGAGGGCGGCGTCCACCGCGTCCAGCGCGTGCCGGCCACCGAGTCCCAGGGCCGCATCCACACCTCCGCCGCCGGCGTGCTCGTCACGCCCGAGGCCGAGGAGGTCGACGTCGAGATCAACATGAACGACCTGCGGATCGACGTCTACCGCTCCTCCGGCCCCGGCGGCCAGTCCGTCAACACCACCGACTCCGCCGTCCGCATCACCCACCTGCCGACCGGCGTCGTCGCCTCCTGCCAGAACGAGAAGAGCCAGCTCCAGAACAAGGAGCAGGCCCTGCGCATCCTGCGCTCGCGGCTGCTGGCCGCGGCCCAGGAGAAGGCCGAGGCCGAGGCCGCCGACGCGCGTCGCAGCCAGGTCCGCACCGTCGACCGCTCCGAGAAGATCCGCACGTACAACTTCCCGGAAAACCGCATCTCGGACCACCGCGTCGGCTTCAAGGCGTACAACTTGGACCAGGTGCTCGACGGCGAGCTGGACCCGGTGATCCAGGCGTGCGTCGACGCCGACTCCGCCGCCAAGCTCGCCGCCGCGAGCTGACCGAAGACCGAGAAGCCCGTCCGCGGCCGCCGGACCGGCCCTCCCGCAGGGCCGCCCGGCGACGGGGACGACGAACGAAGACGCGAGAGGACCACTGTGAATCTGCTGCTCGCCGAAGTGGCGCAAGCCACTCAGCGGCTGGCCGACGCCGGCGTACCTTCTCCGCGCTTCGACGCGGAGGAGCTCGCGGCCTTCGTGCACGGCGTCAAGCGGGGCGAACTGCACCTCGTGGCGGACGCCGACTTCGACGCCCGCTACTGGGAGGCGATCGCGCGCCGCGAGGCCCGCGAGCCCCTCCAGCACATCACCGGCCGCGCCTTCTTCCGCTACCTGGAGCTCCAGGTCGGCCCCGGCGTCTTCGTCCCCCGGCCCGAGACCGAGTCGGTCGTCGGCTGGGCCATAGACGCCGTCCGGGCCATGGACGTCGTCGAGCCCCTGATCGTCGACCTGTGCACCGGCTCCGGGGCCATCGCCCTCGCCCTCGCCCAGGAGGTGCCGCGCTCGCGCGTGCACGCCGTCGAGCTCGACGAGACGGCGCACAGCTGGGCCGCCAAGAACGTCGAGGGCTCCCGCGTCACCCTGCACCACGGCGACGCCCTGACCGCGCTGCCCGAGCTCGACGGCCAGGTCGACCTCGTCATCAGCAACCCCCCGTACATCCCGCTCACCGAGTGGGAGTACGTCGCCCCCGAGGCCCGCGACCACGACCCGCAGCTCGCCCTGTTCTCCGGCGAGGACGGCCTCGACGCCATCCGCGGCATCGAGCGCACCGCCCACCGGCTGCTCCGCCCGGGCGGCGTCGTCGTCATCGAGCACGCCGACACCCAGGGCGGCCAGGTCCCGTGGATCTTCACCGAGGAGAAGGGCTGGGCCGACGCGGCCGACCACCCCGACCTCAACAAGCGCCCCCGGTTCGCGACGGCCCGCAGGGCGACGGCGTGACCGGCGCGGCGGCACCCACGACGTACAGCAAGCGCTTCGCGAAGGAGATGTGATGGCACGGCGATACGACTGCAGCGACGCGACCGACCGCAAGACCGGCCTGCGCGAGGCCGTCGCCGCGGTGCGCCGCGGTGAGCTGGTCGTGCTGCCCACCGACACCGTGTACGGCATCGGTGCGGACGCCTTCAGCAGCGAGGCCGTCGGCGATCTCCTGCAGGCCAAGGGCCGCGGCCGCGGCATGCCCTCGCCCGTCCTCGTCGGCTCCCCGAACACCCTGCACGGGCTCGTCACCGACTTCTCCGAGCAGGCCTGGGAGCTCGTCGACGCCTTCTGGCCCGGCGCGCTCACCCTCGTGGCCAACCACCAGCCCTCCCTGACCTGGGACCTGGGCGAGACCCGCGGCACCGTGGCCGTCCGGATGCCGCTGCACCCGGTCGCCATCGAGCTGCTCACCGAGTTCGGCCCGATGGCCGTCTCCAGCGCCAACCTCACCGGCCACCCGGCGCCGCAGGACTGCGACGCCGCCCAGGAGATGCTCGGCGACTCCGTCTCCGTCTACCTCGACGGCGGCCCCACCCCCGCCGACGTGCCGTCCTCCATCGTGGACGTCACCGGAAAGGTGCCCGTCCTGCTGCGCGCCGGCGCGATCAGCGCCGAGCAGCTCCGCGAGGTGGTACCCGACCTCGAGGTGGCGAATTGATCGCCCCGCAGGGGCGTGGCATAGCGGGACCGGACACGGCGGCCGAAGCCGGCACCTTCCGCATCCTCCACGTCAGCACCGGCAACGTCTGCCGCTCGCCCATCACCGAGCGGCTGAGCCGCCATGCGCTCACCGACCGCCTCGGCGACCCCTTCGCGGGCGGCCTGGTGGTGGAGAGCGCGGGGACCTGGGGCCACGAGGGCGCCCCGATGGAGGCGCACGCCGCCACCGTCCTCGCGGACCTCGGCGCCGACCCCGCCGGGTTCACCGGCCGGGAGCTGCTGGACGAGCACGTCATCCGCGCCGACCTGGTCCTGACCGCCACCCGCGACCACCGCGCCCAGGTCATCTCCATGGGCCACTCGGCGGGGCTGCGCACCTTCACGCTGAAGGAGTTCACCCGGCTGGTGCGGGCCATAGACCCGGCGACGCTCCCGGACCCCGAGCGGGCCGGCGGCGTGGTCGAGCGCGCCCGCGCCCTGGTGCAGGCGGCTGCCGCGCTGCGCGGCTGGCTGCTCGCGCCGAACGCGGAGGCCGACGAGGTCCACGACCCGTACGGAGCGCCCATCACCTTCTTCCGCTCCATCGGCGCGGAGATCGACCAGGCCCTGGACCCCGTGGTGACCGCCCTGACCGGCGTCCCGGCCCGCCGCTGAGCCGCAGGAAGGGCCGGGCGAACCGGGCGCCCGTGGCGCCGCGGGCCTACATTGGGTGGTGAACCTATCGCCCGGAGCCCGCGATGTCCGTCACCCCACCGACCGGCCGGGCCGCGCGCGCCACCGCGCAGGAGCCGTACGCGTACGACGGCTGGAGCCACGGCCTGGACGCGCTGCAGCGGCAGGACCCGGAAATCGCCGACCTGCTCTTCGGCGAGGCCCGCCGCCAGGCTGACGGCCTCCAGCTGATCGCCGCCGAGAACTTCACCTCGCCCGCCGTCCTCGCGGCCCTCGGCTCCCCGCTGGCCAACAAGTACGCCGAGGGCTATCCCGGCGCGCGCCACCACGGCGGCTGCGAGCTGGTCGACCTGGCCGAGCGCACCGCCGTCGATCGCGCGAAGGCCCTGTTCGGCGCCGAGCACGCCAACGTGCAGCCCCACTCGGGCTCCTCCGCGATGCTCGCCGCCTACGCCGCGCTGCTCCGGCCGGGCGACACGGTGCTCGCCATGGACCTGCGGCACGGCGGCCACCTCACCCACGGCTCGCCGGCCAACTTCTCCGGCCGCTGGTACGACTTCGCCGGCTACGGCGTCCGCCGCGACACCGGCCTCATCGACTACGACCGGGTGCAGGCCCTCGCGCGCGAGCACCGGCCCGCGGCGATCGTCTGCGGCTCGATCTCGTACCCGCGCCACCCGGACTACGCGGCCTTCCGCGAGATCGCCGACGACGTCGGCGCCCACCTGATCGCGGACGCCGCCCACCCGATCGGGCTGGTCGCCGGGGGAGCGGCGCCGAACCCCGTCCCGTACGCCGACGTGGTGTGCGCGACCACCCACAAGGTGCTGCGCGGCCCGCGCGGCGGGATGATCCTCTGCCGAGAGGAGCTGGCGGGCCGGATCGACCGGGCGGTCTTCCCGTTCACCCAGGGCGGCGCCCAGATGCACTCCGTCGCGGCCAAGGCGGTGGCGTTCGGGGAGGCCGCGACGCCGGCCTTCGCCGCGTACGCCCATCAGGTGGTGGCCAACGCGCGCGCCCTTGCCGCCGTCCTGGCCGCTGAGGGCCTCTCTGTGACCACGGGCGGCACCGACACGCATCTCATCACCGCCGATGTCTCCGGGCTTGCCCTGGAGGCCGCCACGGCCCGCGGCAGGCTCGCGGCCGCCGGCATCGTCCTGGACGTCTGCGGGCTGCCGCACGAGGCGGCCCACGGCCTGCGGCTGGGCACCGCCGCGGTCACCACGCAGGGCATGCGGGAGCCGGAGATGGCGCGGATCGGGATGCTCGTCGGGGCGGCGCTGCGGGGCGCGGGCCGGGACGGGGGCCTGCGCGGGGAGGTCGCCCGGCTCGCGGGGAGCTTCCCGGTCTACGCTCCTTATCCCGGCCACATGTGACGGCTGCAACCATCGCGCGTGGCCGTACGTCTAGAGCTGTATTCACGGATCGGGGGCGGACGCGAATATGGTGTGGGGCTGTGATGTCCAGCGCGACCTCTGGGGCAGCCCGTGCGTGAATACCTGCTGACGCTGTGCGTCACCGCGGCAGTCACCTATCTGCTGACGGGACCGGTGCGGAAGTTCGCGATCGTGGCCGGCGCGATGCCGGAGATCCGCGCCCGCGACGTGCACCGGGAGCCGACGCCGCGGCTGGGCGGGATCGCGATGTTCGGCGGGCTCTGCGCGGGGCTGCTGGTGGCGGCCCACCTGTCCAACCTGGGCAAGGTCTTCGAGCTGCACAGCGAGCCGCGGGCGCTCCTCTCGGGCGCCGGGCTGATCTGGATCCTCGGCGTGCTGGACGACAAGTGGGGCGTGGACGCCCTGGTCAAGCTGGGCGGCCAGATGATCGCCGCCGGTGTGATGGTGCTCCAGGGGCTGACGATCCTGTGGATCCCCGTGCCCGGCGTGGGCACGGTCAGCCTCACCCCGATGCAGGGCACGCTGCTCACCGTCGCGCTCGTCGTCATCACCATCAACGCGGTCAATTTCGTCGACGGCCTGGACGGCCTGGCCTCCGGGATGGTGTGCATCGCCGCCGCCGCGTTCTTCCTCTACGCGTACCGGCTCTGGTTCGGGCACAACGTGGAGGCGGCCGCTCCGGCGACGCTGTTCGCCGCGATCCTGATGGGCATGTGCCTGGGATTCCTCCCGCACAACATGCATCCTGCACGGATCTTTATGGGTGATTCCGGCTCCATGCTCATCGGCCTGGTGCTGGCCGCGGGCGCCATTTCCATCACCGGCCAGGTCGACCCCGATGTGCTCAACGCGTTCACGGGCGGTTCGGAGCGCGCGATCGTGCACGCCACGGTGCCGGTCTACATCCCGCTGCTGCTGCCCCTGACGGTGATCGCGGTGCCGGTCGCCGACCTGCTGCTTGCCATCGTGCGGCGCACCTGGAACGGCCAGTCGCCGTTCGCCGCGGACCGCGGCCACCTGCACCACCGGCTGCTGGAGATCGGGCACTCGCACAGCCGTGCGGTGCTGATCATGTACTTCTGGTCGGGGCTCATCGCCTTCGGCACGGTCGCCTACTCCGTGCACTCGGCGAGCACCTGGATCCTGCTGCTGATCGTCGCGCTGAGCGCGGCCGGCCTCGTCCTCCTGCTGCTGCCGCGCTTCAAGCCGCGCGCCCCGCGCTGGGCCGAGGCGTTCGTCCCGCCCCGCTACCGCCGCCGCAAGGTCGTGGCCGCGCAGCCGGCCGCGGCGGCGACGGCCGCGGAGCCGGAGGGGGAGCCCGGAGAGCAGCGCGAGCCCGTGCCCGCGGGCGTCCATGGCGCCACCGCCATCGGGGACCGCTCGCGTTTCAGCAGGATCACCAGTAACAGCTGAGATCCGGGTGTCCCTATCAGACAACCGGGGGCTCGTCAGCGCCTTGACCAGCGACGTGACCCTTGCGTGTGACGTCCGGCACACGATGTAGGTAAAGACCTCATCAAATAGTTTGTGATACCGTTCACGAAACCCGGTGCTAGAGCCGATGGACCGTAGTGCGGCGGTCCTTCGTCGTAAGCCGTGAGCATTTCCGGGGATACGCTCGTCCACGACGAATCGTTGCTTCCGACCTCATCGCCGGAGAAACCCTTCATGCAGTCCAACGACGCCCGAACACTCCTGCAGTGCGCCGTCCCGACCGCCGTGGCAGGCGTCATCGCCGCCGTGCTCGGCGGCGTGCTCGCCGGCGGCAAGGGTGCCCTCGGCGCCGTCGTCGGCACCCTCGTGGCGGGCGGCGTCATGGCCATGGGCCTCTTCGTTCTCCAGCGCACGGCCAAGTCCTTCCCGCACCTGTTCCAGGCCATGGGTCTGGTGCTCTATGTGACGCAGTTCCTGATCGCCGCGGTCGTTCTCGCGGTCTTCCGGGACACGTCGCTGTTCAACACCCGGGCGTTCGCCTTCGCGCTGCTCGCTGCGGTCCTCGTGTGGACCGCCGCGCAGACCCGGGCGTATCTGAAGGCCAAGATCCTTTACGTCGATCCGGAATCCGCCGAGGCGAAGAAGTCCGCGCCCGCCGGGTCTCCGACGTGACCGGTAGGGCCGCGATAAAGGTGCCGGCGCTCACCTGCTATCGTCCGGTGCCATCTGAGGCACAGTGGGCGCAGGCAGCTGAACACCCGAGTTTTCCGGGACGGAATCGGCAGTCCATGCAGCTGATGCCCGCGACCGGCCCCGCGCCGATCACCCGCCCCCCCATCCGCAAGACCAGTCCAGTGCCGTTCCGCGGCTTCGAGCCGTGCCGACACAACGAGGTTGCCGTACCTATGCGCCACGCTGAAGGAGCTCGCGGTGAGTGCTAACGAGATGCTCGCCTTCGAGACCAATTGCCACATCTTCGATGGGTGCGGCTTCCCGGCCCCAGGCCTCAACTCCTTCCTGTTCGAGCCGCTCTTCACCGTCGGTGGGATCGAGTTCAACAAGCCCATGCTGCTGGCCGTGCTGACCACGGTCATCGTCATCGGCTTCTTCTGGGCGGCGTTCGGCCGGGCCAAGGTGGTCCCCGGCAAGCTGCAGATGGTCGGTGAGGCGGGCTACGACTTCGTGCGCCGCGGCATCGTCTACGACTCGCTCGGCAAGAAGGAGGGCGAGAAGTACGTCCCCTTCATGGTCTCGCTGTTCTTCTTCGTCTGGATCATGAACCTCTGGTCGATCATTCCGGTCGCCCAGTTCCCGGTGACGTCGATCATCGCCTTCCCGGCGGCGCTCGCCCTGATCGTCTACGTCCTGTGGATGTACCTGACGTTCAAGAAGCACGGTTTCGTCGGCGGCCTCAAGAACATCACCGGCTACGACAAGTCGCTGGGCCCGATCCTCCCCCTCGCGGTGGTCCTCGAGTTCTTCTCGAACGTGATCATCCGCCCCTTCACCCACGCGGTGCGGCTCTTCGCCAACATGTTCGCCGGCCACCTGCTGATCCTGATGTTCACCATCGCCAGCTGGTACCTGCTGAACGGGATCGGGATCGCCTACGCCGGTGTGTCCTTCGTGATGACCGTCGTGATGACCGCCTTCGAGCTCTTCATCCAGGCCGTCCAGGCGTACGTCTTCGTGCTGCTGGCCACCAACTACGTCCAGGGCGCGCTCGCAGAGCACCACTGAGCACCCCCGCTCCCCAGACCAACAGTCGTCCGGTGGCCAACCCCCACCGGTCCGTGAAAGAGAAGGAAGAACGAGCATGTCTGCTGCTCTCCAGACCATCGCCGCTGGTGTCGAGATCAAGGGCAACCTGGGCTCGATCGGCTACGGCCTGGCCGCGATCGGCCCCGGCGTCGGCGTCGGCATCGTCTTCGGTAACGGCACCCAGGCCCTGGCCCGCCAGCCCGAGGCCGCCGGCCTGATCCGCGCCAACCAGATCCTCGGCTTCGCCTTCTGTGAGGCGCTCGCCCTGATCGGTCTGGTCATGCCGTTCGTCTACCCGTCCGCCTGATCACAGCCTGACGACCACTGTTTTCGACGGAAGGCATTGATGTGAATCCCCTGGCAGTCCTGGCGAGCGAGGGGGAGCTGGAGAACCCGCTCCTGCCCCCGCTCCCAGAGCTCGTCATCGGCCTGATCGCCTTCGCCATCGTCTTCATCTTCCTCGGCAAGAAGCTCCTCCCGAAGATCAACCAGACTCTGGACGAGCGCCGCGAGGCCATCGAAGGCGGCATGGAGAAGGCCGAGGCCGCCCAGGCCGAGGCGCAGCAGGTGCTCGAGGACTACCGGGCACAGCTCGCCGACGCCCGCCATGAGGCCGCCCGCATGCGCCAGGAGGCGCAGGAGCAGGGTGCGTCGATGATCGCAGAGATGCGGTCCGAGGGTGAGCGTCAGCGCGAGGAGATCATCGCTGCCGGCCACGCCCAGATCGAGGCCGACCGCAAGGCCGCTTCGGCCTCGCTCCGCCAGGACGTGGGCAAGCTCGCCGGCGACCTGGCCGGCCGGATCGTCGGCGAGTCCCTCGCCGACGCGGCCCGGCAGAGCCGGACCATCGACCGCTTCCTCGACGACCTCGAGGCCAAGGCGGCGGCCGGTGCGACGAAGGCAGAGGCGAACCGATGAGCGGAGCGAGCCGGGAGGCGCTGGCCTCCGCACGTGAGCGCCTCGACGCGCTGGCGGACAACACGTCCGTGGACGCGGCGAAGCTCGCCGAGGACCTTGCCGCGGTCACCGCGCTGCTGGACCGCGAGGTCTCGCTGCGCCGGGTCCTGACCGACCCGGCGCAGGCCGGCGAGGCGAAGTCCCAGCTGGCCCAGCGGCTGCTCGGCGGCCAGGTGGGCGGCGAGTGCGCCGACCTGGTCTCCGGGATGGTCCGCTCCCGCTGGTCGCGCTCGCGCGACCTGGTGGACGCCACCGAGGAGCTGGCCTCCGGCGCCGAGTTCATCGCCGCCGAGCGCGCCGGTGTCCTGGACGACGTCGAGGACGAGCTGTTCCGCTTCGGCCGGATCGTCGCCTCCAGCTCCGAGCTGCGGGCCGCGCTGACGGACAAGGTCGCGAACCGCTCGGCCAAGGCCGCGCTGGTGCGCGAGCTGCTGGGGGGCCGGGCCAACCCGGTCACCGAGCGACTCGTCGTCCGTCTTGTGGCGCAGCCGCGGGGCCGTAGCCTGGAGGCGGGGCTGAACGCCCTCTCCAAGCTGGCCGCGGATCGCCGGGACCGTGTGGTCGCGGTGGTCACGTCCGCGGTGCCGATGAGCGACGTCCAGAAGCAGCGGCTCGGCGACGCGCTCGCCAAGCTGTACGGGCGCCGTGTCCACCTGAACCTGGACATCGACCCCGAGATCCTCGGCGGTGTGCAGGTGCGGATCGGCGACGAGGTCATCAACGGCAGCATCGCGGACCGTCTCGCGGAGGCGGACCGGCGGATGGCCGGCTGACAGCCACCAACTCAAGAGCATGACTGACGGCCCGAGTTGGGCCGACGGTGTCCTCCGGGGGCCAGCAGCGAAAGCTGCGGGAACCGGCCTCCGGAGAAGAAATACTTCGGGCCCAACAAGGAGAGCAGGGAACCCAGATGGCGGAGCTCACGATCCGGCCGGAGGAGATCCGGGACGCGCTGGAGAACTTTGTCCAGGCGTACAAGCCGGACGCGGCCTCGCGCGAGGAGGTCGGTACGGTCAGCGTTGCCGGCGACGGCATCGCTAAGGTCGAGGGCCTTCCCTCGGCCATGGCGAACGAGCTGCTGCGGTTCGAGGACGGAACCCTCGGTCTCGCCCTCAACCTCGAGGAGCGCGAGATCGGTGCGGTCGTCCTCGGCGAGTTCAGCGGCATCGAGGAGGGCCAGCCGGTGCAGCGCACCGGTGAGGTGCTCTCCGTCGCGGTGGGCGAGGGCTACCTCGGCCGCGTCGTCGACCCGCTGGGCAACCCGATCGACGGCCTCGGCGAGATCACCGGCATCGAGGGCCGCCGCGCCCTCGAGCTGCAGGCCCCCACGGTCATGCAGCGCAAGTCGGTCCACGAGCCGATGGAGACGGGCTACAAGGCCGTCGACGCGATGACCCCGGTCGGCCGCGGTCAGCGTCAGCTGATCATCGGTGACCGCCAGACCGGCAAGACCGCGCTGGCCGTCGACACGATCATCAACCAGCGCGACAACTGGCGCACCGGCGACCCGAAGAAGCAGGTCCGCTGCATCTACGTCGCCATCGGCCAGAAGGGCTCGACCATCGCCTCCGTGCGCGCCGCGCTGGAGGAGGCCGGTGCGCTGGAGTACACGACGATCGTCGCGGCCCCCGCGTCCGACCCGGCGGGCTTCAAGTTCCTCGCCCCCTACACCGGCTCGGCCATCGGTCAGCACTGGATGTACCAGGGCAAGCACGTCCTGATCGTCTTCGACGACCTGTCGAAGCAGGCCGACGCCTACCGCGCCGTGTCGCTGCTGCTGCGCCGCCCGCCGGGCCGTGAGGCCTACCCGGGTGACGTCTTCTACCTGCACTCGCGTCTGCTGGAGCGCTGCGCCAAGCTCTCCGACGAGATGGGCGCCGGTTCCATGACCGGTCTGCCGATCGTCGAGACCAAGGCCAACGACGTCTCGGCGTTCATCCCGACCAACGTCATCTCCATCACCGACGGCCAGTGCTTCCTGGAGTCCGACCTGTTCAACGCCGGCCAGCGCCCGGCCCTGAACGTCGGCATCTCGGTCTCGCGTGTCGGTGGCTCCGCCCAGCACAAGGCCATGAAGCAGGTCTCCGGCCGGCTTCGCGTGGACCTCGCCCAGTTCCGTGAGCTGGAGGCGTTCGCCGCCTTCGGTTCCGACCTGGACGCGGCCTCGAAGGCCTCGCTGGAGCGCGGCAAGCGCATGGTCGAGCTGCTGAAGCAGGCCCAGTACGCCCCGTACTCCACCGAGGACCAGGTCGTCTCCATCTGGGCCGGCACCACCGGCAAGATGGACGAGGTCCCGGTCGAGGACATCCGCCGCTTCGAGCGCGAGCTGCTGGACTTCCTGCACCGCGAGCACAAGGGCCTCATGACCTCCATCCGTGAGGGCGGCAAGATGTCCGACGACACGCTGCAGGCCGTGGGCGACGCGATCGCTTCCTTCAAGCAGCAGTTCGAGACCGCGGACGGCAAGCTGCTGGGCGAGGGCTGAGCATGGGTGCCCAGCTCCGGGTCTACAAGCGACGGATCAAGTCCGTCACTGCGACCAAGAAGATCACCAAGGCGATGGAGATGATCGCCGCCTCGCGCATCGTCAAGGCGCAGCGCCAGGTGGCCGCATCGACTCCGTACGCCAGTGAGCTCACCCGGGCAGTGACCGCGGTTGCCACCGGGTCCACCACCAAGCACGCCCTGACCACCGAGGCGGAGAACCCGGTCCGGGCCGCGGTGCTGCTCGTCACGAGCGACCGCGGTCTGGCCGGCGGCTACTCCTCGAACGCCATCAAGGCGGCGGAGGCGCTCACCGAGCGCCTCCGGGCCGAGGGCAAGGACGTCGTCACGTACATCGTCGGCCGCAAGGGCGTCGCGTACTACGGCTTCCGTGAGCGCCCGGTGGCGGAGTCCTGGACCGGCTTCACCGACAGCCCGGCCTACGCCGATGCCAAGCGCATCGCGGGTCCGCTGATCGAGGCCGTTCAGCGGGACACGGCCGAGGGCGGCGTGGACGAGCTGCACATCGTCTTCACCGAGTTCGCCTCGATGATGACGCAGACGCCGGTCGACAACCGCCTGCTGCCGCTGAGCCTGGAGAAGGCCCCGGTGGAGCAGGAGGCCGGCGCACCGGGCCGGATCATGCCGCTGTTCGACTTCGAGCCGTCGGCCGAAGGGGTCCTCGACGCACTGCTGCCGCGGTACGTGGAGTCCCGGATCTACAACGCGCTGCTGCAGGCGGCGGCTTCCGAGCACGCGGCCCGCCGCCGTGCGATGAAGTCCGCGACCGACAACGCAGAAGAGCTCATCAAGTCGCTCTCGCGGCTTGCCAATGCGGCCCGACAGGCCGAAATCACCCAGGAAATCAGCGAGATCGTCGGTGGCGCCAGCGCCCTGGCCGACGCGACCGCGGGGAGTGACAACTAATGACGACCACTGTTGAGACGGCCGCCGCCACGGGCCGCGTCGCGCGGGTCATCGGCCCCGTCGTCGACGTGGAGTTCCCCGTCGACGCGATGCCGGAGATCTACAACGCTCTGCACGTCGAGGTCGACGACCCGGCCGAGGAGGGCGGTCGCAAGACCCTGACCCTCGAGGTCGCCCAGCACCTGGGCGAGGGCCTGGTCCGCGCGATCTCCATGCAGCCCACCGACGGTCTGGTCCGCCAGGCCCCGGTGACCAACACCGGCACGGGCATCACCGTCCCCGTCGGTGACGTGACCAAGGGCAAGGTGTTCAACACCCTGGGCCAGGTCCTCAACGAGGACCCGTCCACGGTCGCCGACGCCGAGCGCTGGTCCATCCACCGCAAGGCCCCGGCGTTCGACCAGCTCGAGTCGAAGACCGAGATGTTCGAGACGGGCCTGAAGGTCGTCGACCTCCTCACCCCGTACGTCAAGGGCGGCAAGATCGGTCTGTTCGGTGGTGCCGGTGTCGGCAAGACCGTTCTGATCCAGGAAATGATCATGCGTGTGGCGAAGCTGCACGAGGGCGTTTCCGTCTTCGCCGGCGTCGGTGAGCGCACCCGTGAGGGCAACGACCTCATGGTGGAGATGGAGGAGGCCGGCGTTCTCGACAAGACCGCGCTGGTCTTCGGCCAGATGGACGAGCCCCCGGGCACCCGTCTGCGCGTGGCCCTGGCCGGTCTGACCATGGCGGAGTACTTCCGCGATGTGCAGAAGCAGGACGTGCTGTTCTTCATCGACAACATCTTCCGCTTCACCCAGGCCGGTTCCGAGGTCTCCACCCTGCTGGGCCGCATGCCCTCCGCGGTGGGTTACCAGCCGAACCTCGCGGACGAGATGGGCATCCTGCAGGAGCGCATCACCTCGACCCGTGGTCACTCGATCACCTCGATGCAGGCGATCTACGTCCCCGCGGACGACCTGACCGACCCGGCCCCGGCGACCACCTTCGCCCACCTGGACGCCACGACCGTTCTGTCGCGTCCGATCTCGGAGAAGGGCATCTACCCGGCGGTCGACCCGCTGGACTCGACGTCCCGCATCCTGGACCCGCGCTACATCGCGCAGGACCACTACGAGGCCGCCTCGCGCGTCAAGGGGATCCTGCAGAAGTACAAGGACCTCCAGGACATCATCGCGATCCTCGGCATCGACGAGCTCGGCGAGGAGGACAAGCTGGTCGTCCACCGCGCCCGTCGCGTCGAGCGCTTCCTGTCGCAGAACACCCACGCGGCGAAGCAGTTCACCGGTGTCGACGGTTCCGACGTCCCGCTGGACGAGTCCATCGCGGCGTTCAACGCCATCTGCGACGGTGAGTACGACCACTTCCCCGAGCAGGCCTTCTTCATGTGCGGTGGTCTCGAGGACCTGAAGAAGAACGCCAAGGAGCTGGGCGTCTCCTGAGCCCCGTGGCTCCAAGCTGCCGGGGGCGGGGCGCTCCCGCCCCCGGCAGCCACGTCCCCTATTCTTTGACCCAACACCTGTCGTGCCCGGCAGGTGAAGACCCGAGGAGCCACGTTGGCTGCTGAGCTGCACGTCGAGCTGGTCGCGGCGGACCGAAGCGTCTGGTCCGGCGAGGCCACTCTGGTCATCGCGCGTACCACATCGGGTGACATCGGCGTCATGCCCGGCCACCAGCCGCTGCTCGGTGTGCTGGAGTCCGGTCCGGTCACCATCCGGACCGCCGACGGCAATGTCGTCGCCGCGGTGCACGGCGGTTTCATCTCGTTCGCGGACGACAAGCTCTCGCTGCTCGCCGAGGTCGCGGAGCTCGCCGACGAGATCGACGTCAAGCGTGCGGAGCGGGCGCTGGAGCGGGCCAAGTCGGCGGCGGACGCCGCCGCCGAGCGCCGCGCCGACGTCCGGCTGCGCGCGGTCGCGGGGCATTAGCCCACGGCCCGATGAGTTCGTCCCTCAGCCGCGGACCGCACTGGAACATTCCAGGGCGGTCCGCGGCTGAGGCAATACAAGCCCGTTGCTCTAGATGATGCGAGGAGGTCGGTGGAGATGGTCCTCGCTCTGCTCGTGAGCGGCGTCGTCGTCCTGCTGGTGCTGGTGGGGCTCTTCGTCTTCGGGCTGCGGAGACGGCTGATCCAGCGCTCCGGCGGTACGTTCGACTGCAGTCTGCGCTGGAACGTCCCGGAGAAGGACCCCGCGCCGGACGGCAAGGGGTGGGTCTACGGGGTCGCCCGCTACAACAGTGACCGGATCGAGTGGTTCCGGGTCTTCTCGTACGCGCCGCGGCCGCGGAGGCTGCTGGAGCGCGCGTCCATCGAGGTGCTGGAGCGGCGGTCGCCTCTCGGCGACGAAGAGCTGGCCTTGCTGTCCGACGCGGTCGTGCTGATCTGTTTGCATCAGGGGACGCGGCTTGAGCTGGCGATGAGTGAGGACGCTCTCACGGGCTTCCTGGCGTGGCTGGAGGCGGCGCCTCCGGGCCAGAGGGTGAACGTGGCGTAACCCCCCGGCCCGGGTCCGGCATCAGCGCAAGCCGTTGTCGACCGCCGTCATCAGCGTGCCGCTGTCCCCGGACATCTCCCAGATCATCACGCCGCCCAGGCCCTTCGGCTTGAGCCAGGCGGTCTTCTTTCCGATCGACCACGCGTCGTCGAACGTCCACCACTGCCCGGCGTTGCCGGTGTACCCGTACGTGGCGACGGACTGTTCGTCGTGGTAGACGGTGAGGCCCGCGACGGACGCGAGCAGGTTGTCGTAGCCGCGGGTCCCCGACTCCTCCGGGAACTGGCCGGGCGCCGCCCCGTTCGCGGTCTGCCAGACGCCGTGCGCGCCGCCGTCGGCGACCTGCTGCCAGCCGCGGCCGTAGAAGGCGAGCCCGAGCACGACCTTCTTCGGGTCGACGCCCGCGTCGAGGTAGGTCTGCACGGTCTTGTCCACGCTGAACTTCGTGGCGTACGGGTCCTTGGCGTCCTGGTAGAGGTTGCCCTGGTGGCCCGTGCGGTTCGGTTCCCAGCTGTTGTCGCTGCCGGAGCCGTGGAAGTCGTAGCCCTGGACGTTCGCGAAGTCCATGTAGTCGAAGACGCTGGGCGTGCCGTCCTTGGTGGTGATGTCCCAGCCGGCGTCGATCTTCGCCGGGTCGGCCGGGGTGAAGGCCGTGAGCATGTACTTCTTGCCGGTCGTCGCGCTCAGGGCGTCGAGCTGGCGGCGGAACTCGGCGAAGAGCAGGGTGTTGTTGGCCTTGTCGTCCTTGGAGACGTGGTTGCCGGCGTGGCCCTCGGAGCCGGGCCACTCCCAGTCGATGTCGAAGCCGTCGAAGATCCCGGCGGCGGTGCCGGGCCCGCCGCGGCCGTTGGTGACCGGCAGGTCGCCCTTGATGTACATGTCGATGCAGGACTTCACGAACTTCTGCCGGGAGGCGTCCGTCCTGGCGACGTCCGAGAAGTACTTGCTGTAGGTCCAGCCGCCGATCGACATGTTGATCTTGAGGTCGGGGTGCTTGGCCTTGAGCTTCTTCAGCTGGTTGAAGTTGCCGGCCAGCTTCTGGTCCCAGGTGTCGCCGACGCCGTCGACGGACTCGCCGGCCCCGAAGCCCTTCTCGTAGTCGGCCCAGGAGTCACCCGCGCCGTCGCCCTGGCTGGGGTCCTGCGGGTTGGGCGTAGTGGCCTTCGTGACGCCGTTGAGGCAGGTGAGGTCGGTGGGGTGGATATTGGAGAACGAGTAGTTGATGTGGGTGAGCTTGCTGGCGGCGCCCGTGCTCTCCAGTGACTTCACGGTGTAGCCGCGGCCGTAGATGCCCCACTGCACGAAGTAGCCGACCTTGGCGTAGCCCGTGCCGGGCTGCGGCTGTCCGCCGCCCGTCGTGCGCACGGTCAGCGGCGGGCTCGCCTTGCCGGTCTGGTCGGCGGTGTCCCGGGCGACGACCGTGTACGTGTAGTCGGTGCCGGGGGTCAGGCCGGTGTCGGTGTAGGCGAGCTTGGTGACCGTGGCGGCCTTCACCGTGCCGCGGTAGACGTCGTAGTTCTTGATGCCCTTGTCGTCGGTGGCGGCGGGCCACTTCAGGGAGACGGACGTGTCGGTGACGGCGGTGGCCCGCGGGGCGCCGGGGGCGCTCGGCGGTTTGTCGGTGCCGCCGCCGCTGCCCGTGCGGATCGTGGCGGACGGGCTCGCCGGCCCGGTCTGGCCGGCCGAGTCGCGGGCGACGACCTTGTAGGTGTAGTCGGTGTCCGGGCTGAGGCCGGTGTCGGTGAAGGCGGTGCCGGTGACCGTGCCGACGACGCTGTCGCCGCGGTAGACGTCGTAGTTCTTGACGCCCTTGTCGTCGGTGGCGGGGGCCCAGGTCAGCGCGATGCTGTTCGCGGTGACGCCCGTGGAGGACGGCTGCCCGGGGGCGCTGGGCGGGGTGTCGGCGGAGGAGCCGTCGCAGGGCCCGCCGTCGAGCTTGCAGCCCGCCGGGGCGCCGTCGCCGGAGGCGACGAAGCCGAAGGTGACGCTCGCGCCGGGCGCGATGGTGCCGTTGTACTCGCGGTTCTTCGCGGTGTAGTGGGAGCCCGAGCTCGTGAGCAGGGCGTCCCAGTAGGCGCCGACCGTGGTCGCGGCGGGGAAGTCCCACTCCACGGTCCAGGCGCTGATGGTGGTCGTGCCGGTGTTCTTGACGGTCCACTCCGCCTGGAAGCCCGTCCCCCAGTCGGAGGTCTTGGCGAACGTCGCCGTGGCGGAGGGCGCGGCGTGGGCGGGGGCCGCCAGGCCGACGAGGGCGGCGGCGGGGAGGGCGAGCGTGGCCAGGGCGGTCACTGCTCTTCGTAAGGTGCGGCCGATGCTTCCTGAGGTACCTGTGCTCAAAGTGCTCAAGGGGGTGCTCCTCGGCGAGAGGTGCGGACAGGTGGGGGGTGCTCAGTTGCTCGGGGAGCGTAGAAAGGTCCGTACCAATGGTCAAGAGGACTGGACCAGTCCCCACTCCTGCGCCAGCACCGCCGCCTGCACCCGGCTGCGCAGCTCCAGCTTCCCCAGCAGCCTGCTGACGTGCGTCTTCACCGTCGCCTCCGCCATCCCCAGCCGGCCCGCGATCTCCGCGTTCGACAGCCCCTCGCCCAGCGCGCCCAGCACCTCGCGCTCGCGCCGGGTCAGCGACTCCAGCCCCGCGGGCTCCGCGGCGCCCGCCCGCCGCCCCCGCGCCGGGCGCGCGAACTCGGCGATCAGACGGCGCGTCACCGCGGGCGAGATCAGGCCCTCGCCGCGACCCACGGTCCGCACGGCCGCGATGAGCTCCGCCGCGTCGCTGTCCTTGAGCAGGAACCCCGCCGCACCCGCGCGCAGCGCCCCGAACACGTACTCGTCCAGGTCGAAGGTGGTCAGCACCAAGACGTCCGCCAGCTGCCCGTCGACGACCTGCCGGGTCGCCGACACCCCGTCCAGGCGCGGCATCTGCACGTCCATCAGCACCAGGTCCGGGCGCAGCTCGCGGGCCAGCCGCACGGCCTCCTCGCCGTCGGCGGCCTCCCCGACGACCTCGATGCCGGGCGCCGAGCGCAGGATCAGGACCAGCCCGGAGCGCACGGACGCCTGGTCTTCCGCGACCAGGACGCGGATGCTGCCGGTCGGTTCTGTCGTCACAGTGCTCCCTCCTCCGGTACGGGCAGCACCGCCCGCACGCGCCATTCCTTGCCGTCCGGGCCGGCCGCCGGGCCCGCCTCGAACTCCCCGTCCAGCAGGGCCACCCGCTCGCCCATGCCGACCAGCCCCGCCCCCGAACCGGGCGCGCGCGGCACCGGCCCGTCGCCGTGCGCGCTGCTGACCTCCACCACCAGCTGTCCGCCGCCCTCGCGCGCCAGACGCACCGTCACCGGGCCCGGGGCCGCGTGCTTGACCGCGTTGGTGAGCGACTCCTGGACGATGCGGTACGCGGCGAGCTCGATCGGCGCGGGCAGCGGGCCCGGCCCCCGCGCGTCGTCCAGGGCGAAACGGAACCGGTCGTCGCGGACCGCCTTGCGGGCGTGCGCGAGGAGGGCATCCACGCCGTCCAGCCGCGGCGTGGCCGCGGGCTCCTCCGCGCCGCCCGCCTGCCGCAGCAGCCCGATGAGCCGGCGCATCTCGGCGAGGCCCTGCACGCTGTTCTCCCGGATCACCGTCAGCGCCTCCTCCGAGGCCTTCGGTTCCCCGATCGACAGCGCCGCGGTGGAGTGGATCGCGATCGCCGACAAGTGGCCCGCGACCATGTCGTGCAGCTCCCGCGCCATCCGGGCGCGCTCGGCGCCCACGGCCTCGCGCCGGTCCAGCTCCGCCAGCAGCGCCGTCCGCTCGGCCTCCAGCCGGGCCGCGCGCGCGTCGTCGCGGTGCCGGCGGATGCCCGCCCCGGTCCACGCCGGAGCCACGATCAGCACCCCGAAGCCGAAGCCGAGCAGCAGCGCCTCCGGCTTGCGGATCAGCGCCACGGCCAGCAGCGTCCCCAGCACGGTCAGCACCTCGGCGACGCGCGGGATGCGCCAGGCGACGGACGGACGGCCGTAGAGCACCGCCGCGTAGACGACGTCCGTGTACATGGCGATCGTCGCGACGAGCGAGCCCGTGCAGATGTCGAGGGCGAGCGTGACCGTGCCGACGGCCAGGGCCGTCAGCGGGGCGCTGCGCCGCAGCAGCTCGGCGCCGCACATGACGACCAGCGCGACCAGGGACAGCCGGCCGGGGAGCGCGGCCAGGGGCGGGTTGTTGTGCAGCCCGAGGAACCACAGCGCCAGGCCGCCCAGCAGGCCTGCCGCCGCGATGAGGACGGCGTCGCGGTCGGGGCGGCGGGGGAGGCGGACGGGCATGCGTACATCTCAGCATGCGGCGAGGGCCGCGGGGACGGGCCGCGGGAGGGTGCGGCCGGCCGCCCGCTACATCGAACGATGCAGTCCGAAATCGTCGTACGCGACGACGAACGCGCTGGTCACGGCAGGGAGCCTGGAGGTGAGGGAAGGGAGAGAACCGTGATCGTCACGCTGATCGTCGTCTGCGAGGTCGGCTTCTGGGTGCTGCTGGCCGGCGGACTGAGCCTGCGGTACCTGGCCAAGATGCCCCGCGCGGGGATCGCCGTGCTGCTGCTGGAGCCCGTACTGGAGCTCGTCCTGCTGATCGCCACCGCCGTCGACCTGAAGAACGGCGCCGCCGCCGACTGGAAGCACGGCCTGGCCGCCGTCTACATCGGCTACTCCGTCGGCCTCGGCCACTCCACCATCAAGTGGGTCGACGCCCGCTTCGCCCACCGCTTCGCGGGCGGCCCGCCGCCGGTCAAGCCGCCGAAGTACGGCCGCGAGCGGACCGTCCACGAGTGGAAGACGGCCGCCCGCTGGATCCTGTCCTGCGCGGTCGCCCTCGCCCTGCTGCAGGCGGCGGTCTGGTACGTCGGGGATTCGGGCGACATCAGCTCGCTGCGGGCATGGCAGACGAAGGCGCTCCTCGTGGCCGGCATCAACCTGGCCATCGCGGCGAGCTACACGCTCTGGCCGAAGCAGGCGCCGGCCACGCCGGAGCCGCAGGCGCCGAGCCCGGAGGAATTGAAGCGCTGAGCCCCGTCAGCGGTTCTCGCCCGGGACCCACAGCACGTCCCCGACCTCCTTGTTCGCCGTCCTCGCGAGGATGAACAGGAGGTCGGAGAGGCGGTTGAGGTAGGTCGCCGTGAGCGGGTTCATGATGTCCGCGTGAAGTTCCATCGCGGCCCACGTGGACCGCTCCGCGCGGCGGACGACCGTGCAGGCCTGGTGCAGCAGCGCGGCCCCCGGCGTCCCCCCGGGCAGGATGAAGCTGCGCAGCTTCTCCAGGTCTTCGAGGAAGCGGTCGCAGTCCGCCTCCAGCTTGTCGATGTAGGACTGCTCGACGCGCAGCGGCGGGTACTTGGGGTTCTCGGCCACCGGCGTGGCCAGGTCGGCGCCCACGTCGAAGAGGTCGTTCTGGATGCGGACGAGGACCTGGACGACCTCCGCGGGCAGCTGCCCGAGCGCGATGGCCACGCCGATCGCGGCGTTGGCCTCGTTGGCGTCGGCGTAGGCCGCGATCCTGGTGTCGGTCTTCACGGTGCGGCTCATGTCGCCGAGGGCCGTCGTGCCGGTGTCACCGGTGCGGGTGTAAATGCGCGTCAGGTTGACCATGGGTACGAGCGTATCCACTGCGCGCCGCCCCGCCGAGGCCGACGCGCAACCCGGCCACCCCTGTGACGCCCGGGGCTCAAGGGGCTCAACTGCACTGTGGGGACGGGCCAGTGGGCGCCTCGGTGTGATGTCCGTCATGGGGGACGTGACGCGCATCTCTTACCGCCCAACCGCGCCGCGGCGAGCGCTAATCTCCGGCCGAGAGAGTGCGTACAGAACAGCTCTGAGCACAGGGAGTAAGGGGACAGCCGTGGCCAAGAAGCTCGCCGTCATCGGGGCCGGACTGATGGGGTCCGGGATCGCGCAGGTCTCCGCCCAGGCCGGGTGGGACGTCGTGCTGCGCGACGTCACCGACGCGGCGCTGCAGCGGGGCACGGACGGCATCAAGGCCTCGTACGAGAAGTTCGTCGCGAAGGGCAGGCTGGAGGCCGCCGCGGCCGAGCAGGCGCTGGCCCGGATCACCACCACCACGGACCTGGACGCGGCCGCCGACGCGGACATCGTGGTCGAAGCCGTCTTCGAGGACATCGACACCAAGCGCGACATCTTCCGCACCCTGGACGGCCTGGTGAAGGAGGAGACGGTCCTCGCCTCGAACACCTCCGCCATCCCGATCACCAAGATCGCCGCGGCCACGCAGCGCCCCGAGCGCGTCGTCGGCGCGCACTTCTTCTCGCCGGTGCCGATGATGCAGCTGTGCGAGCTGGTCCGCGGTTACAAGACCAGCGACGAGACGCTGGCGAAGGCCCGGGAGTTCGCCGAGGGCGTCGGCAAGACCTGCATCGTCGTCAACCGCGACGTCGCCGGCTTCGTCACCACCCGCCTGATCTCCGCCCTCGTCGTCGAGGCCGTCAAGCTGTACGAGTCGGGCGTGGCCACCGCCGAGGACATCGACATCGCCTGCAAGCTGGGCTTCGGCCACGCGATGGGCCCGCTGGCCACCGCCGACCTCACCGGCATCGACATCCTCATGCACGCCACGGGGAACATCTACACCGAGTGCCAGGACGAGAAGTTCGCGCCGCCGGAGCTCATGCGCCGCATGGTCGACGCGGGCGACCTCGGCCGCAAGAGCGGCCAGGGCTTTTACCAGCACTGAACCGACACCGACCGGGTAGCCGATATCTAGTTCACCCGCCCGGGTGAATTAGGTATCGGTTCGCCCATGAACGGCAACCTTGTCGTGGGAGAGCCAGTCAGTTCTTGAGAACCGCACGTGCCACAAGAGCCGCAGCGCGACACCGTCATCACGCACCATCGGACATCACTCCGGGAGCGCACATGCACATCAGGGGCGACCACGCCGAACTGGTCGTCGGGGGCCGCCTCGACGTCCGCAGCGCGGCGGACGCCCGTACGGTCCTGCACTCCGCCCTCGACTCGGGCCGCGGCGACCTCGTGCTCGACCTCACCGAGCTGGACTCGTGGGACGCCACCGGCCTCGGCGTCATCATGGGCGCCCACCGCCGCGCCGGCCGCACCGGCCGCCGCCTCGTCCTGCGCGGCGTGCCCGACCGCATGCAGCGGCTCCTCGTCGCCACCCGGCTGCATCGCATTCTGGCCATCGAAGGCGGTATCGGCGCCGCGTCATGAGACTGTGACGTGCCCCGGGCAGCGGGGCCCCCGTCGCTTCGTGGATACTGTGCCCAGGTCTGAGGTTCGGTTTTCCCGCCGCTAAAGGGCCGCATAACAGAGCCCACGGCGGGCACCGATGAAGCGCCGGCCGGCACGCCCGGCCGAGGGTTGAAGGAGTGGCGCTGGCCGGGAGGGCAGACGGCACGCCACGCAATTGGGGGGCTTTCACCATGGACCCGACGAACCGGCCCGACGCGTTCGGCGAGGGCGCCCACGAGTCCGCGGACGCCCGCGGCCCGCGCGACCTGCCGGGCACCGGCGCCGGAGACGCCGGCCGCCCCGAGGACGCGGGCCAGGGAGCCCCCGGGCTCGCCCGCGTCGTCCGTCTCGTCGCCGGTGACTACGCCGTCACCGTCAACCCCGTCGACGGCAGCGAGATCGAGCCCTGCCTGCCCGCCGACGTGCCCCCGCCCCCCGGCCGGC
>NZ_PXWG01000006.1 GCF_003011965.1 Streptosporangium nondiastaticum
GGCGGGGGCCGTCGCGGACGGGGGCGCCGAGTGGGTGCCCGGGGCCGTGGGTGTGGGGGTGCCCGCGGCCGAGGGGCCGTGGGTGCCGGCGCGGGGGGTGGCGGCGGTGCCGGGGCTCTGCGGGTCCGGCGAGCCAGGGAGGTTGTTGACCGGGGGGTCGCTGGGGCCGGGGACCTTGACGGTCTGGGAGGAGCGGACGGCGCCGCCGAGGGTGGAGCCGACCAGCAGGGTGAGGCCGATGACGACCGTGGCCATGATCGTGCCGCGGCGCAGGACGCGCCGCCGCAGGTCCCACAGCTCGGCGCGGGGGCCGAGGCGGCGCCAGGCCTCGCCGGCGAGGCGTCCGTCGATCGAGTAGAAGGGCGCCCCGGCGATCACGAGGGGGCTCCAGGCGGCCAGGTAGATGATGTCGGGGGCGTCGTAGACAGGGGTGCTGCGCCAGCTGACGGTGACGATCAGGACGGCGGAGAGCAGCACGCCGATGGAGGCGGCGAGGCGCTGCCAGAGGCCGACGATGGTGAGGACGCCGACGACGACCTGGAGGAAGGCGACGGTGAGGCCGGCGCCGACGGGGTGGGCGAGGGCGAGGTCGCGCAGGGGTTCGGCGGCGGGCCAGGGGTGGAGGGCCGTGAGCCAGGCGACCATGGAGCCGCGTTTGCCGCCGTCGAAGTAGACGGGGTCGCAGAGCTTGCCCATGCCGGCGTAGATGGAGATCAGGCCGAGGAAGATCCGCAGGGGCAGCAGGACGACGCCGAGGTTCATCCGGCGGCCGGGGTAGTAGGCGTGCCGGACGGAGTCGCCGTGGCGCTTGGTGGCGCTCTCGCCGTCCGCGTCTTCGGCGCCCTCGTCGTCGTATTCCGCGTCGTAGGCCTCGGGGTCGTCCGGGCCGTCGAACTGCGGATAGCGGTAGCGGTCTTCGTCGTACGCGCTGCCGGTGGGGCGGACGCCGTGCAGGAGCTGCGTCTCGGGCGCGGCGGGGCCGGCGGCGTCGACGAGCTCGCCGGGGCCGGTGCGCTCGGCGTGGCTGCGGGGGCCCACGACGGAGGGGGGCTGATCGCCGACGCGGACGCGGGGCAGCACCTGGGTGGAGCCCGCGTCGGTGACGGCGGAGTCCCGTACGGCCTGGAGGAGTTCGGTGGGCGCCGCGTCGCCGGGGGCGGCCCGCCCGCTCCACACCACGGGAGCGCGCCGTTTGGGCGTGCTCTTGACGGTGGGCAGCTGCGCCGTGTCGGCGATGCCTGCGTACTGGCGGGCGACGCGAGGGGGCCGGGCGAGCTGCACGCGGAAACTCACGTGGTTGACGGCGATCTGCGCCGGGTCGGACGGAACCTTCACCGTACTCAGCGCGGGCTGGTCGTCGTACCCGGAAGAGCTTCCCCCCGTGGGTGTGCGGGGTGTTCTGGTGTCCACACTCATCTAACCGAGTGACTTCTGATTAGGACACTGCCTTGACCGACTCGAACTGTCCGGGTCGCGTCAACACACCCCGTCAATCGTCTCCTTACGCACGGGACGGGCCGGTGAACCGGCCCGTCCCGTGCAGGAGAACAGTTTTTCCTCAGGCGCGGCGGCGGGCCGCCTCGTAGAGCACGACTCCGGCCGCGACGCCCGCGTTGAGGGACTCGGCGCCGCCCGGCATCGGGATGCGCACGCGGAAGTCGCAGGTCTCGCCGACGAGGCGGGAGAGGCCCTTGCCCTCGCTGCCGACGACGATGACGACCGGGCCTTCGAGGGCGTCGAGCTCGTGGAGCTCGACGTCGCCGTCGGCGGCGAGGCCGACGATCATCAGGCCTTCCTTCTGGTACGCCTCGAGCATCCGCGTCATGTTGGTGGCGCGGGCGACGGGCGTGCGGGCGGCGGTGCCGGCGGAGGTCTTCCAGGCGCTGGCGGTCATGCCGGCCGCGCGGCGCTCGGGGACGACCACGCCGTGGCCGCCGAAGGCGGAGACGGAGCGGACGACGGCGCCGAGGTTGCGCGGGTCGGTGATGCCGTCGAGGGCGACGATCAGCGGGTCCTCGCCGTCGTCGAAGGCGGCGGCGGTGAGGTCCTCGGGGTGGGCGTAGTCGTAGGGCGGGACGGACAGGACGAGGCCCTGGTGGTTGAGGCCGTTCGTCATGCGGTCGAGCTCGGGGCGGGGGGCCTCCATGAGGTTGAGGCCCTTGTCCGTGGCGAGCTGGAGCGCCTCGCGGACGCGCTCGTCGTTGTCCAGGTACTGCTGGACGTAGAGGGTCTTGGCGGGCACGCCCTCGCGCAGCGCCTCGACGACGGAGTTGCGGCCGACGACGAGCTCATTGGGGCCCTTGGGGCCGCCGCGGCGCGGGGCCGGGCGGCGGGCGGCCTGCTTGGCCTGGGCGTTGGCGAGGCGGTTCTTCTTGTGTCCCTTGCGCATGCTCGCGGGTGGGGTCGGGCCCTTGCCCTCCAGGCCCCGGCGCCGCTGGCCGCCGCTGCCGACCGTCGCGCCCTTCTTGTTGGACGTGCGACGGTTCCTGCGCTGGCTGTTGCCGGCCATGGGGTCACCTGACTTCTGTCTACTCTGCCGCCCTGGCGCCGCGCGGCCCTGGTGGGCTCTGCGGGCTTCGGACGGCTGCGCCGGAGCGGGTCCGGCGGTTGCCTACTACGTACGTACGAAAAGTGTCCCTCAGGACAGCGACCAGCGCGGTCCCGACGGGGTGTCCTCGATGGCGAGGCCGGCGTGCTGGAGCTGGTCGCGGATGGCGTCGGCGGCGGCCCAGTCCTTGCGGGTGCGGGCGGCCTGGCGCTGGTCGAGGACGAGGCGGACCAGGGAGTCCACGACGCCGTGGAGGTCGTCGCCGCGGCCGGCGGAGGCGTCGGCCCACTGCTCGTCGAGGGGGTCGAGGCCGAGGACGCCGAGCATGGCGCGGACCTCGGCCAGGCGGGCGACGGCGGACTCCTTGTCGTCCGCGGTCAGGGCGGAGTTGCCCTGGCGGACGGTGGTGTGCACGATCGCGAGGGCCTGGGGGACGCCCAGGTCGTCGTCCATGGCCTCGGCGAAGGCGGGCGGGACCTCGGCGGCGGGCTCGACGGTCTTGCCGGCGAGCTCGGTGGCGCGCTGCATGAAGCCCTCGATCCGCGCGAACGCGGCCTCGGCCTCGCGCAGGGCCTCCTCGCTGTACTCGATCATCGAGCGGTAGTGCGGGGTGCCGAGGTAGTAGCGCAGGACGATGGGGCGCCAGTGCTTGACCATCTCGGAGACGAGGACGGAGTTGCCGAGGGACTTCGACATCTTCTCGCCGCTCATGGTGACCCAGGCGTTGTGCACCCAGTACTGGGCGAAGTCGTCGCCGAAGGCCTTGGCCTGGGCGATCTCGTTCTCGTGGTGCGGGAAGATCAGGTCGAGGCCGCCGCCGTGGATGTCGAAGGTCTCGCCGAGGTACTTGTGGGCCATGGCGGAGCACTCCAGGTGCCAGCCGGGGCGGCCGCGGCCCCAGGGGGTCTCCCAGGAGGGCTCGCCGGGCTTGGCGGCCTTCCACATGGCGAAGTCGCGGGGGTCGCGCTTGCCGGTCTCGCCCTCGCCGGAGGGCTGGAGGAGGTTGTCCAGCTCCTGGTTGGAGAGCTGCAGGTAGCCGGGGAAGGAGCGGACGTCGAAGTAGACGTTGCCGTCGGCGGCGTAGGCGTGGCCGCGCTCGATGAGGCCGCGCATCATCTCGACCATCTCGGTGACGTGGCCGGTGGCGCGGGGCTCGACGGTGGGCGGCAGGCAGCCGAGGGCGTCGTAGCCGCTGTTGAAGGCGCGCTCGTTCTCGTAGCCGATGGACCACCAGGGGCGGCCCTGGTCGGCCGCCTTGTTGATGATCTTGTCGTCGATGTCCGTGACGTTGCGGACGAAGGTGACGTCGTAGCCGCGGTAGGTGAACCAGCGGCGGAGGATGTCGAAGTTCAGGCCGGAGCGGATGTGGCCGATGTGCGGGGCGGCCTGCACGGTCGCGCCACACAGGTAGATCGAGACGCAGCCCGGAGTGAGCGGGGAGAAGTCGCGGATCTGCCGGGCGCTGGTGTCGTACAGGCGAATGGTCACGCAACCAGAGTAGTGGGCGTTCGGCAGTGCCCCCGGCAATCGGGGCGCGGAAGGGAGGGAACGAGGCGTTCCGAGAGGGATGCGCGCCTCTTGTCCGTTATCTCCCTAATGCAGTCCATCTCACTAAATACGGCAAAATGACAGATCTGCGTGATAGCTTCCCGGGCACTGCCTCACCTTCACTCCTGGAGGGGTGTTGCACCCCACTCTGCTGCCCGTACAGCACGACGGAAGCCGCGGGCGCGCCCGGCTGGCCGCACTGGACGGGCTGCGGCTGTGCGCGGCGCTGATGGTGGTGGCGTACCACTACGTGGCGTTCGACAGGGGGGCGTGGCCGGGGTCGCCGCCGGAGGTCTTCCCCAGCGCCCACGTGCCGGCGTCGTACGGCTGGCTGGGGGTGCAGCTGTTCTTCATGATCAGCGGCTTCGTGATCTGCATGAGCTGCTGGGGCCGGGGGCCCGGCGAGTTCGCCGTGTCGCGCGTCACCCGGCTCTTCCCCGCGTACTGGTTCTCCGTCCTGGCCGTCGCCCTCGTCGTCTGTCTGTGGCCGGTGGCGGACGAAACCCTCCGCTCGCGTGACGTCGCCGTCAACCTGACCATGCTCCAGTCCCCTCTCGGGGTGGACGCCGTCGACGGCGTGTACTGGACGCTGTGGGTCGAGCTGCGCTTCTACCTGCTCTTCGCGCTCGTCGTCGCCGGGAAGGGGCTCACGTACGCGCGGGCGGTCGGCTTCTGTGTGGTCTGGGGCTTCGCGGCGGCGGTCGCGGCCGCGGTGGACGAGCCGCTGCTCGACCAGGTGCTGCTGCCGGAGGACTGCTGGTACTTCATCGCGGGCATCGCCTTCTACCTCATGCACCGCCACCGCCCGAACCTCGCGCTGTGGCTGCTGGTCGCCGGGTGCTTCCTCGTCGCCCAGCACGGCCTGGTGGCGGCCCAGGCGCGCGCGGAGGGCCACATGGGCCACCGGGTGCCGCACTGGCCGACGGCGGTGCTGCTCGCCGTGTTCTTCGCCGCCATGGCGGCGGTCGCGCTCGGCTGGACGCGCCGGCTGACCCAGCGGTGGCTGACCACGGCCGGCGCGCTGACCTATCCCCTCTATCTGATCCACGAGCGGGTGGGCTGGCTGGTGATCCGGCGGACGGCCCGGGACGTGCCGCCGGCCGTCCTGCTGCCCGCGCTGCTGGCGGGGATGCTGGTGACCGCGTGGCTGGTGCACCGCCTGGTGGAGCGGCCGCTGGCCGGGGTGCTGCGGCGCGGGCTGCAGCGCTCGGCGGCGGAGATCCGTGCCGGTCTGTCCGGCCCCCCACAAGATCGTCACAAGATCACCCCGGAGACGTTCCAGGCCGGGGGTTGGAATTACGGCAGAGACAGGAGATAACTGTCACGGCGGGCCGGGGGGTCCTTGTGTCAGCATGCCCGCGGACGGCCCTCGTAGGATGAGCCGACCTGAGCCCGATGGAGAGGACCACATGCGTTTCGCCAGCCGAGGAGATCTCGATGGCGGCCTGGTAGCCGGACAGAAACCTGCCGCTCCCAGGCTCTACGTCCTGGACGGGCTCCGGATCGTCGCCGCTCTGATGGTCGTCTTCTTCCACTACGTGGCGCTGCGGGGAGGCTGGGGCCAGGACCCCGAGCACATCTTCCCCAACCTGTGGAAGTTCGCCCAGTACGGCTGGACGGGCGTCGAGATCTTCTTCCTCATCAGCGGTTTCGTGATCTGCATGAGCACGTGGGGCCGCTCGCTCGGGGACTTCTTCATCTCCCGCGTGTCGCGGGTCTACCCCGCCTACTGGGTCGCGATCCTCCTGACGGCCTCGGTCGTCACGCTGTGGCCGCAGGTGCGGCAGATCAACGGCGGCTTCGACGGCGTCCTCACCAACCTGACCATGCTCCAGTCGGGGCTCGGGGTCTGGGACGTCGACGGCGTCTACTGGACGCTCTTCATCGAGCTGAAGTTCTACGTAATGTTCGCGGTCGTCGTGGCTACGGGCGTGACGTACCGCAAGTGCGTGCTCTTCTGCGTCCTGTGGACGGTCGTCGCACTGGCCTCGGTCCAGGCGGACATCAAGCTCCTCGACCAGTGGGCGATGCCGCTCTACCAGCCCTACTTCGTCGCGGGCATCGCCTTCTACCTGATGTACCGCTACCGCCCCAACGCCCTCCTCTGGGGCATCACCGCCATGTCGCTGCTCCTCGCCGAGCACCACATCACGCGGCGCGTCGCGGACAACACCACGCACAACATCCCCGCCTGGCCCGCCCGGGTGATCGTCTTCGCCGCGTTCGTGCTGATGGCGCTGATCGCGTGCGGCAAGCTCAACCGGATCCAGTGGCGCTGGCTGTCCACGGCGGGCGCGCTCACCTACCCGCTGTACCTGCTCCACCAGTACATCGGCATGACGGTCATCTACGGCCTGCGCGACCGCGTCCCCCGGCACGTGCTGGTCATCGGCCTGGTCGTGGTGATGCTCGGCGCGGCCTGGCTGATGCACAAGCTCGTGGAGCGGCCGCTGGGCACGAAGCTGCGCAAGGTGCTGCGCTCCAGCATGGAGGAGGTGCGGCAGCACTCCCCGCGGCGCGCGGCGCAGGCTTCGCCGGGGGCCCCGCAGGGAGTCCCGCAAGGAGCCCCGCAGGGCGCTTCGGCGGTCCCCGAGCAGCACGCCGGGCGCGAGGAGGTCCGCGAGGGCGCGGTGGCGCAGCGGCTGCGGGCGTACGAGACGGGCACGTACGAGCAGCCGGCGGGCGACCGGGTGGCCGTGGGCCGGCCGGACGGCGCCTGACCCCGCACAGCTGACCGTACGGGTCAGGGCCGGACCTCACCACGGGTCCGGCCCTGACCCGTACGGGCGCGTTCCGGCTTGTCCCGGCTTGTACGCGCCCCTTTCCCGCGCCGGCGGCATACGGTGAGCGCGATCGCGTACGCGCACGCTCCCCAGGGAAGGAACCGCCGTGGTTGCCACGCTCTCCGACGACCTGAAGAAGCTCCTCGACGACGCCCCCGTCTTCGCGACGGTCGCCACGGTCCAGCCGGACGGCAGCCCGCAGCTCACGGTCACCTGGGTCACGCGCGACGGCGACGACCTGCTGATCTCCACGACCGTCGGGCGGCGCAAGGAGCAGAACATGCGCCGCGACCCGCGCGTCACGGTGATGATCAACCCGCCGAACGCGCCGTACACGTACGCCGAGGTGCGCGGCACGGCCTCGCTCACCACCGAGGGCGGCCCCGAGCTGATCGACGAGCTCTCGCGGAAGTACACGGGCAAGGACTACGCGGACTTCAATCCGGCGGCGAAGGACGACGCGCAGCGGGTGGTCGTGCGGGTCACGCCGCGGAAGGTCGTGGGGTCGATCTGACCCCGCGGCCTTCCGCGGCGTCGCCGGGCCCGCAGGCGCGCTGACGCGCGGTGTCCTCGAACGCCGGACGGGCTCTTTCGTTCCTCGGGCTCAGTAGGCCTGGGCCCGGACCACCAGGGCCGTCGCCACCGCCGTGAGGCCCTCCTCGCGGCCCGGGAAGCCCAGGCCGTCCGTCGTGGCGCCGGAAACCGTCACCGGGGCTCCCACGGCCTCCGAGAGGACCTTCTGGGCCTCCTCGCGGCGCTTGCCGATCCGCGGGCGGACGCCGACGACCTGGACGGCGACGTTGCCGATGACGAAGCCGGCCTCGCGCACGATGCGGGCGGCCTCGGTGAGGAGCGTGACGCCGGAGGCGCCGGCCCACTCGGGGCGGCCGGTGCCGAAGTGGGCGCCGAGGTCGCCGAGGCCGGCGGCGGAGAAGAGGGCGTTGCAGGCGGCGTGGGCGACGACGTCGGCGTCGGAGTGGCCGGCGAGGCCGGTCTCGCCGGGCCACAGCAGGCCGCCGCACCACAGCTCGCGGCCTTCCTCGAAGGCGTGCGTGTCGGTGCCGATGCCCACCTGGGGCAGGGCGGGGAGCGGGCTAGAAGCCATCGTTGGCCCTCCTGCGGGCGAGTACGGCCTCGGCGAGGACGAGGTCCAGCGGCCGGGTGACCTTGAAGGCCTCCTCGTGGCCGGGCACGAGGACGACGGGGGCGCCGAGGCGCTCGACCATGCCGGCGTCGTCGGTGGCGCCCTCGCCCGCCAGGTCGGCGAACTTCTCGTGGGCGGCGTCGAGCGTGCGCCGGTCGAAGCCCTGGGGGGTCTGCACGGCCCGCAGGAGCGCCCGCTCGGGGGTGCCGGTGACGAGCTCGGGCTCGCCCTCCGCGGCGCCCGTGCGCGGCTCGACCTGCTTGACGGTGTCGGCGAGCGGCAGGGCCGGGACGACGGCGGGCGCGCCCTCGCGCACGGCGGTGATCACGGCGTCGACGGTGTCGACGGGCACCAGGGGGCGCGCGGCGTCGTGCACGAGGACGGTGGTGACGTCGGCGGGGAGGGCCGCGAGGCCGAGGCGGACGGACTCCTGGCGGGTGCCGCCGCCGGGGACGACGAGGACCTCGGCGCGGTCGTGGCCGCTGAGGGGGTGGTCGTCGAGGAGGGCGCGGACCTCGGCGGCGCCGTCCGGCGGGGCGACCACGACGACGAGGGAGACGGCGCGGGAGGCGGCCATCGCCCGGACGGCGTGGACGAGCATGGGGGTGCCGCCCAGGGCCCGCAGGGCCTTGGGGGCGCCCGGGCCGAGCCGGACCCCGCGGCCTGCGGCGGGGATCACGGCGGCGGTGCGCGAAGGAGTGACGGCAGGGGCTCGATCAGACATTGCGTTCGCGTTCAGGTTTGCTTCCTCGGCCGGATTGGGTATGGCCTGGGGAGTGCCGGGCAACAAGCCCCGACCAGCCCCTTCCGTGACAGCTGGGCGGGCCGGCTGCCCGGGCCCGGCACTCTTACGCACGGCGGGTGCGCGTGCCCGCATCCAGAGATGCCGCAGCGCCCGGCGGATGACTTGCGTCACCGCGCGGGCACCGCGGCACTTCTTTACGTCCGGTGCATCCCGTACGTACGGTCTTCACGTCCGGCACCTGTGCGTCGGGACGCCAAGGTATTGCAGGCCGTCGGCTCTTAACGGCCTCAGGACGCGAGGACCTCGTCGAGCAGGGCCTCGGCCTTGTCCTCGTTGGTGTTCTCCGCGAGGGCGAGCTCGCTCACCAGGATCTGGCGCGCCTTGGCCAGCATCCGCTTCTCACCGGCGGACAGACCGCGCTCGCGCTCGCGGCGCCACAGGTCGCGCACGACCTCGGCGACCTTGATCACGTCGCCCGACGCGAGCTTCTCGAGATTTGCCTTGTAGCGGCGGGACCAGTTCGTCGGCTCTTCCGCATACGGTGCGCGGAGCACCTCGAAGACCCGGTCCAGCCCATCCTGGCCGACCACATCGCGCACACCGACGAACTCCGCATTGTCCGCCGGCACCCGAACCGTCAGGTCACCCTGGGCGACCTTCAGCACCAAGTAGGTCTTGTCCACGCCTTTGATCTGGCGAGTTTCGATGGCCTCGATCAGCGCGGCCCCGTGATGGGGATAGACCACGGTGTCGCCAACCTTGAACGTCATGTGACAGGTACCCCTTCCGTGGCTATCCAGTCTAACACGGGAACTCCCCGTACTGAATGGCGTTTTCGCAGGTCAGGGCATATCTCGGGGCTTGACAACAGCAACCGGGACGTGCTGCGGAGGGGTTCCGGAAGCGGGTATTCGCAGGTGGGAGCGGTTCTTCGGCCAAGGCGAAACGGGCACGTTACACGCGTGGAGAGGCGCTCGCGAGCGGTCGAACGTCCCGTTTTGCCGGGGTCCGCTCGGCTGACTTCCGCTACTCCGTTCGGGGCGGCGGGCGCGTTCACCGACCGGAATCCGGAATTGATCACCGCGAACTTGATCAATTCAGGAAGGCCTTCCGCGCGCCCGCGCATTCCGTACCGATAATGCGCACCGGCGCCCGCGGACATCCGCGCGGGGCGCACACCGTCGATATTCGGCCGTGCGCCGGACAGGGCCCAAGTTGACCATGGGGGCGGGTCGGGTGCGGCCGCCTCCGAGGGGGTCGGTAACCTAAGCGCGCTGACACCACGCTTACACCGCTTGCACCGCTTACACCTCTCACCTCGTCCTAGGAGATGCCGCCGCCGTGAGCAGCAGCCTTCGACGCGGCGCTCTCGCCGCCACCGCCCTCGTGCTCTCGATCGCCTCGCTCACCGCCTGCGCGGCGGGCAACAGCGCGCAGACGCTCGAGGTGAAGCCGGACAACGCCGCCACCTCGGTCGGCGACATCAAGCTGCAGAACGTCAACGTGATCACGCAGCCGGACCTCACCGCGAAGGGCCCCGCCGTGATCACCGGCCAGGTCTTCAACAACGGCCGCGAGGACCAGACGCTCCGCGCGATCACCCTGCCCGGCAAGAACGGCGCCAAGGTGAAGCTCACCGCCGCCAAGGGCTCCGGCGACGTCGTCGTGCCGGCCGGCGGCTCCGTGCTGCTGGGCGGCAAGGGCAACGCCTCCGCGGTCCTGCCGGACGGCCGCGAGGCCATCAAGGACGGCGAGCAGCAGCGCCTCGCGTTCGACTTCAGCAACACCGGCGAGGTGCGGATCGGGGCGTTCGTCGTCCCGGCGACGAGCTACTTCAAGGACTGGGGCCCGGGCGAGGCCGCGCCGACGCCGGCGGCGAAGCCGGGCGCTTCCCAGCCGAGCGGCGAGCCGTCCGCCCCCGCGGGGTCGCCGTCCGGCGCGGGCAAGCCGAGCGGCGCCGCGGGCCAGCCGTCGGGCGCGGCGTCCCAGGGCGCGCAGCACGCCGGTCACTGAGCAGGCCGTGACGAAGGGCCCGGAAGCGTTCCGCTTCCGGGCCCTTCGCTCGTTCGGGTGAGACCGGCTTACGGTTCAAACTTGTAGCCGAGGCCGCGGACCGTCACCAGGTAGCGCGGCGCGCCCGGGTCCGGCTCGATCTTGGCGCGGAGCCGCTTGACGTGGACGTCGAGGGTCTTGGTGTCGCCGACGTAGTCCGCGCCCCAGACCCGGTCGATGAGCTGCATGCGCGTGAGCACGCGGCCCGCGTTGCGCAGCAGCATCTCCAGGAGGTCGAACTCCTTCAGCGGGAGGTCGACCTTGGCGCCGGAGACCGTGACGACGTGCCGGTCGACGTCCATCCGGACCGGGCCGGCCTCCAGCGCGGCCGGCGTGACCTCCTCCGGCTCGCCGCGCCGGCGCAGCACCGCTCTGATGCGGGCCACGAGCTCGCGCGAGGAGAAGGGCTTGGTGACGTAGTCGTCGGCTCCTATCTCCAGACCGACGACCTTGTCGATCTCGCTGTCCTTGGCGGTCACCATGATGACCGGGACGTTGGAGCGGCCGCGCAGCTGCCGGCAGACCTCGGTGCCGGGCAGGCCCGGCAGCATGAGGTCGAGCAGGACCAGGTCGGCGCCGTTGCGCTCGAACTCGTCCAGCCCGTCGGGCCCCGTGGCCGCGACGGCGACCTCGAACCCCTCCTTGCGCAGCATGTAGGACAACGCGTCGCTGAAGGACTCTTCGTCCTCGACGACGAGCACTCGGGTCACGGAAGGACCTCCGGGGCGGGAAGGTGTTCGACAACGGGATGGTGGGGGCTGCGGTCGCGGTCTCGGACCGCGCCCGCCTCGGGGAGTCGCAGGGTGAACGTCGAGCCCTGGCCCTCGGCGCTCCAGACCGTGACCTCCCCGCCGTGCGAGGCGGCCACGTGCTTGACGATGGCGAGGCCGAGGCCGGTCCCGCCGGTGGCGCGCGAGCGGGCCGGGTCGACGCGGTAGAACCGCTCGAAGATCCGCTCGCGGTCCTTCTCGGAGATGCCGATGCCCTGGTCGGTGACGGCGATCTCGATCAGGGCTCCGCCGGGCGCCGCGATGTGGCGGGCGGCGATGCCGACGCGGGTGCGGGCGGGGCTGTAGTTGACGGCGTTCTCGACGAGGTTGCCGAGGGCGGCGGCGAGCTGGCCGCGGTTGCCCCAGACGTGCAGGTCGGCGGTGCCTCCGGCGGCCATGGTGATCTGTTTGGTGGAGGCCTGGTGGCGGCAGCGGTCGATGGCCTCGGCGACGAGCTCGTCGACGCGGACGGGCTCGGCGTCCTCCAGCGGGTCGTCGTTCTGCACCCGGGAGAGGTCGATGAGCTCCTGGACGAGGTTGGTGAGCCGGGTGGCCTCTATCTGCATGCGGCCCGCGAAGCGGTGGACCGCCTCGGGGTCCTCGGCGGCGTCCATGACGGCCTCGGAGAGCAGGGAGAGGGCGCCGACCGGCGTCTTGAGCTCGTGGCTGACGTTGGCGACGAAGTCGCGGCGGACGGCCTCGATGCGGCGGGCCTCGGTGAGGTCCTCCACCAGCAGCAGGACGAGCCGGGAGCCGAGCGGGGCGACGCGGGCGGAGACCGCGAGGGCCTCGCCGCGGCCGGTGCCGCGCCGGGGCAGGTCGAGCTCGACCTGGCGTATCTCGCCGTCCCGCCGGGTGTCGCGGGCCATCTGCAGCATGGGCTCGACGGCCAGTTTCCCGCCGCGGACGAGCCCGAGGGCGTACGCGGCGGAGCTGGCCTTGACCACGGCGTCGGCCTCGTCCAGGACGACGGCCGAGGAGCGCAGCACCGAGAGGACGGTGTCGACGCCGGGCGGGAGCACGGCGTCGGTGTGCAGGGAGCTGCGGGTCGGGCGGGCCTGGTCGCGCTCGCTCCAGCGGAACGCGAGCATGGCGATCACGCCGGTGCACAGTCCGGCGAGCGCTGCCGCTGCGGCGAGGGCCGCGTCCACGTTCATGAGTCCAGGTTATGCGGGTGGTGCGGACCGTCCACAGCCAAATGGGTGCCGCCTCGAACACACGTTGCCGAGAGTTCACCTAGGCGTCGGTACGGGTTCACTCCGGAGCGCCGCTGCCGTCGCGTTCCGGCCAGAACGTGGGAGCGTGGGCGGCCATACGGCTCGGCCCACCGTTTCACTCGGCAGAGAGAAGGTCAGGCAATGCGGGACGCGTACCACGAGGAGCTGGATTCGATCGGCGAGGGCCTGGTGGAGATGGCCCGGCTCGTCGGGTCGGCGATCGGGCGCGCCACCACGGCGATCCTGGACGCGGACCTCAAGCTCGCGGAGTCCGTGATCGCGGCGGACGCGAAGGTGGACGACCTCCAGCGGGACCTGGAGGAGCGGGCCGTCGCACTGCTGGCGCGGCAGCAGCCGGTCGCCACGGACCTGCGGATCGTGGTCACGTCGCTGCGCATGAGCGCGGACCTGGAGCGCTCGGGCGACCTGGCCCAGCACGTCGCCAAGCTGGCGCGGCTGCGCTTCCCGGACACGGCGGTGCCGCGCGACCTGCACGCGACGATCCTGGAGATGGGCCAGCTGGCGCAGCGGCTGATGGCCAAGGCCGGCGAGGTGATCATCACCAAGGACGTCGACCTGGCGCTGCAGCTGGAGCAGGACGACGACGCGATGGACCTGCTGCACCGGACGCTCTTCCAGCACCTGATGGACGACCGCTGGCGGCACGGCATCGAGACGGCGGTCGACGTGACGCTGCTGGGCCGCTACTACGAGCGGTTCGCGGACCACGCGGTGTCGGTCGCGAAGCGGGTGGTCTACCTGGTCACGGGCGAGCACGCGGACGAGCTGACGCAGTCGGACGGCCGGACGGGCGGGGACGGCGACGCCTGAGCGGGGGCGTGAGGACCCGTCGTGCGACCCACCCCGAGTGCTTCCACGCGCCCTCCATGCGCCCGTACATACGTACGCGAGGGGCATTGACGGACGGATCGGGCGGCCATTGACTGGGGGCAGGCAACCACCCTCCGAGGAGGTACCCGCATGACCCAGACCCCTCAGGCACCGGCCACGGGATGCCAGTGCGGCCCCGGCTGCAGCTGCGGCTGCCAGCAAGGCGGATCGTGCCAGTGCGGCGGCAGCTGCAGCTAGCTCCTCACCCGCATGTCACTCACGGGAAGGACCCCCGGCCGGTGCTCCGGCCGGGGGTCCTCTCGCGCTGCCCGGCTCACTCTTCCTCGGGGTCCGCGTCGTTCTCGCCGGTCTCGCCGGTCTCGCCGGTTCCGGGGCCGGGGGGCGCCGGGGCGGCCGGGCTCGGCTTCTGGGCGGGAGCCTGGGGCTGCTGCTGAGGCTGCTGCTGTTGCTGCGGCTGCTGCTCCTGGGACTGGGGCTGCGGCGGCTGCTGTTGTTGTTGTGGCTGCTGCGGTTGCGGTGCCTGCGCCACGCCGGTCAGGTACGAGCTGACGACGATGTTGGCGCTGTAGAGGTGCTTCTTGCGGTCGTAGTCGCCGCCGCAGGTGACCAGCCGGAGCTCCGCCCGGTCGGTGTCGACGGGGCCGTAGAGCTTGTCGGCGTCGAAGGGCTCGTTGGGGACGACGGCGATGTCCTCGACGGTGAACTCGGCGACGATCCCGTCCGTGCGCGTGACGTTGATCTTCGCGCCGCGCTTGAGGACGCTCAGCCCGGCGAAGACGGCCGGGGCCTTCTCGGTGTCGACGTGGCCGACGATGACGGCGGGGCCCTCGCTGCCCGGCGAGGGGCCGTCCTTGTACCAGGCGACCGCGTCGGCCCGCTCGTACGGCGGCAGCTCGACGCCGCCGAGCTTGTCGAGGCCGTGGCTCTCGATCGGGGCCTTCAGGCCCAGGATCTTGATCTCAAGGGTCTGGGGGCCGGCCCCCGGCAACGGATCGTGTGCCGGGGGCAGGCCGTGCGCGTGGGGGTGGCTCTTGGCCGCGGTGCTGTGGTGACGGCCCGGGGCCGGGGTCTCCGGCTCGTCGGCCCTGTCGTTGCCGAGCAGGCAGAGGACCAGCAGCAAGGCTGCCCAGGCCGCCCTCGTCAGCAGGCGGTTACGGCCACCTGCACGCGCTTCTGACATGACGCCCGCTCGCTCCCCGTCACTGCTTGACGGCGCCGGCGGTGCGGCGGCGGTACCAGATCATGCCGCCGATGAGACCGGCGGTCGCGGTACCGGCCAGGATGAGCACCGGGGCGTCGGGAGCCGTCGACTCCGTGGAGGCCGCGAGCGCGGTGGCGCCACCACCCGCGTGGGAGGAGTGGTGCGGACGGCCGTGGTCGTGGTCGCCGTGGTCGTGGTCGCCGCGCCCGTGGTCGTGGTCATCCCGGCCGTGGTCGTGGTCGCCACGCCCGTGGTCGTGATCGCCGCGGCCGTGGTCGTGATCGCCGCGGCCGTGGTCGTGGTCGCCACGCCCGTGGTCGTGGTCGCCTCGGCCGTGGTCGCCCCGGCCGTGGTCGCCGCGCCCGTGGTCGTGGTCACCCCGGCCGTGGTCGTGGTCACCACGCCCGTGGTCGTGATCGCCGCGGCCGTGGTCGTGGTCACCGCGCCCGTGGTCGTGGTCACCCCGGCCGTGGTCGTGGTCACCCCAGTCGTCGTCGTGGTCGCCCCAGCCGTCGTGATCGCCGCGGCCGTGGTCGTGGTCACCCCAGCCGTCGTGGTCGTGACGGCCGCAACCGCCATGGCCGTGGTCATGGTCGTGACGACCGTGGTCGTCGTCGTCGCAGCGGCCCGTGGCCGGGACGGCCGCAGCCTCGCCCGCCGACGGGGCGATGCTGCTCCCGAGGGCGTAGGCGGGAACGACGGGCGCCGCGACGACGGCGACGACGGTGGCTGCACCGCATATGGCGGAGCGGATTGAATGCATGGTGTTACCTCCTTGCTTCCGAGGCTCACCTGAAGACCCGCCCGCCGCATCCGCACCGTATCCGTCTTGCTCCATTCGGTGACCACGCAACCCGTTCGCCACAGCAAGAAGCCCCCCACCAGCGCTTTCACACGCCGGCAGGGGGCCCGCCGTTCCATGAGCCCCCGTCAGGGGGCGGGCGTCACTTCTTCTTGCCCTGGTTCTTCACGGCCTCGATGGCGGCCTTGGCGGCCTCCGGGTCGAGGTACGTGCCGCCGGGGGTGACCGGGCGGAAGTCGGCGTCGAGCTCGTAGGCGAGCGGGATGCCGGTGGGGATGTTCAGGCCCGCGATGTCCGCGTCGGAGATGCCGTCCAGGTGCTTGACCAGGGCGCGCAGCGAGTTGCCGTGCGCGGCGACGAGGACGGTGCGGCCGGCGAGGAGGTCCGGGACGATGCCGTCGTACCAGTACGGCAGCATGCGGACGACGACGTCCTTGAGGCACTCGGTGCGCGGGCGCAGCTCCGGCGGGATGGAGGCGTAGCGCGGGTCCTCGCTCTGGGAGAACTCGGAGCCGTCCTCAAGGGCGGGCGGCGGGGTGTCGTAGGAGCGGCGCCAGAGCATGAACTGCTCCTCGCCGAACTCGGCCAGGGTCTGGGCCTTGTCCTTGCCCTGCAGGGCGCCGTAGTGGCGCTCGTTCAGCCGCCAGGAGCGGTGAACCGGAATCCAGTGGCGGTCGGCGGCCTCCAGGGCGAGCTGCGCGGTGCGGATGGCGCGCTTCTGCAGGGAGGTGTGGACCACGTCGGGGAGCAGACCGGCGTCCTTGAGCAGCTCGCCGCCCCGGACCGCCTCCTTCTCGCCCTTCTCGTTCAGGTTGACGTCCACCCAGCCGGTGAACAGGTTCTTGGCGTTCCACTCGCTCTCGCCGTGGCGGAGGAGGATCAGCTTGTACGGTGCGTCGGCCATGCCCATGAGCGTAATCGACCGCGTGGGTGGTGCCGTGCGCGCTGCCGCGACCGCCGTCGATTGACGGCGTCCGGCAATCCGATGGCAGGTTCACCTCAGGTGTGTGTAACTTGCGCCTAGCGCGTTCGACACTTACACATGGGGGGATCCGGAATGTCCGTCGCGAGCGTCAGACGAGCCGCGAAGGAGAGTGTCTCGGGGTTGCCCCGGGCCTTCTGGTGGCTGTGGGCCTCCACGCTCGTCAACCGGCTGGGCGCCTTCGTCTCCATCTTGGTCCCTATTCGCTAGACCGTACGAACGGCAGTTTCGTACGGTCGCTCGAAGAAGGGGGCCGTATGAATCTTTCGGGGGTCCGTAACCTGCGCGAAAGCCTCGCGGGGCTGCGTGCGGGGCTGTACGCGCGGAAGAGCGCGTACCAGGGCAACAAGAAGAGCAAGGGGCGGTCGGTCAAAGAGCAGCTCGATATCGGGCGTGCGACCTCTGATGACCTCGGGACGACCGTCGTCGAAGAGTTCGTGGACGACGACCGATCCGCGTCGAGCTACCGCACCCGGGAGCGCGAAGACTTCGAGCGGATGATCGAGTGGATCGAGGCCGGGCGCCTCGACATCGTGATCGCGTGGGCGTCGACCCGGTTGCAGCGCGATCTCGCGGTCTATGCCCGGCTGCGCGATGCCTGCATCCGGAACGGCGTGCTCTGGTGCTACGGCGGCAAGGTCTACGACCTGTCGAACAAGGATGACAAGTTCCGGACGGGCCTGGACGCGCTGATCGGCGAGCGCGAGGTCGACGAGCTGCGCGACAACCTCATGCGGACGCTGCGCGCGAACGCCATCAACGGACGTCCGCACGCTCAGGCCGCATACGGGTACCGCCGCGTGTACGACGAGCGCACGGGGCTCTACATCTGCACGGTCAAAGATGAGACCGAGGCACCGGTCGTCCGAGAAATTATCCTCGGCGTCGGTGCCGGCAAGGCGTCGGCCAGCCTCGAAAGGCAGTTCAACACGGGGGGCGTCACACCGCCCACCCGGTATTGGACCAAAGGGCAGGTCACGCGGCTGGCGGAGTGGCGGCCGGGCCTCCGCGACAACGAGACGATTCACCCGTCGTGGCTCGCTCGGATCGAGGATGCAGTCGACCTCCGACAGGAGGCACGCGACCGCCTCGACGCTGGCGAAACGCCGGTTGATGTCGCGCGGGACTTCAACGAGCGCGTCGAGCCGCTCATCATGGCGCGCTGGATCTCCGCGACGATCACGGCTTACGCGACGGATGTTCGTTACATCGGCTCGCGCACGCACCACGGCAAGGTGACCCACGAGGATGCGTGGCCGGCGATCGTCTCCCTAGCTGAGCATGTGCAGGCCGTCAGCGTGGTCAAGGCGCGCAAGGAGAAGCGATCGTTCAACATGCGTCCCGGGCGGGCAACTCACTGGCTATCGGCGATCATGATCTGTGACATCTGCGAAATCCGGGTGAACTCCGATCGTCAGCATGGGCTGCCGCGGTACTCATGCGCAGAGCCCGGCCCCGAGGGCGTGAAGGGATACCACGCGAGCGCGCAGGTTTCGATCGTCGATCCGTACGTGCAGGACAGGCTGTTCGCGTGGCTTGCATCCCCAGACTTCGCCAGGGCGTACGCGAAGGGCGACAAGGAAGTGCTTCAGGCGATGGAGGAAGCCGAAGCCGAGGCGAAGCTCTTGCAGGAGCAGCTCAACGAGTTCTACACGGAGGCGGGCGCCGGCCGCCTGTCGGCTCAGGGCCTGGCCGCGGTCGAGGCGGACATACTTCCGCGGATCGAGGCGGCGCAGAAGCGCGCTCAGTCCATGGCCATCCCGCCGGCGGTGAAGGATCTCGCGGGCGCGACGGTGGATGAGATCAGCGAGGCGTGGAAGCACCTCGACCTCTCGCAGAAGCGGATGATCGCCGAGGCGCTGATCGAGGTTCGCCTCAAGCCGCAGGGACGGCAACGTGATCCGGCGGTGCAGACCTTCGTAGCTGTGATCCCGAAGGTGCACCTTCGCCCGAAGAAGGTTCCGGGCACGGCTCCGGTGGCGCCAGCCGCGTAAGGCGCCGAAGACAAGAGAGGGCCGCACGGCGACATGCCGTGCGGCCCTCGGTGTTGCTGATCAGTCGCGACGCTCGTCGTTGTCTGATCCGGAATCTTCACGTCCGGGCTGGGGGGCAAGTCCGTTGAGGGCATGTTCGAGGCCGGCGGCACCTGTTGTGGTGATGTGCCGTCGGTCCATGGCTATGGTCAGTCCGTCCTCGGTCGCGCGGACGACTGCGATTGCTCCGGTGTCGAGTTGAGTGCGAGTGACGCGGATCAAGGTGGTTGCCCCCCTGTTGGCATGACGGGACCCCTTCTCGAACATGCGTCCGATACAGGGCCCCGGTCAGCCTACCCCGGGCAACACCGCAGGTCACGCAGCATGAGCGGGGCGTTTACGACGACGTTCAATCGTCCTCCGCTAGTTCCCGCGGCAGCTCGCCAGCGGCCCACTTCCTGAGCAGCGTTTCGACCTTCGGCATGTCCTTGCGGCCGGTGCCGGGCGCGTGCACGACGACGACGGTCGCCTCGGAGGTGCTCGCGCCGAACGGGTCGTCGGCTATGAGTCCACAGTATTGCTGGGCTGCGGCTATGCGCACCTCCCTTTCGGACCTCCCGATCGCCGCGGCCACTGCGCCTACGACTCCGGGTTCGAGATGGATCGACTGATCTTGGGCAATTCGGTGCAGGGTGGTGTAACCCACCATTACCCCCGTCGTCGGATCGACCGCGCGCTCGGCGAGCTTGCGATACGAGAGCCCGGTCTCTTCTTTCGCGGCACGCAAGAGGTCCCCGAAGGGGGTGCCGTAGGGGGTGCCGGTCTCCGACACGTTCTCACTCCGCTCTGTTGCAAAACTCGAACATTCTCATCTAACCAGCCATAGCGTCGCGTGGCACAGCCAACAAGTGCGTTGACGTGCACTTTTCCAAGACTTAGCGTTGCGGTTGTTCGACATCTGCAACAGCCGGACAGGCGCTTTCGTGTGCTTTGCGCCCTTGGCTGTTCGAGTTCTAGAACAGACCGGAGGGGGACCGTGACGACCACACAGACACCGCCCGAGCCTCGCGAGGACGCGCGGCCGACGCCCGAGCAGATCGACTTGATCCGCCGTGTTCTCGCCCCCCACATCCACAGGGCCAGGCGCGAGCGCACCGTCGAGCACCCGTCCGCAGCATGAGGAGTCAGCACATGAACACGGTGGAGTTTCTTGGCCCGCCGCCCAAGCAGCGCAACACTAAGCACGCCCAGATCGCGGCCGAACTGCGCGCGCACCCCAACGTGTGGGGAGTGGTGCAGAAGCCGACGACGATCGCCCGCGCAGCATCCGCCGCGCAGGCGATCCGCACAGCCCGGCTCACCGCGTACGAACCGGCCGGATCCTTCGAGGCAGTTGCCCGCACGGTCATCGTGGGTGGGGCCGCCGAGTACCGCGTCTACGCCCGATTCATCGGGGGGCACCAGTGACAGCGACTGTGACACCGACGGGTGTCGTCGTCGCCCCGGCCGGCCTCGATCGCGAGCAGTGGCTCACTGTGCGGCGCACGGGAATCGGCGGCTCCGAGATCGCTGCGGTACTGGGCATGAGCAAGCACGCGTCGCCGTACGAGGTGTACCTCGACAAGCGCGGCGAGCTGCCGCTCGACCGCCCGCAGCCAGCCGAGCTCGCCGAGGCCGCGTTCTGGGGACACGCACACGAGCCGACGATCGCCAGCGTTTTCGCGGAACGGACCGGTCTCCGTGTCGTCGAGGGCCCGGGGACACTCGCCCATGTCGAGCGTCGATGGATGCTCGCCAACCTCGACCGCGCCGTGATCGAACGGGGGAAGTCATCCCCGTCCAGCCTGCTGGAGATCAAGACGAGGTCCGCCTATCAGCTCGACGAGTGGCTGCTCAGCGTCCCCGATCAGCCGGCCCTACAGACCCATTGGTACTTGGCCGTGACCGGCTATCAGCACGCGTACGTCGCTGCCCTGCTCGGCGGAAACCGGCTGATCGTGCATCGTGTCGAGCGTGACGAGCAGCTCGTCGAGCACCTCGTCGAGATCGTCGGCCAGTTCTGGCAGGGCGTTCTCGACGGCACCCCGCCGCCGGTGGACGGATCCGAGGCAACCGCGGATCTGCTCGGGCACCTCTACGACGTCCAGGCCGATGCCGTGACCGTGGCTGATCCGGCCGAGCTTTTGCCCCTGCTGGAGCGTCGGCGTGAGTTGAAGGCGCGCGAGGCCCGGACCGCCAACGAGCTGCGCGAGGTCGACAACCGGTTGAAGTCGATGGCCGGCGAGGCCGAGGTCGTCACGGTGCAGGGCTCGACCGCCTACACCTACCGGCAGAACGGCCCACTTTCGCAGAAACGTTTCATCGCCGCGCACCCGGATCTCGCACGGCAGTACACGCACCGCGTCGATGCGCTCAACACGAAGCGCCTCGCCGCTGAGCACCCCGACGAGTTCCGGGCCCACCGCGCCCGACGCCTCGTCGTCCCGAACCAGGAGACCGCAGCATGAGCAACACCCTTGCCGCGCGTGTCGCCCAGCGCGCCAACACCCGTGCAACCGCCGCCCAGCCTGCCCAACGCCCGGCCAGCCTCGTTCAGTTCGTCGAGACGATGCGCCCGCAGATCGAGCGCGCTCTGCCCGGCCACATGGGAGGCGCCGACCGGATAGCCCGGATCGCGCTCACCGAGCTCCGGCGCGTCGAGCACCTCGCCGAGTGCAGCCGCGAGTCGTTCGCCGGCGCCCTGATGACCTGCTCGGCCCTCGGCCTCGAACCCGGCGGGGTGTCGGGCGAGGCGTACCTGCTCCCCTTCTGGAACAAGCGCGTCCGCTCGTACGAGGTACAGCTCGTCATCGGCTATCAGGGCATGATCAAGCTCTTTTGGCAGCACCCGCTCGCCGCCGGCCTCGACGCGCGCCCTGTCTATGAGGGCGACACCTTCGAGTACGAGTACGGACTCGAACCGAGGCTCCGGCACGTACCCGGTCGCGGACCAAGGGGACAAGCCACCCACTATTACGCCGTCGCACGGATGGCGAACGGTGGAAACGCGTTCGTCGTTCTCAGCGTCGAGGACGTCGAGGCAATCCGCAAGCGCAGCAAGGCCCGCGACTCGGGGCCCTGGCAGTCCGACTATGACGCGATGGCGTGCAAGACCGCCATTCGTCGGCTATTCAAGCTGCTGCCGAAGTCCGCCGAGCTCGCGCGTGCCGTGGCGCACGACGAGACCGTGCGACGCGATGCCTCCCCCGAGGGTCTCGACATGCCCGGCGAGTACATCGAGGGCGAGATCGTCGAGCAGTCGGCGCACCAGGGCGGCGAGCAGATCACGGTCGAGAACGTGCCCGAGGAGTCCGCCGGCTGGCCCGATGCCGCTGTGTCGGCCGCCGGATGAGTCACTCGCCGGCCCTCAACTTCCGGTGCCGGCACTGGGACGGGCAAGCCCGCCGCTACTGCGGCGCCCCGCGCGCCCGCCGTTACCTGCCGGGCTACCGGTGCCCTCTCCATACCCCCTCGGCCCTCGCCGGCCGCCCCGAGGCCCCCGAATCTCCCTCCCGCATGCGTACGTAAGGAGCATCCCCCGTGGCGTGGCTCAAGATCGACGACTCCAGCCACATGCACCCGAAGTTCCTCGCCGCGGGTAACGCTGCGTTGGGCCTGTGGCTGCGCTGCGGCGCCTACTCGGCCCAGCATCTGACCGAGGGGCACGTGCCGGGCGTTGTGGTCAAGCAGTACGGCACAGCCCCGCAGGCCCGCAAGCTCGTCGCTGTCGGTCTGTGGCACGAAGCCGGCCACGACTGCTCGCGCTGCCCTCAGCCGGTGGACGGCGACTTCATCGTGCACGACTTTTTCGAGGGTGGCCGGAACAGCACTCGCGCCCAGGTCGAGGCCGCCCGTGCTGCCGCCGCAGAGCGCAAGGCCAAGAGCCGAACACGCTCGATTCGCCCTCGGATCGACGACGAATCGGCCGCGGATCACGAGCGAAACGAGCCCGGATCGTCGACGAATCACGAGCGAAACGCACCCCAGTTTCAGGAAGGATCCGCAGGTCAAGAGGGTGCGTCACACCGTGACACCGTCGAGGGCGTCACAGGCCCCCAAGCCAGCACCAAGCCAAGCCCTTCTACTTCCTACGGAAGTAGAAGGGAACAAGCTAGCCCCGACAACGGGCCGCGGATCGCTGAACCCGTACGCCCCCTCGTCGAGGCCATGACCGCCGCTGGCATGGCCGTCTCATGGGAACTCGCCCCCGCCGAGTGGGTCCTGCTACAGGCCCTGATCGAGCGCTGCGGCGTGCAGATCCTCGTCGACCACGCCGGCGGATCCTGGCAGGCCGCCCGCACCCGCCCCCGCTCCGCGCGCTACTTCCTCGCCGGCTGGCGCTCCCTCCCCTCCATGCCCACCCACACGCCCACCTCGACCGGCCCCGGCGCGACCGTCGTCGCCCTCCGCACCGCTCGGCCCTCCACCACCGATCAGCGCGTGCACGACGGCCTCGCCCTCGCCGCCCGACTCCGCGAACAGGAGAACGCATGACACCCGCAGACGCCGCCGAGCTGCTCGCCCTGGCCGCCGCGTTCGACCGCCGCACCATCGGCGAGGCCGACGCCCACGCATGGGCCCGCGCCCTGCGCGACATCCCCCTCGACCGCGACACCCGCACCGCCGTTGCCGAGCACTACGCCCGAACCGAGCAGTGGATCACCCCCGCCCGCGTCCGAGAGGTCCGTGCACGGATCCGCGAGACCCGCATCGGGGACGCCCACCCGGTCTACGACGGCACTCCCGGCGAGACCGGCGCGCAGTTCGTCGAGCGCCGGCGTGCACAGATCACCGCCGCCGCCGACGGAACCCTGCCCGCCCGCACCATCACACAGGCCATAGGTGCCGGCCCCCGCCGTGACGTCCTCGCCCTGGCCGCCGCCGTCGGCCATGCGGTCGACGCCCCCGAGCGCCCATACATACCGACCGCCATCGTCGAGCAGCTCGCCGAGCAGGGATTCGGCGCCCGCCGCAAAGCCTTCCCCGAGCTCACCGTCGAATGCCCGCTCCACACCTGCCGCGCCCGCAAGGGCTCACCCTGCAAGGCCCCCAGCGGGCGCGAACTGCGCGAGCACACCCACGACCTACGGCAACGCGCCTACACAGAGCACGTCTCCCACGTGATGAGCCAGCCGCCCGCACCACGCACCACACGCGCCCGCCACACCGCAGGAGGCCGCCGATGATCCCGCCCGCCGCCCGCGCAGCCATCGCCGCCCACCTCACGGACGACCTCGACGTGCACCCACACCTCGCGACCCTCGTTGTCGCCAGCCTCGCCGACCGCCTCGCCGCCGAGGGATGGCACATCACAGACACCCCGCCCGCGCGACCGGTCGCGCCTCGCGCGCGGGAGGAGGGCCGGACCCATAGGGGCCTTGCCCGTCGCCTGTTCCCCCGCCGTACCTGGACGAACGGAGACCCCTCATGAGCCGCCGTACCCGAGCAGCCGACCGCGAGCTCGGCCGTATCCGCCGCCGCGAGTCCCTCGCCGTCCTGCTCGCCCGCGCCGACCGGCTGCTGCCCGCCGAGGCCGACCTGCTGCGCGTCCTTGTCGAGGCCGAGCTCGCCGCCGCCGACCGGGCACGGCGCACCGCCGGTGGACAGACGGCCGCCGTCAGCCGGCTGCGCGCCAGGGTCGAGGCGGCCGACGCTGCGATCGTCGAGACCGAGGCCGACCGTGACCGGGCGCAGCAGGCGCTCGACGAGCTGCGCGAGCGGCACCGGGGCGTCGAGGCGGTGTACGTCGAGCACCTCGCCGCCGCGGCCGTGCTCGCCGACGCGCTCAGGGACTCGCTCGGCGGCTCCGACTGGCACCTCGCAGAAACGATCCGTCGTGTGTGCACCGGCGCGATCACCCCGCGGCAGGCACTCGCCGCGACCGCACACTGAACCACCCGAGGGGGACCACTCATGACCAGCGCCATCATCGTGCGCCGCGAGACCGTCGAGGCGCTGCGCACCATCCGTGAACTGTGGGGCGAGCTGCTGCTTGCGATCGAGACGCCGCCGGCGGACGTGTGGCCCCCGCGGCAGCTCGCGCACACCATGCGCGACGACGACGCCCTGCTCGTCGAGACCCGGGCGCCCCTGGTGTTGCGCGAGCACCCGGCCCCGCTCAACCTGCGCGCCCTCGACACCGGCCTCGCCATCGAGGGCCGGCTGTTCGACCTCGCCGACCTGCTCGCCGCCCAGGCGCAGCAGCACGCCCCCCTCGGCGACCCTCGCCGGTGGATGTACCGCAGCGACACCTCGCCGGGCAGCAGGGCCTATGGGCTGCACTGGGCGTGCACGTGGGTCGAGGGGCGCGTGCTTGACGAGGACACCACCCCCGAGCACGACCTCGACGGCACCCTCGCCGAGGCGCCGTTCGCCCCGCTGTCCGAGGCGCTGCTGCGTGAGGCGCGCGGCGTCGCCCGGTGGTGCGAGGGCCGGCTGCTGGCCGAGCTCGGCCTCGACCAGCGCGAGACCCCGGTGCCCGACCGGCCGTGCCCTTGGTGTGGGGGCGAGCTGACCCTGCACACCGGGCCCGAGCAGGGGCCGGCCGTGACCTGCTCGACGGGGCCGGCCTGCTCCGCGCCCGTGGCGTTGGACGGTTGGGGGCGGCGCGTGTGGGAGTGGGGCGACCTGCTCGACCTCGTCGCCGCGCTCGGCACCGGGGGGACGGCCGTCGGGGCGCCGATCGCCGCCTAGGCCCAACCTCGTTGCCATGCCGGGTAGTTGGTGGCGGGAGTCACACCCGCCGAGATGAACTCAGTTCACGCTCTCACTTGTGAACCTGGTTCATCTCGGCCTATGGTGATCTCGTTCCGCCGGTCTCCACCCGGCGCCCGTCCAGCAAGGGAGCAACCCCCATGCAGATCACCATCCCTCCGTACCCGATCGACGAGGACCACGCGCCGCTACTGCTCGACATCACCCTCGCCGAGACCTCCCGGGCGGCTGACATCGCCGAGGGCGACGTGATCCTCGGCGCGGTCGACGAGCAAGGGCGGGTCGACTACTTCAACGACTACTACCGGGCCGCACCGATGCCGTACGACCCGACGTGCGGCTGCGGCGTCTGCTACCTCGCCGCCAACGACGAGGGGCCGGTCGTGAACCTGGGGAACGACAACCCTTGGGACACCTGCGACCCCCACCACGCCGACGCCCGGCTCGTGATCATCCGAGCCGCACACCTCGCCTAGCCACCCGCCGGGGCCGCCCCACCCGGGCGGCCCCACGCCCGATCCGCCAACCACCCGCCCTTGCGCGGGCGTTGGTGGCGCGGATCACACCCTGAACATGAACTAGGTTCACCCATTCTCTTGTGAACCTAGTTCATGTCGGCATAGAGTCGATCACGCACCGCCGGTCTCCACCCGGCACCCAACTAGCAATGGGAGCAACCCCCATGGAGCAGAACACCGAGGCCAACGTCGTACGGGTCGCCATTCGCGCCCACCGCGCACCGGGCGGCGGCCGAACTCGCCTGCTGGCCTACGTTCACACCAACTGCACGTGCCGCCTCGCCTCGACCCTCGTTGGCACGTTCGACAACCTCGCCGAGGCCGAGGCACTCGCGGCCGGGGCAACCCCCGAGCGCTTCCGACACTGCACGAAGTCCACCCCCATCCGCGAGCAGGCGCCCACCGTCGAGGCCCCCGTCGCTGAGGACCAGGAGCAGCCCAAGCGGGATGAGCCCTCCGACACCTGGACGATCACTAACCGCGCCGGTGTCGAGATCGCTCGGGTCGAGGGGGCTACGGCCGAGGACATGACCCAGGCGGCCGAGGCCCTGCCGAAGGTGCGCGCCACGATCCGGCGTGAGGGCGGGTTCACCCGCCGCCGCCTGTGGGTGTCCGAGCTGACGCCCGCGGACGTCGAGCAGGCGCCGACCGAGGTCGAGGCCGAGCAGCAGCCGGTCGCCGAGGTCGAGCGGCGCGTCGTCGAGGGCGTTGTCGTCAAGCATGCCGGGACCACCGAAGGGAGTTGGCCCCGCCACGCCACGCACCCCGACGCCATCGCCGCCCGTGCCGTCCTGCGTCCGCTCAAGCCCGCCACCCTGGCCGACCACACCGACACCACCGACCGCGCCGACGAGGTCGACACCAGCGTGCGGGGATACATGGTCGTGCCCCGCGGACGGGGGCGCGTCGCCGCGTACTGGATCGAGGGCGGACAGGACACGTTTCGAGGTGAGCCGCACGCCGTCGAGTTGAAGATCCTGCGGCAGAAGTTCCTCGACGCCGGTTGGCGCGTCGAGCCGAAGAGCCGCACCTGCGTGTTCGCATGGCGCCCGGCCGAGGACAGCACGGGCGAGACCCCGCACCAGGCCGACGCAGCATGCCAGGAGGCCGGGCGCGCGCTGCGGGCGCGGCGCCGGGCGCAGCAGCCGGCCCCCGCCCTGGCCTGCCAGCACGGCACGTCTCCCCGTCCGGACGTGAGCGGTAACCCGGTCGCGGCGTGCGATGGGCGGGCGCCGGGGGTCCGGGGTGGCGTGTGGTCCGACGAGGGGTGCGTGTACTCCGACGATTGCTTGGTCGACGCGGCGAACGAGTGCGCACGCCTGAATGCGGAGGAGGAGCCTGCCGAGGAGCCGCTGCACTCCTGGCACCGGATGTGCCCGGAGCACGACGAGCAGACGCTCGACGAGTGCGAGGAGTGCAACGCAGTGCCGACCGAGCAGGCTGAGGAGCCCGAGGGCGAGGTCGAGGTCGAGGAGGCCCCGGAGGCGGGCGGTACGTGGCGTAGCGGCTGGATGGCGGCCGAGCGGCGGGTGACGGAGGGGGCGTTGTTCGATCTCGGCGACGGGGTCGAGCAGGGGCTGCTCTTCCAGTAGGCCCGACACCCGCATGAACTAGGTTCACACACCTTCTTGTGAACCTAGTTCATGTCGGCGTATGCTGATCTCGTTCTCGCCGGTCTCCACCCGGCACCCAACGAGCACGGGAGCAACCCCCATGCAGATCACCAAGTACGCCGTCATGAGCGCCGGTACCCCGCACTACGGCGCCCGCAGCGTCGACGGCGCGCCGGTCATGCTGTGCGGCACCAGCGCGGCGAACCTCTGGCGCACCGAGAGCGAAGCTCGCATGTGCCAGCAGTGCGAGCGGGCGCACGCCGTGTTCGTGGCCGGTCCGGTCGAGCGCGAGTTGCGCCTCGCCGCGGGCGCCAAGGGCGGTGTGGGGCACCTGCTGATTCCCGGTGAGTCCCGCGGCTACTGCGGCAAGGGTCTCGGCGAGCAGGTCGCGACCGGCAAGCGGGTGTGCAAGAACTGCACTCGCGTCGCCGAGGGCCTCGACGCCTTCTCGGCCGTGACCCCTGACCTGATCACGAAGCGCTTCGCGGCACTCGGCGAGCAGCTCGACGTCGAGGTACCGGATGCCCCCGACGCGTTCCGCACGGCCGAGCCTGCCGCCATGGCTGAGCAGCTCGGCACGCTCGGCGATCTGCCCGACACCCTGCTCGCCGCCGACGAGCAGCCGGTCGTCGAGGACGCCGCGGGTACGTGGCGCGACGAGTGGATCATTGAGGGGCAGCAGACCCTCGCCGGCCTCGCCGACGAGCAGGGCGCCCTCTTCGCCTGATGACCGCCGCCCGCCTCGGACTGGCCGGGGCGGGCCCTCTTCACCCAAGGAAGCCCCATGGCCACGCGAGACGACAAGACCCAGCAGGCGCGCGAGGAGATCGAGGCGAGCCTGAAAGACGATCCGCTCGCGCGGGACATCCTCGCTGTTCTCAGGAAGCACAAGGCGGCCGAGCGTGCACACGCGACCGCGGTCGCCGTCCGCCGGGAGGGGGCCCGCCAGGTGGCAGGCGCCGACGTCGTAGACGCCGAGGCGGCCGAGCACCTGACACTCGCCGAGGTGGCGCGGATCCGTGCGGCGTACAAGGTGGCCGAGGCTGCTACGCCGCGGGTGATCCTTGAGGAGGATGCCAAGGGGCGGCCCGCGAATCACATCGCGGCCGATCTGGGCCTGTCCGCTTCGTACGTGAGCCGCTTCCTGCGCGAGCACAAGGCCGCCGAGCAGCCGAAGAAGTAGAGCGGGCCCGCCCTGCGTCTCCACCGCATGACGGGCCCTCGCCCTAGGCGCAAGCGGGAGCAACCCCCGCCCGCGGATGTGGGCGCAGACAGCCTATCCCGGACCCGCGGCCGAACAGACTTGCGCCGTTATCGATCTGTGACCTAATGTTGGTCGTGCCTCCGGCGTGCCCGGAAACTCTGACCCCCTCACCCGAACGCCCCGTCGCCCCCCTCGGCGACGGGGCGTTCGCCGTTCCCCCGGGAGGTGAGCGCGTGGCCGAGCCGATCACCGACCGGGACCGCGCAGAGGTTCGCCGGCTCCACGCCGAGGGCAAGACCCGCAACGCCATCGCCCGGGAGACCGGGCGCAGCGCTGCGACCATCTCGAAGATCGCCGCGCAGGAAGGGCTCGCCTTCTCCGGCGGCGCCCGGGTCGCAGCAGCGACCGAGGCGCGGCGCGCCGATGCTGCCGCACGCCGCGAGCAGCTTGCCGAGGACTCCCTCGACGCCGCTCTGCGCCAGGTCGAGCAGACCGTCGGCGCCGACTCCGCTCGCGACGCTCGCGACCGCGCCACCGCCGCGCGCGCCCTGACCGAGGTGCACGCCCGCGTCTCCGAACTCGCTCGCCAGAGCGGGACCGGTAGCGCCGGTGGCTCGATGCTCGACCGCCTCGCCGACGCCCTGCTCGGGCCGGCCGGAGGTGATGACAAGGGGGTGTAGTGGCCTCGCCCCTCCCCCTGTCTGACAAGCAACTGCGCTCGATCCGGGAGTCGTTCAGCGCCCGCGTTTCCGTCTGGCACGGCAGCGTTCGCTCAGGCAAGACCATCGCGAGCCTGCTCGCTTTCCTTCTGTCCGTCCGGCGCGCGCCGGCAACGGGCCTGATCCTGCTGTGCGGCCGTTCGCTGCAAACGATCGAGCGCAACATCATCGAGCCGCTGCAAGATCCCGGGCTGTTCGGCTCGGACGTCACCTCGGAGATCCGGCACACCCGCGGCGCCACCGTCGCCAGCATCATGGGCCGCACGGTCCATCTGATCGGCGCCTCGGACGCGCGAGCCGAGGGCAGGCTGCGCGGCGCCACCGCCTCACTGGCGTACATCGACGAGACGACGCTCGTCCCGGAACCGTTCTTCGTACAGCTACTCGCCCGCCTGTCCGTGCCCGGGGCGAGACTGCTCTGTACGACGAACCCGGACTCGCCGGCCCACTGGCTCAAAGCGCAGTATCTCGACCGGGCCGACGAGCTCGACCTCGCCCAATGGCACTTCAAGCTCGCCGATAACCCGAGCTTGAGTGAGGCGTATGTCGCCGCCCTGTCGGCGGAATACACCGGGCTTTGGCGCCGGCGGATGATCGCCGGCGAGTGGGTCGTCGCCGAGGGCTCGATCTACTCCATGTGGGACGAGCAGCGGCACGTCGTCAACGACGTGCCAGAGCTGCTCCGGACCTGGGTGGGTGTGGACTACGGCACGGTGAACCCCTTCGCCGCAGTGCTGCTCGGCCTCGGCGTCGACGGCCGCCTGTACGCGGTGAGCGAGTGGCGTCACGACTCCCGTGCCGCGCACCGGCAGATGACCGATGCGCAGTACAGCCGAGCCGTCCGCGAGTGGCTGAGTGAGCGGAACGACGTCCAGCCCGAGTGGACGTTCGTTGACCCCTCGGCCGCAAGCTTCAGCACGCAGCTTTGGGCGGATGGGCACCCGAACATCGCGCGTGGCGATAACAGCGTGCTTGACGGCATCCGGTCCGTGTCGAACGCCCTCGAAGCGGGTGCCCTGCTCGTCCACCGCTCGTGTGCCGGCCTGCTCCAAGAGTTCCCCTCGTACGTCTGGGACGACGCTGCGGCGGCCCGCGGTGAAGACCGGCCCGTGAAGATCGGCGATCACTCGCTCGACGCCCTGCGCTACGCGGTCCACAGCACCGCCCACGAATGGCGCCACCTGCTCACGCAGGCCGCGTAACCACATCACCACCGCCCCGGCCGCCCCGGGGAGGGGCGCCGCGGGTCTGCATGCGCAAGGGGGCACCTATGCGTTCCGATTGGCCCGACCGGTTCCTCGACAAGGTGACCCGGACTGCCGGTTGCTGGACATGGACCGGCTCGGTCAAGCCCAACGGCTACGGGCAGTTCAGGGTCGGGAAACGGGTCCGAACTGCGCACCGGGTCGCATACGAGCTCGCGCACGGGGAGATACCCGACGGCCTCGTGATCGACCACCTGTGCCGCCGGCGCGACTGCGTCCGGCCTGATCACCTCGAAGCAGTAACCCAGCGGATCAACGTGCGGCGCGGCATCAGTTCCGCAGCCCACCGCGCCCGCCAAACCCACTGCTGCCGCGGGCACGCATTCGACGCCGCCAACACCTACGTAGCGCCCAACGGCACCCGCAAGTGTCGGCGGTGCCGTGCCACAGCGCAGGACCGCGCACGACGACGTCGGCAGGAGGTGACTCGTGTCCTTGCCTGAGAACGGCGCCCCCTGGCCCCCGCCGCACCTCGCCCGGACGCATGCCGAGCTGCGTATCGACGATGCTTGGTACTCCGGGGATCACGACAAGCTCGCCGCCGTCTACCGCAACAACACCACCCGTGGGGACGGGCGCCCCCGTCTGTGGGGCCGACGGCCCTCGCAGCCCGGGAAGCGCGACGCCCGCCTGCACATCCCCCTCGCCGGCGATATCGCGAGCACGTCCGCCGACCTGTTGTTCAGCGAACCGCCGACCTTCACCGTCACCGACAGCACAACGCAGGACCGGCTCGACGAGCTCACCGAGGCCGCAGGAGTCGCGAATACGTTGCTTGAGGCGGCCGAGGTGTGCGCCGCGCTGGGCGGCGTGTACCTGCGCGTCACGTGGGATCGGGAGCTGGTCGACCGGCCCCTGCTGACCGTCGTGCATGCCGACTGTGCCGTGCCTGAGATCCAATTCGGCCTGCTTCGGGCCGTGACGTTCTGGCATGAGCTTCCTTCGGACACTGCCGCTGTATGGCGCCACTTGGAGCGGCATGAGCGAGGCCGCATCGTGCACGCGCTCTACCAGGGGTCGACGGACCGCCTCGGCGAACGGGTACCGCTGACCGAGCACCCCGAGGTCGCTCCGCTCGCCGCCTCGCTCGGTCCCGAGGGGGACACGATCGAGACCGGCATCGACCGCTTGACTGCCGCCTACGTCCCCAACATCCGCCCGAACCGGCGCCACCGCGGCTCGCACCTCGGACTCTCCGACTACGGCGTGCCGCTGTATGACCTGTTCGACGCGCTCGACACGACATGGACCTCGTGGATTCGCGACCTACGCCTCGCCCGTGCCCGACTGATCGTCCCGGACGGCTACCTACGCGATCACGGCCCTGGCCGCGGCGCCTCGTTCGATGACGACCGGGAAATTTGGCAGCTGCTGAACATCCCGCCGACCGAGGCCGGCGGGATCACCCTGTCGCAGTTTGCGATCAGGGTCGAGGAGCACGAACGGACGGCCGAGGCAGCCACCCGGCAAGCGGTACTGTCTGCCGGGTACAGCGCGCAAACGTTCGGCATCGGCGACCAGGTCGCCGCCACCGCGACCGAGGTCAAGGCCCGTGAGCGCAAGAGCATGACGACTCGGGGCCGGAAGTCGCGGTACTGGGCACCGCCTGTCGCCGAGATGCTGCACGTCATGCTTCTTCTCGATCAGCAGATGTTCACCCCGTCCATCACCCCGGAACGGCCACAGACCGTGTTCGGGGACTCCGTGAGTGAAGACGCGACCACTCTCGCGCAGACTCTCTCCCTGCTCCAGCAGGCACAGGCCGTCAGCGTCGACACCAAGGTGCGCATGCTCCACCCCGAGTGGACCGAGTCGACCGTGCAGGAAGAGGTCGCGCGCATCCTCACCGAGACCGGCGCGGCAGTGCCCGACCCGATGCAGGCCGGCACCCTCGTCTGACCTGAGAAGGGGGCCGCGGTGCCAATCCATCCGGGCATGGTCGAGGACCTCTCGGCCGGCGTCCTGGCCCTGTACGCGGATGCCGAGCAACGGCTGCTCGGCATCGTCGCGCGACAGCTCGCCGACGGCGCCGAGGCGCCCGGTTGGGCCACGGCCAAGCTGCGGGATATCCAGGCGCTACGCCGTGGAGCGCAGGGCGTCGTCGACGCCCTCGGCACGGCCATGCAGACCGAGGTATTCGACGCGGTCGCCGAGGCGTACAACGTCGGTGCCCGGTCGGGTCTGGCCGAGCTCGGCGCCCTGGACGACGGCGACGCCCGCCGGATCGCCGAGAGCACGCCCGCCGGCCGTGCCGTGGACCGCCTCGCGCAGGAGACGATCGATCTCGTCAAGGCCACCCACCGCGGCATTCTGCGCGGCGTGGAGGACGGCTACCGGCAGGTGATCGCCGAGGTGTCCGCAACGCCCCTGCTCGGCGTCGACACCCGGCGGCAGGCCACGCAGCGCGCCATGGAACGGTTTGCCGACCGCGGGTTGAAGACGTTCGTGGACCGGGCCGGCCGGTCGTGGTCGATGACCTCGTATGCCGAGATGGCCACCCGCACCAGCGTCGGGCGCGCCGCGGTCGAGGGACACACCGACCGTCTGCGCGCTGCTGGCCTCAACCTCGTGATCGTCTCCAACGCCCCCCACGAGTGCCCACTCTGTAAGCCGTTCGAGGGCAAAGTGCTGTCGATCGACGGCCCGTCGGGGGCGCGCGAGGTGGACGTCGAGCACGCCGTCGAGGACGGCCGCACCGTGCGTGTGGACATCGCCGGATCGCTCGACGAAGCGCGTACCCGCGGGTTCCAGCACCCCAATTGCAGACACTCGGTCGCCGCCTACTTGCCCGGTGTCACCCGCGAGCCCGTCGAGCACTCCACCGACCCCGACGGCTACGAAGCGAGCCAGCGACAGCGGGCGATCGAGCGTGGCATCCGCAAGTGGAAGAACCGTGCCGCCGCCGCGACCGACCCGGACGCGAAGAAGGTGGCCGAGGCCAAGGTGCGCGCGTGGCAGAAGAAGCAGCGCGAGCACCTGGCCGCGCATCCCGAGCTCATCCGGCGCCGCGAGCGCGAGCAGATCGGCGGCGGCAACCTCCCGCCGGCCCGTGGTACGGCTGGGCGGACCGGCACACCGAGTGGCCCGGGGTCGGATGCGGTCGAGGCTGCGCGCGTGCGCTCCGGCGACGCGCGCACCCTGCGCGAGATGAGCGACGAGCAGCTCGGCGCCGCCGTCCGCTCGGACGTCCTCGACCGGCGTGACCGGGACCGGATCGGCTCCGAGGCCGACCGGCGCGACGAGCAGGTGCTGCTCGACCGCGTGCGCCCCGCCGGCCGTCTGGCCGACAACTTGGCCGTCTTCTCCGACGACGAGCTCGCACGCGCCTCCGGCCACCTGGGCGACGACGACATGCTGCGCGTCATGGCCGAGATGGACCGACGCGACATCGACGCCGCCCTGCCTGGCGCCCGCCGCGACCTGATCGGCCTTTCCGAGCGCGAGCTCGCCAACCGCGCGCCCCGCGCCGGCGACACCGAGCGCGCTGCCCTGGATGCCGAGGCGCACCGTCGGCAGTTGCTCGGCAGCGTGTTCCCCGGCGGTCGGCTGGCCGCGGATCTCTCTGGCGTCGGCGACGACGTCCTCGGGTGGGCGATCCGGTACGCCAGGGACGACGACGCGCTGCGGATCGCCGAAGAGCTCGACCGCCGGTACCCGCCGGCCCCGATGCCGAAGGCGGCCGGGGCGCACACCATCGAGGGACAGCTCGCCGACCGCGCCGCCCTCGACGAGGTCCTCGGCCCGGCCGGCGGCCCCGACGACTGGGCGCACCTGGCCGACAACCTGCCCGACGATCCGTACGCGGGTATGTCCTCGGCCGAGCGTTGGGTCGCCGAGCGCGAGGCCGAGCAGCAGGCGCAGCGCACCGCCTACACCCGCGAGCAGGTGCGGGAGATGTACCGCGAGCACGTGTACGCGTCCTACCTCGCTGCTGAGGATGAGCTGCGCGGGGTGCTGCTGTCCCGCGAGGCCGACGCTGCCGGCGTCGACCCGATCACTCTGTTCACCGGGCCGGCGCACGTCGCCTATGCCCGTGCTTCGGAAGAGCTCAAGCGGTGGTGGCAGGTTCACCCGCGCACTACGCTTGCGGAGTACACGGAGCAGGTCACCGGCATACGGAGCAGCGCTGCGGACACCGCCCGCGCCCGCCGCACTGACCACGACAACAAGCTCTGATCTACGGAGGGTTCACGGGATGGGTGCGCGGGTCGACATCGTCCAGGCCATGCAGGACGGACGCCGCGCGGGCGCCGCCGGCGATCGACCGACCGCGTGCCCCTACCCGGCCGGGAACCTGCTGCGCTCCGCGTGGCTGCGCGGGTACGCCGCCGCCCGCCCTCTCCTTAACGAGGCCAACCCCCAGTAGCGGCAGGCGGGAAGACTCCGCCACCGCCCGCAGGTCCCGCCGCTCACCAGGAGCACCGCCGACTCGAAATCGGCCGGGACCACCGGGGCCGCGCCGCCCATTAGTAACCGACCTCCGCCCCGCACGGTGCGGGGGTGAGCCGAACGGGGTCGCAAGCTCGCGCGGCCCCCTTCCCTCTCTTCACGGCCCGCCCTCGGCGGGCCTTTTTCATGCCCGCACACGAGCCCGGAGGGCCCCTTTCCGCATGTCCGAGACCCCCGCCGCCCCCGCGGCAGTAGGTACCGATCCCACTCCGTCAGCCCCGGAATCCACTACCCCGGCGGCCCCGGCCGCCGTTCCTTCGGTGCCCGACTCAGCCATCGAGCAGCAGCTCGTCGACGCGCAGCAGCGCGCGAGCGCCGAGGCTGAGCGCGCCACGCAGCTACAGGCCGCGCTCGACGCGGTGAACAAGGCGCTGAACCCGGATGCCAAGGACGGCGAGCAGGACCCGAACGCGCTCGCCGCCGCGGTCGCCGAGCGCGACCGACAGCTCGCCGACGCCGCCGCGCAACTGCGCACCGCGCAGGTAGAGCTCGCCGCCTACAAGGCCGCCGCCGAGCAGGGCGCCCGCGCCGACCGGCTGCTGAACAGCCGCGTTTTCGTCGACGGTCTCGCCGCCCTCGACCCGGCCGACGCGAAGTTCGGTGAGCAGCTCGCCGCAGCGATCACGGCCGCTGTCGACGGCGACCCCGACCTGTACCGCGCCGTTCCGGCCGGCCCCGCGCGGGGCGGCGCGGAGTTCACCGGCGCGCCGGCCGCGCCTGCCAGGCCGGCCAACCTCCGCGACGCCATCGCCGCCCGGCTTGGCGCCTAACCCCTAGGAGCACCACCCATGGCAATCACCCTTGCCGACGCCAAACTGAACACACAGGACGATGTCGACGTCCAGGTGATCGACGAATTCAGCAAGAGCTCATGGCTACTGGACAACATGACGTTCGACGACGTCGTGAACCCGGCCGGCGGCGGCGCCACCCTGACTTACGGATACACCCGTCTCGTCACCGAGCGCGGCGCGAGCTTCCGTCAGCTTGGGACCGAGTACGGCACCGAGCAGGCCAAGCGCGCCCGCGCGACGGTCGACCTGACGGTGTTGGGCGGCGCCTTTGAGATCGACCGGGTTCTCGCCAATCTTGGCCCCGCCGCGACCGCCGAGGTCGCGTTTCAGATGGGCCAGACAATCAAGTCGGCCACGGCGTTCTTCTCCGACCAGGTCATCAACGGCACCAAGAACACGTCGACAGCGACCGGTTTCGAGGGGCTGTCGAAGATCCTCGCCGGCAGTTCGACCGAGTTCAAGGCGCCGGCTGACTGGTCCGCGCCCGCCGATCAGGCCGCCGCGCACAACGCGCTCGACTCCCTCGATGAGTTCCTCGGCCTGCTCGACGGCACCCCTTCGGCTCTGCTCGGCAACAAGAAGACGATTGCCCGCGTCCGCAGCCTGGCGCGCCGGGCCGGCTACTACAGCCGCACGGAAAACAGCTTCGGGCAGACCGTCGAGTCGTACAACGGCATCCCCTTCATTGACCTGGGCGCCAAGGCCGGCACTGCCGATCCCGTGATCGGCATCGACAGCAAGACCGGCGCAAGTGATCTCTACGCCGTCCGCCTCGGCCTTGATGCCTTCCACGGCGTCTCGGCCATGGGTGGACAGATCGTTCGTCAGTGGCTGCCCGACTTTTCGACCGCCGGCGCCGTCAAGCGAGGCGAGGTCGAGCTCGGCCCCGTCGCCGTCGTCCTCAAGGCGACCAAGAGCGCGGCTGTCTGGCGCGGGATCAAGGTGCAGCCGGCCGTCGCGGGGTGATCGCGTGCGCCGCCCTTACTCGACCCCGGAGCAGCTCTCCACATGGCTTGGCACGCCGGCCCCGTCGGATGCCGAGCGGCTGATCAGTAGGGCGTCGGAGGACATCGACAGTGCGCTGCTGACCGCGATCTATCCCGTAGACGAGGACGGCGACCCGCTCGACCCGCGGATCGCGCAGGCCCTCGCCGACGCGACGTGCGCGCAGGTCGAGTACCAGCTCGCCACCGGCGACGACGGGACGGGCGCGAGCGGCACATGGGACTCGGTCTCGATCGGCCCCGTGAGCCTGTCCGGCCGCACCGGGCGCAGCGCCGGCTCGTCCGGCGTCGAGCTCGCCCCGCGCGCCGACCGCGCCCTGCGCCGTGCCGGCCTGTCGCCCGGACGGATCTACGCATGGTGACCCGCGTCCCGCCGGCCCTGCTGCGCCACCGGATCACCGTCGAGCCGTACGCGGGCGAGGGAGCGTACGGCGCGCAGTACCGGCACGTCATCCCGGACGTGCCGGCGCTCGTCGACTCCTCCCCGCGGCTCGTCCGCGCCGCGGACGGCCGACAGGTCACCGCCACCGCGACCGTGATAGCGGGGCCGACGCTGGACTGCCCACCCGGATCGAAGATCACCCTGCCCGACGGTCGCACCACCACGGCGATCACCGTCAACCACCACACCGCCCCGGGCCTGCCGGTACCCGCCTGTACGGAGGTGAGCTGCGAGTGAGTCAGTCCGTACGGATCCAGTGGAACGGCGCCGCCGCAACCGAGCTCATGCACCGAGCTGCTGCTCGGGGGCTGCTGCTCGGCGCCGAGCATGTGCTCGCCGCGAGCAGACAGCGCGTTCCGATCGCCGAAGGCACCCTCGAACGCTCCGGTGCCGTCTCCGTCGACGAGCAGTCGATGACGGCCGCGGTTTCCTACGACACCCCGTACGCGCGCCGCGTGCACGAGGACATGACCGCCCGGCACAGCCCTGGCCGGTCCGCGAAGTACCTCGAATCCGTGCTGCCAGAGGTATCCGGCGAGGTGCAGGCGCTGATCACGGCGCAGGTCCGGCGCGCGCTGGGTGGCTGATGTCGTACACGACTGATCTCCTGGACGGTCTCGCCCGACTCCTGCACGAGCAGGGCGTCGGCACCTACCGGCCCGAGGGCGTGTACCTCCCGGGCGAGACCGCGATCACCGTCGCCGTCATGCCGCCGGCCCCCGACCGCGCGATCTGTCTCTCGGCCTATGCCGTCGCCGACTCGCCCGTGCTCACCGACACGACGACTGGCGTGCAGGTGCGCACCCGCGCCGGGGCTGACCCGCGCGAGGTCGACGCCCTCGACGACGCCGTGTACGAGCTCGTTCATGCCTCCGGCCCCCACCTGTTCGGTTCCGTGCGCGTGCAGCTCATCACCCGCGCTTCGGGGGCCCCGATCGGCGCCGACTCCTCCGGCCGCATGGAGCGGACCAGCAACTACTACGCCCGCGCACACCGCCGGGCCCCACACCTTGAATAGGAGGCGCATTGGCCACCCCGACGCCGCCGGCCGAGACCGTGACCGCGCTCGCGCGCCGGTACCGGCTGGAGATCAACACCAGCAACACCGGTACCCCCGCGTGGTCGCTGCTCCCCGGCATTACCGAGTTCGCCCCGAAGATCGAGCCGACGCAGCAGGACGTGACCACCTACGACGCCGAGGGGTGGTCCGAGCAGGCTGTGACCATGCTCGCGTGGTCGATCGAGACGACGATCGCGCACCGCGCGCACCCTGTGACCGGCGCTTTCAACCCGACTCAGGAATTCGTCCGCAAGGCTTCCTTGTCGTTCGGTGCCGCGTCCTATGTGAACGTCCGCTACTACGACCGGACCGGCGCCGACGAGGCGTACGAGGGCGTTGCCCTGGTGACGTGGGAGCCCGATGGTGGCGGGCCCGACGAGGTTGACACCATCAAGATCACGCTTACTGGTTCCGGGCCGCTGAAGCCGATTGCCAACCCGGCGCCGGCCACACCGCCGAAGCCTGCCGGGGGTGGTAGCTGATGGCATTCGAGGCTCTCGACGAGCTGCTCGACGAGGCCCTGCACCTGCCGATCGCCGGCCGCGTGTACCGGGTACCTGCCCCGTCCGCCGAGGTCGGGCTGCGGGTACAAGCCATCGTGCACGCGGCCGCTGTTGCCGCGGACGGCGGACGGGCAGACGAGCAGATCCTCGCCGACGCTGCCGAGCGCGACCTGTACGCGGACGTCCTCGGCTCCGCGCACGGCGAGATGGTCGCCGATGGCGTTCCCTGGCCCGCACTCAAGCACAGCGCCCTTACCGCCATGGTGTGGATCTCGCAGGACAAGGCCGCGGCAGAGAAGTTCTGGAACACGGCCGGCGACCCTTCTCGGGTGGCCCCGAACCGAGCAGCGCGCCGCAGCAACCCATCGGCCGCGGCGAGTACGACGAGGTCTCGGGGCTCTACGAGTGGTACGAGTACCCGCCCGGCACCGCCCCGCGCCAAGGGCAAGCAGCGCCGGCACTGACCTGGGCGCAGATCCTCTCCGAGTGGCCGCTCGTCGAGGCGGATCTGCACGAGGTCTACGGCATCGATCTCGGCGACGAGCGCCTGCTGCGCTCGCGCTCCTGGCGGTGGCTGCGACTGCGCATCCTCGCCCTTCTCTCTGCTGAATCGCGGCTCGCACGCGTGCTCACACCCCCGCCCGACTCCCCCGCCCCGAAGGGCGGCATGACCACCCGGAGGTGATGAGCAGTGGCGCTCCAGGTGGGCGAGCTCGCCGCAACTGTCCGCGTCGATGACTCCGGAGTGGGAGAGGGCATGGCCCGCTCGCGCGCCGCCGTTCAGGCGGGCGGTAGCCAGGTCGCCGCCGCCGCGGACAGTGCCGGGCGGCAGGCCGGCCAGGAGCTCGGCGACGGTGTCGCTGAGGGCGCCCAGCGCGGGGGCGAGCGCGCATCCAACGCGCTCCGATCCGGTCTGTCGAAGCTGGGCGCGGCCGTGGTCGGTATCGGGATCGGTGCCGCCCTCATGGGCGGCATCAATCAGGCCATGGAGCAGGGCAAGGTCGAGGGGAAACTGCGCGCGCAGCTCGGCTCCAGCGGCCCCGTGGCTGCCCAGTACGGCAAGGCCGCGGGCGCACTGTATTCGGGCGCGATCGTCGACTCGGTCGAGGACGGCGCAGAAGTCCTCAAAGGCATTGCACAAAATGGGCTGCTGCCGCCAGAGGCGACGCAGTCCCAGATTCAGACGATGGGCCGGAAGGTCGCCGATACCGCGTCAGTCATGGGCGAGGACGTCAGTAAGGTCTCGCGCGCCGTCGGCACGATGATGAAAAACGGCCTCGCGAAATCCGCTGACGAAGCCATGGATGTGCTCGTACGGGGCACGCAGACCGGCACCAATGCGGCCGAGGATCTTCTCGATACTTTCTCCGAATATCCCACCGAATTCAGGCAACTAGGGCTAGACGCTCAGACCTCGATGGGGCTTCTGTCTCAAGGCTTGAAGGGCGGCGCCCGCGATGCCGACGTAGTCGCCGACGCGCTTAAAGAGTTCACCCTGAAGGCGCAGGGGATGGATGACACCACCAAGAAGGCTTACGAGGATCTCAGCCTTTCCGGCGAGAAAATGCAGGAGGTTTTCCAGAAGGGCGGACCAGCGGCAGGGAAAGCATTCGAGGAAGTCATCACTAAACTCCGAGGCGTCCAGGATCCGGCAAAGAAATCACAGATCGCACTCGGCCTCTTCGGCACCAAATTCGAGGACATGCAGCAAGCGATCTACGCCCTTGACCCTGCGCATGCCGTTGAAGCACTAGGAAAGGTGAAAGGCGCCACCGATAAAGCTGGTGACGCCATGCGTGACAACGCGTCGACGAAGATCGAAGTGTTTAAGCGAGCCCTTGAACAGAAGGCCGTGAACTTGATCGGCGGCAAGGTAATTCCTATCGTCGAGAAACTGGCGGACTGGGTTGGGGCAGGCGGACTTGGAAAGGCATACAGCTCCACAAAGAACTTCATTCAAGAGCACTCCACTGCGCTAAGCGTCGCCGCCGGAGTGATCACGCTCGTCATGCTCCCCACCCTCTTGGAGCTGGCCACTCAAGCTGGGGCGACCACGGTCGCGGTGGTGACAGGCTGGATCACGCAGGGCACGGCCGGCATCGCGGCCGGAGCGCGGTTCCTGGCCGTAAATTCGCTGATTATCGGCGGTTGGGCGGTACAGGGCGCCGCTGCCGCTGGCGCCGCGCTGCGCGTGGTCGGCGCATGGGTACTCATGGGCACGCAGGCAACAATTCAGGGCCTGCGCATGGCTGCTGCGTGGCTGCTCGCCATGGGGCCTATCCCACTGATCATCGCCGCGGTCGTGGGCCTGGTCGTGCTGATCGTCGCCAACTGGGACAAGATCGTCTCGGCGACGTCCGCCGCCTGGGATTGGGTATGGAACAAGATTAAGGGCGTCGGCCAATTCCTCGTTGACCTGTTCCTTAATTTCACACTCGTAGGCATCATCATCAGCCATTGGGAATCCATCCGGTCCGGCACTGCCCGCGTCTGGACGGCCGTCGTCGACTGGATCAAGGGGATACCCGGCCGCATCGTCGACTTCTTCCTGAACTGGACACTCCCCGGGTTGATCATCAGCCATTGGGACGCCATCCGATCAGGCACCGCCCAAAAGGCGGGCGCCATGCTTGCCTACGTCCGCGGACTGCCAGGGCAGATTGTCGGCTACTTCGGCAATTTCGGATCCATGCTCTACGGAAAGGGCGAGGATCTCGTACGGGGCCTGTGGAACGGAATTCAGAACATGGGTCCGTGGCTTCGCTCAACCCTGATGGGCTGGGCGAAGAACATGATTCCTGGCCCCATCGCTAAGGCACTCGGCATCCATTCACCGTCGCGGGTCATGCGCGATCAGATCGGCCGCTTCATCCCGGCCGGTGTCGTCGAGGGCATCAAGGCCGGCAGTTCTGCCGTCGATCGCACAATGCGCAACCTCGTATCGGTGCCCTCCCCGCAGTTCGCCACCTCGGGCAGCTCCCCCAACGCCACGTTGTCCGGCGGCGGTTGGGGGCCGGCAGTGCATATTGAGAACTGGAACGCGGGCAGCGCGAGCGCTGATCAGACCGCGGCGGCGCTCGCTTGGCACATGAAGAGCAGGGGGTGACCATGGCCCCCGGCGATCTGGCTCGCGCCGCCGGGCACATTCAGTTCGGCGACTTCCTCATAGGCCCCGGAACGCCCGTCCGCTGGAAGGGCGTTGCCGGGTGGGAGGAGACACCGGGAGTCGATTCCGGCACCGTGCCGCGCTCATCCGCGCACGGCGCCTTCCCCGGCGCGCTGCTCGCGCAACCTCGCACCATCACAGTGAACGACCTCGTGCTGCGCACCGAGCCCGGCGCCATGAGTGCCGCGGTGCGCGCCCTGGCCGCGGCGCACGCGCTGCGCGACGACGAGCTGCCCCTCGCAATCAAGCTCGACGACGGGCCAGCCCTGATGTGCTGGGCCCGGTGCCTGCGCTACAGCGTCCCCGTGGCGTCCGGCTACCGCATCGGTGTCGCCGAGGGCGGCGCCTTGCTGTTCGAGGCGACCGACCCGAGGCGCTATTCGCTGGTCGAGCAGCGCGTCGAGGCGCGTCTGCCGCGGCCCGAGCCTGGCCTCGACTGGCACCTCGACCCCGGCCCCGAGGGGCTGGTGTGGCCGCTGGACTTCGGCCCGCCGGGCAGTACCGGCGGCATGACCGCGACCAACGAGGGCGACGCCCCCGTCAGCCCCTTGATCGAGTTCCGCGGGCCCGTCGACCGGCCGAGCCTGACGAACATCACTACCGGGGACGTGATCGAGTACGACATCGTCCTCGACGCTGCCGACGTGCTCACCGTCGACACCTCGGCCGGAACCGTCCTGCTCAACGGCACAACGTCGCGTCTGGGCACGGTCACCGGGCGCAGTGTCCCCGAGTCGGTATTCACGCTGCTGCCGGGCACGTCGACGCTCGCCTACCGCGCCGCCCCCGGCTCATCCGACCCCCGCTCGTCCGTGGCTCTGATCTTCCGCTCGGCCTACTGGTAAGGAGAACCGCTCCATGACCGTCCGTTCCGCGTGGCTGCTCGGCACCGGGCAGACCCGCGAAGACACCCGCTTGGCCCCGCTCGGGGTAATGGCGCCCGCGGGCGAGATGACCAGCCGCGACGGCGTGATCGCCGGCGGCGCGCCCTTCTCTGCATCGGGGGTGTCGGCGATGCAGGTACAGATCGGTGTCGGCCGCGCGGTCGTGCAGGGCACCGTCGCACAGGGCGCCTACCCGGTGGCGATCACGGCCCCGGAGGTGGTGACGATCGCCGACGGGCACGCCCAGTTCGGCCGTGTCGACTCGATCGTGCTCCGGGTCGCCGACCCGGGGTACGACACCTCTCCGGCCCCTGCCGTCCGCGTCGAGGTCGTCCAGGGCGAGCCGACCGCTACCCCCGCCGCACCCACCCTTACGGGCGCTGCGTTGCGGCTGTGGGACGTCACCGTGCCCGCCGGTATCTCGGCCGGCACCGGGGGCATCACCTGGTCTAGCGCGCTCGCCGACCGGCGGCGCTTCACCAGTGCCGCGGGCGGCATCATCCCCCGCGGCTACGGGCTCGCCTTCGCCGGCTCCTACGACGGGCAGTACCGCGACACAGGGGCAGGGCTCGAACGGTGGTCGGCTAAGGCCGGCGCGTGGCAGCCGTACCCGGCTGACTCCGGGTGGCAGCCGCTCACCCTGTCCTCGGGCTACGGCTGGCCCAACCACGGCACGCCCGCGGCATGGCGCCGCATCGGACCCTTGATCATGCTGCGCGGGCGCATCGGCCCGACGAAAGCCGGGAGCACGATCCCCAACGGCGCGACGATCCTCACGCTACCGGTCGAGGCGCGTCCGGCCGGCGGCAGGGAATTCGCGTGGGCGTCCCCGCGTGACCAGATCAGCCGAGGTCCCTCCATCTGCCGTGTCGAGATTCAGCCCGGCGGCGCGGTGCGCACTTACGAGTTCTGGGAGCTCCCCCAGTGGATCAGCCTTGACGGGGTGACCTATACAGCCGACTGAACCATGTGCGAGGGGGTGAACGTTGATCCCCTATCGCGTCTTGTTCTGCGATCTGCGCACCGACCAACTGCTCGACGTCCTACCAGTACAGGGGTTGGCGTTCGACGACTGGATTGGTAAGACGCCGAGCATGTCCGGCACTATCCCGGTGCCGAATGCCCAAATCGCCGCCCGCGTACGGGAGGCCGTACAGCCGGGCCGTACCGCGGTATGGGTCGAGCGAGGGCGCGAAATATGGTGGGGTGGGATCCTGTGGACCGCGCGCGTCAACAGCAGCAGCCGCGGCGAGCTCACCGTGCAGATGCAGGCGGCCGGCTGGGACTCCTATCTCGATCACCGCATGCTCTATGACACGCTCACCGCGACCGGCGTCGACCAGTACGACATTGTCCGCACGCTCATCGACTACGTGCAGAACACCGTCGGAGGCGATATCGGAATCACCTACGACACGGCCCCCTCGGGCGTGCATCGCGACCGCGTGTACTCCCGATACGACCTGCCGCACATTCGCGACCTGATATCCCAACTTGGGGCGGTCGAGGGCGGGTTCGAGTGGCGCATTGCGTCCATGCGCGATCCCGAAACCGGCTCCCGCGTCAAGCGCCTCCAGCTCGGCTCACCCATCCGTATGGGGGCGAGCGAGATCGTTCTCGACCATCCCGGGCCCGTGCTGGCCTACGGGTGGCCAATTGACGCCACCGTGACGGCGAACGCCTGGCAAAGCCGGGGCGCCAGCACGAACCAGAACCAGGCCGAAGCCTCTGTTCCTCTCATGTCCGGCCTGCTCGTCGCCGACCAGGACCTCGCCGCCGGCTGGCCCCGCCTCGACGGCAGCTCGGACTATCAGACCGTCGTCACGCAGGACGTACTCGACGCACACGCCCGCGCCGACCACGCCCGCGCCCGCGACCCCCTCACCATTCCCGAGATCACAGTGCACCTCGACGGCACCCTGTCGCCGGCCCTGCTCGGCGCCACGATCCGGCTCCGGATCCGTGACCGGTGGTGGCCACAGGGGCTCGACCAGAGGTACCGCGTGATCGGCATGTCCGTCACACCCGCCGAGCGCGGGCGCGCCGAGACAGCCCAGTTGCATTTGGAGACCGCCTAATGGCTGCTGTGCCAGTCGACTTGCTCGACCGTATCCGTGAACTCGAAAGGCAGGTACGACAGCTCGCCGGTCGATCTCAAATCCGCCCAGCAATGAATCAGGTCAGCAAAGGCGACGTGCGCATTGGCGAGGGCGGCACCCTCGGCGTATACGCGCCCAACGGCGCGCAGATCCTCGGCGTTGGCCGCTGGCCAAACGGCGAATACGGCTTGCACTTGGGGCGCCAGAACGGCACGTCCGCACTGACCATTCGGGTTGGCAACGACGACGCCATCCCGCAGCCGCTCCGCCTTTGGGATGCGAAAGGAACCGAGATCTGGGCCGACGATGTGCGTACGGGAGGCATCGCCTTCCCGTACCTCGGCCTCCTCCCGCCACAGGCCAGCAGCCCTACCTTGTGGCCACGTACGAGCAACAGCGATTTCTCTCTGATCGCACAATCCTTCAATTCTATTTGGCAGCCCAAGATTCGCCTTTTCATGCATACGGCTGCCGACAACGGAACAAGCGGTGAAGTGCGTGTACTCGTCGGCGGAAAGGTATGGGGGCCGACCGTGAAAGTCGGTGACGTATTTGACTACGTCGGATTTACCGGCGCCGACCCCGGTTCGCTTGTCGAAATCACCGTCGAGGCCCGTCGCACCAGCGGGACGGGATCCGTCTACGCCCAACCCAAGATGCTCTACGGCCGCGAGACGTAACGCACCAAGGAGGTAGTTCCCTGCTCCCCGAATCCATTCCTACGGTCACGGTGCGCGGGCGTTTTCTCAGTCCCGACGGGCGCCCGCTTTCCGGCAATGTGACCTTTCGGTTTCAGTCGCAACTCACCTTCCCCGAGGCCGACATCATCCTCGGCGGCCCGGTCGTGGCTCCGCTCGACGCCCAAGGGCAGATCGAGGTCACCCTGCCTGCCACGGACGCCCCCGGCATGGACCCCGCTGGCGGCTCGATCACCGTCACCGAAGCACTCTCGGGCATCCCGGCCGGCCGTAGCTATCAGCTCCTCCTACCGGCAAAGCACCCGCACGTCGACCTCGCCGACATCGCCCCCACCGATCCCACCAAGCCCCAGTACGTACCCGTGGAAGGCCCCCGCGGCGACCGGGGCGAGCGCGGCCCGTCCGCGTACGAGGTCGCCCTCGCCGAGGGATACGTCGGCACCCGTACCGAGTGGCTGGCGTCGCTCGTCGGCCCCCGCGGCGCCACCGGCCCCCAGGGCGACCGCGGACCAGCCGGCCCCGTCGGGGCGCCCGGCGTCATCCAGTCCGTCAACGGCTTCTCCACCGCGGCGATCACCCTCACCGCGACACACGTCGGCGCCATCCCCGCCGCCGCGGCCGGCGCCGCCGGCGGCGTGGCCACCCTCGGGGCCGACGGCCGCGTGCCTGCCGCACAACTCCCCACCACAACCGGCGGGGGCGCGGTCGAGTCCGTCAACGACCGCACGGGCCGCGTGCAGCTCGACGCCGCAGCAGTCGGCGCGGCACCCGCCACTCACACGCACACCGCCGCTCAGGTCGGCGCCATCGCCACCACCGCCCGCGGCGCGGCGAACGGCGTCGCCAGCCTGGACGGCGCAGGCCGGCTCCCCGTGGCGCAGCTCCCCACGAGCGTGGGCCGAAACGTCTGGACGCCGCAGGCCCTCGGCTTTCAGGCATGGACCTGTGACCCGTACGGGGTCGCCAACCCCACAGCGAAGTACCTCACGCCGCAGCGGCTCTACGTGTGCGGCATCAACATCACGGAACCGACTCCGGTCAACGCGGTGATCATGTTCTCGCGTGGCTATGGAGGCGTGTCCTCCAACCGGTACGCCGCGGGTATCTATCGCGAGGACGGAACAAAGGTCGTCGGCACAGCGGCGCCGGTCAGCCTCGGAATGGCAGGGCAGACCACTGGCAGCCCACCGCAGATGATCAACACCCACGTCGGGGCGACGCCGATCGCCATGCCCTCGACCGTCACCCTGTCGCCCGGCCGCTACTGGGCCACGTGGGTTCTGGCCACAGGTGGCACAGCGGATTACGCGTACTACCACGTGCAGAACGAGGCCCCCGTCGCCGCCGCCAACTGGTTCTTCGGCACCCCGTTCGCCCGCGCCTGGTACCTCAACGCCCAGTCCGACACTCCCGCCCGACTGTCCCAGGGCGATGCAGGAGTGCTCACCGATCACGACGTTCCCATCATGGCACTCGCCCTTACCCCTTGATCCGCACGCAGCAGATAGGACACATCACATGGCACAGATCGTTCGGGCTGAAATCGCCGTCTCGTTCGGCATCGACGAGAAGAGCCCGCAGGAAGCCGTCGTCCGGCACTCCATCCCCGTCGCCACCTTCATGCCGGGCGGCAGCGTCTACCTGACGCCCCAGGAGAACGAGGCCGCACTCAGGGCCGCCGCCACGGCGTTCGCCGCAGCCCTCCCCACCAACCGCGGATACAACATCGCCGCCCACCTGGTGAGCGAGGCCAAGACCCCCGCCTGAAACCCACTTCACTCCCACACCACCCCGACGCCCCGTGCCCATGGCCGGGGCGTTCTCATGTCTGGAGTCCCTTTCATGGCTGCACCTCTGTCCCCCGACGCCCTGCTCGACGCCCTGCGCGCCGAGGGCGTCAACGTCATCCCCTACGGCGACTGGCGTACCCACGACCGCGGTAACCGTGGCGCCGGCTGGGGTCCGATCAACGGCGTGATCATCCATCACACCGCGAGCTCGGGCACCGAGTCCTCGGTCGAGCTGTGCGTCGATGGGTACGCCGAGCTTCCCGGCCCGCTGTGTCACGGCGTGATCGCGAAGAACGGTGACGTGTACCTGATCTCGGCCGGCCGCGCCAACCACGCCGGAAGCGGAGACGCGGACGTGCTCGCCGCCGTCGTCGACGAGCGGCCGACCCCGGACCCCTCCGACAGCAACGCCGACGGCAACGCGCGGTTCTACGGGTTCGAGTGCGTGAACCTCGGCAACGGCAACGACCCGTGGCCCGAGGCACAGCTCGACGCGATCGAGCGCGCGTCCGCCGCGATCTGCCGCGCCTACGGCTGGGCGGCCGCGTCCGTGATCGGCCACAAGGAGTGGACCGATCAGAAGATCGACCCGCGGGGCTTCTCCATGCAAACGATGCGCGAGCGGATCGACCGCCGCCTCGGCCACGCCCCCGGCAAGCCCGTGCCGGCCCCGGAGTTCGAACCGTTCCCCGGCCGTGACTTCTTCAAGTCGTACCCGCGCTCGCCGATCGTGACCGCGATGGGTCGCCGGCTCGTCGAGGAGGGGTGCAGCGCGTACGCCGCGGGCCCCGGCCCGCAGTGGACCGTCGCCGACCTCCGCTCGTACTCCAAGTGGCAGCGCGCGCAGGGATTCTCCGGCAGCGACGCCGACGGGTGGCCCGGCCGCGTCACCTGGGACGCGCTCCGCGTCCCCAAGGTCTAACTACCTCACCTCGAAAGGAACTCGCCATGACTGATGCTTCCCGCAGGACCATCCGCACCGTGGTGCAGACGGCGGTCGCCCTGGCCGTGCTGCTGCCGGCCATCGTGGACGCCGCCGGCATCCCCCGCGCCCTGCCGTGGGTCGCCGGCGCCCTGGCCGTCGCCGGTGGCCTCACCCGCGTGATGGCGCTCCCCGGCGTTCAGGCCCTCATGCCCGGATGGCTGCGCACCGCCCCCGACCGCGACGCCGAGCTGCGCGCGCTCAACCGCCCTCGGGACGGCGCCCGGTGACCACTCCCCCGCCCGACCCGACCCCGGTCGCCCTAGAGCTGGAGCGGCTGCGGGCGGTCGCCGAGGTGGGGTTCGCCCGCATGGACGGGTCGCTAGCGCTACTCGTGCAGCGGGGCGACCAGACCGACAAGGCACTCGCCGAACATCGGGCCGAGATCGACGAACTCAAGCGGGGCCGGTGGCCCCTTCCGAGCGTGGCCGCCGTGGTCGCGCTCGCAGCGCTGCTCCTGTCCCTCTGGCAGACGATCACCCACTGACACACAACGCGCCCCCGGTACCGGCCTTGTGCCGGCACCGGGGGCGCTCTTTGTCGTTGGTGGGCATGAGGCAGGGCCCGGTCGGCGGCTGTCGACCGGGCCCTGCGTTCGGGGATTCACCGGGCGGGATACCTTTGCGGCGGCCGGCGCGGGAGTCTCCCCGGTCCTATACCGCCCGCCTCATCGTGGCCGGGCGATGCAGGACGGCTGCGGCGCCATGTGCGGCGCGCTCGACGGGCGTGCCGACGTTGCCGACGACCTCGCGCAGCGAATTTCCTCTCGTCCTCGATCGAGGCGAGTACCGTCACCGTGACGGGCGCCTCGTAGCAGTGGCACCGGTACCGCTTCCCGGGACTGCCGATCGGGGGCGGGGTGAAGCCGCGGTGTGGATCGGGCAGCAGCCACCAGAGCAGGAGCAGCAGAAGGAACAGGGCCGCCCCCGCGAGGACGATGGACCCGACGACGACGGGCCCGGGGTCAGCGCCGCGCATGGCCGGCTCCCTTACTCAGGGGGGAGGGACGTCGGCGGACGAGCGACCGTAAGCGCCGCGCTGCGCGCGCGAGGCGCGGCTCGGCAGGGGCGACGTCAAGGCCGACGTACTCGGCGAGCTCGTAGGCCAGCTCACGGGCGAGCTGCGGTTTGAGCTCGACCATCAGGCGCGTGTCGAAGTAGAGCCAAAGCACGCGGGTGGTGCGTAAGCCCACATGACTCAGGCTGAAGCGCTGGGGCTTGATCACGCCTGCACCGGCCCATCGGTGGGCAGCTCGAACGACACGCACGTTGCGCGCCGGTGACCGTTCCACGTTCGAGCGACGCGGTACCAGCTCGCGGAATTGCGCATGATCGCGAGCAGCGGCTCGGCGTCGAGGTCGGTCTGCCCCAGGTAGCTGAAGGGGCGCGCGTCGGTGTCGCTGTCCTCGACCTCAAAGATCACGAAAGCGTCGTGCACGCATACGCTCACGGTGAGCACCGGGTGCTCGGGCGTGCGGTCGAGGACGTACGCCATCGCGTCGGACACGCAGATGAGCGCGTCCTCGATCAGCTCGGGGTGGGAGCGAGCGAGGATCGCCCGCACGGACTCGCGTGCGACGCGGACCGCCGATCGAGTGGCCGGGACGGCAACGCAGTAGGTCTTGCCGTGGGTGGTGCTACTGGTGGTGCGGGGACTGCTGAGCGTGACTGTACTCATGGGGCGTCTCCCATCCGTCGTAGCCGCGCACCTCACGCCGTCCGTGGCTCGGCCGCCCCCCGGAGTGCCCGTCAAATGGCATGCAGGCGGCTGCACTTCGGGTCTTCCCGGCGTGCTGCGCGGTGCTGTCAGGACCATAGGGCGATGCCGGGAACCGATGCAACCTTCTCGGTGAAAATGTGCACCGGCTAGACCCTGCGAAGGTCACACGCGAGACTGTCCGCACCAGACCAGGGGAGGAACGGCATGCCACCAAGGACGGCACCGACGGGACGACAGCAGAGGCTCGGCGCCGAGCTGCGGAGGATGCGCGAGCAGGCCGGCCTCTCCCCACTGGACGCCGGCCGCGAGCTGGGAGCCGACCGCACACGCATCAGCAACACCGAGGCGGGCCGGCTCGGATTGAGCGCGGAAAGAATCCGGACCTTTGCGCGCATCTACTCATGCCCCGACAGCAAGTACGTAGACGCCCTTGTTGCCATGGCGGACGAGCGGGGTAAGGGATGGTGGGAGGAGTACCGGGGAGCACTCTCCCCCAGCACGCTCGACCTTGCAGAGCTGGAATACCATGCTTCCAGCTTGACGGTTCTTCAGCTCGCGTACATCCCGGGACTTCTCCAGACCGAAGAATACGCACGGAGCCTATTCCTGAACACGGTTCCACCGCTTGCCAAAGTAGATGTCGAGCGCCGCGTGTCGTTCCGGATGCAACGGAAGTGCGTCATGCAGAGAACCCCAGCGACCCCTTGTACCTTCGTGGTCCATGAGTGCGCCCTGCGGATGCTTCACGCCGGCGTGGACGGGCAGCGTCGACAGCTCGACAGGTTGATTGAGGTCAGCAGTCACGAGGGGGTCACCGTTCGCGTGATCCCATTCGCGGCCGGATCGTTCCCGGGAGCTAACACGTCTGCCACATTCGCCGAAGGCGTTGTCCCGAAGCTGGATACAGTCCAGATCGACACTGCCCACGGCTCGCTATTTCTCGACGCCGAAGCGCACCTTGAGAATTACCGGAGCATTCTGAGGTACGCCAAGAAGACCGCCCTCGCCCCCAAGGAGTCGAGGGATTTTATCCGCAACATCGCAAATCAACTGTGAAGGCATGGAGATGTCGGAAGTCAAGTGGAAGAAGTCGTCCTTCTCTGGCGATAGAGATGAATGCGTGGAAGCGGGTGCGCTCAATGGGAAAGTCGTGCTCCGGGAAAGCGACGACCCCGAAGTGATCGTGTCCACCACGCCCGCCAAATGGCGAGCCTTCGTTCTCGGCGTCAAGGCCGGGGAGTTCGATCACCTGATCTAGCGATCTTCCACGCCTCAGAGCCCTCCATCTCCGCAGGTGGGGGGCTTTTGGCATATGCCGGTGCAAGTGTTTTCCGGTGCACCATTGCACCAAGGCTTGGGCGGCGCTACGGTCTCCCCCTGCACCGCCGCGCCGCGGAGCGGTAGGCGAAGCCCGCGCCCGGCGCTCGGTGCAACTCCCGCACAACGATAGCGAGTTGGACGGGAGTCCCCCCGAAACCCTCTCCCCCTGCCCCCTTCCCTGTCGGCAGGGGGAGAGGGCCCCAGGTCCAAGGGAGCGCGCAGGGCACATGACACGGGCGGCAGAGAAGGCAAAGGCAGCGACAGCAGCGGCACTTGCAGCAGACGCAGCAAGAACCGACGAAGGGTCCCGGCGTGTGGTGGGACAAGCACTCGTCACCAACCGCCATGGCCACACCCTCATGGTTACCCGCCCGTCGGGATCGCTTGAACTTCCCGGCGGCGAATCCAAATTGGAAGAACCCGCCGTGCGGCCCGCCGCCTACAGCTTGCGCCGCCTCGGACTCCACAACACGCCCGGCCCCCTCCTGACCGTCGACCACATGGAAGCCATTCCGCTTGGCGCCACAGGTGATCGCTTCACCTTCATTTTCTACTGCGGACAGCTCACCGATTCCGAGGCCGCCGCCCTCCTCGCCAGCCCGCTACCGGACGACGTGACCGAACTGACGTTCTTGAACCCGATCTACCTTCACCCGAGCCTGTCACCGTACGACAGACGGTGCCTCGACGCCGCCCTCGCCGCACTCAGAGACAAGACCGGCACCCCCTACCTACGCAACGGAATCCGGAGCACCCGCCCCCTCCACCTGCCCACCTGACGCACGACTGCACCCTCGCCGGAGGCCCCATGCACGCAGTCATCGCAAGCCCCCAGGAAGCCAAACGCGTCATAGTCCGCCCCGGAGCCCGCTCCGGCATGCAGATACCCGAAGCCCATTACCAGGAGCTCGCCGCCGCGGCCGACGCCTGCCTCGACGTCCCCCCATGGCTCGTCAACGCCGCCCACACCGCATGGGGAATCGACCTCGCCGGCGAGCGCTCCGACCACGCCGTGATCGTCCGCCCCGTGACCGAGCTCGGGTACAGCCGCGCCACATGGGAAATCAACCTCGGCTGCAACTTCGCGTGCGCGCACTGCTTCCTCGCCGCCCGCCCCTTCGACGGCCTCTCGCTCGACGACAAGCTGCGCATGCTCGCCCTGCTCCGCGACGCTGGCGTGCTCTGGCTCCAGATCACCGGCGGCGAACCCCTGATCGACCCCCATTTCGCCGCCGCCTACGAGCACGCGTACGGCATGGGCATGATGATCGAGATCCTGTCCAACGGGAGCCGACTGCACCAGCACATCGACCTACTCACGACCATGCCGCCGCACAAGGTGACCGTCTCCCTCTACGGCGCCACCGCGGACAGCTTCGAAAGCCTCACCCGCGCCAAAGGCTCCTTCAAGAACACCATGCGCGGCCTGGCCGCCGCCCGCGACGCCGGCCTGCCCGTCGAGCTCACCATCATCATCACCAAGCACAACGCCCACGAACTCGACGCAATGCGCACCCTTGCCGAGCAGTACGGCGTCGCACACAAGGAGTTCGCCAACATCAGCCCCACCTACACCGGCGGACCCGACCCCCTCGCCGCACAGTCCCCCGAGCACCTCGACAAGACCAGCGTCTTTCAGGGCTGCCCCGCCGGCCACACCTTCTTCCACGTCAACCCCCATGGCCACGCAACCATGTGCAAAATCGGCCGCGAGAACCCCATCGACCTCATGGCCGACGGGCTCGACGGCCTGCTGCGTCTGCCCGCCATCGCAGACGCCCAAATGCTTCGCACCGGTGGCTGTAGCGGGTGCGCACTCTCGGCCACGTGCCGAGTCTGCCGCCCCCTCGCGAAGGCGTACCAGGAAGCGAAGGCACCACTGCACGTCTACTGTCAGCACGGAAACTGAGGAGACCACCATGACCGCTGTACCAGTGGAGATCGGTCCCCGGCCGGCAACCCTGAACCTCACGCTCGCCCCGCCCGCGCCCACCGAGCCCGACGGCGTCCTGATCGTCGACGACGTCGAGGCCCTCGCGGCCGGCTCGACGCCCGGCTGCAACGACGACAACCCGTACCGGTAACCGGCTAGTCGCACCCTGAGCGGGCCCCATAGCGTTCACACGCTATGGGGCCCGTTCGTCACGCCACAAGGAGGCACCCTTGCCTACCACCCGCACCGCGTTCGAAGACCTACCCGCCACCGTGCGCGCCGCCATTGAGGACCGCACCGGCCCCGTAATCGAGATCGAGACCGCCTCGGCCGGCTTCAACAGCCAAATCTCGGCCCGCGTCACCGGCAAGGACAGCGTCGTACACCTCAAGGGACTCCGCAGCGATCACCCCCGCGCATGGACACAGCGCCGCGAAGCGGAGGTGAACCCCTACGTGTACGCGGTCGCCCCCGCCCTACTCTGGCGCCTCGAAGTCGAAGGATGGGACCTGCTCGCCTTTGAGCACCTCTACGGCCACCACGCCGACTACACTCCCGGATCACCCGACCTACCCAAGGTCGCCGCCACCCTCCGCGACCTCAGCGCTGTGCCCTGCCCAGACATCGAACTCCGCCACGCCGAGCAGCGACTGCACGCCTACGTCGCTCACCCCTCGCACGCCGAGTTCTTCGCCGGCCCCGCCCTGCTCCACACCGACCTGAACAACGAGAACGTCATCGTGGACGAGCGGGCCCTGCTCGTCGACTGGGCATGGGCCACCCGCGGCGCGCCCTGGCTCGACGCGGCGTACTGGGTGATCTGGCTCATGGCCGCCGGCGGACACACCCCGGAGTCCGCGGAGGAGTGGGCGGCGCGTGTCCCTGCCTGGCACACCGCCTCTCAGGCAGGAATCACCGCGTTCGCCGCCGCCAACGCGAACATGTGGGAAGAGATCGCCGGCGACGAGCCCGACGAGTGGACCGCGCGCCTGCTGCACGCTGCCCGAGACTGGTCTGCCTACCGCTCCGCCCGCTGATCCCATCTGCCTGCCAGCCCCGCCCCGGTCTGGCAGGCGGAACCCACGCCCGGCGCGTTCAGCTCAACACCGTGACGCGATGAACGCGCCCACACCCGTACCCGAGGCTCCACCCGGCTACGGGTTGCGTACGGTTTAACAAAGACCTACCTTCCTGGCCATGTTCCTCACCGCCGACCAGGGCCACTCCGCCTCGTTCGCCGGCTTCGTCGGCGCCCTGCTCGGCCTCGGCAGCGTCGTCTCGTCCATCGGCTCCGGCGTGATGACCGACCGGCTCGGCCGCCGCCCCACCCTGCTCATCGCCCAGTCCTCGACCGCCGTGTCCGTCGCGGTGCTGGGCTTCATGACCGACCCGGTCGCCATCTCCGTCGTCGCGTTCGTCGTCGGCATGGCCAGCAACGCCTCCCGCCCCGCGGTGCAGGCCATGATGGCCGACATCGTCGCCCCCGAGGACCGGGTGCGGGCCTTCGCCCTGAACTACTGGGCGATCAACCTCGGCTTCGCGATCTCGTCGGTCGCCGCGGGCTTCGTCGCCGAGTACAGCTACCTGATCGGCTTCCTCGGCGAAGCCGCGATGACGATGCTCTGCGCGGTGCTGGTCTTCGTGAAGCTGCCCGAGTCGCGGCCGGACGCCGCGGCGGCGGACGGCGGCGCGAAGGGCGCCGAGCCGGCCGTCAGCATGGGCACCGTGCTGCGCGACGGGCGCTTCATGGCCGTGGTCGGCCTGTCCTTCCTCCTCGCCGTGGTCTTCCTGCAGTCCCAGGTCGCCCTGCCGGTGGCCATGGCCGACGCCGGGTTCTCCACCAAGGACTTCGGCATGGCCATCGCCGTCAACGGCATCCTCATCGTCGCCGTCCAGATCCCCGTCACCCGCTTCATCGAGCACCGGGACCAGCGGATGCTGATGGTCCTCGCGGCCCTCCTCGGCGGCTACGGCTTCGGGCTCACCGCCTTCGCCGGCTCGCTCGCGGTGTACATGCTGACCGTCTGCGTGTGGACGCTCGCGGAGATCATCAACTCGCCCATCCAGATGGGCCTGGTCGCCCGCCTCTCGCCGGTCCACGGCCGCGGCCGCTACCAGGGCATGTACACCCTGTCCTGGGCGACCGCCTCGCTGATCGCGCCCGTCGCGGGCGGCACGGTCATCGACCGCTTCGGCGCGGACGCGTTGTGGGCGGGGTGCGCGGTGGTGGGGACGATCACTGCGGGCGGGTACTGGCTCCTGATGCGGAGGGTTCCGGCGACGGGTCTCGCGACGGAGGCGGGGGCGGAGACGGCGGAGGCCGCTCCGGAGGAGGCCGCTCCGGAGGAGGCCGGCGTACGGCCCTCGGCGGGGGCGCCGGCGTAGGCCCTGGCCGGCCGGGAGGGCGGCGCGGTTCGGCACCGCCGGACTGCCGAAGTGCCCCCGGCGGGCCGTCGGAAGGAACGCCCGTCACCACGGCGCGGTTCGGCACCGCCGGGCTGCGCCGTTCTGGTGTCTCGCCGTTGCGGCGGGAGGAACTCCCTGCGGGCCGCCCCGGTCAGCCGATCAGCCGATCAGCCAGCCGGGTCACGATCCCGTGGGTCCTCCCCCGTCCTCCCCCTCCCGCTGACTCGACGTCAAGCGGGCGAACGCCTCCAGGTTCCGGGTCGATTCCCCGCGGGCCGTCCGCCACGCGTACTCCTTGCGGATGGCGCTCGCGAAGCCCATTTCCAGCAGCGTGTTGAAGCTGCCGTCGGCGTTCTCCAGCACCGTGCCGAGGAGCCGGTCGATCTCGTCCGGGGTCACCGCGGACAGCGGCAGCCGGCCGACGAGGTAGACGTCACCCAGCTGGTCGAGCGCGTAAGCCAGCCCGTACAGCCGGGTGTTGCGCTCCAGGAGCCAGCGGTGCACCCCCTCGTGGTTCTCGTCGGGGCAGCGCACGACGAAGGCGTTGACGGAGAGCGAGTGCTTCCCGACGACCAGGGAGACGGTCGTGGAGAGCTTGCGCGTGCCGGGCAGCTTCACCACGTACGTGCCGTCGGCCGGGCTCTCCCATTCGAGCCCGGCCTCGCGGAACGTCTGCTCGATGACGGATTTCGCGTCGGGTTTCGCGTCGGGTTTCGCGTCGGGTTTCGCGTCAGACATGCGACGAGCGTAGGCGACGCCGCCGCTCCGCCATCGCCTCGGTGTACACCTCGGCCGTGGCGGCCGCGGCCGTGCCCCAGCCGAAGCGCCGCGCGTGGCGGGCCGCGGCCTCGCCCATCCGCCCGGCCAGGCCCGGCTCGTCGGCGAAGCGGCCCAGTACGGCGGCGTAGTCGGCGGGGTCGTGGCCGTCGACGAGGAAGCCGCTCTCGCCGTCCCGCACGGCCACCGGCAGGCCGCCGACGGACGCCGCGAGGACGGGCGTGCCGCAGGCCTGGGCCTCGGCGGCGACCAGGCCGAACGACTCGCTGTGAGACGGCATGACCAGGACGGACGCGGCCCGGTACCAGTCGGCGAGCTGTTCCTGGCCGACGGGCGGGCGGAAGCGGACGACGTCGGCGATGCCCAGCCGGGCGGCGAGCTTCTGCAGCCCCTCGGGCTTGGCCATGCCGCTGCCGCTGGGGCCGCCGACCACCGGCACCACGATGCGCGAGCGCAGCGCCGGCTGCCGGTCGAGGAGCTCGGCGACCGCCCTCAGCAGCACGTCGGGGGCCTTGAGGGGCTGGATGCGGCCGGCGAAGAGCGGGACGAGGGCGTCGGCGGGCAGGCCGAGCCGCTCGCGGGCCGCCGCCCGCCCCTCGGCGGGGCGGAAGCGGTCGAGGTTGACGCCCGGGTGGACGACGGCGACCTTCCCGGGGTCGGCGTCGTAGTGGTGGACGAGTTCCTGCGCCTCGCCCTCGGTGTTGGCGATGAGCCGGTCCGCGGCGCGCACGATCTGGGTCTCGCCGATGACGCGCGTGTCGGGCTCGGGCGTGTCGCCCGCGGCCAGGGCGGCGTTCTTGACCTTGGCCATGGTGTGCATGGCGTGGACGAGGGGGACGCCCCAGCGCTCGGCGGCGAGCCAGCCGACGTGGCCGGAGAGCCAGTAGTGGGAGTGGACGAGGTCGTAGTGGCCGGGCCGGTGGCCGGCCCACGCCTGCATCACGCCGTGCGTGAAAGCGCACAGCTGCGCGGGCAGCTCCTCCTTGGCCAGCCCCTCGTACGGGCCCGCGTCGATGTGCCGGACGAGGACGCCGGGCGCCAGCTCGACGGCGGGCGGGAGGGCGCCGGTGGTGGCGCGCGTGAAGATCTCGACCTCGATGTTGATCGCGGCGAGCCGCTTGGCCAGCTCCACGATGTACACGTTCATCCCGCCGGCGTCGCCGGTGCCGGGCTGGTGGAGCGGCGAGGTGTGAACGCTGAGCATCGCGATGCGGCGGGGCTTGCGGGAGGCGCCGAGGCGCCGCAGCGGGGTGCCCGCGAGGTTGCCGAGCGCGCGGCCGCGGCGGGCGCCGAGCCTGGATGCGTACTGGCTCACCGTGCGTGTCCTCCGTCAGCGTGAGGGGTGTGTGTGCGGGGCGTGTGTGCGGTGTGTCACCTTGTCAACGGTGCAACGCCGCCGGACGGAGTCGCATTTCCGCTTTGCCAAAGAGTGACCCAGCCCTCGTCGGAGTGCCCCGGCCCTCGCCCTGCCCGCCCCCGCGCGGCACCGGCAGCGCTGAGCAGCGCTTACGCTCGAAGGCATGGCCGTACGCACCCCTTCTCAGCCCAGCCGCCCCGTCGGTGCGGTGACCCGGGGTACGACCAACCCGAACCGGCTGCGCCGCATGGACCGCTGGATGGCCGACGCCCACGGGCCCGCGCTGCGCCGCAGCACCGACCCGGTCGCCGTCGACCTCGGCTACGGCGCCGCGCCGTGGACCGCGGTCGAGCTGCTCGGACGGCTGCGCACGGTGCGGGCGGACGCGTCGGTCGTCGGCATAGAGATAGAGCCCGCGCGCGTCGCGGGCGCGCAGCCGTACGCGCGGGACGGCCTGTCCTTCCGGCACGGCGGCTTCGAGGTACCGCTCGACGGCGGGCGGCGGCCCGCGCTGATACGGGCGGCGAACGTGCTGCGCCAGTACGACGAGGACGACGTCACCGCCGTCTGGGACCGGCTGCGGGCGCGGCTCGCGCCGGACGGGCTGCTCGTGGAAGGCACGTGCGACGAGATAGGGCGGCGGCACGTGTGGGTCGCGATCGGCCCCGAGGGCCCGCGCACGGTCACCTTCGCGACCCGGCTCGGCTCCCTGCACACCCCGTCCGACCTGGCCGAGCGCCTTCCGAAGGCGCTCATCCACCGCAACGTCCCCGGCGAGCCGGTGCACGCGTTCCTGCGCGACTTCGACCGGGCGTGGGCGGCCGCCGCGCCGTACGCCGCGCTGAGCTCCCGGCAGCGGTGGATCCGCACGGTGTCCGCGCTGCGGGCGGACTGGCCGGTGGTGGACGGGCCGCGGCGGTGGCGTCAGGGCGAGGTCACGGTGACGTGGGAGTCCCTCGCGCCGCGCGGGTAGCAAGGAACGTGTCCAGCAGTTCCTTGTCGCGCTCCTCCGTCAGCCGTTCCCTCGCCTCCTCCGGCGGCAGCCACGCCATGCGGTCGACCTCCTTGCTCGGCACGAACGCGCCGCCCGTGGCCCGCGCCGCCCAGTAGCGCACTTCCTTCGGCCGGCCCGCCGCCACGTAGAACGCGGTGGGGAGCGCCGCGCCCGGCTCGCACTCCATGCCCGTCTCCTCGCGGACCTCGCGCAGGGCGCCGCCCAGCGCGCCCTCGCCGCGCTTGAGCTTGCCCTTCGGATGGGACCAATCATCATATTTCGGTCGATGAACCAGGGCGATCTCCAGGTCACCGCCGCGCCCCGGCCGCCACAGCACGCAGCCCGCCGCGTACAGCGGCCCCTCCGCCGTCATGACGGCGCCGCCACCGTGACCCGCTGCCAGATCCGGCCGAAGGCGAAGCGCGCCGCCTCCACCTCGTGCCGCTGGTCGGCATGGAGGATGCCGAGGGCGTAGGCGGTGGCCGGGGCGATGCGGGGGGTGCGGGCGGCCGCGGCGGCGGCCGCGGCGGCCTCGGCGGCCTCGCGGTGCCGGTCGAGGGCCTGGCCGGCGCCGAGCAGGCGTACGGACAGGGAGGGCTCGGCTTCGGTCTGCAGATGCTCGTCGAGCACTTCCTGGGCGTACCGCCGCAGCCGTACGAGCCGCCGGACCTGGTGCCAGGGCGCGTCCTGCCGCCCCTCGGCGGGCGGCCCGTCGGGGCTCGGGGCGGCGGCCAGGCCGTGGGCGAGGGCCTCGGCGTTGTACGGGTGGCCCGCGACGGACAGCGGGAGCGCGTCGACGGCCTCGGCCAGCCGCCGCTGGGTCTGCTCGGCGAGCCGGGGCAGGGCCTCGCGGGCGGGAAGGCCGCGCGCGCCGGGGTCGAGGGGCACCTCGGAGGCGAGCAGGGCCGCGGCGTCGGCGACGGCGTGGAAGCGCGAGGTGCCGAGCGCCTGCAGGGCCGCGGAGTGGGCGCGCGTCCGGGCGAGCGTGAGCTGCCGCTCCAGCAGGGCGCCGGCCCGGGCGGCCCCGACCGTCAGGCCGCTGCCCGCTCCCCCGCCGCCCTCCGCCCCGGACAGCCGGTGCAGCGCCCCCCGCAGCCGGGCGAGCCGCGCCGCGTAGGCGTGCTCCCGGCCCAGCAGCTCCGACAGCCACACCAGCTCCGTGCGGATCTGGTCGGTCCAGTCGGTGTCCGTCAGCGGGCGGTAGACGTAGAGGGCGCCGGCGATGCGCCGGGCGGAGCGGCGCAGCAGCCGGGCCGCCTCGCCCGCCTCGTCGGCGTCGGAGCCGCTCTCGCCGTGCAGGCGCAGGCTGCGCAGGAACTCCACCGCCTGGCCGTGCAGGTAGCCGGCCAGGATGTCGCCGGCGGTCGCCGTGTCGGCGGAGCCCGCGGAACCGGCGGGACCGGTGGAACCAGCGGTACCGCCGGTGCCGGCCGGACCGGCGGCGGTGCGCACGGCCGGGTACTTCGTCGTCATCGTGTCCTGCCCCCCGGCGGCGGTGTCCGTGAGCGCGGCAAGCGCGCCGATGTCCGTGCTCGTGCTGCTCGTACCCGTGCTCGTACTGCCCGTGCACGTACTGCTCGTCCTCGTGCTGCTCGTCCTCGTACCCGCGCCCGCGCCCGTGTCCGGACTCGTATCCGAATCCGTGTCCGTATCCGTGTCCGCGGGCGCCGGGTCATGGGGTCGCTGAGCCACGCCGCCGCCTCCGGGCGTCTATGAGCATCTCCTGGACGTTCCGCAGCGGCTGCCCGTCGCCGTCCGTCGCGTGCCGCGTCCAGCCGCCGTCGGGGCCGAGGTGCCAGGAGGCGGTGGTGTCGGACATGCCGGCCTCCAGGAGGCGGCTGAGCGAGGCCCGGTGCGCGGGGTCGGTGACGCGGACGAGCGTCTCGATGCGCCGGTCGAGGTTGCGGTGCATCATGTCGGCGCTGCCGAGCCACACCTCGGGCTCGCCGCCGTTGCCGAAGGCGAAGACCCGCGAGTGCTCCAGGAAGCGGCCGAGGACGCTGCGGACGCGGATGTTCTCCGAGAGGCCGGGCACGCCGGGCCGCAGGGCGCAGATGCCGCGCACCCACACGTCGACGGGCACGCCCGCGCGGGCGGCCCGGTAGAGGGCGTCGATGATCGTCTCGTCGACCATCGAGTTGACCTTGATGCGGATGGAGGCGGGCCGCCCGGCGTCGTGGTGCGCGACCTCCTTGGCGATCCGGGCGACGAGCCCGTCCCGCAGCGATCTGGGGGCGACGAGCAGCCGCCGGTAGGTCTCGCGGCGCGAGTAGCCGGACAGCCGGTTGAAGAGGTCGGAGAGGTCGGCGCCGACCTGCGGGTCGGCGGTGAGCAGGCCGAGGTCCTCGTACAGCCGGGCGGTCTTGGGGTGGTAGTTGCCGGTGCCGACGTGCGAGTAGCGGCGCAGGGTGTCGCCCTCCTGCCGCACGACCAGGGACAGCTTGCAGTGCGTCTTCAGGCCCACCAGCCCGTAGACGACGTGGCAGCCCGCCTCCTCCAGCTTGCGCGCCCACTTGATGTTGGCCTGCTCGTCGAAGCGCGCCTTGATCTCGACGAGGACGAGCACCTGCTTGCCCGACTCGGCCGCGTCTATCAGGGCGTCGACGATGGGCGAGTCGCCCGAGGTGCGGTAGAGCGTCTGCTTGATGGCGAGGACGTCCGGGTCGGCGGCGGCCTGCTCCAGGAACGCCTGCACGGAGGTGGAGAACGAGTCGTACGGGTGGTGCAGGAGCACGTCGCGCTCGCGCAGGGCCGCGAAGATGTCGGGCGCGGAGGCCGACTCGACCTCGGCGAGGTCGCGGTGGGTGCCGGCGACGAACTTGGGGTACTTGAGCTCGGGCCGGTCCAGGGCGGCGATGCGGAAGAGCGCCGTGAGGTCGAGCGGGCCGGGCAGCGGGTAGACCTCGGCGTCGGAGATCTTCAGCTCGCGGACGAGGAGGTCGAGCACGTACGGGTCGATGGTCTCCTCGACCTCCAGCCGCACGGGCGGGCCGAAGCGGCGCCGCATGAGCTCCTTCTCCAGTGCCTGCAGCAGGTTCTCGGCGTCGTCCTCCTCGACCTCCAGGTCCTCGTTGCGCGTCACGCGGAACATGTGGTGCGCGAGCACCTCCATGCCGGGGAAGAGCTCCTCCAGGTGCGCGGCGATCACGTCCTCCAGGGGGACGTAGCGCTGCGGGGACGCCTCCAGGAAGCGGGAGAGGATCGGCGGCACCTTCACCCGGGCGAAGTGGTCGTGCCCGCTGACCGGGTTGCGGACGACCACGGCCAGGTTGAGGGACAGCCCCGAGATGTACGGGAAGGGGTGCGCGGGGTCGACGGCCAGCGGCGTCAGCACGGGGAAGATCTGCTGCCGGAAGAGGGTGAAGAGGCGGCCCTGCTCCTTGTCGGTCAGCTCGTTCCAGCGGATGAGGTGGATGCCCTCCTCGGCGAGCGCGGGGGCGACGTCCTGCTGGTAGCAGGCGGCGTGCCGGGCCATGAGCTCGCGGGAGCGGGTCCAGATCAGCTCCAGCACCTCGCGGGGCTGCAGCCCGGACGCGGAGCGGGTGGCCACGCCGGTGGCGATGCGGCGCTTGAGTCCGGCGACGCGCACCATGAAGAACTCGTCCAGGTTGCTCGCGAAGATCGCGAGGAAGTTGGCGCGTTCGAGGAGGGGCGTGGCCGGATCCTCCGCCAGCTCCAGGACCCGCTCGTTGAACGCCAGCCAGCTGCGCTCGCGGTCCAGGAAGCGGCCCTGCGGGAGGGGCCCGTCGGCCTGGGCGTCGTCGTCGCCGTCTCCCCGGCCGGGCTCGCGGGCCGTGCGGGAGCCGTAGCCGTCGTGCCCGTAACCGTCGTGGCCGTAGCCGTCGTCGTCGTACACGTCGTGGCCGTACGGGTACGGACCGAGGTCGGCGTCCAGGTCGGGCTCCAGGCCCGGGGAGGCGGCGGGGCCCGCGACGGCGTAGGGCCGGTGCGCGGCGATGGAGCCGACGGAAGGCTGCGGGTTGCCGTAGGCCTCGGCGAGGCGCTCGCCGGAGTCGGTGCGGCCGTTGCGGCCGTTGCGGGCGCGGCGGCCGGTGACGTCGTCGCTGCGGTCGCCGTGCTGCTGGTCATGGGCCTGTGCGCGGGACGACTGGGTCATGTTCCCATGGTGCCGCGCCGGGGGCGGGCCGGGCGCGTCGACGGCGGGCGCGTCGGGGGCGGCGCGGAGCCTTCGAGCGGGTGCGGGTGGCACGGCGGGTGGCACAGCGGGCTGCATTCCGCAAGGCTCGCAACCGCGGTTGAATCATGGGTAACGTCCACATGGCGTGTGGGCGTCCTGTGCGGCGGATCGCGGGGGCATTGCGGGGGCATCGCGGGGGCATCGCGGGGCTCCACCACCGGCGCCGGAGCGTCAGGGGCGGAGCCGCCACGTCAGGGCCCCGCGTCAAAGGCCCAGGGGCCCCGCGTCAGGGGCAGAGCCGCCGCATCCGCCACAGCGCCCCCGCCGCGCACACGACCGCCGCGGCGGCCACGAGACCCGCCTGGGCCAGTTCCAGGCGCTGGAAGTGGGCGGGCGGATGGTAGTCGAGGTAGTACCCGTCGGCACCGTGCCGGGCGAGGCAGTCGGTGGGTACGGGGGCCAGGTGACAGTCCGTGTCGGGCAGGCGCGTGCCCGACACGGTGATCGCCCCGCGCTCGTACTCCCAGGAGTCCTTGCCGGCGAACGGCCGGGTCTCCAGGTACGACATCCGGGTCGTGGTCACCGGATCCGCCAGGTACGGGCGGACGGCGGTCAGCGGCCAGTACAGCAGCACGCACGCGAAGGCCGTGACGGCCATGGCCGGCAGCGTGCGCCTGAGCAGCAGGCCGGCGAGCGCCCCGAGCGCGGCGCCGAACAGCACGTTCGTGACGGGCGCGGGGCCGAGCGCGTCGAACGCCTCGTACCAGTGCGTGCCGTCCACCAGCCGGCCGTGGTCGAGGTGCCCCACGGACCGCCAGGTCCACAGGAACACCGCGGACAGCACCGAGGCCCCCACGAGCAGGGCGGCGACCGGCAGCCCGAGCTTCGCGGCGAACCAGCGCAGCGGCGAGACGGACTGCGTCCACGCCACCTTGTACGTGCCGCTCTCCAGCTCGCGCGCGATCACGGGACCGGCCACGAACATGCCGGCGAAGAGCGGCAGGAACTCCAGCAGGAGGGCGTTGCCGCCGAGGAAGCCGCCGTAGCGGAGCCCGAATTCCTCGACGGCGGCCGCGTGCGCCGCGCAGTCGCCCTCGGTGGCGCAGGGGGCGGCCAGGCCGTGTGCCGCGACGTACTCCGTCATCGCGCCGCGCAGCCAGACCAGTTCGGCGCAGAGCGCGGCGAGGACGGCGAGGGCGGTCCAGGCGGCGATGCGGTGCCGGCGCCAGACGACCCAGGCGGTGCCGAGGGTCCGGGGCGGGCGCGGGGCGGAGCCGGCGGCAGTACGGCTGACGGTCGTGGCGCTCACGCCGCCGCCCGGTACCGGCGCGGTTCGGCGCTGGGGGCGAGGAGCGGGGGCGCGCCGGGGGCGCGCAGGTGGGCGAGGAGGAGCTCTTCCAGGGAGGGCTCGGCGGCCTTCCACTGCCCGGCGACCGGGCCGTCGGGCCGCACGAGGGCGGTCAGCTGCCGCCCCGTGGCGCGGGCCTCGACAACGGTGTGCATGGCGAACTCCCGCGGCAGGCCCGGCCCTTCGTGGCGGCCCACGAGGACGGTGTGGGCGGCGAGCAGGTCCTCGACCTCGCCCGCGAGCCGGACCCGGCCGTCGGCTATCAGCAGCAGGTAGTCGCAGACCCCTTCGAGCTCGGCGAGGACGTGGGAGGCGATCACGACGGTGGTGGCGTGCTCGGCGGCCTGGCCCATGAGGGCCGCCGTCATCTCGTGCCGCGCGAGCGGGTCGAGGTCGGCCATCGGCTCGTCCAGCAGCAGGACTTCGGGGCGCTTGCCGAAGGCGAGGGCGAGGGCCACGCGGGTGCGCTGGCCGCCGGAGAGGTCGCCGATGCGGGCCCCGGACGACAGCCCGCCGTCGGCGACGGTGCGCTCGGCGGCGGCCTGGTCCCAGCGGCCGGGGTTCAGCTCGCGGCCCATGCGGAGGGTGTCGGCGATCGTGAACCGCGGGTAGAGCGGCTTGTCCTGGGAGAGGTAGGCGACGCGCGGGCGCACGTCCGCGGCGCCCGGGCGGCCGCCGAAGACGGTGAGGGAGCCCTCGGTGGGGCGGCGCAGCCCCGCGGCGAGCGACAGCAGCGTGGACTTGCCGGCGCCGTTGGGCCCGACGAGCGCGCAGACGCGGCCCGCGGGCAGCCGGAAGGAACAGTCCCGCAGCGCCCAGCGGCGCCGGAACCGCACGCCGAGGCCCACGGCCTCCAGGGCGGTCCGCTCGGGTTGAAACGTCAGGCCGGTCATCCACTCCCCCTACGTTCTGCCTACGCCGCACGTTCTGCCTACGCTGCGGTCGCCACGCCGGTCGTCCGTCCGTACGCCGCCGCGCGCTACGTCGCTTCCGCGGGCCCGCCGAACCCCTCCTCCAGGACGGAGGCGAGCAGCGCGGCCACGTCCTCCCGGTCGAGGCCGGCCTCGCGGGCGCGGTGCATCCAGTCCGCGAGCTCGGCCCGCAGCGGCGACCCGGCGGCGGCCTGCGGCCGGGCCAGCGACCGCCGCACGAACGTCCCGAGCCCCGGCCGCGCCTCGACGAGCCCCTCGCGGTCGAGCTCGCGGTAGGCCTTCAGGACGGTGTTGGGGTTGATCGCCGTGGCCGCGACGACCTCCTTGGCCGTGGGCAGCTTGTCCCCGGGCGCGAGCAGCCCCAGCCGGAGGGCCTGTTTGACCTGCTGGACGATCTGCAGGTACGTGGCGACCCCGCTGCGCCGGTCGATGCGGAACTCGACCACGCGGGCCCCTTTCACTACTTGACTAGTGAAAGGGTGCGGGACGGGGCGGTGACCTGTCAAACGGAGCCCTGCGCGGCGTACGGGGAGGCCGGAGTCCCCGTACGCACGCTCCCGTCGTTCACAGCCCGGCCTCCGTCTCGGCCGTCTCACGGATGGATTGGATCTCGGCAAGCACAGCGGCGGGGTCAGCTTCTCCCGCATCCACGATCCGCTCCAGTTCGCGGAGCCTGGCAGCGCGCTCGGGGTGACGCTCGACGGCAACGAAGATGGCCCAGGAGTGGGCGAAGGCCCGCAGCGGGGCAAGGCTGCCGGTCTTCTGGGCGTCGGTGGCGGCCTCGAACAAGTGCCGCGTCAGGGCGGGGACGCGGCTGGGGGCGATCTCGGAGACCGCGGCCCACAGGGCGTCGGGCGTCAGCTCCGGCATCGGGATCAACGGGCCGTGGGGGCCGCTCGGCCGCTCACTCACGTTCACCCCCTCACTGCCGGAGCACCACCCCCGCGCAGAGCCGCCCGCACGGCGCCCGCGCCCCGGAGCGCCGCCGCGACCGCGGGGTCCCCCGTGTCGGCCGAGGCGCGGCAGCACTCCCGGCACAAGATCTCGTCCGCCTCGGGCCGGAACAGCCTCGGCTGGACGTGATCGCCTGCGCACTCCCGCATCCCGGCCACCCGGGACGGCGCCGCCCCGGCGCCCTGAGGCATCGAGGCACGCTGCTCGGCGAACGTCGGGGCCTGCGGCATCTTACGGAGCAACCGGTCCCGGACCAGGCCCGCCGGGTGGTGCACCACCTGCGGGAGATGGGCGGTCAGCGCCTCCCGGAACTCCGTCATCGGCACGCCCCGCCGCAACCACTCCCCCGCCAGCGGCGCCAGCCGGGCCACGTCCGGCGCCGACAATCTCAGCCGCCGCTCGTTCCGGACCACCGCGGCCAGCGCGCGGGCTCCTCGCTCCTCGGCCGCCCCCTCGGCCGTCTCCTCCGCCGCCGGGGAGGGAGGGTGGCAGTTGTTCTCACCGTTGTTGTCTTCTGGGGAACGGCCGACGGCCCGACCGGTCGGCTCACCGGCGGCCGGTAAACCGCCCGTCGGCAACCCGCCGTCCCTTACGGCAGCGGCTCGTCCGTGCCGTCGGGCAGCGACAACTGCCAGGCCAGGCATCAGACAACGTCGGAGGACAGCCGGGGACGGCGGAGGATCTCGTTCAATACCTGCGCGTGAAGAAGGACGCAGGAGGGTTGACGCTCCCCCACGTGAACGTGAGGTCCCACCGGACCGCCATTGTTTGGCGGCGATCGTAGGTGGTTCCTGCTTCATCACCCACCGCCCGGTTTGCCAGGTCTTACGTGGGCTCCACAGGCGTTTTACGTGTCCGGACGCCCCTCGGCCACGATGCGCCGCCCTTCAAGGCGGAGGTTGTACTCGGCGTTCTGGTCTCGGTCGTGGATGGTGCCGCATTCACACGTCCAGGCGCGTATCCGCAGTCCGGCCTTTCCCTTCGGGCCGGTGAGCGCCCCGCACGCAGAGCACAACTGGGTGGAGGGGAACCACCTGCCGACCTTGACGAATGTGCGCCCGTACCTCGCGCACTTGGCTTCGAGGGTGCGGGCGAACCTGCCCCACGACTGATCGTGCAAGGACTTGCCGAAACTCTTGGCCATACCCCTCACCGCCAGGTCCTCCAGATACACGGCTTGGCTCTCACGCGTAATCTTGGTGGTTTCCTGCTCGATGAAGTCACGTCGCTGGTCAGCAATGCGAGCATGGATCTTGGCTACGGCGAGCTTGGCTTTGCGCCGGTTGTTGGAGCCTTCCTGGCATCGGCTGAGCTTGCGCTGAGCGCGCTTGAGCTTCTTCTCCTGACGCCGGAAGAACTTCGGGGATGCGACCTTCCGTCCGCGCAGCACAGCGTAGGAGGAGAGACCAAGGTCGATCCCGGTATCGGTCCCCTCCCGGTCCAGCTCGGGCAGCGGCTTATCTTCGGCCTCTACGACGAACGAGGCGAAGTATCTTCCTGCGGCATCCTTGATGACCGTAACCGTCGACGGGGCGGAGGGCAGTTCTCGGGACCAGCGGACCTCAACGTCGCCGATCTTCGGGAGCCGGAGCCTGCCGCCCTCGGTGACGGAGAAGCGAGCTGCTTTGGTAAACCGCACGGCCTGGCGGCTGGTCTTCCGCTTGAAGCGCGGCGGACCGATCTTCGGCCCCTTACGGGTTCCCTTCTTCGAAGCGAAGAAGTTGCTGTACGCGGTCTGGAGATCCCGAAGGGAAGACTGGAGTATGACCGCCGACACTTCGCCGAGCCAGGCCCGTTCCTTAGTCTTCTTCGCCTCGGTGATGACCCGCTTGGCCAGCGCTACGACTGAGGGTAGGGGCTTGCCCTGCGCGTAGGCGTCCTGACGGATACGCAGTGCGTCATTCCAGACGACGCGGGCGCACCCGAACGCCTTCGCCAGCTCGATCCTCTGCGGGGTGCCCGGGTACAGCCTGAACTGGTACCTGAGCTTCACGCGGCCACACCTCCCTCATAAACGGTGAGGTACTGACACCGCCCCAGATGCCATGCTTGAGCATCTCTAGAAACGGTCCAGATCTCTCTGCGGGCACGAGCCCGTGTTGGTGCTGTCAGCACCATCGGGAGCCGCCTCGCTTCCGTACGAAGCAACCCGATGCGCGCACCGTAGCCCGCAAACGCATACGGACACGCCACTGCGGCCAACTACCGCCCCCACCGGGTGAATCACACTGCTGGTCGGGGCGTCCTGCTTCGCCCATCCCTTACGCTGCGCGCTGCTGACGCCCCTGCCGGGCAGCTAGGCCGGAAGTGCATCGATGGCAGCCTGCCACGGGTAGGCATCGAGGTTTCCCTGCTTCGGCTTGTGGGGGACGAAGCCGCCGTCGCCGAGAAGCACGGTGACACCGGCCGCCCGCAGTGTCTCGACGTTACGAGCGACGGCAGGGTGCCGCCCTTGGGCATCGTTCCAGTGCGGAAGCGCAACGATGGGGAGGCCGAGCCCAATCCCCTCGGTGATGAGGCCCAAAGCCAGGGTGTCGCTGATTCCGGCTGCCCACTTGTTGAAGGTGTTGGCGGTCAGCGGAGCGACGAGCAACGCGTCGGGCGCAGGCAGGACATCCTCTTGCGAAGGCAACTTGTACTGGTGGCGGATGGGGTGGCCGGTCAGCTCACAGAGCCGTTCGAATTCCCCGTGGGCGTCTTCCGTGATCCACCGGTGGGCAGAGGGAGTGAGGATCAGGCAGACATCCCAGCCGGCGGCCTGGGCGGCCCGGATGGCGACGTCGAGACGCCGGGCGGGCGGGGCGGCACAAGCGATCAGATAGAGCGTCCGATTCGTCATTCCGGCAGTCCACAACGTCCGGCCAGCGCTCGCAAGCGCCCCTCGGCCGCACCGGCGCCGAGGAGCCGCAGATCCTCGACGAGCGCATGGGAGAGCGGTCGGCAGCGGACCTCCTCGGGCGCCTCCTGCTCCGCCTCCAGAAGCGTGTTCACCGCCTCTTCCCGACGGCCGGCCTGAGTGTAGCCGCGGGCGAGGTCGGCGAGATGGTGGGCACGGCGCTCACGCGGAAGAGCTGCCCGAGCCGGACCGGGGATGCCGTGCGCAACGGCCACCGCTTCGGCCCCCTGGGACAGACGGACGTGCGCGGCGACCCGGTAGAGGCGGACGTTGGTCGGCCCGAAAGCGGTCCAGACGGCGTTGCCGTCGTTGCCGAGCTGCGCGGCAAGTTCATCTGCCTGGTCGAGCAACGAGGGAACAGCCACAGCTGCCGATGCGGAGTCGCGGTCGGCGGATTCACCGGCCGCGGCGAGCGCCATCGCCGCTTTGAGGTACAGCATGCCGAGCACACTCAGCCCATCCGGTCCCCGGACGAGGAGTTCTGCCTCCAACCGGCCGGCCGCGGCCACCGCGAACGCGGCGGCCGCTCGTGCTTGCCCGTGGTGGGTCATTGCATCTGCGAGGTGCCGTGCCGCCGAGGCCATGAGGACCGGCGCACCTGACCGTTCGGCCGCTGCGACCGCCTGATGTCCGGCCAGCCACGCCAGGGCTCCGTCGCCGTACTTTACGGCTACGGCCTCGGCCAGCTCCAGCGACAGTGACAGCACGCCGTAGGCGGCGAGTTGCTCACTGCCTTCATACCGAGCAGCTGCGAGGTTCGCGTCGGCCAGAAGCTCCGGAACCAGACGCCCCAGACTCGCGAAGTGCCCCGATTGAAACGCCGCGCGGCCGTAGGCCAGGTTCCGGCGCAGCACCTCAACAGGCAACGGCTCCCGCCCGTCGTCCGCGCAGGTGCCGGTGATGACATCGTGGCGTTGGAGAACCTCTCTGATCGCCTCGATCTCCTCCGCGTCGGCGCACGCGCCACCACCGACGGCCTCATCGGACAACAAGAGCTCCAGCGGGACTCGCAGCACTTGGGCCGCGCGCTCCACCACCGACAGCCTCGGGTCCTGCTGCCGCTGACCGCCTTCGAGATCTTGCACCCAGCGGCGTGACTGGCCCATGAGCGCGCCGAAGTCGGTCTGCGTCAGGTTTCTGCGACCACGCCAGTAGGCGATGCGCCGACCGATGCCCCTCGTATCCATCCGGCCCTCGCGAATCAGGTCCGCAACGCACGCAATCCGCGTGCCCACGCACCGTTATAGCGCCTCTACGGTGCAAGTGCTCGGGACCGCGCAATCGCTTCGCGGGCATGGCCGATACCGACAAGGAGCACCAGCAATGCACGACCTCTTCACCCGGCCCCACGGCTGCGAGGTGCGCCGATGACCACCTCTGATCACTCCGCCGATCAAACGCCCCGGACGGGCACGTTCGTGGTGGACACCCGCTGGGGCAAAGTCGGCCAGGTGATGGGCCACGAGGGCCCGCGGCTCCAGCTTCGTCCGCCGCTCGGCGGGTGCGAGTGGGAAGCCGCCCCGGAGGTCGTACGGCCCGCGACGGAAGCGGAGCAGCTGAGCGCAAAGGTCCGGGGGAACCACTCCCCGCGGCCCGCGGCGCGGCCGATCAATCCGGTGGTCCCGCTGACCTGGTACGAATAGCTTTCCCTGCTTGCCGCGGGCGGCCCCGGCCGCCCGCGCCGCCCGCGGTCCTTATACCGACCGAACAGACTTCTCGGCCCCTTTTCAGTGCTCCCTCAGACAGTTCTCATGTACGGGCCGCAGAGTCGTCGGCATGACGGACGACACTCGCCGCCCTTACGGCGCCCAGGAGCCCCAGCCGCAGCAGCCCTACGCGTACCCGCAGCCTCCCGCGTACCCGCCGCAGCAGCCGGTCACCACGGCCAGTGGTGTGACCGTCTGGCCCGGGGACGGGGCCGGGGGTGGTGACGGTGGCGGGAGCCGGTACGCCGGGTTCTCCGAGCCGCAGCCGGGGGCCCCGGAGCCCGGGCGTCGCGGCGCCCCCCGCGCCCGCAGCGCCGGAACGCTGCTCGCCGCCGTGGCGATCGTCGCCGCGCTCGTCGGCGGCGGATCGGCCGCCCTCGTGGGCGAGCTCACCGACCGGGGCGGCAGCACCAGCCACTCCACGCCCGTCCAGAACGCGTCCTCCAAGAGCGCGGGCGGCGTCGCCGCCGTCGCGAAGGCCGTCAGCCCGAGCATCGTGGAGATCAAGGCCTCGACCACCAGCGGGCAGTCCACCGGCTCCGGCGTCGTCATCACCGGCGACGGCGAGATCATCACCAACAACCACGTCGTCGCGGGCGCCGACACCGTGCAGGTCGCCTTCAGCGACGGCAGCAAGAAGACCGCCAAGGTCGTCGGCACCGACCCCGGCAAGGACCTCGCCCTGATCAAGGTGCAGGGCGCGAGCGGCCTGAAGGCGGCCTCCCTGGGGAGCTCCGGCAGCGTCAAGGTCGGCGACGAGGTCGTCGCGATCGGCTCCCCCGAAGGCCTCACCGGCACCGTCACCAGTGGCATCGTCTCCGCCCTCAACCGCGACGTGACCGTCTCCAAGGAAGAGGGGCGCGGCGGGCAGCAGCGCGAGCGCGGCGTCCCCCAGTGGCCCTTCGAGTTCGGCGGCAACCAGTACAACGGCGACACCGGCTCCTCCCGCACCACCTACAAGGCCATCCAGACGGACGCCTCCCTCAACCCCGGCAACTCCGGCGGCGCCCTGATCAACATGAACGGCGAGATCATCGGCATCAACTCGGCCATGTACGCACCCGGTTCCGGCGGCGGCACCGGCGACTCCGCGGGCAGCGTCGGCCTCGGCTTCGCGATCCCCGTCGACACCGTCAAGGCCGACCTGGCCAAGCTGCGGGCGGGTGGCGGCGACGGCTGAGCGCGCGGCCGTGCGACGCTGAAGGCCGAGAAGCGCCCTGACCGCAGCAAGACCGCACCCGTGAGGTACCGCCGATGAGCCCCGCCGAGCACGGCGACCAGCCCGCCCGCATCCTGATCGTGGACGACGAGCCCGCCGTCCGCGAGGCCCTGCGCCGCAGCCTCGCCTTCGAGGGGTACGCCACCGAGCTGGCCGTCGACGGGCTCGACGCGGTCACGAAGGTCGCCTCGTACGACCCGGAGCTGATCGTGCTGGACGTCCTCATGCCCCGCATGGACGGCCTCACCGCCGCCCGCCGCCTGCGCGCCTCCGGCGTCACCGTGCCCATCCTCATGCTGACCGCCCGCGACACCGTCGGCGACCGCGTCACCGGCCTCGACGCCGGTGCCGACGACTACCTCGTCAAGCCCTTCGAGCTCGACGAGCTGCTCGCCCGCATCCGCGCCCTGCTGCGCCGCAGCGCCTACGCCACGGCCGCGCCCGCCGCCTCCGCCACCCTCTCCTTCGCCGACCTGCGCATGAACCTCGACACGCGCGAGGTCACGCGCGGCGACCGGGCCGTCGAGCTGACCCGTACGGAGTTCACGCTCCTGGAGCTGTTCCTCGCCCACCCCCGGCAGGTCCTCACCCGCGAACAGATCCTCAAGGCCGTCTGGGGCTTCGAGTTCGAGCCGTCCTCCAACTCCCTCGACGTGTACGTCATGTACCTGCGCCGCAAGACCGAGGCCGGCGGCGAGCCGCGCCTCGTCCACACCGTGCGCGGCGTGGGCTACGTCCTGCGCGCGGACGGCACCGAATGATCGCCGGATTCCAGCGGCTCCCGCTCCGCTCCCGCCTGGCCCTGCTGACCGCCGCCGCCGTCGCCGTCGCCGTCGCCGTCGCGGCCGTCGCCTGCTGGCTCGTCACCCGGCAGGAGCTCGAACACCAGCGGGACACCACCCTGACGAGCGTCCGCGCCGACGACGCCACCGTGAAGGCGCTCCTGAGCAACTGCGGGTCCGTGCCCACCGGGCCCTCCACCCTCTTCCGGCCCTACACCGTGCAGATCATCACCGGCGACGGGTTCGTCTGCTCCACGATCGGCAAGTCGCCCATCAAGGTCGAGCCCGACGACCTGCTGGTCGCCCAGCGGCAGCAGGCGCAGGCCCTGCACGACGCGGTGGCCCAGGACGGCACGGAAATGCGGGTCGCCACCTCGCCCGGGCCCCTGCGCGGCACCGCCGTCTCCATCGCCCAGCCCCTCGGCGAGATCGACCGGCCCCTCAACGCCCTCGCCGCCGTCCTCGCCGTCACCGCCGGCGTCGGCGTCCTCCTCGCCGCCACCGCCGGCGCGGGGATCGCCCGCGCCGGGCTCCGGCCCGTCGACCGGCTCACCGGCGCCGTCGAGCACATCGCCCGCACGGAGGACCTCGCGGTCCGCATCCCCGTCGAGGGCGAGGACGAGATCGCCCGCCTGTCGCGCTCCTTCAACGCCATGACGGCGGCCCTGGCCTCCTCCCGCGACCGGCAGCAGCAGCTCATCGCCGACGCCGGGCACGAGCTGCGGACCCCGCTCACCTCACTGCGCACCAACATCGACCTGCTGGTGCGCAGCGAGGAGACCGGGCGCGCCATCCCGCCCGAGGACCGCAAGGAGCTCCTCGCCAGCGTCCGGGCCCAGATGGCCGAGCTGGCCGCCCTCATCGGCGACCTGCAGGAGCTCTCCCGGCCCGACGCGGGGCCCGGCACCGAGCCCGTACAGGTCATCGCCCTGCACGAGGCCGCCGAACGGGCCGTCGAGCGGGCCCGGCTGCGGGGGGCGGGGCTGTCGTTCCAGGTGCGGCTGGAGAGCTGGTACGTGCGGGCCGAGCCGGCCGCGCTCGAACGTGCCCTGGTCAACCTGCTCGACAACGCCGTGAAGTTCAGTCCGCCCGGCGGCACCGTGGAGGTGGCTCTGTCGTCCACCGGCGAGCTCACCGTTCGCGATCACGGGCCCGGCATCGCGCCGGAGGAGCTTCCGCATGTCTTCGACCGCTTCTGGCGGTCCCCGTCCGCCCGCAGCATGCCCGGCAGCGGGCTGGGGCTGTCGATCGTCGCCCGTACGGTGCGGCAGGCGGGTGGCGAGGTGGCGCTACGGCCGGCGCAGGGAGGCGGAACGATCGCGTCCGTCCGCCTCCCGGGCGCGCCGACGGCTCCGCCTGCGCTGTAGGACTCCGCCGGCGCTGTAGGACTCTGTCGTCGCTAGGCCGCGAGCGCGCTCGCCGTGACCTCCGCTATCGCCTTCACGGCCGTGGGGATCTGCTCCGCGGTCACGTCCAGGTGAGTGACGACGCGGACCGTCGTCGGGCCGAAGACCGACACCCGTACGCCGTGCTCCTCGATCGTGCGCGCCCCGAACTCCGCCGCCGTCAGGCCCGTGGCGGACACGTCGAAGAGGACGATGTTCGTCTCCACGTGCTCCGGGTGCACCTCCAGGCCCTCGATCTTCGCGAGCTCCGTCGCGAGGAGGCGGGCGTTGGCGTGGTCGTCGGCCAGCCGGTCCACGTGGTGGCGGAGCGCGTAGACGCCCGCCGAGGCGATGACGCCCGCCTGGCGCATGGCGCCGCCCCAGCGCTGCTTGAGCCGCCACGCGCTGTCGATGAACTCCTGCGTGCCGGCGAGGAGTCCGCCGACCGGCGCGCCGAGGCCCTTGCTCAGGTCGATGAAGACCGAGTCGAAGTGCGACGCGTAGGTGCGAGCGTCGACGCCGCTGGCGACAGAGGCGTTGAGCAGCCTCGCTCCGTCCATGTGGGCCCACATGCCCCGCTCGCGGGCTATGGCCGTGATCTCCTCGATGCGCTCCAGCGGCCAGACCGTGCCACCGCCCGCGTTGGAGGTCTGCTCGATGACGACACCGGTCGTCGCGGGCGCGTAGCGGCTGGGCGTGCGGATCGCCGCGCGGAACTGCTCGGCCGTGAACACGCCGCGATCACCCTCCAGCGCACGGACGTTGATGCCGCTCAGGGCGGCCGGGCCGCCGACCTCGTAGTTGATGATGTGCGCGGTCGCGTCGGCGAGGATCTCGTCGCCGGGCCGGGAGTGGACGGCCAGCGCGATCTCGTTGCACATGGTGCCGGAGGGCAGGAAGACGGCGGCTTCCTTGCCGAGCAGCTCGGCGGCCATGGCGGTGAGTTCGTTGACGCTGGGGTCCTCCCCCTTCTGCTCGTCACCGACCGGGGCCTCGGCCATGAAGGTGCGCATGGCGGCGGTCGGGAGCGTGATGGTGTCGCTGTAGAGGTCGACGAGGGGGCGCTGGGAGGTGCTCACGTACGTACTCATTTCGTCGTGCGAGATGGCGGTTACTGTGAGTGACGGCGCGGGGGTGGGCGCCGGCAGAACGACCCGTCAGGAATGCGACGGGAGCATGAGGCCACGAGGGTGACTTCCTCCCGCCGTCGCGGCGCTGCACCGCGACGGCGAGGGTCCGGCGGTGTCCGGGACCGCCTGAACCGGCGGGCACCCCGGAACCGCCGGCAAGGCGCTAGTCGCCGAAGACCGGCCGCAGGTACCCCGCCGCCGACGCCGCGCGGATGCCCGCCTCGTCGGCAGTGGCGCCGGTGCACCAGAGCGTTCCGTACTCGCTCCGCTGGTCCTTGGCGTCCGGCAGGACGTCGCCGGCGCGCGCGGTGATGCGGATGTCGCGGAGGCCGGGCACCCGGTCGGCCAGTTCGCGGCCCGCGACGTCCTCGAAGCGGCCGCCGCGCTTGGCGTAGAGGGCCTGTTCGGCGGCGGCGCCGACGGGCGCGGGGGCGTTGACGGGCTCGCCGAGGTAGGAGGCGATGACGCCGTCGAAGACGTTCCAGTCGAGCGCGGCGGACACCATCGTGGAGACGTTGCGGCCCGCGAAGCGCGGGTTGAACTCGACGACCTTGGGGCCGTCCGCGGTGAGCGCGAACTCGATGTGCGCGGGGCCGTTCTCGTAGGACATGAGGCGGGCCAGGTCGGCGCAGATCCGCTCGATCCGCTCGTGGGCCTCCGGGGAGAGGTCGACGGGGAAGCGGATGGCGAGCTCCATGAAGTACGGCAGCTCGCTCATGATGCGGTCGCTGATGCCGAGGACGTGCGGGACGCCGCCGGAGTAGAGCACCTCGGCGCTGACCACCGGGCCGACGAGGAACTCCTCGACGAGCGGCACGCCGCCCTGCCCGTCGGACTCGTCGCGCACCTCGGGGAAGTGCCAGCGCAGCTCGTCGGCGTCCGCGGCCGAGACGACGCCGTAGCTGCCGGTGCCGATGGAGGGCTTGAGGACGACGGGGTAGCCGGTGGCCTCGGCCGCGGCGAGGGCGCGCTCGACGTCCGGGGCGGCGGTGCTGCGCGGCGCCGGGACGGACTCGGCCGCGCAGGCCTGCCGGAAGGCGTGCTTGTCCTGGGTCAGCAGCACGGAGGCCGTGGGCAGGAACGGTATGCCGAGCTTCTCGGCCGCGGTGGCGGCGGGCAGCAGGTACTGCTCGTTGGGGGCGATCAGCGTGAACTCGCCGCCGTCCCACAGCTCCTGGAAGAGCTCGGTCAGCTCCTCCGTGGAGCGCGTCTCGCGGACGTGGACCTCGACCGGGCCCGAGTCCAGGAGGTGGCGGAGCGGGTCGTTCGCGTAGCGGCCCTTGTCGCGGGTGACGAAGGTGACGCGGGCGGCGCGGCGGACCGCCGCCTCGACGAGGCGCAGGCCGGTGCCGCTGGTGAGGGCTTCGACGATGACGATGTGGTCTGCTCGATCGGCCATGGTGCCGGTCTCATTTCTTGACGGGGTCGGTGTGATCGGCACGATCGGCTCGATCGGTTTCATCGGTGGGGCGGGGCCGGACGGTGATGCCGGTCCGGCCCTGGGGAAGGGGGGTGCGGCGGCCCGGGGCCACGGCAACCGCCACCGCCGTCAGCAACGTGAGCGCCGCCGCCACGAGGAACGGCGCCCCGCCGGTCCACGCGCTGTCCGAGCCGCCCGCCACGGCCGTGCCGACGGCCCCGCCCGCGGACTCGGCGACGCCCCACACCAGCCCGGCGAAGCCGAACGCGGCGAAGCTGTTCCCCTCGGCCTTGCGGGCCATGATGCTGTCCGCCGCGGGCGACCAGACGAGCTCGGAGAACGTGAACACGGCCGCGCCCACGAAGACGACGGGCCAGGCCGGTCCCCGCCCGGGCACGAACAGCACGAGCCCGGCCGCCAGCAGCACCATGCCGAGTGCGATGACGGCCCGGTCGCCGCGGCGTCCGGCGAGGCTCTGCATGCGCCGGGCGACGACGCCCTGGAACAGCACGATCAGGATCGCGTTGACGAGGAACAGCATGCTGATGACGCGCGGCGAGACGGACGTCCCGACGTACATCGGCAGCACGTTGGCGAACTGCGCGTACGCGAGCCACAGCGTCGCCGTCACGCACGACCACAGCAGCACCTGCCTGCTGGGCAGTCCGAAGCGTGCCGCGCCCTTCTCCGGCGGGGCCGCCGTCACGTCGCCCGGCGCGCGGGCGGCGAGCACGGCCGCCACGGCGAACACCCCGGCGGGGATCAGCGGGAACGCGCGGCCGGTGGCGGACATCAGCCAGCCTCCGACCACGGGTCCGAGGGCCGCACCGCCGTTGATCGCCGCGTTCAGCCGGCCGAACGCCGCGAGGCGCGTGGTCTCGTCGCACCCGTTGGCGATGAGCGCCTTGGTGCCGACGTTGGCGCAGGAGACGGCGGTGCCGTTCACGGCCAGGACCACGAGCCAGGACGCGGCGTCGTCGAGGCGCAGCGCGGCGGGCACGAGCATGACCGCGCCCGCCACCAGGTATCCGCCCACGAGGACGACCCGGAGCCGGAAGCGCACGACGACGAACTGCATGTAGACCGCGCCGGCCCGCATGCTCAGCAGGTGGACGCCGACCGCGGCCGCCGCGATCCCGACGGGGATCCCGAGCGTGCCGTGCAGCCAGATGGCGAGGAACGGCGAGATCACGTAGTACGCGGCGCTGCCGAGCGCCCGGGATGCCAGGGCGGACTTCATGGCGGCATTCATGGCGGACTGCATGACCGTACGGTTTCCTCGGGTCGGCGAGGCCGCCGTGCTCCCCTCCGCGGCACGGCAGCCGTTGCCCACACAAACACATACCGTGCGGTCTGTTCAATGGATCAGGGTGTGACCTGGCCCTCTGTCATGTTTTTGCAAGGTAGATTGATTTTTGAGCCTTCACTTTTGCGGGCACGTTCCATGAAGTCCCGATGAACACGCGATTACGCACCCATTGAGCGGCCTTGACCGTCAATACCGGTGCGGTCACCACCTTTTCCGGCAGTTCCCGGATCCTTCGCCCCTGCGGGGGCAAGCCGGCCATCTAGCGTGGTCGGCATGTCATGCGCTCCGCGAAACCGGGACGACCACGCGACCGTGGTGACCTCCCGCCCCCGGCCGTACGACACCGTGATCCTCACCCCGAGCGGCGGCACATGCGTGAGCCGCAGCGACGCGGGCGCTCCGGAGGCCCGGTAGCCCGCCCGGCCCGGGGCGAGCAGCTCAGCTACCAACCCCGCGGTTTCCTCGGCCAGTTCCTCCAGGGCGTACGCCTCCAGGACGGCGTGGACGGCGGATTGCGCGACGGTGGCGGACCGCGGGTCGTCGGGCAGGTCGAGCGCGTACGACCAAGGGGTCTGCGGCGATACCGTGGCCATGCTGGCTCCTCTGACGAGCGAGGCGGGGCGAGCAGGTGAGTGGCGCGGCTCACCACCGTACGCCGTCCGGCCAAAGGTATTTAGCGGCGTCGGCAGAACTACTTCAGTAAGCACCCGTGTGGGTGACGCGCGGGAGAGGCGGGGCGGATGCCGGTGAGGAACAGTCCGACGGCGCGTCAGCTCCGGCTCGGTGCCGAGCTGCGCAAGCTGCGCGAGCGCGCGGGGCTCACGTCGACCGAGGCCGGACGGCTGCTCGGCACCAACCAGGCCCAGATCAGCAACATCGAGGCGAGCCGCTACGGAGTGAGCGCCGAGCGCCTGCGCGCCCTCGCGCGCAACTACTCCTGCTCCGACGAGGCCCTCGTCACCGCCCTCATCGACATGGCCGGCGAGCGCAAGCGCGGCTGGTGGGAGGAGTACCGCGAGATCCTCCCGGCCGGGCTGCTGGACCTCGCCGAACTGGAGCACCACGCCGTGGCCCTGCGCGCCTCGTACGTCGCCCACCTGCCCGGGCTGCTGCAGACGGCCGAGCACTGCCGCGAGATCTTCCGCCAGGTGGTGCCGCCGCTGAGTCCGCCGGAGATCGAGCACCGCGTCTCGCACCGCATCAAACGGCAGGCCGTCCTCTACCGCGAGCGGCCCACCCCGTACACGGCCATCGTCCACGAGGCCGCGCTGCGGATGCGCTTCGGCGGGCCCCCGGTCGCGCGGGCGCAGCTGCGGCACATCCTCGGCATGAGCGAGCGGGAGCACATCAGGGTGCTGGTGATCCCCTTCGACGCGGGCGCGTTCCCCGGCTCCGGGCAGTCGACGCTGTTCGCGGTCGGCCCGGTGCCGCAGCTGGACACGGTGCACGTCGACCGCGAGCACGGCTCGGAACTGGTGGACGCCGCCGCCCAGTTGGACCGCTACCGCATGGTCCTCGACCGCATGGAGTCCGTGGCCCTCGGCGAGGCGCCGTCCCGGGACCTGATCCTGGGCATCGTCCGCGGGCTGGAGGGCAAGTGACCCGGGGGCGGGTGAACGGGTGAATCGTGCTCCGGGCCGGGCATCCGGGGGTAAGGGTCTCGTACCGAGTGATCGAGGAGGCGGCGGCGATGGGCAATGACCTGGGGAGCCTGCTGGGCGGGCTGCTCGGCGGCGGGGAGGGCGGCAAGGGCGGCAGCCTGCTGGGCGCGCTGCTCACCTCGCTCGGCGGCGCCGGCACGCACGGCGCGGGCAGCAATCCGCTCGGCGCGCTGCTGGACACCCTCAAGGAGGGCGGCCTCGGGGAGAAGACCGACTCGTGGGTCGGCAAAGGGGCGAACCAGGAGGTCAGCGGGCCGGAGGTCGCGCAGGCCCTGCCGTACCAGGCGCTCGATCACGTGGCGCAGCAGGCGGGCGTGACCCCGGAGGAGGCGGCGGACGCGCTCGCGCAGGCGCTGCCGCAGGCGGTGGACAAGCTGACGCCGGCCGGTGAGGTCCCCGAGGGGTCCCTGGAGGACATCATCCGGCAGCAGTCGTAAGGGCCGTGGCGTCAGTAGTCACAAGGGCCGTGGCGTCGGCCATAAGGGCCGTGGCCTCCTGACGGAGCGGACGGCCCCGGCGCGCTCCGGGGCCGTCCTCCACCCTGCCGGGCCGGTTCCCGCGGGTTACTTCACGACCGTGATGCGGTCCGCCGCCGGCGGGGCCAGCGGGGCGGCCTTCGAGGAGTGGGCCGCCAGGTAGGCGTTGAAGACGTCCAGGTCGGACGCGCCGACGCGCTTGTTCGTGCCCTCCTTGAAGGCGGGGAAGCCGTCGCCGCCGCCCATCAGGAACTCGTTGCCCGCGACGCGGTAGGTCTTCGCCGGGTCGATGGCGGTGCCGTTGAGCTTGACCGACGAGGCCACGACGCGGTCGGCGCCCTTCTTCGTCAGGTCCAGGGTGTACGTGAGGCCCTTGCTGATCTGCAGGATCTTCGGCTGGTCCGTGTTCGGGCCGCTGACCTGCTGCTGCAGCACCGCGAGGAGCTGCGCGCCGGTCAGGTCCTTCGTCTGCATCATGTTGGTGAAGGGCTGGACGGTGAACGCCTCGCCGTACGTCACGACGCCGTCGCCCTCGTTGCCCGACGCCTTGAAGGCCAGGTCGGAGCGGATGCCGCCGGGGTTCATGAACGCGATCTGGGCGCCGCCCTTGTCGGCCGGGGCGAGGGCCTCCAGCTGGGCGTCGGTGATGACGTCGCCGAGCGGCTTCTCGTACGCCTCGGAGCCGCGGCCGTTGATGTCGGCGGTGATGTAGCCGACGGGCTTGTCGGCGATGGGCGCGGCGAGCTTCTTCCAGCGGTCGATGAGCGCGGTCATGTCCGCGGCCTTCGGCTGCGTGCGGTCGACGACGTGGTTGCCGGTGCGCGGGCTCTTGACGGTCGTCCGGACGATGTCCTTGGTCCGGCGGTCGTACGTCAGGGTCGTGTCCGTGTACAGCCGGCCGAAGGAGGCCGCCGAGGTGACCGTGCGCGGGGCGCCCGACGGGTCGGGGATCGTGCAGGCGTAGGCCTGGTGGGTGTGGCCGGTGACGAGGGCGTCGACCTTCGGGGTCACCTTCTTGGCGATGTCGACGATGGCGCCGGAGATGCCCGCGCCCGCACCCGGGGTGTCGCAGTCGTAGTTGTACGCGCCGGAGGCCGGCATGCCGCCCTCGTGGATCAGCGCGACGATGGACTTCACGCCTTGGCGGTCGAGCTCCTTGGCGTACTTGTTGATCGTCTCGACCTCGTCGGCGAACTTCAGGCCCTTGACGCCCTCCGCCGTCACGACGTTCGGCGTGTCCTTCGTCGTCACGCCGATGAAGCCGACCTTGACGCCCTTGTGCTCCCAGACCGTGTAGGGCTTGAGGATGGGCTTGCCGGTCTTCTCGTCGGTGACGTTCGCGGCGAGGTAGGGGAAGTCGGCGCCCCGGAACTTCTTGCCCTTCTCGAAGCAGCCCTCCTTCGGGTGGCAGCCGCCGCGCTGCATGCGCGTCAGCTCGGCGCGGCCCTCGTCGAACTCGTGGTTGCCCACGGAGGTGACGTCGAGCTTCAGCTTGTTGAGCGCCTCGATGGTCGGCTCGTCGTGGAAGAGGCCGGTCATCAGCGGGCTCGCACCGATCATGTCGCCGGCCGCCGCGGTGATCGAGTACTCGTGGCCCTTGCGCGCCGTGCGCAGGGAGGAGGCCAGGTACTCCACGCCGCCGGCCGGTATGACCTTCGTCGTCCCGTCGGCCTGCGTCTCCGTCACCGTGCCGGAGGAGCCCTGCGGGGGCTCCAGGTTGCCGTGGAGGTCGTTGAAGGACAGCAACTGGACGTCCACGGTGCGGCCGTGGCCGTGCCCGCGCCCGGAGGACGCGGCCGCGGCCCCGGCGGGGGCGGCGGTGGCCAGGACACCGGCGGTGGCGACGAGGGCGGCGGCGGACGCGGTCAGCCGTCTCGCCAGGCGCTTGCGCGGCGGCGTCGCGTGCATGTGTTCCCCTTTGTGCACGTTTGCGTGCGAGAGATGGGTGGAGTGGTCGGCCGCAGCCTAGATCAACCCGCGTAGACCGTCAGCAGGGTTGGCTGTGACGATTCGGCGTCACCCGCGTCGTAGGCTCGGGTCCATGAGCGACGTCACGAACAACGCGAACGGGCAGCGGTCGATCGAGGTCCTGGACGAACTCGCGCCCGGGCCGGCGCAGGACGTGCTGCAGCTGATCGCCGAGGCGGCGGAGACCGACGGGCAGCCGGCCGTCTCCGAGCAGGGCCGGCTGCAGTTGAAGGGGCGCCGGGCCGGCGTCCGGCACGTGCTGCTGCGGACGAACGACGGACTGCTCGTGGGCTACGGCCAGCTGGAGGACAGCGACCCCGTCGAGGCGCCGGCGGGCGAGCTCGTCGTGCACCCCTCGCACCGGGGCCGCGGGCACGGGCGGGCGCTCGGCTCCGCGCTGCTCCACGAGTCGGGCAAGCGGCTGCGGGTGTGGGCGCACGGCGGGCACCCGGCGGCGCGGCACCTCGCGCAGGTGCTGGGCATGAGCCTCTTCCGCGAGCTCCGCCAGATGCGCCGCCCCCTGCACGACCTCGTCCTGCCCGAGCCGGTGCTCCCGCCGGGCGTGACCGTACGGACCTTCCGGCCCGGCGAGGACGACGCCGAGTGGCTCGCCGTGAACGCGGCGGCCTTCGCCCACCACCCCGAACAGGGCTCGCTCGTCCAGCGGGACCTCGACGACCGCAAGGCCGCCGACTGGTTCGACCCCAAGGGCTTCTTCCTCGCCGAGAAGGACGGCCGCGTCATCGGCTTCCACTGGACGAAGGTCCACGCCGAGGAGGGCCTCGGCGAGGTCTACGTCCTGGGCGTCGCCCCCGGCGCGCAGGGCGGCGGCCTCGGCAAGTCCCTCACCACGCTCGGCCTCCGCCACCTGGCGGCCCAGGGCCTGCCGACCGCGATGCTGTACGTGGACGCCGACAACGCGGCGGCGGTGGCGGTGTACGAGGGGCTGGGCTTCCAGATCCACGAGACGGACCTGATGTACCGGACGGAGAGCTGACGGAGAGCCAGGGTCCCGGCGGCGGGTTCACGGGCCGTCACGCCGGCTGCTCCGGGTCGCGGTTGGACTTGGCCGGCACCGGGCGACCGGGCGTGAACGGCCGGTACGGGGTTCACGGGAGCTACAGGCTGCGGGCGGTGATGTCGCCGTGGGACGTGGTGGCGCGGATGTCGAGCTCGGCGGTGCCGTCGTTCTTGAGGGCGTTGCTGATGCGGCCGTAGGAGGTGCCGGCGTCCAGGACGGCCGCGACGCCGGGCGCGGCGGTGACGGAGATGTCGCCGGACTGGGTGCAGAGCACCACCGTGCCGCGCACGGCCTCGGCGATCCGGATGTCGCCCCTCGCGGTGCTGATCTCCGCCGGGCCGTTGAGCCGGCCGACCTCGACGTCGCCGTCGGTCGCGGTGAGGCGGAGGCTCCCGACCTCGTCGATCTTGATCCGGCGGTAGGCGCCCTCGAAGGTGACGTCGCCGAGGCGGCCGACGCCGCGGAGCTCGGAGGCGGCGGTCCTGGCCTCGACGCGGGAACCGGCGGGCAGCTGGACCGTGACCTCGACGGCTCCGGAGGGGCCGAAGTACTGGTTCTTCGCGGCCGGGGTCCCGATCCGCAGGACGCCGTCGGCGTAGGAGACGGTGGTCCGCTCGGCGGCCTGGACGTCGCGACCCTTGGAGGGGTCGGCCGGCAGGACCTCGACGGTGGCGTCGGAGCGGTCGGCGGCGATGAGCTGGACGCGCCCGGCGGGGATGTCCAGGACGGCGGAGACGGGGGCGGTGGCGGCGAACTTCTGCATCGTGCACTCCTTGTGCGTGTCGTTGTGCGCGTCGTTTCCGATGACAGAAACGCTACGTTGCGTTCGCAGGTTCGGCAATGAACTCGTTGCAGAGAATTCCCATATCTGCAGGTCAAAGCCGGGAAATCGTTGCAACAGATTGAAAGGTAACGCAACAAACGCCACTCTGAGCGTTGCAATGAACTGAGGGTGAACGCTATCCTGGCGCCACGGGGGCGGGAACGGCCGCGCACCGCACGACGAAGGAGACCGCAATGCCGGGAGGCAGGCTCACCCAGCAGGAACGCCAGCAGATCGCGCTGGGGCTGGCCGACGGCCTCGCCTACGCCGAGATCGCCCGCCGCCTCGACCGCCCGACCTCGACGGTCACGCGCGAGGTCATGCGCAACGGCGGCCCCACCGCGTACCGCGCCGACCTGGCCCACCGCGCCACCGAACGCCGCGCCCAGCGGAGCAGGCAGGCCGCGCCCCGGGAGCCGCAGGCGCTCCCGCAGCCCCACGGACGCGACCCCGAGGCGGTGCGCGAGTACGAGGAGACGTTCACCACCGTCCTCATGCAGTCGGGCACGCCCAAGATGATGGCCCGGGTGCTGGCCTGCCTCTGCACCAGCGACGCGGGCAGCCTCACCGCGTCCGAGCTCGTCCAGCGCCTCCGGGTCAGCCCGGCGTCCATCTCCAAGGCGGTCGCGTTCCTGGAGAGCCAGGGCCTCGTCCGCCGGGAGCGCGACGAACGCCGCCGCGAGCGCTACATCGTCGACGACGACGTCTGGTACCAGTCCATGATGGCCAGCGTCCGCGGCACCCTCCACGTCGCCGAGACCGCGCGGCAGGGCGTGACCGTCCTCGGCCACGGCACCCCGGCCGCCGCCCGCCTGGAGAACATCGCCCGCTTCCTCGACTTCGTCTCAGAGAGCCTCGCCCGCGCCGCCGACCAGGCCCGCGAAGTCCTCCACACGAGGTGAGGCGTCAGTCGCCGCCGCAGCCGCAGGACCGCCGCACCACCAGCGCCGACGGGAACTGCTTGAGCCGCTCGCGGCGCGTGCCCGTCACCCGGAGCGAGTCGTCCAGGACGAGGTCCACGGCCGAACGGGCCATGGCCTGCCGGTCGGAGGCGACCGTGGTCAGCGGCGGGTCGGTCAGGGCGGCTTCCTTGACGTCGTCGAAGCCGGCGACCGCCAGCTCGCCCGGCACGTCGATGCGCAGCTCGCGCGCCGCGCGCAGCACGCCGATGGCCTGGTCGTCCGTGGCGCAGAGCAGGGCCGGGGGGCGGTCGGGGCCGGAGAGCAGCTCCAGGGCGACCTTGTAGGCCTCGTAGCGGTTGTACGGGGCCGGGAAGAGGCGGCCCTCGATGGACTTCCCCGCCTCGCGCATGGCCCGGCGCCAGCCCTCGACGTGGTCGGTGACGGGGTCGCCGATGGTCGGGGTGCGCTCGGTGCCGCCGAGGCAGGCGACGTAGGGGTGGCCGTGCTCCAGCAGGTGGCGGGTGGCGAGCTGGGCGCCGCCGATGTCGTCGGTGACGACGGCGACGTCGTCGATCGCGTCGGGCCGGCGGTGCATGAGGACCACCCGGGCGTCCCAGGCGTCGATCTCGGCGGCCGCGTGCTCGCTGGGGCCCTGGCTGATGAGGATGAGGCCGGAGACCCGCATGCCGAGGAACGCGCGCAGGTAGTGCACTTCGCGCTCGTCCAGGTAGTCGGAGTTCCCGACGAGCACCATCTTCCCGCGCTCGGCCGCGGCCTGTTCGACGGCGTGCGCCATCTCGGCGAAGAACGGCTGGCGGGCGTCCGGGACGATCAGGCCTATGAGGTCCGTGCGGCGGGACGCCATCGCCTGGGCGACCCGGTCCGGCCGGTACCCCAGCTCCTTGATCGCGGCCAGCACGCGCTCCCGCGTGGCCGGGGCCACCGGCCTCGGCCCGTTGTTGATGACGTAGCTGACCACCGCGGTCGACGTCCCCGCCAGTCTCGCCACATCGTCCCGCGTCACCTTGGCCACGCGCGGCAGTCTACGCGGGTCCACTCACCGCTCGGCCGGGCGAGCGGCCCCGCTCTCCGCGGCCTCCGGCTCCTTCGCCCGCTGCGCCTTGGCGGAGTCCTTGGGCTTGCCCTCCCCGGGGTTGTCGATCTTCTCCGGCACCACGAACCGATAGCCGACATTACGGACGGTGCCGATGAGGGACTCGTGCTCGGGCCCGAGCTTCGCCCGCAGCCGCCGCACGTGCACGTCCACCGTGCGCGTACCGCCGAAGTAGTCGTAGCCCCAGACCTCCTGCAGCAGCTGGGCCCGGGTGAAGACCCGCCCCGGATGCTGGGCGAGGTACTTCAGCAGCTCGAACTCCTTGAACGTGAGGTCCAGCACCCGGCCCTTGAGCTTCGCGCTGTACGTGGCCTCGTCCACGGAGAGGTCGCCCGTGCGGATCTCCATCGGGCTGTCGTCCGTCGAGATCTGCTGGCGGCCCATCGCCAGCCGCAGCCGCGCCTCGACCTCGGCGGGGCCCGCGGTGTCGAGGAGGACGTCGTCCACGCCCCAGTCGGCGGTGACGGCCGCGAGGCCGCCCTCGGTGACGACGAGGATCAGCGGGCAGCCCGGGCCCGTGGAGCGCAGCAGCTGGCAGAGGCTGCGCACGTGCGGAAGGTCGCGGCGGCCGTCGATCAGTATGACGTCGGCCCCGGGGGTGTCCACCAGGGCCGGGCCCTCGGCGGGAGCCACCCGCACGCTGTGGAGGAGGAGGCCGAGCGCCGGCAGGACCTCCGTGGAGGGCTGGAGGGCATTGGTCAGGAGCAGCAGGGAACTCATCGGCTGCCACCCGCCTCACTGGTCGTACGGTCCTCGCGGACCCGCGCGCTTCGCTCGCCCATGACGTCGGTTCCTCCTCGGTCCCTGCGAAGGGGTACCACCCAGGCCTTGCTCTGGGGGAGAGTGCGGCACTGCTTCGTACGGTTGCGTGTGTCCCTTGCGCCTGTCGAGGGCACGAGTTCAGCACGTGTTCAGCTCATGAATGCACAAAAGGACCCGGGGGCTACTCTGCCCGGATCCTCTCTGCCCAGCAGAATAACCCACATGACTTTCCGAGGTCCGGACGATTTTGCACGACCTTGTGTTCCGTCGATCACTTCGAGTGGTCATCGCATCGCGCTCTTGACAGCCGACGGAGTCCGGGTGGAAGCGGCCTACGAACCCCGCGCGGGCTCGCGGATCCCCCCGCCGGACACCCCCGCGGTGGTGCTCGCGCACGGCTTCACCGGCGCCCTCGACCGGCCCGGCCTGCGCCGGGCGGCGCGGGTGTTCGCCCAGCGTGCGGCCGTGATCACGTTCTCCTTCCGGGGCCACGGAGGCTCCGGCGGCCGCTCCTCCGTCGGCGACCGCGAGGTCCTGGACCTGGCCGCGGCCGTGCGCTGGGCACGCTCCCTCGGACACGAGCGCGTGGCCACCGTCGGCTTTTCGATGGGCGGCTCGGTGGCCCTGCGGCACGCCGCGCTCTACGGCCGCGAGGGGGCTGCCGGGCACGGGGAGCACGGAGGGCGCACGGACGCACATTCCGACACGGTCGTGGCCGTCAGTGCGCCCGCACGCTGGTACTACCGCGGTACCGCACCCATGCGGCGTCTGCACTGGGCGATCTCACGCCCCGCGGGGCGGCTGATCGCGCGCTACGGGCTGGGGACGCGGGTCCAGGCGGAGGACTGGGACCCCGTCCCGCTCTCCCCCGTCGAGGCCGTCCCGCTGATCGCGCCCCGGCCGCTGCTGATCGTGCACGGCGACCGGGACGCGTACTTCCCGCTCGACCACCCGTACGCCCTCGCGGGCGCGGGCGATCCGCGGTCCACGGAACTGTGGATCGAACGGGGCTTCGGCCATGCGGAGTCCGCTGCGCGGGCTGAGCTGCTGGAACGGATCGCCCACTGGGTGTGCACCCGCGACTGACCCTGCGGGTCGGCGGGCTTAGCCGGACCTGCGGCCGGCCCGGCACCGCCGGTCTCCTCCGTCGCGGCTGAGCGCCGCGGCGGCGGAAAAGATTCCGAGAGGCTCCGCCTCTCACGACCGCCGCCGCGGCGCGCAACCACCGCGGCGGCGTCCGGCGGTGCCGGAACCGCTCAGGCTTCGACCACCGGTTCAGCAAACTGCGCCTCGTAGAGGCGCGCGTACGCGCCCCCCGCCTCCAGCAGCGCGTCGTGCGTGCCCTGTTCCACGATCCGGCCGGACTCCATCACGAGGATGACGTCCGCGTCCCGGATCGTGGAGAGCCGGTGCGCGATCACGAAGCTCGTGCGGCCCGTGCGCAGGCGGCCCATCGCCTGCTGGATGAGGACCTCCGTACGGGTGTCGACGGAGCTGGTCGCCTCGTCGAGGACGAGGATCTCCGGCTCGGCCAGGAACGCCCGCGCGATGGTGATGAGCTGCTTCTCGCCGACGCTGACGTTGGAGCCCTCGTCGTCGATGACGGTGTCGTAGCCGTCGGGAAGGGTCCGCACGAAGCGGTCGACGTGCGTGGCCTTCGCCGCCGCGACGATCTTCTCCATGGAGGTGCCGGCGGGCGCCCCGTAGGCGATGTTGTCCGCGATCGTGCCGCCGAAGAGCCAGGTGTCCTGGAGCACCATGCCGATGTGGGAGCGGAGCTCCTCGCGCGACATGGCGGCGATGTCGGTCCCGTCGAGGGTGATGCGGCCGCCGCCCACCTCGTAGAACCGCATGAGCAGGTTGACCAGCGTGGTCTTGCCGGCGCCGGTGGGGCCGACGATGGCCACGGTCTGGCCGGGCCGCACGGTCAGCGACAGGTCCTCGATGAGGGGCTTGTCGGGCTCGTAGCGGAAGGAGACCTGCTCGAAGGCGACCTCGCCGCGCACCCGGTCCGGCTTCGGGGCGTCCGCCGGGTCGGCGGACTGCTCCTCGGCGTCGAGCAGCTCGAAGACGCGCTCGGCGGAGGCGACGCCGGACTGCACGAGGTTGGCCATGGAGGCCACCTGGGTGAGCGGCTGGCTGAACTGGCGCGAGTACTGCACGAAGGCCTGCACGTCACCGATGGACAGCGCGCCGGAGGCGACCCGCAGGCCGCCGACGACGGCGACGAGCACGTAGTTGAGGTTGCCGATGAACATCATCGCGGGCTGGATGACGCCCGAGATGAACTGGGCCTTGAAGCCGGCCTGGAAGAGGTCCTCGTTCTCCTTGCGGAAGATCTCCGCGGACTCCTTCTCGCGGCCGAAGACCTTCACCAGCGCGTGCCCGGTGTACATCTCTTCGATGTGGGCGTTGAGCTTGCCGGTGGTCTTCCACTGGGCGACGAACTGCGGCTGCGCCCGCTTGCCGATCTTCGTGGCGACGACGACGGACACCGGGACGGTGACCAGCGCCACCAGGGCGAGCAGCCAGGAGATCCAGAACATGACGGCCAGCACGCCGGCGATCGTCAGCAGCGAGGTGACGATCTGGCTCATGGTCTGCTGGAGCGTCTGGGCGATGTTGTCGATGTCGTTCGTGGCACGGGAGAGGACCTCGCCGCGCGGCTGCTTGTCGAAGTAGCTGAGCGGCAGCCGGCCGAGCTTCTCCTCGACGCGGCGGCGCAGCCGGAAGACGGCGCGCTGCACGACGGTGGTGGCGATCCGCGCCTGGACGAGCCCGAACAGGGACGCGCCGACGTAGATCAGCAGGACCCACAGCAGCACTTCGCCCACGGCGTCGAAGTCGATGCCCCGGCCGGGGGTGAAGTCGACGGAGCCGAGCAGGTCGGCGACGGTGCCGTTGCCCTGCCGCCGCATCTGCTCGACGGCCTCGGCCTTGGTGATGCCGTCGGGGAACTTGTTGCCTATGACCCCCGCGAAGATCAGGTCGGTGGCCCGGCCGAGGATCTTCGGTCCGAGGACCGACAGGGTGACGCTCGCGACGCACAGGACGAGCGCGACGGTGATCAGGGACCGCTCGGGTCTGAGGGTGCCGAGCAGCCGCTTGGCGGACCCGGCGAAGTCCATGGACCGCTCGGTGGGCTGACCGCCCATGAAGCGGGCGATGCCGGTGGCGGGGGCGGGCCCGCGGCGAGCGGGTGCGCCGGGGGTCGGTGCGCCGGGCTTGCCGCCCGCGGGCCCGCCGCCCGCGGCCGCCTCCCCGCCCGGGGAAGCCGGTTTCTCCGGGGTCGTCACGCCGCCTCCTCCTCGGTGAGCTGGGAGAGCACGATCTCCCGGTAGGTCTCGTTGCCGGCCATCAGCTCGCCGTGGGTGCCGGTGCCGACGACGCGGCCCTCGTCCAGGACGACGATGCGGTCGGCGTCGCGAATCGTGGAGACGCGCTGGGCGACGATGACGACCGTGGCGTTCCCCGTCTCGCGGGCCAGCGCGGCCCGCAGCCGGGCGTCGGTGGCGTAGTCGAGGGCGGAGAAGGAGTCGTCGAAGAGATAGATGTCCGGCTTGCGGACCAGGGCGCGGGCTATGGCGAGGCGCTGCCGCTGCCCGCCGGAGACGTTGGTGCCGCCCTGCGCGATCGGCGCCTCCAGGCCGCCGTCCATGCCCTCGACGAAGTCGCGGGCCTGCGCGGTCTCCAGCGCCGCCCACAGCTCCTCGTCGGTCGCGTCGGGGCGCCCGTAGCGGAGGTTGGAGGCGATGGTCCCGGAGAAGAGGTAGGGCTTCTGCGGGACGAGCCCGACGGCCTCGGCGGAGCGGGCGGGGTCGAGCTCGCGGACGTCGACGCCCCCGACGGTGACCGTTCCGGCGGTCGCGTCGAAGAGCCTCGGGATCAGCCCCAGCAGCGTGGACTTGCCGCTGCCGGTGGAGCCGATGACGGCCGTGATCTCACCGGGCCGGGCCACGAGCGAGATGTCCTTGAGGACCGGCTCCTCCGCGCCCGGGTAGCGGAACTCGACACCGCTGAGCTCCAGGTGCCCGCCGCCGCGCAGCGCGGTGACCGGGTTCGCCGGCGGCACCACGCTGGAGTCGGTGGCGAGGACCTCCTGGACGCGCTCGGCGCAGACCTCGGCGCGCGGCACCATCATGAACATGAAGGTGGCCATCATGACGGCCATCAGGATCTGCATCAGGTAGCTGAGGAAGGCCGTCAGCGCGCCGATCTCCATGTCGCCGCTCTCGATGCGGTGACCGCCGAACCAGAGCACGGCGATGGAGGAGAGGTTCACCACCAGCATCACGGACGGGAACATCAGCGACATCAGCCGGCCGGCCTTCAGCGAGACGTCCATGAGCTCGGCGTTCGCACCGTCGAAACGTTCCCGCTCGTGGGTGTCGCGGACGAAGGCGCGGATGACGCGGATGCCGGTGATCTGCTCGCGCAGCACCCGGTTGACGGTGTCGATGCGGTCCTGCACACCGCGGAAGATCGGCCGCATCCGCCAGATGATCAGCGAGACGATCACGCCGAGGACGGGCACGATGACGAGCAGCAGGGCGGACAGCGGCACGTCCTGGTCGAGCGCCATCAGGATGCCGCCCACGCACATGATCGGCGCGGACACCATCAGCGTGAACGCCATCAGGACGAGCAGCTGGATCTGCTGCACGTCGTTCGTGGTGCGGGTGATCAGCGAGGGCGCACCGAAGTGCCCCATCTCGCGCGCGGAGAAGGACTGCACGCGGTCGAAGACGGCGGCGCGCAGATCGCGCCCGACCGCCATCGCGGTCCGGGCGCCGAAGTACGTCGCACCGATCGCGCAGACGATCTGGGCCAGGGTGACCGCGAGCATCCCGCCACCGAGGGACAGGATGTAGCCGGTGTCACCCTTCACGACACCGTTGTCGACGATGTCGGCGTTGAGGGAGGGTAGGTAGAGCGTGGCAAGCGTCTGGACGAGCTGCAGCAGCACGATCAGCGCGATCGAAGTGGAGTAGGGCCTCAGATATGCCCGTGATAGTCGGACCAGCACACTCGGCAGCCTAAGCGAGCGCCTCGCCGTGCGGCCTCCGTATTTGCACGGGCGGCGTTCCGCTCGTGCGGCACCCGTCATCATGGGAGGCGGCAGAAGAAGGAAAGGGGTCGCCGTGGCGACGACACAACCGGCACACCCGGTCAAACCGGCCCTGCCGGGGCAGCCGGGGCAGCCGGGCCCGGTGGGCACCATCCGGTACTGGGCCGCGGCGAAGGCCGCCGCCGGCACGGCGGAGGAGCCGTACGCTGCGCGGACGCTCGCGCAGGCGCTGGAGGCGGCCCGCCGCCGGCACGCGGAGCGCCCCGACTTCGCCCGGGTGCTGACGCGCTGCTCGTTCCTCGTGGACGGCGCCCCGGTCGGCACCCGTGACCACGCAACGGTCCAACTGGCCGAGGGCGGCACCGTAGAGGTGCTCCCGCCCTTCGCAGGAGGGTGACCCCGGCAGCATGAGCAATCAGCCGCACCATACGTACGACCCGCAGGACCCGTACGACTCGTACGACGCCTACGACGCCCGGACACAGCGCTATGACGCGCAGTCCTACGGGCAGCAGGACGGGGCGTACGGCTCGTACGACCAGCAGCAGCACGCGCAGCACCAGCACCAGCAGCACGCGCAACATCAGCAGCAGCATCAGCCTCAGCAGCAGGCGCAGCAGCCGCAGGCCCCGTCGCAGGGACACGGCTCGTACGGTGACTCGTACGGCGCCTACGACGCGTACGCCCAGCAGCACCAGCCGCAGCACCAGCAGCCTCAGCCGCAGCAGTACCAGTGGCCGACCAACGGCGGGCAGGGCTTCTCCGCGCACGACGAGCCGGTCACGCAGACCTGGCAGACGCCGACGTGGGACACGGGCACGTGGCAGCAGCCGCCCGTACCGCAGGCGGAGGACCGCTCCCACGGCACGTCCTGGTCCGCCGGCAGCCCGCTGCCCGAGGAGCGCCCGGCCGCGTCCGACGTCGTGCCGCGCGCGGCGGCCGCGGTCGTGCCCGCGCCGGTGCACGAGCCCGCACCCCTCGCCGAGCCCGGCAACGGCGATGGCGACGGCCGGGGCGGCGGCAGCGAGCGCCCGATGACGGCCGCCGAGAAGGCGAAGGCCGAAGGCCGGGCGCAGATCCTCTCGCCGGGCCTCAAGCCCGCCCTGGTGACGGCGGCGCTCGCCGCGCTGCTCGCGCTCACGGCGCCGCTCGGCCAGTTCGCGCTGGCGGTGCCGCTGGTGCTGCTGCAGGCGGTGACGGCCGCGGGCTGGTTCCGGCTCAACGGCATGTGGCCCGCCCGGCAGGGCATCGCGCTCGCCTTCCTCGGCGGCGTGGCCGCCGACATCGGCATGCTGGCCACCGACCGCTCGCAGGCGCCGACCGTCGTCATCGGCACCCTCGGCGTGTGGATCCTGCTGGTCATCGTCCTGCAGCTGCGCAGCCACGCCTCGCCCGACGAGCGGCTGTACGGCCTGACGGCGGCCGCCGCCTCCTCAGCCCTCGCGGTCCTCGCGGCCGGGCACCTGGCCGCGTCCTCCGACGCCGTCGTGGTCGGCGCGAGCGCCGTGGCCGTGACCGCGCTGGCGCGCGCACTGCCGCTGCCGTCCCTGGCCGCGCCCGTCGTGGCGCTGCTCGCGGCAGCGGGCTCGGGCCTCGCCACCGCCGGCCTGACGGACCTGGGCACCTCCGCCGCCCTGCTGGGCCTCGCCGCCGGCGCCTGCGCGCTGATCGGCCTGCGCGTCGCGAGCTACGACTACCCGTCGCGGTTCGTGCACATGACGGCGGGCGTGGCCCTGCCCCTGGCGGCCGCGGCCCCCGCGGTCTACGTCCTGGGCCGCGTCCTCGGCTGAGCCGCCGCCGCTCGTTCTTCCCGCCCCTCCCGGTGGTCCGGTTAGGCTCCATGGCATTGCAAGGTCAGTGCAGGGGCCTGACCGGGACCCGGGGGAGCTGGAGAAACCGCATGCGCGCGATACGCATCACCCTGATCATCGCGGTGATATTGGGGGCCCTCTTCGTGGGCGCCGACCGCCTGGCGGTGTACTTCGCCGAGGACCAGGCCGCCGAGAAGATCCGCAGCAGTCAGGGGCTGACGGGCACGCCCGAGGTCTCCATCAAGGGATTCCCCTTCCTCACGCAGATCGCCGACTCCACCCTGGAGGAGGTCGAGGTCAAGCTGGACGGCGCGACCGCGAGCTCCGGCGGGCAGTCGATCCGGGTGTCGGGCTTCGACGCCAAGCTGCAGGACGTGAAGATCGACAGCAGCTTCAGCTCCGCCGTCGCGACCAGGGCGACGGGCACGGCGCACCTCTCGTACGACGACCTCACCAAGGCCACCAACGACCCGACCGTGAAGGTCGGTTTCGGCGGTCAGGGCACTGCCGGCAAGAGCCAGGTCAAGGTCACCGGCAAGGTGCAGCTCGCGGGGATGCCCATCGAGCGCAGCGTCATCTCCACGGTCACGGTCGTGAACGGCGACACCGTACGGGTGCGGGCGGACCAGATCCCCGAGGAGGCCAAGGCCTTCCCCGGCCTGGAGCGCGCGATCCGGCAGAAGACGGACTTCGACCGGCGCATCAGCGGCCTGCCGAAGGGCCTGAAGCTGGACAAGGTCGTGGCGACGCAGGACGGCGTCGACATCACGCTGACCGGCTCGAACATCAACCTGGCCGGCTGACCCGGCAGGACGTCCACGCATCGAGACGGGGCTGTCCGGAGGGCAGACTTCCCCACGGCGCCGGCACTCAAGGGCAGTGCCCGGCCGCCACCCCACCCCCTCGCATCCCAATATCCGGAAGATCCCGTCTCACTATCCAACACTCCGGTGACACGCCAACTCCCCGTCCCTACGATCGTGGGCATGCTGCATCACTCCGGGGGATAACCCCCGGACCCCCAGCCGGACCGAGTGCCGGCAACAGCATGTCGAAGGGCGATTCAGTGAAGCACCAGGCGGACCTCACGAAGCGGCGGGCAGTCGACCTGTGCCGCGTCGCCGCCATGCTCTGTCGTCATGTCTGACGGGAAGCGTTCCCCTTCTCCCTTACGGGAAGCCTCTCCCCCGTCTCGTCTCCCATCCCACCCGCTGCGCAGCGCCGCGCGCTCCCCATCGCCGCGCGCCCAGCAAGCGCTTGCGCACATCCGCAACTGCCCCGGAGGAGAACAGCATGAGCCGCAGTGACGTCCTGGTGGACGCCGACTGGGTACAGGCCCGCATCGACGCAGGTGACCCGAAGACCGTCATCGTCGAGGTCGACGAGGACACGTCCGCGTACGACAAGAACCACATCAAGACCGCCGTCCGCATCGACTGGAAGACGGACCTCCAGGACCCCGTCCGCCGCGACTTCGTGGACCAGGCCGGCTTCGAGGAGCTCCTCTCCGCGAAGGGCATCGCGAACGACGACACCGTCGTCCTCTACGGCGGCAACAACAACTGGTTCGCCGCGTACGCCTACTGGTACTTCAAGCTCTACGGCCACCGGGACGTGAAGCTCCTCGACGGCGGCCGCAAGAAGTGGGAGCTCGACTCCCGCGACCTGGTCGCCGAGGTGCCGCAGCGCCCCCGCACCGAGTACCGCGCCCAGCCGCAGGACGCCTCCATCCGCGCCTTCCGCGACGACGTCGTGGCCGCGATCGGCGAGCTCAACCTCGTCGACGTCCGCTCCCCCGACGAGTTCAGCGGCAAGCTGCTCGCCCCGGCGCACCTCCCCCAGGAGCAGTCGCAGCGCCCCGGCCACGTGCCGACCGCGCGCAACATCCCGTGGTCGAAGTCGGCCAACGACGACGGCACCTTCAAGTCCGACGAGGAGCTGAAGGCGCTCTACGAGGGCGCGGGCGTGGACCTGTCGAAGGACACCATCGCCTACTGCCGCATCGGCGAGCGCTCCGCGCACACCTGGTTCGTCCTGCACGAGCTCCTCGGCCGGCGGAACGTCAGGAACTACGACGGCTCCTGGACCGAGTACGGCTCCCTCGTCGGCGTGCCGATCGAGCTCGGCGCGAACTGACCCCGCCTCCCCCTGCAACAGGCATCCCTGCAACAGGCAACAGAAGGAACGCTTATGTGTGGAGCAAAGGCCGGCGGCCCCGACGCCCGGTCCGCCAAGCCCGGTGAGACCACGATCCAGGGTTCGGTGACCCGCGACGGCGAGCCCGTCACCGGTTACGTGCGCCTGCTGAACGAGACCAACGAGTTCACCGCCGAGGTGCCCACGTCCGCGACCGGGCAGTTCCGCTTCTACGCGGCGGAGGGCACGTGGACGGTGCGCGCGCTGGTGCCCGGCGCGACCGCCGACCGCAAGGTCGTGGTGCAGCAGGGCGGCCTGGCCGAGGTCGCCATCGCCGTCTGAGGTCGCCGTCCCCGTCTGAAGACAGTCGCCGTCCCGTCTGAAGACATGCGTCGCAGGACGCCGCCGACGGCCGGAGGGCCGCACCCCGGGTTGGACGCCTTGGGGGGTGCGGCCCTCCGTGCCGCCGCCGTACCGTGGAGCTGTGTACGCGCGGCGGCGTCATCTGTACTTCGCCATGATGGGCGTCTGCATCGGACTGTTCGTCCTGGCGTGGGCCGTCGTGCGCCTGTGGTCCGTGCCCGCGGCGGTGGGCATGTGCCTCTTCGCCATGGTCATCCCGCCCGTCGCCGCCATCGTCGCCAACCGGCGGGGGCCCGACGACCGCTGGTGGGACGACCCCTCCGGCGACCCCAAGTCGGACGAGTGGTGGGACGAGCTCGACGGCAAGAAGAAGTACTAGCCCGCCCCGTAACGGCACGCCTCAGTACACGAGCGCCTGCACGCCGTCCGCCATGGCCTCGCTGACGAAGACCTGCGCGCCGGCGATCCGCGCGCCCTCGATCAGGTCCTTCTCCTCGATGTCGCGGCGCGCCGCGCACTGCGTGCACACCGTGATCATCCCGCCCCCGGCCTTGATGCCCTCGATGAGGTCCGGCAGGGGCGCCGCGTGCGGCAGCTCGAACTCCGCCGCCCGCCCCGGCAGCGCGAACCACGAGGACTCGCCGGTCAGCCACAGCGAGACCTCGACCCCGCTCGCGACGGCGACGGCCGCCACCGTGAACGCCTGAGAGCACCGCTCGGGGGCGTCCGCGCCCGCCGTCACCTTGATCACCAGCTTCTTGGCCATGCCAGGCACTCTAGCCCCGCCACCGCAAGGGCGGGCGGCCACGATCCACCTCACAGCGCCGTGCGGATCGGGGCCGACTAGACTCGTCAGCGGTCCGTACACACCCTCACTCCCGACGAGGAGCGCGCTCGTGCTTGAGGCAGTCTTCACCACCCTGCTCGTCCTGGTCGCCGTCGGCGTTCTCGCGTTCGCCGGTCTGACCTGGAAGAAGCTGTACCAGGGCCAGCGCTGACCCGACCAGTTACCCGTCCTCGCACAGATCGTCTGAGCCCATGATCGAGATTCCGTCCGACCTCCACCCGGACCTCGTCCCCCTCGCCTTCCTCCTCGGTAAGTGGGAAGGTGCGGGCGTCGCCGACTTCCCGGGTGCCGAGAAGTGCAACTTCGGGCAGGAGGTCGTCTTCAGCCACGACGGCCGTGACTTCCTGGAGTACACGTCGCACAGCTGGGTGCTCGACGGCGAGGGCAAGATGGTGCGCCCGCTGGAGACCGAGAGCGGCTACTGGCGGATCGACAAGGACCGCAAGGTCGAGATCGTCATGATCCGCGACGCGGGCGTCGCGGAGGTCTGGTACGGCGAGCTGGCCGACCAGAAGCCGCAGATCGACCTGGCCACGGACGCGGTCGCGCGCACCGGCGCCTCCGGCCCGTACAGCGGCGGCAAGCGCCTGTACGGCTACGTCAAGGGCGACCTGATGTGGGTCGGCGAGAAGGCCACCCCCGAGGTGCCGCTGCGCCCCTACATGTCGGCGCACCTGAAGAAGATCGCCGACCAGAAGAGCCTCCAGGAGTGGGCCGCGAGCCTGCCGGAGGACGCTCCCGACGGCGTCGCCTTCTACAACCCGGACGGCACGCCCTACACCGGCTGAGCCGCCCGCTCCACCGCTCCACAGCGCCCCGTGGGGGAAGCCGGTCGAAGTCCGGCGCTGACCCGCAACGGTAGGCGGAAAGGCCCTTCGGGGCCTTTTCCGTAAGCCCGATCGCCCACGGCGCGCACGCTCCCCGCACAACTCGCCGTGGACTGCGAGGGGAGGGCCCCGCGGCAGCGCCGCGCCGGGACACTCCTTGGTACCTACACCGGTGGCCGCCGGTGCGGGTGCGCAGAGAGACACGGCCCGACGCGAAGGCGTACCGCGTGGCCACCACCCTTCCCCCGCCCCGCGCCCCCGGGGCGGCCGGCCCGTCCGCCCCGAGCCGCCCGCCGGGCGCACCGCGGCTGCGGCTGCCGCCCCTGCTGGCCGTCCTGACGGCCGCGCTCCTCGTGTCCGTGCTGTGCGGCACGGGCCTCGGCGCCGCGGGCGTCACGTGGACCGAGACGCTGCGCTTCCTGCGGGCGGGGCTCACCGGCGGGACGATCTCGCCCGGCGAGGTCTCCGCGTACACCATCGTGTGGGAGCTGCGCTTCCCGCGCGCCCTGCTGGCCGCCGTCGTCGGCGCGGGGCTCTCCGCCGTCGGCGTGGCCGTGCAGGCCATGGTCCGCAACGCCCTCGCCGACCCGTTCGTGCTGGGCATCTCCTCGGGCGCCGCGATCGGCGCGAACGCCGTCCTGCTGTTCGGCGCGCTGGCCTCGCTGGGGGTCTGGGCGCTGTCCGGGGCGGCGTTCGTCTCGGCGCTCGCCGCGATGGTGCTGGTCTACCTGGCGGCGCGCACCCCGCAGGGCCTGACGCCGCTGCGGCTGGTCCTCACCGGCTCGGCGATGTACTACGGGTTCTCCGCCGTCACCACCCTGATGATCTTCACGGCGGAGCGCGGCGAGGCCGCCCGCTCGGCCATGATGTGGCTGCTCGGCAGCCTGGGCGGCGCCACCTGGGCGTCCCTGCCGGTCGCCGCCGCGGTCGTGCTGGCCGGCATCGGCGCGCTGCTGTGGTCGGCGCGCAGCCTCAACGCGCTGGCCATGGGCGACGAGACGGCCGCCGCGCTGGGCGTGGACCCGGACCGGATGCGCCGCGGGCTGTTCGTCCTGGCGGCGGCCGTGACCGGCGCCGTCGTCGCCGTCAGCGGCGCGATCGGCTTCGTCGGCCTGATGGTCCCGCACGTCACCCGGATGCTCGTCGGCGCCGACCACCGGCGCGTGCTGGCCGTCGCCCCGCTGCTGGGCGCCGTGCTGCTGGTGTGGGTCGACATCGCCTCCCGGCTGGTGCTGGCGCCCGTGGAGCTGCCCGTCGGCGTCCTGACCGCCCTCATCGGCGTGCCCTGCTTCGTGCTGCTGATGCGGCGGCGCCGGTACAGCTTCGGGGGTGCCTGATGCGGATGGACGCCCGCACCCTCGGATACACCCCCGGACACGCCTTCGGAGGCGCCTGATGCAGGTGGACATCGAGGACCTGTCGGTCGAGATCGCGGGCGCCCGGCTGGTGTCGGACATCCGCCTGCGCGCCGGAAGCGGCCGGTTCGTGGGCCTCATCGGCCCCAACGGCAGCGGCAAGTCCACGCTCCTGCGCTGCGTCTACCGCGCGCTGCGGCCCGCCGCCGGCACCGTCCGCCTGGACGGCGACGACTTCCACGCCCTGGGCGCCCGGGAGGGCGCCCGCAGGCTGGCGGCCCTGCCGCAGGAGTCGGCGAGCGAGTTCGACTTCACGGCGGGCGAGGTCGTCGCCATGGGCCGGCTGCCGCACCAGCGCTCCGGCACCCGGGTCACGGCCCGCGACACCGAGGTGTGCGCGGCCGCGCTGGAGCGCGTCGGCGCGGGCCACCTGGCCGGGCGCGGCTTCCCCACGCTGTCCGGCGGCGAGAAGCAGCGCGTGCTGATCGCCCGTGCGCTGGCCCAGGAGCCGAAGGTGCTGGTCCTGGACGAGCCCACCAACCACCTGGACATCGCCCAGCAGCTGGAGGTGCTGGCGCTGGTGCGGGACGCGGGCCTGACGGTCCTGGCCGCCCTGCACGACATCGACCTGGCCGCCACGCACTGCGACGAGCTGTACGTCATCCGCGGCGGGCGCATCGTCGCGTCCGGGCCGCCGGACGAGGTGCTGACCGCCGAGCTGCTCGCCGGCGTGTTCGGCGTGCGGGCGCACCGCGTGCCGCACCCGGAGACCGGCGCGACGCGCCTGCTGTTCGACCGCCTGCCCACTTCGTAAGGACCCCGCATGGCTGCCCTGCGCACCGCCCGTACCGCCGTCGCCCTCCTCGCCGTCCTCGCCCTGGCCACCGGCTGCGGGGCGAAGGTCGCCGAGCGCGCGGACGCCGACGCCGACGCCGACGGGAAGGCCTCCGGAAGGAAAGCCTCCGGCCACTACCCCGTGACCATCGAGAACTGCGGGGTGAAGACGACGTACGACAAGGCGCCGCAGCGCGTCGTCACCAACGACGTCGGCATCGCCGAGATCATGTTCGCGCTCGGCCTGGAGGACCGCATGGCCGGCTACGTGGCCCCGGACTACCGCGCCGACCGCGAGTCCGTGCCGTGGAAGGACGGCTACGAGAAGGTGAAGTGGCTGTCCAAGAAGGAGATCACCAAGGAGCTCGTGCTGGACGCGAAGGCCGACCTGGTCTTCGCCGGCTGGAACTACGGCTTCGCCGAGGGCCGGGGCTTCACGCCCGACGCGCTGAAGAAGCTCGGCGTCGGCTCGTACGTCCTCACCGAGTCCTGCCGCAACGGCGGCGCGGGCAAGGCGCGCGGCGTCATGCCGCCCCTGGAGGCCCTCTACACGGACCTCACCACGCTCGGGAAGGTCTTCGACGTGGAGGACCGGGCGGCGAAGCTCGTCGCGGACTTCAAGAAGAAGGTCGCCGAGGCTCAGGCGGGCGTGCCGGAGGACGGCGCGCGGCCCACGGTCTTCCTCTACGACGACGGCCGCGACAAGGCGGTCACCTCCGGCGCCTTCGCCGGCCCGCACGACATCATCACCAAGGCCGGCGGCGACCACGTGATGAAGGACGTGAAGGACACCTGGCCCTCGGTGGGCTGGGAGACCGTCGTCGAGCGCAACCCCGACGTCATCGTCATCAACAACTACGGCGACGTGACGGCCGAGCAGAAGAAGCAGTTCCTGAAGTCGTTCCCGCCGCTCGCGGACGTCTCGGCCGTCAAGAACGACCGCATCTTCGTCCTCGACTACGTCGACCTCGTCGAGAGCCCCCGCAACCCCGCCGCCATCGCCGCGCTCGCCCGCTATCTCAAGGGGGTCCGGGAGCAGTGACCAAGGGGGGTCCGGGAACGGTGACGCTGCCTAGACTGGTGGGGTGGTGGACACCGACTGGCAGAGCAACCTCCGTAGGCGCGGATACCGGCTGACGCCGCAGCGCCAGCTCGTCCTGGAGGCGGTCGACCGGCTGGAGCACGCGACGCCGGACGACATTCTCACCGAGGTCCGGCGCACGGCCGGCGGCGTGAACATCTCCACGGTCTACCGGACCCTGGAGCTGCTGGAGGAGCTGGGCCTGGTCAGCCACGCCCACCTCGGGCACGGCGCCCCGACCTACCACCTCGCCGACCGGCACCACCACATACACCTGGTCTGCCGGGACTGCACGGGCGTCGTCGAGGCCGACCTGTCCGTGGCCGCGGAGTTCACCGACCGGCTCCGCGCGGAGTTCGGCTTCGAGACCGACATGAAGCACTTCGCGATCTTCGGCCGGTGCCGGGAGTGCACCGCCGGGCTCGCCTCGAAGGAGCCGCCGGCCGCGCCGTAGGCTTGACCGCATGCCGCGTGAATCGAAAGCCAGCCCGCTGCTGTCGCTGCCCGGCGCCGTCGCCGCCGAAGCCCCCGACGAAGGGGTCGCCGCGCACTACGGCGATCTCTTCCGCGAGCAGCGCGCGCTCGCCGGAGGGTCCGGTTTCGTCGACCTCTCGCACCGCGGGGTCGTCACCGTCACCGGGCCCGACCGGCTGAGCTGGCTGCACCTCCTGCTCACCCAGCACGTCAGCGACCTGCCCCCCGGGCAGGCCACGGAAGCGCTGGTCCTCTCCGCCCACGGCCACATCGAGCACGCGCTGTACCTCGTGGACGACGGGGAGACCGTCTGGGCCCACGTCGAGCCCGGGACCCAGGGCGAGCTCATCGCGTACCTGGAGAGCATGAAGTTCTTCTACCAGGTCGAGGTCGCCGACCGTACGGACGACTACGCCGTGGTGTACCTGCCCGCGGGTTCGATCGCGGAAGCACCCGAGGGCGCCCTGGCGCGCGAGACGGCGCACGGACGGGACCTCTTCCTGCCGCGCGCGCTGCTGGAGCCGTTCGCGGCGGCGCACGGCCCCGCCGCGGGCGTCCTCGCCCACGAGGCGCTCCGCGTGGAGGCGCACCGCCCCCGGCTCGGCCTGGAGACCGACCACCGGACCATTCCGCACGAGCTCGGCCTGATCGGCGTCGCCGTCCACCTCCAGAAGGGCTGCTACCGCGGCCAGGAGACCGTGGCCCGCGTCCACAACCTGGGGAAGCCGCCGCGGCGGCTGGTCTTCCTCCACCTCGACGGCAGCGAGGTGTCCCTGCCGCCCCACGGTTCCGCCGTGCGGCTGGCCTCCGACGGCCCGGAGGGCCGCCAGCTGGGCTTCGTGACGACCTCGGCCCGCCACCACGAGTTGGGCCCGATCGCCCTGGCCCTGGTCAAGCGGAACGTCCCGGTGGACGCGGCGCTCCTGGTGGGCGAGAAGACGGCGGCGACGCAGGAGGTCGTGGTCGAGCCGTAGCGCCGTCCGGCGGGGTTCGCAGGCGTACGGCCTGAGCCCGGTCCGGCACCGCCGGGCTGCGCCGCGGTGGCTGATCGCCACGGCGGCGGTTCAGGGTCCCCGGGGCCGGGTCAGGGGAATTCCCCTCCGCCGCAGCGGCGCGAAACCGTCCACGACCTGCCCGGCGGTGCCGAGACCGCCTCAGACCTCGACCAGCACCGTGAACGGGCCGTTGTTCGTCAAGGACACCTTCATGTCCGCGCCGAAGCGGCCCGTCTCCACCTGCGCGCCGAGCGCGCGAAGGTGCGCGACGACGGCGTCGACCAACGGCTCCGCCACCCCGCCGGGGGCCGCCGCGTTCCACGTCGGCCGCCGCCCCTTCCGGGCGTCACCGTAGAGAGTGAACTGCGAGATCACGAGCAGCGGCGCCCCCACATCCGAACACGACTTCTCGTCCTCGAGGATCCGTACGGACCACAGCTTCCGGGCGAGCTGCTCCGCCTTCGCCGGGGTGTCGTCGTGCGTCACCCCGACGAGGACGCACAGCCCCTGTCCGATGATCTCTCCGACGGTCTCGCCGTCGACGACGACCCGCGCCCCGTCCACCCTCTGCACCACTGCACGCATACGGACCATGATGCCTTGCGTCCATCCAGGGCCGTTCGGGTGCGGAGACCCTGCGCCCGGGCCTCACCCAGTGGCACGATGCGTGCAGGCGGTGCCTTGTGCGGGCACATGTGATGCGGTCGCACACCGCAGCCGCACACCGCCCGAGGGGAAACGGAAGACGCGCATGACCACACCCATTGAGGACGGCCCCATGCTCAAGGCAGCCGACAGCCTGCAGCCCCGGCCGCCGAGCCAGCGCTCCGGCCGGCAGGCGGACGTCCCCGGCCGCGGCCTCGGCGAGCTGAGCCTGGTGGAGCTGCGCGCCCTGCGCCGGGACGCGCAGCGGGACGAGGCGGACCTCAGCTACGTGCGGCGGCTGCTCCAGGGCCGGATCGACATCCTCCGGGCCGAGCTGGCGCGCCGTTCCTCGCCGGGTTCCCCGGTCATGGCCCGGCTCGTCGTGGACCGGCTGTCGGAGATCCTCGCGGACGCCCCCTCGGACCACCGCTCGTCCGCCCGCCACGTGACCGTGGGCACGCCGCACAGCGAGGAGTACCGGCGGCTGGCCGAGGACATGCTGTCGGAGGTGGAGCTGTCGGACCTGGGCGCTCGGACGGACGGCGAGCTGCACGCGGCCATGGACCGCCTGGCCGCGTACGAGCGGCAGGTGTCGGTGCGGCGCCAGCAGCTGCAGCGGACGGCGGACGACTGCAGCGCCGAGATCGCCCGCCGGTACCGCGAGGGGGAAGCGCAGGTGGACGACCTCCTGGCGTGACGCGGCATCTTCCTCGCGTGCCGCAGCCCCCTCCGCGCGTGCCGCGGCGGGCCCTGCGGCCTGCGGCCTGCGGAAATCCATATGCGGGCGCGGCGGTCGCGCGCCTAGCGTCGCGGCCATGAACCTCGACGTCCGCACGATCACCGAAGACGACCTGCCCAACTGGGTGCGCGCCCGGCGCACCGGCTACGTCCTGCCGCCCACCCCGGGCAGGACGGAGCTGGCGTTCCGCCGCGAGCTCATGGACCTCTCGCGCGCCCAGGGCGCGTTCGACGCCGGCCGCTGCGTGGCCACGTACCGCAGCTTCACGCAGCGGATCAGCGTCCCCGGCGGCGCGTCGGTGACCGCGAACGCCGTCAGCAACGTGAGCGTCTCGGCCACGCACCGCCGCCGCGGCCTGCTCAGCCGCATGATCGACCGCGACCTGCGGGAAGCCGCGGAGCGCGGTGACGCCGCGGCGACGCTGATCGCCGCCGAGTACCCGATCTACGGCCGCTTCGGCTTCGGCCCGGCCACCCGGGTGACCGAGTGGGAGGTGGACGTGGCCCGCTCGGGCGTGGACCCGCGGCACGCGGGCCCGGGCGACGGCGGGCGCGTCGACTACGTGGACGTCTCCGAGCTGCGCGAGCTCGGCCCCGCACTGTACGAGCGGGTCCGGGCCGTACGCCACGGCCTCGTCGACCGCACGGACGTGTGGTGGCGGCGGAACACCGGCGCGCTCCCGATGGACGACGCTCCCTGGACCGAGCCGTTCGCCGTGGTCCACCGGTCGGCGGAGGGCACCGTCGACGGCCTGCTCGTCTTCACCGCGGACGACAGGTGGGAGGCCAAGCTGCCGCACCAGACGGCGACCGTGCTGGATCTCGTAGCGGTCTCCCCCGCCGCCGAGCGCGCGCTGTGGCTGTTCCTGCTGTCCGTGGACTGGATCACCAGCGTGCGCACCGGCTACCGCGCGCCGGACGACCTCCTGCCGGACCTGCTCCCGGACCCGCGGGCCGCGCGCGTGGTCATGGACGCGGACCTGCTGTGGCTGCGGCCGCTGGACGTACCGGCGTTGCTGCGGTCGCGCACGTACGCCGTGGGCGGCTCGCTCGTCCTGGACGTCACGGACCCGGCGGGCCCCGGCCCCTCGTCCGGCTCGGTCGGGGGCGGCCGGTCCGGCTCGTCCGGTCCGGCCGCCGGCCGCTTCCTGCTGGACGCCGGGCCCGACGGCGCCACCTGCACCCGTACGACGCGGCCGGCCGACCTGACGCTGCCGGCCGCCGTGCTGGGCAGCCTCTTCCTGGGCGGCGAGTCGGCCGTGCGGCTCGCGGCGCTCGGCCGGGTGGCGGAGGAGCGGCCCGGTGCGGCGGGCCGGGCGGACGCGCTGCTGCGCACGGGGCGGCGGCCCTGGTGCGCCGACATCTTCTGAGTTCTCCCTCTCTGATTCGAGTGCTCCCTCTCTGGCCGGATGGCGGCGTTCCGACGGAAGGTGACATTCAAAAGGGGACTTACCCGGCAAACCGCTCGGCGGGCCTCATCGCCCTTGACCTCAAGCTGCGTTGAGGTTCCAGACTTCCCTCAACGGAACGGCTCGTGGGCCAACCACCACTCCCACCACCCGCCTTCCACCGCCCACGACTCCCAGAAGGTCCCATCGTGTCCGAGAGCACCTACCGCCTCGCCGTCATCGTCGGTTCCACCCGCGAAGGCCGCTTCGGCTCCACCGCCGCCAAGTGGTTCACCGAGCAGGCCGCCCGCCACGGCGGCATGGAGGTCGACCTCATCGACCTGGCCCTCCACCCGCTGCCGGCCACGCTCAGCAGCGAGCCGAACGCCGAGGACGCCGCGGCGCTCGCCGAGGTGACGCCCCGGCTGGAGCAGGCCGACGCGTACGTCGTCCTCACGCCCGAGTACAACCACAGCTACCCGGCGTCCCTGAAGACCCTCATCGACTGGCACTACACGCAGTGGCGCGCCAAGCCCGTCGCCTTCGTCTCGTACGGCGGCCTGGCCGGCGGCCTGCGCGCGGTCGAGCACCTGCGCCCGGTCTTCACCGAGCTGCACGCCGTGCCCATCCGCGAGCAGGTCAGCCTCCACAGCCCCTGGGGCAAGTTCGACGCCGACGGCCGGCACCTGGACGCGGAGGCGGGCGAGCAGGCCGCCGGCGCCGCGAAGGTCATGCTGGACCAGCTGACCTGGTGGGCCCTGTCCCTGCGGGAGGCGCGCGCCGCCCGCCCGTACGGCGCCTGACCGGCGCCGCACACACGAACTCCTGCCCCCGGCCCTACCCCCGTTGGGGCCGGTGGCAGGCATGTCGTGCCGAGCGGGCGCGCTCCATCACCCTCCTCCCGGCGAACGCCCGTGAGATACCCCCGGATGGGGTTGATTCGGGAATCACGGCCGCGGCGCGCCGCTTAGCCTGAAGGGCGGCCGGACAGCCGGAACGGCCGGATCGACAGGGGAGGATGGAAGATGCAACGTCCGTACCAGTGCGGGATCGACGCCGCCATCGACGTCATCGACGGCAAGTGGAAGGTGCTCGTTCTGTGGGCGCTGGACTCCGGCGCGCGACGCTTCGGCGAGACCAAGCGGCTGCTGCCGGGCATCAGCGAGAAGGTGCTGGCCCAGCAGCTCCGCGAAATGGAAGCCGACGGCATCGTCCACCGCGAGGTCTACGACCAGGTGCCGCCGAAGGTGGAGTACTCGCTGACCGAGCGCGGCCGCGCCCTGAACGCGGCCCTGGCCCCGCTGAACGCCTGGGGCAAGGAGCGGATCGCCTTGCTGGAGGCGGAGGCTGAGGAGACAGCGGCAGCGGCGGCCGCGGTGGCTCCGGCGGCATAGCGCCGGAGCGTTCGCGCTACTTGTCGGCCAGTAGGTCGGTGCGGTGCTGTTCGAGGTCGGTGACGCCGTCGAGGTCCACCTTGACCGTGAACCTGGGCGCTCCGTCGGGGCCCTTCTCCGGGGTCAGCTGCCGGCTGTTCGCGAAGCCCCAGCTACCGCCGGTGTAGACAGCCTTGAGCATGCCGTCCACCGTCCCGAGGACGTCGAAGGGTTCGCCCTCCGACCGGAAAGTCCAGTGGGTCCGGTACCAGGCGTCCAACTGCTCCGGGGCCGCCAGGAAGCGCTCGCCGCCCGGGTCCCGGGGATCGGCGATGAGATCCTCGGGCCGGTCGTCCCCGGTGGTCAGAGCGATGAGGCCCGACGCGTCGGCTTCGTCAGCGGCCGGATACGTCCGGCCGCGGTGGACCGCGTAGGTCTTGGGGCGGAAATGGTCAGCCTCGTCCAGACGCCGCACCAGGGCGTGCAGCGGCTGCAGCAGATCCTCATGGTGCTCCGCCAGATCGGTGACCTCGTCGCGCAGGAAGACGCCGTAGTAGTCGGTGAACAGACGCTTGAGATGCTCATTGGCGAAGTGTTCGTCGGAGCCGAGGTAGTCGCCCTCGAGCGTGGTGGGCGTGGCGGCGGTGCACTCGAAGAGCTCGCCGCGCCAGCGGAACGTCCACGTCACGGCATACCAGGCTTCCAGGCGCTCCGGCGCAACCGGATACCCCACCGAACCGTTGGCGGCCTCACGCGGCGCGACCCCTTCGGGTGCGGGGCGCCCGGGCTCGGGCAGCAGCTCGACACACGGCCAAAACCCAACGGCGGCACGGGCCGGGTAGAGCTCCCCGTGGAAGACGGCGACCTCGCCCTTGACCGGGAAGGGGGAAACCCCAGCGTCAGTCATATCTTTTTCCACAGCCCTTCGTTCTTGTCGAAGAAACCGATGGCCCCTTCGGTACCGTCAGCGTGCATACGCCAGATTTCAGCATGATGGGGGAGGCCGGTGGGCTCGGCGGTCCACTCCGGGACACCCCCGCCGGTATAGCCGGTGCCAAGGAACGGGTCTCCCATGACCTGTCCCTCACCCAGGCCGGCCATGTCGGCGACGTGGTTGGCCCGCCCTTGGTCGCCGACAGCACCGAAGGACGGGGCGGCACGTATGTCGTGCGGTGCCGGGAAGCGCAGCTGGTACGCCTCGGACGCACCCTGAGGGACGGCGCTCCAGCCGGCCCCGCCATCGTCAAGCGCAAGCCCATCACGCAGTTGATCCATGCTACGCAGGTCGGCGGTGTCACAGCCGCGCGCGATGCAGCCGCGGAACTCGCCGGGGTTGAAGTCGTATTTGCCGAGCTTTGTGGCGTTTTTCAGGTAGGCCTGCATGGTTTCGGGTGGGATTACCTTAGTCACCATACGACCCTCGTCGAGCTTGATCGTGTCACGGACCCCGACGACCTCGCGGGCCTGCGCGTCGCTCAGCTCGTTGGTCCGGCTGAGCCGGAGCTTGTCGTGCTCGGAGGCGTCCAGGCCGCGTGCCGCCAACTGGTTGTCGAGCTCCTCCTGGTAGTGGGGGCCGTCGCGTAGCGCCTGGTTGTCGTACTGTTCGGCTTCATCCTCAGCCACCCGCGGAGCCTCGGCCTTGGACGCTTCGGCCGACTCGGCCTCGCTCTCAGCCGACGCGGTGAGGTCCTGAGCGTCTTGCGCCTTCGGTTCCGGAGCATCGTCAACCGACGCCGCCGGGTCCGGAGCGTCATCCTCCGAAACGTCCTCAGGCGACTCCCGCGCCTCATCAGCCGACTCCGAGGTCTCGTCGGCCGGTGCCGCCTGCTCCGAAGCGTCATCGGCTGTCGCCGTCGGATCCGGAGCATCATCCGCCGAAGCCTCCGCAGACGACTCTGCGGCCTCGGCCCGCTCCGGAACAGCCTCCTCCTCAGCCTCCGCGCCGGCCTCAGCCGACTCCGGACCGTCCGCAGCCGGATCCGGGGCATCATCGGCCGACCCGGAAGCATCAGTCAGCGGCTCCGGCGCCTCATCAGCCGGAGGCTCAGCGTCGGCAGCCCGCTCCGGAACGTCCGTCGACGCAGACGGCTCCGGCGCATCGTCAACCGTCGCCGTCGGATCCGGAGCATCATCCGCCGAAGCCTCCGCAGACGGCTCTACGGCCTCGGCCCGCTCCGGAACAGCCCCCTCCTCAGCCGTCTCCTCAGCCTCCGCCCCCGCCTCAGCCGCGGACGGCGCGGGAGCGCCCTCCGGCGCCGCCGCCTCTGAGCCCTCATCAGGGTTTGAGGCCTCATCAGCCGGAGGCGCAGCGTCGGCAGTTGGCTGCGGGGAATCGTCGACCGACGCCGTCGGGTCCGGGGCGTCATCCGCCGCAGGCGGCGCCTCGGGTATCGGTGGGGGCTCCTCGCGGGTGCGGTCGCTCATGAGGCGGCTCCGGGGGCGGTGCGTGCGCGGGACAGGCGGGCCCGGGGCAGGATCCTGCCCTGCCGGGCATCGTGAGCGAGGGCCGCGAAAGCTCGGACGCGCGCCGCCGGTTGGGCGTTCGTGGTGAGTGGGACGCGGGGCATGAAGGCCCCGGCCGGGACGGCCCGCGCCTTACTGCGCTCGGCCGTCATCTTCAGGATCAGCACGGTGATCAGCGACTGCTCCTTCTCGTTGTCGCCGACCCCCGGCCAGTCCGCGGCCGGTTCCGCGATCGCCGGGCAGCGTAACAGCCCACCACCAGGCAAGATCAGGCTCCCCGGCCAGCCCGTCGGCGGACCCGTCGGCGGGCCCGCCCCGCACCCCCGGCGCGCACTTTTGCAAGCAGGTGCTTGCAAAAGTTAGCAACGTGCGGCAGCATCGAGGGCATGGCATCACTCAACGTCGGCAACCTCGGCGAGTATCTGCGCGAGCAGCGGCGCAACGCGCAGCTCACCTTGCGGCAGCTCGCCGATGCCGCCGGAGTGTCCAACCCGTATCTCAGCCAGATCGAGCGCGGCCTGCGCAAGCCGAGCGCCGAGATCCTGCAGCAGCTCGCGAAGGCGCTGCGGATCTCCGCCGAGACCTTGTACGTGCAGGCCGGGATCCTCGATGAGCGGGACCGGGACGAGGCGGAGGTCCGCAGTGTGATCCTCGCCGACCCCTCGATCAACGAGCAGCAGAAGCAGGTGCTGCTGCAGATCTACGAGTCCTTCCGCAAGGAGAACGGGCTCTCGACGGACGAAGCCAGCAAACCCTCCAGCTGATCCGGGAGATCCATCGCCATGGCCATCACCAAGCAGGACGTCCTCACCGCCGCCACCGACACGGCCTACGCCGCCGCCGGCGCCGCGGACATCGCCGCGGAGAAGATCGGGCAGTTCATCACCGAGGCCCCCGAGCGTCTCGAGAAGCTGAAGAAGACCGACCCCAAGGCCGTGGGCGAGCGGGCGAAGCAGCAGGCCAAGGAGGCCCAGGCCACCCTGACCGCGAAGTTCAACGAGGTCGTCGGCTCGCTCGACAGCGACGTGAAGAACCTGGGCCAGACCGCGCAGGACTTCGCCCTCAAGGGCGTCGGCCAGGCCGTCGGGTACGTGGCGGTGGCCGGTGAGCAGTTCGAGAAGCTGACGGAGCGCGGCCGGGTGGCCGTCAAGCAGTGGCGCGGCGAGGCCGCCGACGAGTTCCAGGACATCGCCGTGGCCATCGAGCCGGAGGCGGCGGGCGACAAGCCCGCGGAGGACAAGCCGGCCGAGGACGCCGCCTCCGACGACGCCAAGCCCGCCGCAGCCCGCAAGTCGGCCGCCAGGAAGACGGCCGCGGCGAAGAAGGCCGACGCCAAGACCGGCGAGTAACCGCAGGTCACAGCCCTACGGGGACGGTCCGGGCACATATGGCGTGCCCGGGCCGTTCTCCGGGTACGGTGGCGTTCAGGGCCCGGACGAGACGGACCCGGACGAGACGGACGAGGTGGGCGACGTGCTGGTGCAAGCCTTCGGGCAGGTCATGTACTGGATCTCCATCGGCCTGCTCGTCTTCAGCCTGGTCGCGTTCGTCAACGCCGCCGTGCACCGCGAGGACGCCTACCGCGCCGCGGACAAGCAGTCCAAGCCCTTCTGGCTGATCATCCTCGGCGTCGCCGTCGCCGTGAACCTGTTCATGGGGATCATGAGCTTCCTGCCGGTGCTCGGCCTGGTCGCCACGATCGTCTACGTCGTGGACGTCCGGCCGGCGCTCAAGCAGGTCTCGGGCGGCCGCGGCCCGCGCCGCCGGGGCCGGGGATCCAGCTCCGACGGTCCGTACGGGCCGTACAACGGCGGCCGCTGAGCCCCCTGGGCTCCCTGGGCTCCCTGCCGGCAGGTCCAGCAGGTCCCCTGCCGGCTACGTCCGCACCGGCCGCACCGCCGCCCGCCCCGCCGGCCAGTGGGGCCTGTCCCTGTCGCCCTCCGCCGGAACCCGGCCGCGGTCGAGCAGCAGCACCGCGAGGTCGTCCGTCAGCTCCCCGCCGTTGAGGGCCTGGACCTCGGCGACCGTCGCGTCCAGAAGCTCCTCGCCGTGCAGGCCCTCCGCGAGCCCGCGGCTGATCAGCTCGACCATGCCGTCCTGGCCCAGGCGCCGTGCGCCGGCCCCGACGCGGCCCTCGATCAGCCCGTCCGTGTACATCAGCAGGCTCCACAGGCCGCCGAGTTCGACCTGGCGGCGCGGCCAGCGGGCGCGCCGGAGCAGGCCGAGCGCGGGGCCGCCGTCCTCCTGGGGCAGCAGCCGCGGCGCACGTCCGGGTCGTACGAGCAGCGGGGCGGGGTGGCCGGCGAGGCTGAGGCCCGCCCGGCGCCCGTCCGCCGATATGTCGACCGCGCACAGCGTCGCGAAGGTCTCGTCATCGGCGCGCTCGTGCTCCAGGACCTGCTGGAGCGTGGCGAGGAGTTCGTCGCCGCAGAGCCCGGCGAAGGTCAGCGCCCGCCAGGCGATGCGGAGTTCGACGCCGAGGGCGGCCTCGTCGGGGCCGTGGCCGCTGACGTCGCCGATCATGGCGTGCACGGTGCCGTCGGGCGTGCGGACCATGTCGTAGAAGTCGCCGCCGAGCAGGGCGCGGCTGCGGCCGGGCCGGTAGCGGGCGGCGAAGCGCAGGCCGGAGCCGGCGAGCAGCGGGGTGGGCAGCAGGCCGCGCTCCAGGCGGGCGTTCTCCTGGGCGCGCAGCCGGGACTCGGTGAGCTGCCGCTGGGTGAGGTCGGCGCGCTTGCGCTCGACGGCGTAGCGGATGGCCCGGCTGAGGACGCGCCCGTCGAGCTCGTCGCGCGAGAGGTAGTCCTGGGCGCCGACGCGCACGGCTTCGGCCGCGCGCTCGGTGTCCTCCTCGGCGGTGAGGGCGAGGACGGCGTGGTGCGGGGCGAGGCGCAGCACCTGGCGCAGGGTGTCCAGCTCGTCGGTCCGGCCGGTGGCCGGGCCGGTGGCGGCTCCGGCGTCCGCCAGGTCGAGGAGGATGCAGTGGACGTCGTCGGTGAGGAGCCGCTCGGCCTCGGTGAGGTTGCGGGCGGTGCGGATGCGGACCGGGCTGCCCACGGCACCCGACATTTCAGTGATGTCGGGCATCGAGAGGGGCCCGGCAGGATCGTTCTCGATCACCAGGAGGGTCAGCCCGGTGTCGGGCGGCGCGGTCACCGGCTCCGCGGACCTCGGCACGGGTACGGACATGTCTTCGGTTTCCTTCCTCCCCCAGCGACCGCTGGGGGTGCCTCCGCCCCCTGAGGCACGGCCCCCGCGACCGGCGGGGTGCCGAACGCGACCCTAGCGTCAGGGCATGCTCGAACGGAATGGAGCGGAGCCACTCGCCGCTGTCATATGCCCTAGCCGGAGCGGCATTTGACGCGTGAGGGGAGAAACACGCGATGACAAACATCACCCCGACGGGGGTCACTGTGTGCGAGCCGCGTCACACGTGCCGGGCGTCACAGCCGCGGTGAAAGCCGGGGCGCCGCGGCCCCGGCATCTCCGGCCCCCCGACGCCCCCGTAACAGCCGCCGGCGAAGCCGGGAGCGCCGCGGCCCCGGCCCCTCCGGCACCCGACGCCCCCCGGCAACCGGCACAACCACCCGCACCCCCCTCACCCCGGCCGCACGACCCCCAGCACCGGCATCGAGCCCGCGCCCGCGATCGTCACCTGCCGGCCCGGCCGCGGCGCGTGCACCATCGCGCCGTCGCCCACGTACATCCCGACGTGGCTCGCGTCGCCGAAGTAGATGATCAGGTCGCCGGGCCGCATGTCCTTGAGGTCCACCTTGGGCAGCAGGCGCCACTGGTCCTGCGAGGTGCGCGGGATCGCCCGGCCCGCGGCCGCCCAGGCCTTCAGCGTCAGCCCGGAGCAGTCGTACGTGTCGGGCCCCTCGGCGCCCCACACGTAGTTCTTGCCGATCTGGGCGGTCGCGAAGTCGACCGCCCGCTTGCCCTCGGCCGTGGCGGCGCCCGAGCCCTTGAGCCCGGCGCCCTTCACCGCGTCCGAGGAGAGCCACTTCTGCTGGGCCTGGCGGGCGCGCTCCTCCTCCAGCAGCCGCAGCCGTTCGCGTTCCTTCTCCTCCAGCTTCGACTCCAGCTCCTTGGCGGCCGCGAGCTTGGCCTCGATCTCCTTCTTCGCGCCCTCCTTCTTGCGGCGCTCGCCGTCGAGGGTCTTCCAGCGCTCGCCGGCGGCCTTGGCGTAGCCGTCGATGGCCTTCTGGGCGGCGGCGACCTGGGTGATCAGCCCGCGCGTGGCGGCCTGCCCCTTGTGGGTGAGGGCCGCGCCGTCGAAGAAGCTCTCGGGGGAGCCGGAGAGCAGGAGCCGGACCTGGGGCGGCATGCTGCCGTCGCGGTACTGGGCGCGGGCCAGGGAGCCGGCCTGGTTCTTGAGGCGGTTCATCCGCTCCTGGGCCTCGGCCGCGGACTTCGCGATCTCGGCGATCGACTTCTCCTGGCTGCGCTGGGCCTCGTTCGCGGCGTTGTAGGCGTCCGTGGCGGCCTCGGCCTGCCGGTAGAGGCCCTCCACCTCCTTGTGGACGTCTTCCAGGGAGCGCGGTGGCTTGGGTTCCGCATACGCCGTGCCGGGCATGGTGGCCACCACCCCGGCCACCGCCAGGACGCATATCAATGCGGTCACCGAGATCACGCGTCTGCCTCCGCAGCCCTCGCCTCTGCCGACCGCCATGCTCCCAGTGATTCCGGCGTCCGCATTCCAGCCGTTCCGCCCCACAGACCACCTCCGCGGTCAATGCCCCCACGTCTGACATACCGTCACGCGAGGAAGGGATGCTGCCATGACGCCCCGCAAACCGACAGAGATCTGCGTCACACTCAGGAGAGTCCGGCCTGCAACCACCGCACGGACCGCACGAGACCGGCCACGCGAGCCCTCCGCGGGCTCCCCGCGGTCCCCCCGCAAGCCCTCCGCGAGCCACCCGCCCCAGGTTCCATGATCTTTTCGGAGGCCACCACCCTGACGGGTGAGGTTCACCCTGCGTTCACTCTTCCCCATCGACCGCTTCACCTGATCTGCCTAATTTCGCCGATAGAGGGTGCGGGCAGAAGCGTCCGCGCCGGAAACCTCTCGCACGCCGCCCCAGCGGCGGCTCCCGGAAGGAACACCCGAAAGTGAAGCTTCAGCGCAAGAACCGGCTCCGCGCCGTCGCTCTCGGCGCCATCGCCGTCTCCGGCGCCCTGGTCCTCACGGCGTGCGGCTCGGACGACAACAGCGGTGGCGGTTCCACCGGCGGCGGCTCCACCAAGGCCGCGGGCAACATCAAGTGCGAGGGCAAGGGGCAGCTCCTGGCCTCGGGCTCGTCCGCGCAGAAGAACGCCATGGACCTCTGGGTCAAGAACTTCATGGCGGCCTGCAAGGACATCCAGATCAACTACAAGCCCACCGGCTCGGGCGCGGGCATCCAGGAGTTCCTCCAGGGCAAGACCGCCTTCGCGGGCTCCGACTCGGCGCTCAAGCCGGAGGAGGTCGCGAAGTCCAAGGAGGTCGTCAAGGGCGGCCAGGGCATCAACCTCCCGATGGTCGGCGGCCCGATCGCGATCGGCTACAACGTCCCGGGCGTGGACAACCTCGTCCTCGACGCCGACACCCTCGCCAAGATCTTCGACGGCAAGATCGAGAAGTGGAACGACGAGGCGATCGCCAAGCTCAACAAGGACGCCAAGCTCCCGGACCTCAAGATCCAGGCGTTCCACCGCTCCGACGAGTCGGGCACCACGGACAACTTCACCAAGTACCTCAAGGCCGCCGCCGACAAGTCCTGGCCGTACGAGCCCGCGAAGGCCTGGAAGGCCAAGGGCGGCCAGTCCGCGGACGGCTCCGCCGGTGTCTCCTCGCAGGTCAAGCAGACCCAGGGCGCCATCTCCTACTTCGAGCTCTCCTACGCCACGGCCAGCTCGATCAAGACGGTGAAGCTCAACACCGGCGCCTCCGCCCCGGTCGAGGCCTCCTCCGAGAACGCCTCGAAGGCCATCGCCGAGGCGAAGATCGCCGGCACCGGCAAGGACCTGGCGCTCAAGCTGAACTACACCACCAAGGCCGAGGGCGCCTACCCGATCACCCTGGTCACGTACGAGATCGCCGGTGACCAGGGCAACAAGGCCGAGACCCTCCCCGCGGTCAAGTCCTTCCTCTCCTACATCGCGAGCGCGGACGGCCAGTCGGTCCTGAAGGACCTCGGCTACGCCCCGCTGCCCGCCGAGATCGCCACGAAGGTCCGCGAGACGGTCGCGAGCCTGTCCTGAGCCGTGTGTGGCGGGGCTCCGGCACCGGAGCCCCGCCACACCGTCCGGTGCACCGCCGCACGAGGAGCCGCCTCCCCCGCCGGGGAGCGGCCCCGCAGACCGGAGAAATCCCCATGGACATAACCAGCTCAACCGCCGACAGCAGCCCACCGGCGAGGCCGGGCGCGAAGCCGGGCTCGAAGGCCGCGAATGCCGCGAAGGGCGCCACCCGCCCGGGCGACCGGATCTTCCTCGCCCTCTCCCGCGGCTCCGGCCTCCTGCTTCTGGTGATCATGGCCGCCATCGCGGCCTTCCTCGCCGTCCGGGCCACCAACGCCCTCTCCCACAACGAAGGCAACTTCTTCACCACCTTCGAGTGGAGCGCCAACGCCACCCCGCCGGTCTTCGGCATCGCCGTCCTGGCCTTCGGCACGATCGTCAGCTCGCTGATCGCGATGATCATCGCCGTGCCGGTGGCCATCGGGGTCGCGCTGTTCATCTCGCACTACGCCCCGCGCCGGCTCGCCGCCCCGCTCGCGTACGTGATCGACCTGCTCGCCGCCGTACCGTCCATCGTCTACGGCCTGTGGGGCGCCCTCTTCCTGGTGCCGCATCTCGGCGGCCTCTACAGCTGGATGAACGACTACCTCGGCTGGACCGGCGTCTTCGCGTACCACGACGGCGCCGCCCGCTCCCTCTTCACCATCGGCATCCTGCTGGCGATCATGATCCTGCCGATCGTCACCAGCGTCAGCCGCGAGGTCTTCCTGCAGGCCCCGAAGATGCACGAGGAGGCCGCGCTCGCGCTCGGCGCCACCCGCTGGGAAGTCATCCGGATGGCTGTCCTCCCCTTCGGCCGCTCCGGTGTCATCAGCGCCTCCATGCTCGGCCTCGGCCGCGCCCTCGGCGAGACGATGGCCGTCGCCACCGTCCTCTCCCCCAGCTTCACCATCGGCAAGAGCCTGCTGGACCCGGGCGGCGGCACGTTCGCCCAGAACATCGCCAGCAGCTTCAAGGAGTCCGGTGAGATCGGCAAGGACGCCCTGATCGCCTCCGGCCTCGTCCTCTTCGTCCTGACCCTGCTGGTCAACGGAGCGGCCCGGCTGATCATCGCGCGTCGCAAGGAGTACTCGGAATGAGCGACGTGACCATCGACCAGCCGCTGGTCTCCGACGGCGCCCCGCCGCCGCGGCCCGTGTCGCTGCGCCAGCCGCGCCTGCCGCGCTGGGCCCCGGCCGCCGTCGCCGCCGGTGCGATCGCCGCGGGCTGCGGGATCGGCCTGGGCGCCGCGCTGAGCAGCCGCATCCAGTGGGGCCTGATCGCCGCCGGCCTCTTCGTCATCGTGATGTACGCCCTCGCGGCGCGCGTCGAGGGCCGCCGCCAGGCCACGGACCGACTGGCGACCAGCCTCGTCTGGGTCTGCTTCCTGCTCGCCGTCGTACCGCTGGTCTCCCTGATCTGGGAGACCGTCGCCCGCGGCATCAAGGTCCTCGACGGGAACTTCCTCACCCACTCCATGGCCGGTGTCCTCACCATCCAGCCCGGTGGCGGCGTCTACCACGCGATCATCGGCACCCTGGAGCAGGTCGGCATCGCCACCGCCATCGCGGCCCCGGTGGGCCTGCTGACGGCCGTCTACCTCGTCGAGTACGGGCGCGGCCGGCTGGCGAAGGCCGTGACGTTCTTCGTGGACGTCATGACGGGCATCCCGTCGATCGTCGCGGGTCTGTTCATCCTGAGCTTCTGGATCCTCATGCTCGACTTCGGCTACTCGGGCTTCGCCGGCTCGATGGCCCTGGCGATCCTGATGATGCCGGTCGTCGTCCGCTCCACCGAGGAGATGCTCAAGCTCGTCCCCAACGAGCTGCGCGAGGCCTCGCTGGCCCTGGGCGTGCCGAAGTGGCGCACGATCCTCAAGGTCGTCCTGCCCACGGCCATCGGCGGCATCGCCACCGGCGTCACGCTCGCCATCGCCCGCATCGCCGGCGAGTCCGCCCCGATCGTCCTGCTGGTCTTCGGCTCCCAGGTGATCAACAACAACCCGTTCGACGGGGCCCAGTCCTCCCTGCCGTACTACATCTACGAGCAGTGGGCGGCCGGCAACGACGCCAGCTACGCCCGCGCCTGGGCGGCGGCGCTCGTCCTCATCGCCTTCGTCATGATCCTGAATCTGGTGGCCCGCGGCATCGCCCGCTGGAAGGCCCCCAAGACCGGCCGCTGACGCGGTTTTTTCCGAAAGAAGTAGTGATCCCCATGGCCAAGCGAATCGACGTCAGCGGCCTCTCCGCCTACTACGGCACCCACAAGGCCATCGACGACATCTCGATGACCGTCGAACCCCGCTCCGTCACGGCCTTCATCGGCCCCTCCGGCTGCGGCAAGTCGACCTTCCTGCGCACCCTGAACCGCATGCACGAGGTCACCCCCGGCGGCCGCGTCGAGGGCAAGGTGATGCTGGACGACGAGAACCTCTACGGCGCCGGCGTCGACCCGGTCTCCGTGCGCCGCACGGTCGGCATGGTCTTCCAGCGGCCGAACCCCTTCCCGACCATGTCGATCTACGAGAACGTGGCCGCGGGCATCCGCCTCAACGGGGGCCGCATCCGCAAGGCCGAGCTGGACGACGTGGTGGAGAAGTCCCTCCAGGGCGCGAACCTCTGGAAGGAGGTCAAGGACCGGCTGAACAAGCCGGGAGCGGGCCTCTCCGGCGGCCAGCAGCAGCGGCTGTGCATAGCCCGGGCGATCGCGGTGGAGCCGCAGGTCCTGCTGATGGACGAGCCCTGCTCGGCGCTCGACCCGATCTCGACGCTCGCGATCGAGGACCTGATCGGGGAGCTGAAGGAGCGCTTCACGATCGTGATCGTGACGCACAACATGCAGCAGGCGGCGCGCGTCTCCGACCGCACGGCGTTCTTCAACCTGGCGGGCGTCGGCCAGCCGGGCAAGCTGGTCGAGATCGACGAGACGGCGAGGATCTTCTCGAACCCGTCGGTCCAGGCCACGGAGGACTACATCTCGGGCCGGTTCGGCTAGGCCGCCTCCCCCTGAGCCGCCTTACGGCGCTGCATGGCGGTGCCGCCGCAAGGCGAAGGGCCCGCCCCCTGTTCGTACCAGGGGGCGGGCCCTACTCCGTGAGCGGTCCGGAATCAGCACTCCGTAAGCGGTCCGGAATCAGCACTCCGTAAGCGGTCCGGGATCAGCCGAACGCCAGGTTGACCACCCAGTAAGCCAGCGCGGCGACCAGCGCCGCGGCGGGCATCGTGATGAACCAGCCCAGGATGATGTTCTTCGCGACGCCCCAGCGGACCGCGTTCACCCGCTTGGTCGCGCCGACGCCCATGATCGCCGAGGTGATCACGTGCGTCGTGGAGATCGGCGCGTGGAACATGAACGCGGTCGTGAACATGACCGACGCGCCCGTGGTCTCCGCGGCGAAGCCCTGCGGCGGGTCCAGCTCGATGATCTTCCGGCCGAGCGTCCGCATGATGCGCCAGCCGCCCGCGTACGTGCCGAGCGAGAGCATGATCGCGCAGGCGAGCTTGACCCACACCGGGATGGCGTCGCCCTTGGCCTGCACGTCGCCGATGACCAGGGCCATCATCACGATGCCCATGGTCTTCTGGGCGTCCTGCAGACCGTGGCCGAGCGCCATGCCCGCGGCCGAGACCGTCTGGGCGATCCGGAACCCGCGCTTGGCCTTGTGCGGGTTGGCGCGGCGGAACATCCACATGATCGCGACCATCACCAGATAGCCGAGGATCAGGCCGACGAACGGCGAGAGGAACATCGGAATGACGATCTTCTCGACCACGCCCGACCAGATGACGGCCGTGCCGCCCGCGAGCGCCGCGCCCACCATGCCGCCGAAGAGGGCGTGCGAGGAGGACGAGGGCAGGCCGAAGTACCAGGTGATCAGGTTCCAGGCGATCGCGCCGATCAGAGCGGCGAAGAGGATGCCCATCCCCTTGTCGCCCGTCGGCGTCTCGATCAGGCCCTCACTGACCGTCTTGGCCACGCCGCTGCCCAGGAAGGCACCGGCGAGGTTCATGACGGCCGCCATCGCGAGGGCCGCGCGGGGGGTCAGCGCCCGGGTGGACACCGAGGTCGCGATGGCGTTCGCGGAGTCGTGAAAGCCGTTGGTATAGGTGAAGCCGAGCGCGACCCCGATGGTCACGACGAGAGCAAAGGTGTCCACCGGGGGTCAGGACTCCTTGACCGCGATGGTCTCGACGGTGTTGGCGACGTGCTCGAACGCGTCGGCCGCCTCTTCCAGCACGTCCACGATCTGCTTCAGCTTCAGCACCTCGATGGCGTCGTACTTGCCGTTGAAGAGCTGGGCCAGGAGCTTGCGATGGATCTGGTCCGCCTGGTTCTCCAGACGGTTCACCTCGATCCAGTACTCCGTGAGATTCGTCATGGTGCGGAGGTTCGGCATGGCCTCGGCGGTCAGCTCGGCGGCCCGCGCGAGGACCTCGATCTGCTGCTCGACGCCCTTCGGAAGCTCCTCGATCTGGTACAGGACGACCAGGTCGACGGCCTCTTCCATGAAGTCCATGATGTCGTCGAGCGAGCCGGCGAGGGCGTAGATGTCCTCGCGGTCGAACGGCGTGATGAAGGACGAGTTCAGCTGATGGAAGATCGCGTGCGTGGCATCGTCCCCCGCGTGCTCCGCTGCGCGCATCCGTTCGGCGATCTCGGCCCGTGCGGACGTATCCGCTCCGAGCAGTTCCATCAGGAGCTTGGAGCCCGTGACGATGTTGTCCGCGGAGGCGGCGAACATGTCGTAGAAGCTCGTCTCCCTGGGGGTCAGACGAAAGCGCACGTGGGATCCTCGGGGTGCAACGGATTCGGTCTCGTTGATGCTAGGCGCATCATCCAGCCACAGCTAACTGGCATTCCCTCAGTGTCGCCCATCGGGCAGAGTGCTCATGAAGCCAGGTACCGCCGCCGCGGGCAAAATTCTGTACCATATACCCTCTGGGGGTATGCGGGCGGGGTACGCACCAGCCACGCGCACCACCAGCCCGCCGGACCGCAGGAGGACGGACCCCATGACGACCACGGAAGCCCCGCTGACCAGCGGCGACGATGCTGCGGCGGCCCGTGGCGCGGCCGCGGCCTGCCACGGCGAGGCCGCCGCCCCGGCCGGTCCGCACGGCTACAGCAAGCAGAAGGACCAGCACCTCAAGCGCCTGCGCCGGATCGAGGGCCAGATCCGCGGCCTCCAGCGCATGGTCGAGGAGGACGTCTACTGCATCGACATACTCACGCAGGTGTCGGCGAGCACGAAGGCCCTGCAGTCCTTCGCCCTGCAGCTGCTGGAGGAGCACCTGCGGCACTGCGTCGCCCAGGCCGCGGTCAAGGGCGGGGACGAGATCGACGCGAAGGTGGCGGAGGCGAGCGCGGCGATCGCGCGCCTGCTGCGGACGTAGCGGTTTCCGCGGCTGCAGACGTAGCGGTTTCCGCGGCCGCAGCGGTTCCACGACCGTGGCGGTTTCCGCTGCCGTACGGGCCGGGGCCGTCCCGCCGCGGCCGGCGATCTCTTACCGCCGCAGCGGCGCGTCACCACGACGAGACGGACCCGGCGGTGCCGAACCCGCCGAGACCGTTACTCCTCGGCTACTCCTCGGCCTTTCCCCCGGCAGGGACGACCCGCAGAACCTCGTCGATGCGATCGGCGCTCAGCCGGTCCTCGTCCGCGCTGGACGCGGCGATCATCAAATCACCGTAGAGATCGATCTCGATGAGGGCCACGGGATCCGGCCCGCCCGACGAACCGCGTCGCGAAACCACGTGATTCACCTCCTCGGGTCTTTCGCCTCGGGTCCGGGACTCGATCTCGGACTCGTGCCTCGGTTGTCCTGGCCGTACTCGTCGTACCGGTCGTAAGTCGTCACTCGCCGTACCGGTCGTACTGCTCTTTCGTTCCTCGGCTAACCAGCCTAGTGATCGGTACACATGGCGCGCATGGCACAGAAGGACCATTTCCATGGCCAACTACGCCCTGCCGCGTCAATTCCGCGGCGAACCGACCTTCCCCGCATAGATATCGGCGGCGTCGGGTAGGTCCACGTCCACATCGGCGCCGAAGTCGTACAGCTCGACCGTCGAGGTCACCGTCATCGGGGCCCGCGGGGCCGAAGGGCCCGTGCTCGCCACGCTGAAACGGTGCCGCAGCCGGCGCGGCCTGCCCTGGTCGTCCAGATAGGCGTCGAAGGCCACCGTCCCGCTGGAGAAACCTTTGGCCGCCGTGGCGAGCGCCCCCCGGTCCCGCTCCGGCGCGGCGCGCACCGCCCGGCCGAGGTCGATGGTGCCCCAGTAGTGCCGCACCCGCACCCCGCCGACCCGCTCGTCCCTCATGTACGTCACCTCGCGGGCCCCGCCCAGCAGTTCGGCCGCGGCGAGCGGATCGGTGGCGCCGTTCGTGAGGAGGTTCCCGTCGGCGAGCGAGGCCGTCGCGAGCCGCACCCATTTGTCGGTCGGCACGCCCGCGCCCCGGTTCTTCATGAAGAGCGCGCCCGGGGCGAAGACCTCCGTGATCGGCCGGTGCTCGGCGGCACCGGCCGCGTCCTCCGGCACGAGCACCGTCAGGCGCCCGGCGGGCCGCTCGAAGTCGTACCCGCCCGCGCCGTGGATGGTGAGCCGGGTGCCGCCGCTGACCGTCTCCATCGACGTCCGCACCCGCGCCCGGCCCGCCCGGGCCAGCGTCCGCACGGCCTCCGCCACCGCGGCCCGCGCCCGCCCGGGATCGCTCTCGTCGCCCGCCTGCCGGGCCTGGCCGCTCAGGCTCTTCATGGTGTCGCGCAGCTCGGGGGCCTCGCCGGCGGCCGGGCCGCGGAGCGCGCAGCCGGACACCAGGAGGCCGAGGACGATGCCGCCGGCCGTCACTCCGGCGAGGGCCGCGCCGCCGCGACGGCCGTGTCCTCCGCGCCTGCTGCGTCTGCTGCGGCCTTCTCTCCGCGCCACCATTCCCTGCCAGCCCCCTGCCACCGACCCGCTGTGGAACCCGTTACTGCCAACGACGGCGTGGGCGAGGCCGTCACGGCCCGGTAGCGTGGTCACGTGTCCGAGCGAGCATCCGCGGAGCCGTCCGCGGCCCACTTCACCAGCACCAGCGAGCAGGGGTCCTTCTGCTCGGCCCGCTGCACGTGCGGCTGGCGCGGCCCCGCCCGCCGCGCCCGCTCCCTGGCCCGCGACGACGCCGCGGGGCACGAGGCCACGGCGGGCGCGACCGGCTGACCGGCCGGGAAACCCGCCCGTCGCCACGGCAGCGGGCCACGCCTGCGCGAGCCCGGCCGGCCGCGTCCGCCGCGCCCTTCACACGGGCCGTGAGCCGCCCGCCGGGCCCCGGCGGAACCGCTGCCGCCGCCACGTCATCTGTCTCCACAACAGGGGGAATCCAGCAGCACATCGGGTGACGGGGCGGGCATGGCCGTTGACGCAGGCGCAAACGGAATGAACGGGACGAAGGGCACGGGCGGCGGGCAAGGCGATGCGCGTACGGGCACACGTACGGGCAGCGGACCGCGCGGCCTCCCGGGGAGGCGTCAGTTGCTCGCCACGGGTGTGGGGCTGGCCGCCGCCGGCGCCTGGGCCTCCTCCTGCAGCGACAGCAGCGGCCTGGAGCGCCCCAACCGGATGGTGACCTCGGCCCGTGCCGTCCCCGCCTCCCGGCGCCCGGACCCGGGCAAGGCCGACTGGTCCGCCCTCGCCAAGGGCCTCTCGGGCGGCCTCGTCCGCCCCGGCGACGCCGACTACACGGCGGCCCGCCAGCTCTACAACACCCGCTTCGACGGCCTGCGCCCGGCCGGCATCGCCTACGTGACCGGCGCCCAGGACATCCGCGAGTGCCTCGCCTTCGCCCGCCGCTACAGCACCCTGATATCCATACGCAACGGCGGCCACAGCTATGCCGGTTGGTCCAGCGGCACCGACCGGCTCGTGATCGACGTCTCCCGGATGCGGACCGTGCGCACCCCGGACTCCTCCTCCGCGGTGATCGGCGCGGGCGCCAAGCTCATCGACGTCCAGACGGGACTGGCCGCGCACGGCGTCACCATCCCCTCCGGCTCCTGCCCCACCGTCGGCATCTCCGGCCTCGCCCTCGGCGGCGGACACGGTGTGACCTCCCGCGCCTACGGCCTGACCTGCGACAACCTCACCGGCGCCACCCTCGTCACCGCCGACGGCAAGGTCCTCGACGTCAGCGACGGCCGCAACGCCGACCTCTTCTGGGCCCTGCGCGGCGCGGGCAACGGCAACTTCGGCGTCGTCACCGAACTCCGCTTCCGCACCCGCAAGGCGGCGGACGGCGTCACCGGCTACGTCTCCTGGCCCTGGTCACGGGCCGCCGACGTGATCCGCGCCTGGCAGGAGTGGGGGCCGACCCGGCCCGACGAGATCTGGTCCTCCTGCGACCTGTCCGCCGCGGCGGGCGGCACGCCCCGCGTCTCCGTCTCGGCGTACTCCCTCGGCACCCAGGGGGACCTGGAGAACGCCCTGGACGCGCTGGCCGGCAAGGTCGGCGGCACGTCCAACGGCGTACGGCTGCGCCGCCGCTCCCACCTCGACATGGTCCGCGCCTACGCGGGCTGCTCCGACAAGTCGCAGACGCAGTGCCACCTGCCGGGCCGCACGCCCGGCCGCGAGACGTCCGGCGCGCTGGAGCGGGAGACGTACGGGGCCCGCTCGGACTTCTACGACCGGTCGCTGAACGCGGCGGGAGCACAGGCCCTGACCGATCAGGTGGAACGTTTCGCCCGTGGGGGCGGCAGCGGCGGCGTCTCGGTCCAGCTGACGGCCCTGGGCGGCGCGGTCAACCGCGTCCAGCCGCTGGCCACGGCGTTCGTCCACCGCCGGGCGCGATTCCTGGCCCAGTACCTGGCCCACTGGGCGGCGGGCGGCTCGGGCGGCGCGCAGACGGCGTGGCTGGACGGCACGCACGCGGCGATGCGCCGGCACGCCTCCGGGGCCGCGTACCAGAACTACGCGGACGCGAACCTGAAGGACTGGCGCAAGGCGTACTACGGCGACGCGGAGGGCCGCCTGACGAAACTCAAGCGCCAGTACGACCCGGAACGCGTCTTCGACTTCCCTCAAGCCCTCTGAGCCCCACCCCGTTGCGGCGCGACAAGCCTCCGCCGCAACGGCGCTCGGCCACGACGGAGAGGGTCCGGCGGAATCCGAAGCCGCCTGCACCGGGACGTGCGCACCCCGATCCGCCGGAAGGGCCTACGCCGCGAGGTCGTTGTCCCGGTGCCGGGGCGTCTCCCGCCCCGCATCGGTGGCCTCGGCCGCGACGAGAGGCGGCGGCGCGGCCGCCACCGGCCCGGCCGACCGGACGAGCCAAGCCGCCCGCGTACGGGCGATCGCCCGCGTGAGCGGGGTCAGCGCCATCATCGCGAGCGGCGCCAGCAGCAGCGCGACCGCCGTGCCCAGGGCGAGGCCGCCGATCACGTCCGTCGGATAGTGCACGCCCATGTAGACGCGGCAGAAGCCTTCGAGGAAGGCGAGGCCGATTCCGATCAGGCCGTACTTGCGGTTGGCGACGAAGAGGGCCACGCCGATGGCCATCGTCAGCGTCGCGTGGTCGCTGACGAAGGAGTAGTCGGTCTTGCCCTTGACCAGCACTTCCAGGCCGGTGTGGTCGATGAAGGGCCGGGGCCGCTTGACGAAGCCCCGGATCGGGACGTTGACGAGCAGGGCGAGGCCCGCGGCGAGCGGCGCCCAGAGCAGCGCGGCGACCGCGGCCGGGGCGTCCTGCCGGCGGCGCAGGCTCCACCAGGCGAGGACCATGAGGACGGCGAGCCCGAGGACGATCCCGTACTCGCCGATGAACTCCATGGTGTGGTCGAGCCAGCCGGGGGCGTCCTTGGCGAGGCCGTTGATGTCGTACAGCGTGCTGGTGTCGGGGTTCCCGCCCCTGGCCTGCGGCATGGGATAGCCCATCGCGAGTCCAGCCATGTGCCGTGGCCCCTTATCTGTCGCCTGTCGCTACGTCCAGCTGCCGACCCCCGTGGTCCGTGCGTCGCTGTAGCCCCCGCTCAGTGGCGCTGCTTTCCCACTCCCATGGAACGCGCCACTCCGGCCGGGCGTTCCACTCTTCTCCCAATGATCACCAGGACGTTATGGAAGGGTGACCCATCGTCGCAGTTCGTTCCGGAGCGTTCATGCGGTGCTGCCCGCGGGGAGCGCTTTCGCGCCATCCTGGGTGACGCGGGTGGCCCCGATGTAGTCCGGCATGTCGATCTTGTCAAAGCGGATCACGGCCCCGGTGTAGGGGGCGTTGATCATCTGTCCGCCGCCCACGTAGATGCCCACGTGGTGGATGGAGCGCGGGTCCTTCAGGTCGGTGGCGAAGAACACGAGGTCGCCCGGGATCAGCTCGTCCCGCTTGGGGTGCGGGCCCGCGTTCCACTGGTCGTTGGCCACGCGGGGCAGGGTGATGCCCACCGATTCGTAGGCGGCCTTGGTGAGGCCCGAGCAGTCGAAGCGGCCGTTGTCCTCGGCGGTGCCGTCACCGCCCCACAGATAGGGCGTGCCGAGCTTCGCCTGGGCGTAGTAGATCGCCCCGGCGGCCTGCCGGGAGGGCGCGACCCTGCCGACGGGCCGGGCGAAGCTCTTCTCCAGCGTGCGGATCGAGCGCACGTACCCCTGCGTCTCGCGGTACGGCGGGACGCCGCCGTGCTGGATGACCGCGTACGAGCCCGCGTTGTACGACGCGAGCATGTTGTCCGACAGATCGCCGGGGACGTTCTTGACGTACTTGGACAGCTCGCAGTCGTAGACGGCCGCGGAGGGGATCGCGTCCTGCGGATCCCATATGTCCTTCCTGCCGTCGCCGTTGGCGTCGATCGCGTGGGCGTCCCACGTGCCCGGGATGAACTGGGCTATCCCGCGCGCGTCCGCCGGGCTCACGGCCTTCGGGTTCCAGGCGCTCTCCGAATAGATCTGCGCGGCGAGGATGGCGGGGTTGAGGGCGGGGCACAGATTGCCCCACTTCTGCACGAGCGCCTGGTACTGGTCCGGCACGGCGCCCTTGGCCAGGCCCACGGCCCCTCCGCCGCCGCCGAGCAGGTTCGACGCGGCGGTGTAGACGCCGATCACGAGCAGCCCGATGAAGCACAGGCACATCGCGATGCCCACCGTCATGCCCACCCAGAGCTTCCGCACCCCGCAATCCTCCCCCAACGACCCGTCGCGTATCCGCAATTTGTATCGATCCGTCAACAGGCGTGCAGTGCCGCCCCGTCGCCGCAGGGCGTTACGGTGAGCGGGCGCGGTGAGGAGAGCCAGGAGGAGGGGCGATGCCGGAGCTGGACTGGATCCCGGTGACCGAGGGCGACGAGACGGAGTACCTGGAGATCGCGTTCGCCGAGAACGGCGACGTGCACCTCCGGACGAACACCGAGCCCGGGACGGTGGTGGTGACCACGGCCGCCAAGTGGGACGCCTTCGTCCTGGGCGTCAGGGCCGGGGAGTTCGACCACTTCGTGGAGGACGTCCCCGAGGCGTGAGCCGGGCCGCGGCCCGGCCCGCGCGGGATCGAACGCCGATTCAGGCGCGAGATCCGAGGCGGCCTCAGTCGTCGTCTTCCTTGTCTTTGTCCTTGTCCTTGGACTTCTTCTTGTTCTTGGACTTCTTGGCGGAGGGGGACGGCGCGGACGACGGGCCCGCATCGGCGGGCACGGCCTTCGGCGGCGCGGGCGCCCCGCCCGGCGCGCGGTCCGCCGACTCCGTGGCCGGCGCCTCGGGCCGCTGCGAGCCCGTCCCGCTGCCGGAGCCGCCGAAGACGGACGCGCCGATCGCGGCCGCCACCAGGAACGCCACGGCACCGGCCACGGCGCTGAGCAGCACCTTGGGGCTGCGTATGCCCTTGCCTCCGCCGCCCGGGAGCCCGACACCGCCGTCGACGAGAACCGCCTGGAAGAGCTGATCGTCGAGGCGCAGACGGCCCTGCCGTTCGAACTGCCCGACCTGGCGAACCGGTGCGCCTCGGCCCTCGGCCTGGGCACGGCGCTG